>JAWOCD010000008.1:0-16542 GCA_046483985.1 Promethearchaeia archaeon
AAAAAAGGAAACCCCTTATGCAAAACGCCTTGTATGAGTTTTTACACACCACTGACCAAAGCGGGGAACGCCATAGAATTGACGGGGAGATTGTGGGAGGCAATGACAACTATTTTAATCATACCATTTATTCTTCCGGTTGGGCTATCCATGGCTATATCATAGGTACGCCGCTGATCACTTCTCCAGTGATTGACCGGAAATCTTCCGGGCAGATATTGATCAACAACAAAGTGGTGGCCCACCATCTGGGGATAAAAGGTTGGCTTTTTGATAACCTTCATTACAGGGCGCTGGTGAATTACTCCATGAACTGCGGAACCAATGGTAGCCCTTTTGAACCTGCTAAAAAGGAATATTCTGTTCTTACAGAGTTGACCTACCAATTGCCGGAACGGCCATCCTGGCAGTTTAAGATGAAAGTGGCTGCAGATTTTGGGGAGATGTACGGGAAGGACTTCGGGATGTTTTTGGGTATTTCGCATAGTGGATGGATAGGGGAATAGTTTACCACAGATATTAAAGAAGCGTCAGGAGCCGGTCAAGATTGTCCACGAATTCCACGCCTGCCTGCCTGTCCAGCAGCAGGCGGGCCGGCAGGAATTAACACGAATTAACACGGAAAAGATATGTACTTGAGAACATGAGAAGGTGAGAAGACGAGAATGGGAGAAAAGTAGCATGTGAGAAGATGTGAATGGAAGAAGGCGATTTTTTTCTTAAAACATAGCCGTCCGTTTAAGTATTTCTGCAATTTTCTGGTCGCTTTCACCCATTTCTTTCAGTACGGCTTTTATTTTCTCCACTTCAATTTTTTCCTGCTCAACCCTTTCCCTTATGGGATTAAGTGCTGTGCGTCTGTCCCAGATAATATAACCCAGGATAAAAAGCATCAGGGTTATTAAAATGCTAAAACCCCACCTGAACATGATTTTTAAATCATCTATCTGACCTTGTTGACTTTCCAGTTTGGTACCGAATTCATTTTCAAGACTTCCTATTCTCGCACTCAGTTCATTTTCAAGGCTTTCAAATCTGGCATTCATTTCATTGCGCAATGCCTTTTGTTCTGCTTCCAGCCTGATAAGCCTGTCTCTGTCTTCTAAAGTAAAAGGCACTTCTTCCTGGGCAAACAGGGAAGCGGAAAGCATTATTAACAATATAGAAATGACTATCTTCATTTTATATAGTGTTTCCTACAAAAATATAAAAATATGGCACGTATTGCATAAAATGCAAACGAATTTATTTCGAAAAATGTTTTTTAGGGATATCCAAATTTTAGCCGGAATGACACGAAAAAATATAGAAAGAACATGAGAATATGAGAGAATGAGAGTGTGAGAAAATGTGAACGGGAGAAGATGAGAGATTTGGATTGGTTGATCATTGTTCCTTGTTTTACGAATTGGTGCGAATTTTTAGCGAATTATTGCGAAGGTTTGACGTTGGGGTTAAGGATACGTTTGTATTCCAGGGAACGTTTACCGAAGTTGACCAGTAAACCAAGTTTCATTTTGGTAGCTTTCAAATAATTAAATAACGTGTTTTGCATGTTCTGATTCAGATAGTCCACTGCTTTAATTTCCAGCACGATCTTTTCATAGCAGAGAAAGTCTGCTTTGTAAAATTTTTTCAAGCGCTCTCCACCGTAAAACAAGCTGAGTTTCTTTTGGCTTTCATATGGGATGTTCGATTTATTAAATTCTTTTTCAAGAGCTTCGTGGTATACTGCTTCAAGGAAACCTCCACCCAATTCCTTATGTACCCGCATGCACGCCCCAATAATGAGGTAACTTTCCTCCTTATAAACAATGTCAGCCATCCCAATTTCGCTTTAATTCGCTCTTAATTCGCATTAATTCGTAAATCATTTCTTCAATCTTCACCACTTACATTCACCCTATCATAATCGACAATGGCTTTCACGCAACGCTCTGCTGTTCGTCCGTCCCACAATTCCGGCCGTTGGGGTTTTCGGTTGAGCTTTAGGGTATCCCGGTATTCCTTCCGTATGCGTTGTACGTTATTTCCCACCAGCACGCTGGCTCCGCTGTGTTCGCGCAGGGTTACCGGCCGTTCTGTATTCCAGCGAAGGGTAAGGCAGGGGGTTCCCAGCACGCAGCATTCTTCCTGCAGACCACCGCTGTCGGTGAGCATGATGCGGGCATCCATGTTCAGGCGTACCATCTCGTGATAATCTACCGGGTGGAGCAGTATTAAATTTTCGGTTTGGAGGGCTTTTTCCCATAGACCAAAGGATTTGAGCCGTCCCTGGGAACGGGGGTGGATGGGCCAAAGGGGCATGTCTTCGGCAACTTTATCGGCGAGGAATTCGAACAAGTTCTCTTTAACCTTAAAATTCAAACAGGACCAGATTTAAATCGGGGATGTTGTTAAAACCAGTATCAGAAGTAAATAATGGAATGTCCAAATAGAAAGAAGTAGCGGCAATAATGGCATCGGGCAATTTTACAGAGGATTCCTGAAGCAGTTCTTTGGTTATTTGTTTGATTTCAGCATTGATATCTGCCTACTAAAATAGATAGAGGTTTTTTTATTTTTATTTCGGGAGAGGAGTGATTTTGAAGGCATAGACTAGTTATTCCTTCAGAAAACTCGGCAAAGCAGTCTCAACTTCTTAATTTCCTCTTTTAACTTTGCTTTTGCCTTCTAATCGCAGACTTTCAATAAGTTTCTCTTTGCAAAGTATTGAAGTACCTCGTTTCTGTTATTCATAAGGGATCAATCGGCTTATAATTCAGTTTCTCGAGCCATTTCGTAAGATCTCAATAAGATATTAGATATATTTAACTTTTATGTGGGATAGAAAAAGAATTCTAACTGAGTAAATTACACTTAATGCGACAATATTTGATATTTACCGTGAATTGGCTATTCACCTCTATACGGGGTGATAAGGGGTTGAACCTCTGACCAATTGGGCAATAATTATTTTATCAACTTCCCTATTTAAAGGTTCCTATTATTGCAAAATGAAACATAATTTGAATTTTTCTGTGATGGAGAAATAAAAAAAAATTCAAGCAGAGATTTTTGCTACATTATGAGTGGTGCCGTTTAACCAATTCTGCTTTAAACTTAGCGTATTTTGAGTCGCTTGAACTTCTGTGTATCCCGAAATCCTGTGATTCGCATCGACGGGCTCAAAAACCAGAGGAATTTAAACATCAATCTGTGATTTACTTTGCCCCGAAAAATGAAAATGAATCAATGGTTTTACCTGGAGGGAGGTTCCTAGGAATAGATCGACGCTAACAAAGTCGCCCTCCGTGACCCCTAATTCACGGGCATACTTTACAGGAATGGTGATTGCAAGCGAATTGCCTTGGGAAAACAGAGATCGCTCTGGGTAACTAGAATTAAACTGATCTATTCTATTATCAATGACGAGAAACGGTTTTTCCTCACTCGTTTCTGCAAGTCTTATTACAAATTCCATATCTTCTTCAAGGTTCAGTGCTTTCTTATACTTCTGGGGGATCTTGAGCTTTAATGTGTTCCTATATTTACAAAGCGCCACGAAGCCATCTGGTTCGCCCTCCACAACAAAATCAAACTTCTTAAGCACGTGTAAAAACTTTTTCAAACTTTTTTCTATACTCACTTTTTTGACCCTCCTTGTTTGGCTTTTTTCAGTTATTTAATGTAAGAAAGCTCGGATATTTAAAAGAATTCGGGGAGATAGAATAATGAATTTCATATGAAAGTAATTATACTGATTCCCGTGCTGATCCACTGTGGCTTTCGTTGCTATCAGCAGAGATGATATTTCGTGCGCACTTCCTGATATAGGTTTGAGCTTCTTCCTTTTCGTGATAATAAGAAATTAACACTCTATGGTGTCGCGCGAGTGTTTTAATATAGGAATTAGTTTTTGTTTGTAAAAGGTTGATTTGCTCTCCTGGTTCGGCATTTGTATCTATTATTCGAATATATTTCGGGTCTTGCATATCTTCTTCTTCTTCTCTAGTGATGGAATCTGCAACCTTGACGGGGTTGACAGGGTCATACCGGAGAAAGGACCAGTGATTGACAATCTCCGGTTTTTCTTTTAAGACCTCATAGCAATCCTCCTCTTTATCGCAATACTCCGTTTCCTCCGCCTCTGTCAGATTATCGAACCGAAAACAGTTTTTAATCGGCTTTCTATGGGTAATCCTTTCATAGAGATTCTGCAAATCCGACCGCTCATTCTCGGAAAGCGCTTGAGAGTCCAAAAGCTTTTGCACGCTGGTAAAAAAGTCACTTTCGGTGAGATTATAGAATGTATCCTGGAACCATTCTGAATCTGCAGAGTTAAAATCTTCTCTGCTCGGTAAAAAGAAGGGCAGTTCTATCTCATCTCTGTAGTTTTCGATAAATTTTCTGTATATTTTTTGCAGTAACAGCTCGTATCCAATCACCGTCTTATGCACATAAACTATTTTATACATTTGAAAGCGCGAAAAGAGGAAATCCTCCAAGGCGTTTTGTGCTTTTTCTAAATAACCGATCCGTTGGTCCTCCAGAGCCACGAAGTTGGTTATGCGGTCAATATCAAAAGTTCCGTAGGGAACCCCCGTAAAGTATGCATCTCGTAATAGATAATCCATCCGATCGCAATCTGCATGAGAACTCAACAAGGGCAACAGAGTAGTTAATTCAAGAAACTGCTTGTCCTTGGCATTTGGCTCGCCCGTTATGAGACCTCCGATAGTCTTTGAACTTATGCCGTTATCTTCCAATTGTTCATTGATGATACTTTGTTCAATAATGCATTTTCCAATGTATTCATGATCAATGCTTTGCATTTTACTTTCAAATGTATGCGAAAATGGAATATGCCCACAATCATGTAATAGGGCAGCCAATCTCATTTTCTGGATGATTTCCTTATGCTCGCCCTTCCCTGGCAAAAAATCGTTTTCCTTCAAGGTATTGAGCAATTTATCCATAATGAATACAGTGCCTAAGCTATGTTGAAATCGATTGTGGGTTGCACCGGGAAAGACCAGGTATGTCTGACTCAGCTGGGTTACATATCTCAATCTCTGAAAAATAGGGTTCGATATAATTTCATACTCAACCGGGGTGATGGGAATTGGCCCGTGAATTGGATCGAGTATATTTTTTTCTGCCGGCAATCCCGTGAGCGTTTTCATTTCATTCTCCTCTCCTTGAAAAATTTGCGATCATAGATAGAATGAGTCTAATTGGAAGTAAATTCATGATTTACACATAACTGTATTTCTGTAACATGGAGTATATCTGCTGAAATGTAGCGCGAGAGATTTTGTCATCGAGCTTTGGCTTGAATTCCCTGAATTTTTCTTGCACCTTTTCTCGGTCGTTGTTAAGCTGTTCTGCGAGATAGATTAATGTGGCAACTATCTCGAACAATTCGGCCTCCTTTACTTGCTGTAGATCGTGCTTGAGCTTTTCCTCCAACTCCTTTTTAAGGCGCTTAAAGTGCTCAATACTCTTAAGATCCTTTTCCTCTAAATCAACGTGTTTGTTGGGGATATCGTCCCAGACCTCATTCATATGATAAATCATATGGGAGATCTCCGGGGAATAAGGCCCGTGCAAATAAAAATTCCATTTGTAGGATAATTCTGTTTGAGGATTAGAAGAGCCGTGAGTTAGGAGATATAAGGTTTTTTGCACTATAATTCGGGTGTCGAAATTGTCGGGATATTGCTTAACATAGGATGTCCCTAATGCATTACTCACGATCTCAAACAATTTTCTGTCTATCATATATTTCATTGTTATGTAATGATATTTATATGTTGCGGCGGGACGAATTTTCTGAAATCCATAGAAATCTGCCCCAAAAAGAAGAGGGTTCATAGATATATTACGACCTTTTTGTATGTATCTTATAAATAAGTTATTATTCAGAACTGATATACAATCTCTATAAAGCAGTACGAAAACATATAAATTTCGTTCAAAAAGGTGCCCATGTTGGGTTTGATGTTTAATAGATGTTTTAGATCCCAAAATGATAAGCAAAGGATATATTGATCGGGCGCCTTTTTTATCTGCTGGGGATTAATTTGCGTAAAGTATTCGGCGAATAATCCCGCGTTTTCAATATCATTCCCTTCCTCGGGTTGAAGAAGATAACGACCTATGGGAGAAAAGAAATATGTATGCCCACACCTAACACAATCAATGGCGGAAATAAAAAGGAGAAGCATACAGAAGGAAAACAACTTTTCCATTCCCCTCCGGAATTATTAAACCATAGACATAAGGACTAAAAAAGCATCAATAGTTAATAAGCTCACGGCCTCTTGCAGGTTAAATGTGCCGATATATTACAAACATTAGAATTTAAAATAGATAAACGTGAAATCAGATGGGTTTTAAAGTTATAGTCAATGAAACAAAAGTCAAATTCAGTGCGTGTCATTTTCTCAAGGACCATTATAAATGCTCTCGCCTCCACGGGCATAATTACTATGTCTCTGTGGAGATAAGCGATGACTTGAACGAGCACCAATTTGTAGTGGATTTTATGGATCTAAAAAAAGAGCTAAGGCAAATTGTGGATAAACTAGATCATTATGTGCTAGTGCCCACCGAAGACCCGGAAATCGAACTGAAAAAAGGCGAGAAGGAAGTGGAGATTCTCGTACACAATAAGTGCTACGTCCTTCCCAGAGGGGATATTTGTTTCCTTCCCTTGCCCGCCACCACGAGCGAACTGCTTGCCAAATATATTCACGATAAGTTAAAAAAGGTCTTTCCGGAAAAAACCGTCGCCGTGAAAGTGGGGGAAAGCAAGAGCAGCATGGCTCTCTATGAAGAGTCTTGATGGAATTGGAGGTATATTTTGCTCGTTTAACTAATTGGTACAATAAAGAGAAGAAATAATTTGCCTTCCTCAGATTAGAGGGGGATCCTTAATTTAATGGAGTTAGACTAAGCAATTCTTTGATCAACAACATTATTTTCGTCAAGCTCTGCATTCCTTGTAGTATATTGCCTTCTTCTAATCATTAGTATCATGATAAAAAAGATTAAGTCATCTTATACCAATTTCGAAGAAATGAGTCCAGAATGGAAAAGAAACTAATGGACAAAGGAATTTTTATTTGCCATTATCACTCATGGTTTTCGTATTCAAGAGGATCTTCAATACCTGCCTCTTGGAATCCCTTCAATCGCAATTTGCAAGCGGGACATTCCCCACACGCTGGACGCTCACCCCGATAGCAGGTATGCGTATACTTAAACAATTCAATATCTCCCAACTCATCCATCATTCGCACGGTATCTGCTTTTGTTTTCCGCATTAAGGGCGTATGAATCATCATCCCCCGTTCCAACCCCAAGGTAAGCGTATTTTGCAGCGATTTCATAGTAGAATTGCGGCAATCCGGATATCCAGAGAAATCCGTCTGCCCCACGCCCGTGACCAGGTTATCGATATGTTTCTGATATGCCCAAGACGCGGCAATGGTTAAGAAAAGGATATTTCGACCCGGGACAAACGTCGTGGGGAGTCCAGTCTCAGCATTTGTGGTTATTTCATCTTCTTGAATCATCGCCGTCTCCAATAAGTTGGAAATAAAAGGAATCTTAACGATTTTATGCTCAACGATCTTGTTCCCGTTGAGCCAGTTCATTTTTATTTTTTTATTTTCTCGTAAGGCTTGCACTATTTTCTTCGCCCATTTAAGTTCCACTTCATGCCGCTGGTTATACTTAAATGAAATTGCAGTCACTTCCTCAAACTTCCGTAGCGCCCAAATCAAACACGTGGTTGAGTCCTGACCGCCACTAAACACCACGAGCGCGGGTTCCGCAATCTTTTTAATATCCATAAAAACTCTGCCTTAGCCATATTATGTCTATAGTCTAGAAGCCTTGAGGTAAGTTATGCTCCATACTTTTTATTGTCATTTATTAAAAGTATAATAACAAGATCTCTCATTCACTCTGTGAGTTAGATTATTATTATTAGCCTAAAGCTATAAACCCGCAATCAGATAAAAGACTAACCTTGCAAACGTGACAACACCTAAAACGAGGGATATATATCCGATGACTTTTTTCCCTTTCTCTTTTGGAATACTTTTCGCGATCAGAGCCCCTAATGGAGTAGCGGACGCACCCGAGATGATCAATGCAATTAACAATGTCACTAATAACTCAATATTGGCCAATCCCGCGAATATAAAATAAAGTAAAAATCCATATCCAGAAAGAAATGCTTGGGAGAAGATCGAAGTTGAGGCCGCCTCCTTATGATCTCTTCCGCTCATAAGCTGTCCCGTGGTCGCCAAAGGCCCGTACCCCCCTCCGATCAAGGCTTGATTGAATGCGGCTACGATGCTAATTATAAAAATTCCCCCCCACGAAAATTTAAATGTTAGCTCCTTAATGAGTAGAAGACCAACTATTGATACCATAATGCCAATATAGGAAATTATAAAGAGCTCAGACACAGAAATTGCAATAAAAATGGCTATGGTCATTCCAATCAATCCGAAACCGGTAAATATCCCTGTAATCTTCGTATCTTTTGTTTCCCTAGAAGTCAAATCTACATTCTTGTACACAGAGTGAAAATATGTGCCCACAAATCCGAGCACTGTTTGTGCAACCAATAAGGCGGGTACCACCACAAGAGCGGTAAATCCTAAAAAAAGTAAAAGGGGGGTTGCTATTACCCCGTATCCCATCCCAAATGAGTTGTTTACCAAGGATACCAGAAATCCCAGAAAGATCAAAGTGATAAAAGTACTTATGTTTAATTCCATTTTTTTTTTTTTTTTTTTTTTTTCACTGGATTTATAAATAATTAAGTAACAGCAAGATCAGTAAAAGGGAACCTAAGAAAATATAGATAACGGCCACGATACTCTTTCCTTTTTTCATATTAATATGCTCCATGGTCAATGATCCCATGGGGGTTGCCATTAACCCAGCCACCAAAATAGTGAGAATAAGTTGTAAATCGGCAAAGATCGCACGTCCAATAAACGCATAAAAGAGGAGAAAGGCCAAACCCGAGATCATCGATTCCGAGAAAGTGGTTACGATTTTGATCCTCTCAGATTTACCGCGATGTAAAAATTCTTCATAGGACATTAGAGGTCCATAGCCCGCTCCAGAAATGGTCTGATTAAAAGAGCCTATTGCACTCACGAATGCGAGTCGTTCTTTATTGAATTGAATTTGGATATCAATGATACTGATAATTCCAATAACAACCAACATTATAGAGATATAGAAAATGATGATTCCCTCGGGAATAAGAGAAATAAATGATATACCAAAAATTATCCCAATAATTCCCGCGATTAAATACCACGATGTCAACCTCAGACTTACATCCTCAGCCTCTTCATACCCTTCTCCCGCGTAGATTTGATGAAAGATTATTTTCGAAAGCCCAGAAAGTAGCTGTACGAGTAATAAGATAGGGATAATCGCGTAAATCCCATAACCTAAAATTAGAAGGATCGGTGTTAATATCCCATAACCCATTTTATATGAACTGTCAATAAATGCAACCAAAAAGGAAGCAATAAAAATAATAAAGAATAACAATATCTCCATTTTAAAAACCATCTCGATTATATTTTCTAATCTTGGTCAATAGTTTTATAATTTAGATAAGTTCATACGATATAAAAAGCTAACGGTATAAATTAAGGATAATAAATCTCCATCATATCCCTCTAAAAGCTTTTCTCGTTCTTAAAATTAATATGGTTGCCCTAGCTCAGGACAAGAATTTTAAAAAAAGAAGAGTTAATTTTAGTGTTTGATTCGCTTATACTTTAGAGATTTTCTAATAAGAATGATGATGGGAAGCAGTCCAGCTCCCACCAAGATAAAGAAGGCATAACCATCCCTCTTACCATTTCCAGCCTCGGAGTCATTCTCAGAGTCTTGGGTTTCATCCTCGGAGTCATTCTCCATTTGTGAATTAAATATGAGAAAATTTTCTTGACTCCCCGCGCCACCCGGGACCTCATAAGGGGTATCACCAATACCATTGTCATCAGTATCCGAACATTCATAATCCCCCCGTAATTTCCGATGGTCCCGTTATCCCACTGATTATTTACTCCTTCATCACCTGCATTCTGTCCGTTTTCAGAATTTTTTTAAATTTTTGATTTGTATAAAATAAGTCCTTTTATATTTCTAACAACTTAATTGGTCTTGAAGGGGAGATCTCTTTTGTTTTATTAACGTTTTATAGACGAGATTTTTGCAACGGGAAATAAAACTATTTTAGGAAACTGTTTAATTGTGAGGAGTTCATGAGTTTATCCTCGAATTCTTCATAAAATGGAGTAAATGCCTCTCTAACTTTAGCTTCGTCGCCGCTTTTCTCTTCTTGTGTATTAATTCGATTGAAATGAACACGTTTAGAAATAAAATTATCAAAATATGTGGCATTCGGAAATTCCTTAAGCAACCGCTTACCGTAACTGGAAACCAAATCCTCATCATAATGGCGAACCATATTAAAGATAAAGATGAGTTTTTTTTGAAGCTCATCAACGGCAATTTCACCACTGGCTTTCTTCCCTAATTCTCGCATCATTAAAATCGTTCTGCCGAGATCATTAAGCGTAATACGGAGGGGAACAAAACAAATATCCGACGCTATTACATTTAATAAAGCATATTTCAAACCATAGCACGGAATTACATCAATTAAAATATAGTTATAGGTCTTTTTTGGGATAAATTTAAGCGATTGTTGTAATTTTTTACTTCTCCCAAGCGATGATCCATACCAAATTTCTCCCATAACATCCTCTAACCTAATACTGGAAGCTATAAAATCTAAGGTTACGCTTTGAAAGCGAGAGCGAGAAATAAATTGTTTAATATCACTTTTAGCCAATTCATTTCTGTTTGCTAATTTTAATAAATCTGCTGAAGTTCTTTTATGATTCTCGATGTCAGCATAATACTTTTGGATATCCTTTAATTTAAGAGTCAGCCCTAAGCTCGGATCTAAATCGATCAGCAGATTCGGTTTATTTCTCTCTTTCAAGAACCAACTCAGTAAAACGGCAATGGAAGTTTTTCCAACTCCTCCAGGTGCCGATAAAAATGATATTACCTTAGGTTCTGTCATGATTAAAAACCAACAATTTTTTTCTCTTCTTATTAATCAAAATTCCAATAAAATTTAATTCTTTCGAAAGGGTGCCGAAAGCATTAATAAACTTATCATTCAAATAATCATGGACATGTATTAGATACACATTTTGCATGTCGTAAAGGTGCTTTTGCGCTAACACTTGGCTAATTCCAGAATAATAGTTTGTGTTATATTTTACCTCGATTGCAAAATCTTGGGTAAGAAGATCAACTTCAACATCTGGATAGGGATCTGAAGTCAAAGTCTTTCTTTTTTGACAATCAAGATTTATCGCAAGCAAATCTTGCACGTCTCTTTCTCTTTCTGATTCGCAGATCAAATCAAGGATTATCCTCAATTGTGAAATAATCTGAACAGTGAGATTATTATTTTCAAGGTCGTTCATTTATCTTTGATATTAATTCTCTGAGAAAGTTTAAATATTTTTCCTTAAAAGTTGGAAAGAAAATTAAAAGTTAGTATAACTTATCTAAAGCTTTTAAATGTTTTGTAGTATCTTCTACTGGTGTTGACTTTTTATACCTTAAATTTCTGATTATGAGAGTAATATTGATTGTTTATGAGAGTAATAAATAATTCTCGACTTTCTTGCCCCGTTATAGGAGCCAGAGCGTCCTCGGGGAATAAAATCATACCAATCCGGATTTTTCCTTCAATCGCCACCAGTATTTCCTTTGAAGACGGCATAATGGATTCGCATCCCTTAGATGCAGAGATTAAAGCTGCCATCAAGAAAATCTCCAAGCGAACTTTTATGTTGATGGACTCAACCAAATTCAACAAAACCAGCCCCATTAAAACCTTCGATCTGGACGAAATCGAGTTCCTTATTACGAACAATAATGACCCACAAGAGTTCATAGAAAAATTCTGGGATAAAGGGATGAAAGTAGATATCATCCAGGTCGAATAAACGAGATTTAGAATCTATATTTGCTCAGCTTCTTTTTCCTATAGTATGTTAGGTAAAACAAGAGATTTAAAACTTTTTTCCAGTCTTTAAAACTTCCCGTATTAGGGGATTTTACCAATATGTATAAATATCTAAAGGCAGTGGATAATAGTTACAAACATAAAAACATATTCAGCAATAAATACAACGGGAAAATTAGTCGATTACAATACGAAGATTTTTTAACTTCAAATAGCATTTTAATAGTAGAAAAAATGACTCAAAAAAAATCTGGGCCAATCTCAAATTCTGGTGAAAAATCAGAGGAATGGAGATCGACTCGGGTCGAGAATGCCCCTCCGGATTTATTTGACCCCGATCAACCTCGATTGGGGAGGCGAGAAAGCGAACCTCATTCAACGGAAGTTACCTACCTACATGATGTATTAAAAACTAATTTCCCAAATGGTAGAGTCTTTTGGGACTTGCATCACTATTTTATTGCTCCAAAAGGGGCATTAAAGGGAAAGAAAATAGATATTCAATTTGATATTTCGTTTTTTAAAAAATTATCAGTCTCTTACGCCTTACCATCTTATGACGCTACAAAGTATGAGGGAAAGGTTCCAGATATTGCCATTAATATCCTTTCCAAAAGTACTTGGAGAGCAGATCTTAGCGAGCATGTTGAGGCATGTAAAGATTTATCTATTCCCGTTTATGTAATATTCAGCCCTTATTTGGTTACTAGTAAGAGATACGCGCCACCTTTTCTACGTGCGTATATTCTCCAAGAAAATGGATCTTATAAGCAAAAAGAGCTTCGAAGCATAACCATTAAGGAAAAAAACGGTGAGATCGACGAAAACCATATAATTGATATTAGCGATAAACTACCATTTAGATTAGGATTGATGCAGCTTCAACAGAGATATTTAGGAGGGAAGCAAATTTATCGATTAATTATAATAGATCAATCTAAACCCAAGATTCTTCTGACTAGGAGAGAAAAAGAACTGAAGGAAGCAAAAAAGAAAATTAAAGAAGTTAAAAAGAAAGCTGAAAATGCCAAAAAGGAAGCTGAAAATGCTAATAAGGAAGCTGAAAATGCCAAAAAGGAAGCTGAAAAATTGAGAAAAGAACTTCAAAAATATCAAGATAAATTTGGAAAATTGGATTAAGTTTTTTCTTCACGCATTCTGTTCTGCTGAGTTATTAACGAACTTTTACGTAAATATTTCCTCAAATAGGAAAAACAATTTGGAAATCCTGTGGGAATATGATATAAATAAAGAGTTTTTGCTTCTGATTCTTTTGTAGAAAATTCCTTTTCGAGTTTTTTTGTTTCCCTTATTAATTCTTTCAATGAATGGGTAAGAATTGCAAAAACGGGTTCTAATGAGTGAACATAAATTTCATAAAGATTTATTTTTTAATTTTCAATCCACGGTTTTCCAATTTTTTCACAGATCCTGGAATTTGCATCCAAAAATTACCTTTCAGATTTAGCTCTTTAAGACATGATAAATTAGAAAGGGAAGAGGGAAGTTTCCGTAATTTATTTGAACTAAGATTAAGATATTCAAGAGATTTAAGGTTTCCGATTTCGGGTGGTAAAGATTTTAATTGATTCGAACTCAGATTTAAACGTGTGAGTGTCTGAATATGGCAAATGGTCTTAGGAAATTCTTCAAATTGATTCAATCGAAGGTTTAAGTGTTTCAGAGATGGTAAAAGGCCAAAAGAATCTGGCAATTGTGTTAATTTATTGCGCCGCAAACTTAGAGTCGTTAAAGCCGAAAGTTCATCTATTCTTGCTGGGAAGCATTCAACTTTATTTGAATTCAAGATTAATTTTCGGAGAGAGTTTAGCTTAGTTACATGAGAAGGAAGTTCAGTGAATTGATTATGATCTAGACGAAGTATCTCAAGATTAGGCATACGTAAAATCGGTTTTGGAAATTTATGCATAAAATTATGGCTTAAAAAGAGTGTTTTTACAGATAAAAGTCTTGAGATAAGCGGAGGTAGCGTTTTCAGGCGACAACGGGGCAAGGATATCCCGGTAATTTTCTTTCCTTGCTCTTTATAACCGATTTGTTTATTCGTAATAGTTTCTTTGCGAGGAATCTTTTTTCCAATAATAGATTCCAAAGAATCCAAATAGTTTTTTCCGTCCGATTGGGGCTTCTGATCCGTGTCATTTCTTGTATCGTGTAAAGATTCCAACGGTTGCAATGGTTCGCCGTATTTCGGACAGTTTTGAGCCTTGGGGGGGCACAAAGACCCGCAAAAAGGACAAGGTCGGCGGACTATTTTATGGGAGAAATTTTGTTTCATAATTTTAATTGAATATCTTAATTATTCCGATAATAATAATAATTATTTTAATAATATTTAATACGGAATGGGACTGATTTTAAAAGTATAAACAGGACACTCTCCCATATCGTTGGGCAATGTAATTTGAACTTTCGAGCCCGCTAGAGAAAACTTGATGGGCGATCCGAGGAACATAATTTCACTTGTTTTTTTCAATCGAAGATCTTCAAAAGTAATAATGGTCGTGTTCGGTTTTTCCATCAAAAACACAAACAAGACATTCTCTTTCTGCTTTTGCGTAAATCGCACCGAAATCCCTTCTTTCGTTTCACCCTCAGCACGTGTCCAGGGGCGTGTTCCAAAAATCCCCTCACCGTTCACCTCCAGCCATTCCCCAAGTGCTAAAAGCACCTCCCTTTGCTCCTTCGGAATTGTCCCGTCAGCCTTCGGCCCTACATTTAATAATAAATTCCCGTTTTTGCTGACAATATCGACGAACTTCCGAATTAAATCTTTCGGCGTGAGATAATCCTCTGCAGTTTCTGCCTGGTTGTAACCAAACGAGTTGCCAATACCTCTCGTTGATTCCCACTTCGTCTCTTTAATTTCAGAGAAGTGAGCATATTCCGGAGTAGTGAAGTCGCACGGAGGATTAAACAATGGAGAGCCTCCCGTGCCTCCTTCCTTAGTCATCGCCCGCTCAGCAAAGTAGCGAATTAATGCAGCAAATGGCTTGAATTTGATAATCTTTCGCAGCCATTTTGAATATTGACTCCAACGATCATTAATCACGCCCTCCGGTTGTTTATTATAAAAATAGGCGAATAACTCATACAAATCTACGCCGGGAGGATATCCGATATCATTCCACAGAATCATGGTCTTGTATTTATCGATTAGTTCCCGCCAATGTACATTTGCATAATCGATATAATCATCCGTCATTACTCCGTTATTTGCCATGCTTACCACATCCGTAATCGGCTCGGTATTAAACGACCAATCCAGGGCTCCCGAATAATAACAACCCATTTTCATGCCTTCGTTCCGCACCGCATCCGCAAGTTCGCCCACGATATCTCGGTTGGCATGATATCCCTCTTTATGCGGATGGGGGTGTTCACTAGGCCAGAGTAAGAACCCATCGTGATGTTTAGTTACCAAAACGACATACTGCGCGCCAGCTTGTTTAAATAATTCTGCCATGACCTCGGGCTCCCATTTTTGGATTTCTTCATTAAACATAGGTACGAAATCATCATAGGCAAAATCTTCTCCGTAGTTCTCTTTATGATACTCTTGCGTCGGGGTTCCATCTATTCTCAGCGAGTTTAGATACCACTCGGCATAGGGGTTATTCCGAAAATTTCCCTCCATTCCCTTTTCCTTGATAAGTTCGATAAGATCAACTCCCGTGCGTGCCCATGCCGGTACGGAATAGAGCCCCCAGTGGACAAAAATCCCCAATTTCGCATCATGAAACCACTCAGGCAGTGAATGGTTTTTAATTGATTTTTTAGTAGGTGTATACTTCATATTAGAATTATATTGTTTAAAAGGTAATAAGAACCTTAAGAATTGAAATCGGTTTCTTGGTTAAGAATTTTAATATCATTTTTCTCCGCTAACGATATATTAATTTCTTTTAATCTATTGATTATTTCATCGGTATCGAATATATCTTTTTTCGATATTTTACACAACAGATGTAATGGTAGTTTAATGAATACACCGAATGAGCACCTTTATCAAGTTCGTATCTCATACTATTTCACTTGGTTACTAAGATAATACCAAAAAACAAATATAAAAATGTTTGTATAATATACGAAATTCATCCCCACCCTAAAGGGATGGGGACTTCTTTCGCAGATCGTTAAATAAAAATAGAAAAAATCATTTAACTCAATGATTTTCTTTTTATCAACTAAAAAGGTGAAAGAGAATAAAAATGTCAAAAATTTTTCAATCAGAAATTTTTCGAAAGATCTTTTCTCTTCTTCTCAGAATACTGATTTTTCTAGGTGCTGCTTTAGCCGTAGCAGTTCGGATTCTTACCATAATTCCGATCCTTATCGGGATTATAATAATTTGGAAGGATTCTAAAAAGTATGGTCAATTTTTAGGATGGCTTTTAGCAGTGGGAGGTTTAACGGCAACTATAATTTATCATATT
>JAWOCD010000084.1:0-129524 GCA_046483985.1 Promethearchaeia archaeon
TCATCTAAACTGTACATTAAAATGGTTTCTGCGGGTTTTAATTCAAGTTTCGGATGGATTAAGATTTCAAATTCTGCTCTTATCTTATCTTTTCCCATAGTAGTCACTATTCGATAAAAAATTTAATTCCAATTTTGATGTAATTCAAATAAAATTTAATTACTTTAAGTTTTATATTTTACTAAAAATAAAGCATATTATAATAAAAATTTCATTTGATAATCATGCCTACTTGCTATCATTGCGGGAAACAAATTAGCGAGAACGGAGCCCATACATGTCCAGAATGTGGTCAAACGTATTGTCATATCCATAAAGAACCAGTAGATCATGAATGTAATATTGTCCAAGAGTTTTTGAACAACTCGCAGTATCAGCCATCTACCACCCATTATCAAAATCCCGCACAATCAAATTTTATCCCAGTGGGACAGACCTCTCCGAGTTTTCAAGAGAGAATCGATCAAGATCAGACGCCCCCTCAAGAGCATTTACAACAGATAGGGGAAGAGGAATCAATAACGACCGGAGTTCGCGGGACTACGGACGGAAGCTTTACGTGGTATCGTCAAGAACGGTATGTTCCGGAGAATGCCTTCAGCGAAGGTTCGGATATTGAATTTAAAGGTATTTTATTTCCGTATAAATCTGAATTCATGCATTTACTGATTGGAGCAGGCCTGATTTTCACTATCGGACTTATCGGTTTCTACAATGAGCAATTAATCAACCAAGGGTTAATGTGGGCGGTTTTTATGTTAGCAGGATTCTACACCACCGCATTTTTATTTCATGAATTGGGGCATCGGCAAGTGGCAAGACATTTTAATTTCCAGACCAAATTTCGACTACTTACTTTTGGAATGATATTGACGGCATTTGGGTTAATTTCGGGAATTATAGGGTTGTTATCTCCAGATATCCCAACGCTCCCCATTTTGGCTCTCCCTGGAGCGGTGGTAGTTCTGGGCTTAGATAAGGTCAATCGAAAAACAGGACTTTGTAAGGCTGCAGGACCGAGTATAAATTTAGTTTACGGAACAATATTATTAATCTTGTCATTCTTACTTGATCCTGATTTATATCCCTTAAATCTATTCGTTGGACTAGCAGCTGGATTAAACTTTACTTTAGGGATCTTTAATATGATTCCGCTCGGCATTTTAGACGGCAAGAATATTTTTAAGTGGAATATGGGAGTTTATTTTTTCCTTTTCATATCGTTGCTTATATTATTGATCATTACATATGCCAGCGTGTATGCTCCAGCAGCGACAAATCCGTATCTACCAGAAGAAATTAGAGCACTTTATCAGAATTAAAATATTAAAAAGAAAAAATAAAAAGTTAACAAGAATTACCATCAATGAGAAAGTAGAAAAATTTAAAGCCAGAAATTATTTTAAAAATTAAATTATGTGTGAGTATTGTGCCCTATTGTGAACATTGTGGAAAAGAGATCGGTTATCTACCATTTAAATGCCGTTATTGCGGTGGAACATTTTGCAAAAAACATCGGTTACCCGAAAATCATGACTGCACGTTTGAATTAAAACATACCCCAACAGTTCCAACCCCCTCAACACCCACAAAAAGAACTCTCTATCAAGACCAAAACGAGGGAAAACAATATGAGGATTCACAAAAAAGGGATATAAAAAAATATCTAAAGCAACAACGTCGGCGAACTAGACCGAAATCAAGCTTTTTTGGGCAAAGAGGATTAAGCAAGAAGGGAACTTCTGCAACATCAATCATAATCATCTTAATTGTAATTTTTTCTATTGCAGGCACTATTTTTCCTTTATTTTTCAACTTAAGCCTATTCGGATTATCCCATTATTACTTCTGGACAATTGCAACTTCCTTGTTCGTAAGCGGCTCCTCAATAGGTCCAATGGGTGACCTTTTTACCTTATTATTTCTTTTTATATTGATAATTTTCTTGTATAATATTGCAAAGAGTTTAGAAATCCAGTTTGGGTCAAAATTTGTACTCCAGCTATATCTATTTTGCTGCTTGATGACGGGATTATTTTATTTTCTTATTCGTTTGATATTGGCGATCGCTGATTATCCCTTAAATCTAGATGCAGGAGTCTATATTGGACTCGCAACCGGAGGGATTTTGGGGTTGATTTCCTTTTTGGTCTACTTCAATCCGAATCGGGAAATGATGCTCTTTTGTTATTTTATCCCTATACGAATGAAGGGGAAATTATTGGTTATTATCCTCATCTTAATGCGCTTGATTCCAGGTCTACTATTTGCTATATCTTCACCCGGATATTTAGCGTTATATCTTCCCGATCTGGGCGGTATTTTAGGATCTTATCTCCTCTTTTACAAGAATTACAAGACACGAAATAGCAGGCGATTCTAATTTTTATCAGTTAAAATCTAAAAAAATAATATCAACCCTTCATTTTTTATGGTTAATTAATCAATAATTATTTTCAAATTTCTTCTCAATTCACTTATTATGTCCGAAAAAAATCAACATGAAAGAATAATTGAGCTCAACGAGGATTTAGTATCAAATAACGACAATCTTGCCCTGAAGAACCAGCAGAAATTGGAAGAATATAAGATTAAATCATTTGATGTAGTGGGAGCAATCGGAGCAGGAAAAACTGCTTTAATAGAGACAATAGTTGAAAAGATTAAGGATAAGAAGGTTCTCGTGCTGAATGGAGATGTAAGCACCACTATTGATGCCAATAGAATTAAACAACATGGAGTCAAGTCCATACAGATTAATACGGGGAGGGAATGCGCCTTAAATTCGTACCACATTTCTCAAGTTTTAAAAAATATTGATTTAGAAGATTATAAAGGAGGATTAATATTTATCGAAAATGTGGGGAATTTAATATGTCCCTCTGATTTCATTTTAGGGGCAGACAAACGGATCGTCGTTGTATCCGTCACCGAGGGGCCTTGGGTTGTACGAAAGCATCCATTGTTATTTAAAATGTCAGATCTCGCAATTATTAATAAATTTGACTTAAAAGAACATATGGATGTAAGCATCGATGAGATGAAAAAAGATGTCTCAGAGATAAATCCCAATTTGCAAACGATCATTACCAGTGCAAAAACCGGTAAAGGACTTAATCAAGTAATGGAAGCTTTAGGAATACAAATTTAAAAAATAGGATTATAGAAGAAAATAAAAATAATTAAAAATTAAAAAATAGCAAAATCAAAGTGAATAAAATCATATGACACGTCAATTTAACATCCAACTTAACAATATGGTAGACAACATGGTTAAAGTTCATATTGGCGATGAAAAATATTTCGTTGGCCAATTAAAGGGGATATCTGAATCATCGAGTTTAATATTAACGAATGCCAAAAATGAAAAAGGACAAAAATTCCCCAAACTTTATATTCAGAGTGCTTATTATAATTTTGTTAGTTTAGAAGAAGAGCCTTTTCCAATGGAAGCATTAGCAAAAAGAATCGGCAAAGTTTTCCCAAAGGGACACGTGAAATATTTAGATGAACAAAATGTTATTTCTATCCTAAATGGAAAAATTAGAGTTGATGAGGATGGGGTTAGAGGAAGCGGGCCCTCAGCTGAACGAGTAAAAAAGATTTTTGAGCAATTTAAACTGGATATAGAGTCAGAATAGCCATAATCATAATTTTATTTTTCTTATTATTTTTAATTTTAATCCGATGATGTTTCTTGTTGAAAAATATCAATTAAATTTTTAACTTTTAGATTTTGAATGATATTTTTCATAATCGCTTTACCTAAAGGAGTAACCTTTACAATTTCTAAATTTTCAACCTTTATTTTTCTCAAATAATCATTTTCGATAAGAAATTGAACATCCGTATCCCAGAGATCCGAAAATAATTCTTTTAAATCTTCGAGCTTAATATCTTCGTTGACCTCTTTTGTCAAAGCAATAATTAGCGCAAGAGTTCCATATTGACTAGGGGAAATAGAATCATCTTTCCCGACAGTCGTTAAAAGGTAATACTTTTGATTTAGGAATGTGGACGTTACCAATTCAAACCCAATATCTTTTAGTCTTTGGTAAATTTCAGCAATAACATCCTCAAACTTAAGAGATTTATGACAGAGCACACGCAAATCTTCTTCTCTTATCATTTTAGATTGATTGGTTAGTATAAGATTGGTTATCTTTTTCACGGTGCTTTCAAAGCTTACATTTTTTTCGGAATTTTCCATACATAATTTCACCTTTTGTTTATTCGTTATTTTTATTTATTAGATTAATTACTTTTGTATTTTTAATTTGTCTTTTCATATGCAATTTTGAAATTAAATAAATAAGTTTATAGGTATTTAAGGGAGGGTTTTGCTCGAAAACGGGAATTGTTTTTCTGATTGTTCTGAATAGAGATCCCCGCTTATTAAAATTAGCTGGTAAAAAAAGATTAGAAAATACAATTTCTTCCCTCCCTAAAACTATAAAACATGATAAATAAAAACAGATTCCAAAATATACTCTTTCGGGGGTGGTCAGCCCTTTAATATCAATTTTTTCTTTGCCTTTCCGAATAAAGGACAGATAAATACTTAATTCATTTTTATTAAATTTTATTTTAAAATTACTAACCAGGTGGATTTCTTTGATTAAAACGTTAATAGTTTTCTCTAGATCTAAAAGATATTGATCAAGCGTTCGAATTTTTCCAATCTCTTCCCTTGCTTTCTCAATGAGATTTTGGTCTATTTCGGAGTAAGATGACAATTTTTCTTTTAATATTTGGAACTGTTCTCGTACTGAAGCGAATACGTCCTTAGGCTTTTTTTGAAAATCTGGATACTGTGTTTCGAACTGATTAATCTTCCTCGTAATAGATTCAATTTCTCTTCTTAACTGTTCCGGCGATTTTGCAACATCAATTTCCTTAATATCTATATTTTGAAGATCTTTCTCATTACTCAGAGCTTGATTTAATTCCTCTTGAATTTCAGATTTACGTTCTTTATCTTTTTCTATTGATTCTTTTAATTTATTAAAATCGTTTTCCAACTTTTCATATTTAGGTAAAATTTCATTAAGAGCTTCTCTCTTCTCGTTTATTTCTTTTCTAATCTTTTTAGTCCCATATTGGCATTCTCTAGCTTGTTTTTGTAAAGCTAAAATTCGATCTGATTTAGATAAACTGGTATCATCATCAATAAGTCCCCCTAAATCTGTTTTATTTTTATTTGCTTGTTTTTTGCCTTCCATTTGCCTGGTTATACTATTAATTCGGCGAAAACATTGCTTTTTTTTCTTATTCAAGTTTTGAATTTGCTTCTTTTTCTCATTAATGTGGGATTTAATTTGGTTCACTTGGTTTTTATATTTATAATAATCTTCCTTGAGATATGCTAAATTTTTTTTATTTTTCTTGATGGCCTGAGTGAGTTTTTCTAAAAGGTCTGTTTTGGCCGAAATCGTATTAGATTTATGTTTAAGCTTAGCCAATTTTAAATCATTGGATAAGGTATTTTTTGTTTGCTTTAGTTCCAAGTAATTCATAAGGCTCTTGAGTTCTTCAATAAGTTTTATATATGTTTCAAGTGAAGCAAGATTTGTCTCCATAATAGAGTGAAACTCTTGTACAATATCTAAAATCCTAAACCCTGTTTTGTATTCAGTAAAATCTTTTAAATCATTTTCAAAAATTTTAATGAAATCAACTAGGGAGATCCTTTCAATTTCAGAAAGAACTTTATTAATTTGATCTACTTCCTTTTCTTTATATTTATCTATCTCATTTTCTTCAAACTTTCCCAAAACTACTGTATAATCTTCATCAACGGAAATCTTTTCATTATTTAGATTTATAGTATCCATCATGATCTCTGGAATTATTTCTTTTGAATGCTGTCTTTATATTTTTTATATTCTTTTCTTTTTTTTTCTTTTCTTTCCCGTACAATATCAAGGGGACTTTTATCTTCCTCTTCTTCCTTCATATATTTTTTATGAAATGAACGATCTAATTTAGACTTAAATTTATCTATTTTTTCAGCAACCTCATCACTCATTTCCCGGTCTTCTGATGGTTTATTCTGCAACTCTGATAGCTTTTTTCTTCTTTTTCTCCGTCTTCGTCTTTCAAATTCCCTTTCAGAATATTTAAAATAATCTTGATATGAACCTTTTGTAGATTTTAATTGTTTTTCTTGTTTTTCTTTTAATTTTTGCAGCTCTTCCTCTTTTCTGATTTTTTTTATTATTTTTGACTTAT
Organism: Promethearchaeia archaeon; assembly: GCA_046483985.1. Taxonomy (GTDB): domain Archaea; phylum Asgardarchaeota; class Lokiarchaeia; order Sigyniarchaeales; family SOKP01; genus JAWOCD01. Next base: position 6,232 of record JAWOCD010000084.1, read on the forward strand.
CCTCTATATCCTTCTTTGTTAATTTTGCTTTGAGATCATCATAAAACTCTGTAAAAGTTATTGAGGGATCCTGGATGAACTGTTTTTTAAATTCCTTAATTATTGCTTGGTCAATATGGTCGGGAATCTTACTTAATTCTTCACTTAGTTTTCTTTCAATTAAAACATCATAGTAATCGCTGATTTTTTTAATAGTGGTTTGGAATAAGGAATTATTTTTTAAAGAATCGGTAAGATCTAACCATTGGGAGGTTCCTAATGATGAGATAAAGGATACGTTTTCGATAATAATACTAGTGGCTTTTCTATCAATCAGTTTAAGTCCAATAGTTTTGGTTTTTTCAGAATCTATGTTAAATTGCTTGAGCTTTTCCTTAAACGTTTCTTTATATTTACTAATTAAAAGTTCTTTTAGGTTAAGAAATTGGTTAATATTTTTATTGGAAATCTTAACTAAATCGTTTTTAATATCTTTTATAATGGATTTAATCTGTTCAAATTCTCTAACAAGGGCACTATCCTTAATTTCGGTTTTAGACTCACATTCATTGAAATCCTCTGATACGTCTTTAAGGGATTGCAAGTCTCCTTGCACAGAATTAATTGGATCTGTTATCTCTTTAATTTTTTTCATTTCAAATAATTCATTCTCCATAATAAAAACCTCCTAATTAGTTTTAAATGAATTAAATTTCTGGTGGTCCGGAAGATGATGGTCTCCGTCCAGTTCCTTTTTTTGAGGATGGCTCTGCGGGAGCACTTAAATACTCTTGTCTTTTTACGTGAATGGCTGTTCCTCCCACTAACTCTAACGAATTGTAAAACATGTCAAATGTTAATAACTCAGCATTAAGGCTTTTGAATAGTGCCACTCGTGTACCTCTCTCGATATCAGAACCGGAATATCCAGATGTCAATTTCAATAAGCCCTGCTTTACTCCTTTCTTTTCTACTGTATTCCACAAAACTTCTGCATCTTCAAACTCATCAATTGAACGACCTAACCTTCTCTCTAATTCCTTAACAGAACTCTTAATTTTCTCATACTCTGAATTTAAACGCGTTATTATTGAATCATCCAATCCTATTTTAGCATCCTTTAAAGTCCCAATAAAAGATTCAATAATTTTCTTCCTCAAATGATAATCCGGAAAGTCAAATTTTAAATGGAAGGTAAATCGGCGCCAGATGGCACTATCCAACTGGTGTTGATGATTTGTAGCACCAATTATGGCGAGCGGATATCCTTGATAATTTACTTTATCGATAACTTGTAGGAAAGAAATTACCGCCCTTTTAATTTCACCTACTTCATGCACATTTGACCTTTCGGAGCCGATAGCATCAATTTCGTCAAAAAATAATACAAACGACCCCCTGGCTTTTGCAATATCCCCCGCCAATTCAACTACCCGTCGAATATTTTTAATTGTATCTCCTAAAAGAGGGGAAACTAATCTGTCGGATTCAACCACGCAAATGGGAATTTTGTATTTTTTGGCAAAACCACGGGTTAAGGATGTTTTTCCCGTCCCTGGAGGGCCGTATAACAACATAGTTAAATTAGGTGTGAGCTTGGTCTCTTTAAGTTTTTCAAAAATATCCTTATATTTTTTGAGCACTTGAAAGAAATCATTTAGTCTGTCTTTTTTCTTCTCGTTTCCCAAAATATCATCAACAGTCTCCTTAATATCATCTGGGAAATAGACCATCCCAAACTTCCCTAATAAATCCTTAATATCATCATCAGTATATTCTCCTGATCTTTCATTTGTAGATTGTGTCATACTCTTTCTCTCTTTAAATTAATATTTAGTTTTTTTCTAAGTCTAAATTTCTTGTATAATTTGCTATATCATCTATTAAATCTTGTAAATTGTCTATTTCTGCTCCAATAAAATTAAAAATTTCCTTTCGATATTGGACAGAATCTCTTATTTTCATCTTATCAAGCCCTAAATAATTTGGAAAACATATAAGTTTCATTAAGTAGGGCAAAATCTTTTCATTAGTTTGTAAATCCTTAAAAATTGGATAAAAAATGTTTTCCTCGGATAACTTCCATTTTAAAATCCCCATATAAACTAAAAATGCAAAATTCATTGCTATCCAGTTTACTAATTCCTTGCTAAGAAATCCCCGGCGCATGCTGGCAAACGCAAGGTAATATAACACTAAGGTCTCATTACTAAATTGAGGTACCAGACGAATCTTTCCATCTGATTGTTTATTTTCCCGTAAATAATTATTTTCAAGAAGGATATCAACAAAGTTTTCGGTGGGGGCTAAAAAAATTCCGTCAATTATTCGTAATCCCATTCGTTCAGCAACCGCTGAAATAGCTTCTTCTTCGGCGTTCGCAATAGATTGAATAAAAGGTTCAAATATTTCGCTTTTAAGAATCATGGGAATCTCATATTCCTCTCGTTCTGGAAATATCCCATAATTGGGATCAAGATTAAATAATGAAGTTATGTTATTGATAATCTTATAAACTTTAGGCGACACCCCGGGAATTTGGAAAAAATCGCCGCTTTCTAGGTTTTCCCGGTAATAGGTATGGGGCATTAAGATATGTCTTTGGCATTCGTAAAACTCTGGTACATATTCCAACAATTTTGAGTAAATAGCATGTACACTTCCCCCTCTCGGAAAAATAATTTCTTCAATATATTTCACCAGCTGATAAAGATAGGTTTTTTCCAGATTATTTTGGTCAGGATTTGTAATAGATTGTAAAATTCGGAGTGCCTCAACAGCCTCATAAAGAAAATCGATAATATAATCTTTCACATCTATCAGAGAAATCTTATCACGAAATTTTAAGACAAAGTCTTTTATGATTTCATAGACATTAGAGCGATACATAGCTGAAAACTCAGCAAGAGCTTTTACCTTTCGTACATTTCTTTTTTCCTCTCTTTCCCGAATTTTATCGATGATGGAAATATCCATGAGTAAATCTGGGTCTAGTCCTTTCATAATCCTCCGTGTTTCCCGAAGGACCGGTTTCATATGACTAATAAAGGTTAGATATCGAGGTAAGATATCCGTCCATTTCTCTCGTTTTCTGGTTGTTGAGTATTTTCTCTTTTTAGGCATAATAACACCTGATGATTGTTAATTTTTTATTCTTTGATTTCGTCTCCTGACACGGTAACTTCAGCAAAGATATTGGCAATTTCCACAAATATAGGTACTTCCACTCTACAAAGTTGACCGAGGATCCATTTATTAACATCCTTTAAGAGGAATCGAATTTGGGAATGGATCTGCTTATGTACTTCGGAGTCCTTAATATTCGAAAGCCAAAGCGAACCCCCCAATCGGTAAGCAATAATTTTAATTAAAGGTTCAAACAATGACTCAATTACATTTTTCATCATCCAAGATTTGGGGATAACACTCATATTGGATTGATCAAAACTTGGGTCTCTCAAAATAGGGTTTGTTTCATCAACCGAAAGCTTGGGCATAAAACTTAGAATTAAAATCAACGCAAAGATGGCCGAGATGCCGTTAACAGTATAATCTCCCCCTATTTCTTTAAGATCGTCACGATTTACGGCAATATTAGCTAGAAACATACAAATAAAAATGGTCCTATCAAAATCTTCCGAGACGTATGCCTTTCCTATTTCCTCGTCTATTTCAATATACCGTTCATTTAAAATCTCCAGGATTTTATCCGGAAATGTATAAAAGGTATATACCTTTCGTTCGCTTCTTCTAACATCGTGTTCGACTACTAATTCTTTGGAAACTAATCCGAACATATCAATGAGTTCTTGGAGATGTTTCTGAACGTACTTCCTTGGGCGATTTGGATTTCCAAACATAGCATAAAATTGATGATCAACAATATGGAAATCATTACGCGTGCTAAATGCCTCCACCATACGATCTATAATTGGGCCTTGTGTATCTTGAGCAATGGCTTTTGCCGACGAAGAAACAAATCCGTTGATAAGTTCATTAATAATAAAATCTTGTTCGTGGGTTCTTGAATCGAGGATTTTTTTAAAAGCTTCAGCGAAGTCCTGTGTGTCGGGGAAAAAGGACTCTTGAATTTTTTCATTGATTGCCTCAATAAAGATCTTTCCATTATTTTTAGGAAAGTGAGTTTTCATATCGTTTAACCGCTGGAGTAAGGCTTTTCTGGCCCCAGGAATTGTTTCAATATCCCTTTCCTCCAATCTATTAATCGCTTCTCCCACACCTTTCATAAATTCTTGTAATAATCCTTTCCAAGTGGGATCTTGCAATTCTGTCATTTTTCTAATTATTTTTGTCTAAATTATAATTAATTTAAATTCATTTTATATCCTAAATATCTATATAAAAAATTACCAATTTATTTCTTCACCTGCCAATTTTAACGCCTCGATTATTGGCTTTACTTTCTTTTTATCGTAAAGATTGGGCGAAGAAACCCCCTTTTTTGCTTTCCATCCCAGCTGAACATTTTCCCCCATTTCTTTATGTCCGTATTTAATTAGATTTTGCAAATCCCTTACCCACCAGTAAAATCTTAACCATTTTTTATTTGGATTTTCTTTTGAATAAATAACGACTAATGCTTTCCATTCACCCATCAGCCATTTGACAGTTAAACCTGCTTGAGGCAAATAATAATTTATGGGAAAGTTTGTGGTAAAGTTTAATTTTATGTCCGAGGTGGGGATATTAAAAATGGGCTGATTATATCCTTCCAAAATAACAATTTCCCCACATTTAGGACATTCATAGTGGCTGCTTCCCCTTGATTTATTCATTTTACTCTCACAATTAGGACATGTACGATTTTCAATAATCCTGTATTTCATAATGTCTATTTTTTTTTCTTTTAACAGTTGCTCTTCTGTTTTTTCGGTCTTTTTGCCGAATTTACCGTGCCAACCCCAGAAGTCATCGAATTTATCATCGATAAGTTCCAAAGCATCAATAACATTATGTAATACATCTTTTTCATGGATTTTAAACATTCCTCCGTGGGTATAGAAGGATTTCTTCCACCAAGAAATTCGAATGTAACGTTCCGATTTCAGGTATGCACTATGACAAATTAATACTGCAATCCATCTTTTTTTTGATTTGCTAATAGTTATTCCTTTTTCGCAAATTTCATATTTTTTATTTATACTTGCATGGGTGTGGAAATATTCTCCATCTTGGAATTTTCCTCCTCGTTCTTCTTCCTCCTTTTCTTCTCTTTCTTCTTTTTCCTTGATAATCTTTTTACATTTGGGGCATTGATAAATTCCAGCAACTAATGTTTCCATTTCAATTCCACAATTTGGACATTCCATATTATTTTTTAATCCTCATTTGTTAGTATATAGCGTTCAAGGTCTAAATTTAATAATTTGATTTTCTTTTTTGTAAAGGCACTAAGAACTTCTTTGATTTTAATTAATCGTTCTCTGAGTTTAATTAGTAAATTTTCTATTTCTGTTACGATATTATCTTCATTGAATGAAACTTTTTCGATAAACTCCAAGTATCCGTATTTTTTATCTGTTCCAGAATAATATTGTTTTATTTCCATCAATTGAGAGTCAATATCGCTCATTTCTATTTGGTATTCAAATAATTTAATCAAGGTTGATTTCCATTCTTGATAAATCTCTCCTTCTTCACTTCCTCGAAATTTAAACTTATCGGGTAACTCTAATCCCTCTTCTTCAAGATGTTTCAAGATATCTTTCCCTTGATCTAACGCATTTTCAATTTCTGTGACCGAACTCGAACGCGTCAGTTTTTCATCATAAATTTCAATCAGTTCCAATAACTTATTGTGCATTTTTTTAAATTTTTCATAGAACCTCTCTATGGTCACTTCGATTTTAATGGCTTGATAAATATTTCCGTATTGGTCCAAGATATAATACAGATCATCGGCAAGTGTGACATCATTTCCCCCTATCTCATAGATAAACGGATGAATTATCCCTGCCCCTCTCTCGCAGCGTACCCCCTTTAAACGAACTAGCGCGCTATTAAAGTTCCTCTTCGTCAGGAAACTGAATTTCTTTTTGATCATTGCAAAAAGGGTATCTTTGGGAACCAGTATTGTCTGCTCTTCGATAGTGACCGTTTCTTCACCTAATTTCACGATAAAATCGTCATCCTTTTGTTGATACTCTCGATATGTCCTGATGTTCTTCAATAATCCAAGTTCGAGAGCAATTCTTGTGAATTCTTGGTCCCAGAAGGATTCGATGTTCCCTTTATGGATATCGTCTAGAATCAAGACTCGCTCGTATGATTTGATAATAGATTTGTCAGACAAATCATGAAATAAATCATTTCGTATAACATACAAAAATAACACGATATATCTCATGTTTTTGTCATCCAAAATCTTTTCAATTAGCTGCTGGTCTTGTGCGATGGTTAGATTTTCGTGGCTCATTTAAGATTTCATTTATTGATTATTTGAACAATATAATTATTTTTATAGAAAAGAAGTTATATGATATTTATGCATCATACCAAAAAAATTTTGCGGTTTGAATTATGCAATTCAAGTTTATTTTTAAAAACCGTAAGAAATATTAGGTTTTACTTCCATTGATTATACAGAAAGAAATTTCATTTTTCTAAATAAATTTCTATTTTAAATTTTAATTAAATAGGTGAAGTATAAAAGTGGGTAGACGAAAGAGAAAACAGCCCAAGTACCGTAGGGTTAAGAAATTGCCCAAGATCTTTAAATGCCCTCAATGTGGAGAAAAATCCATAAAAGTAGAGGATATTAAAAATTCAGCAATTGCCACAGTTAAATGTGGTAATTGTGGGCTTTCAAAAGAAGTTCTAATTAATTCCATATCAGAACCGGTTGATGCATTCGGAGATTTTATTGATATTTATTATGCAGATCAAGAAATCCGTCGATTAGAGCGAAGAGCGGATAAATTAAAAAAGAAAGGCGAATTTGGAGAATTAGTTCTGGCATATTCTATTCTCGGGGACTTATGCAGAGCTAAGGCAGCAGAATCATTAGAAGGCGATGATGCCGATTTAGAAGAAGCAGAAGATTGGAAAACAAAAGCCAAGAAATATGATCGCCTCAAGAAAGATTCAGAACTCAAGTTAGATACACAAGACCTAGAAAGAGGAATTCAAACCGATGAAGAGAGCTTGTTTTCTGAACACGATGAGACGTCAATGAAAAAAGAAAAGGAGATAGATGACGTTTTTGAAGATCCTGGTTTCTTAGAATGGTAAAATTAAAAACACCAATTAACCTTCTCTATTTTTAATATTACTTAGAATAAAGTTTTTAATCTTATCCGGAATATGCTTCCAAATAGGAAGGCGCAAAATCAAGGCAAAAAATTGGCGATAGTTCATATGCTTCTTCTTAATTAAGTAGGACCAGTTGCGAAAGGCTAAACGATTAAAAAGGCGCAAGAGATTAAACCCGAATGGATTATATTTAGATCTTAAAAAACGGGCCAAAGCAACGGTAAATTGAGAACGGGTTTGTGGTTTTGTCTCAGGATAAACAGACTCTGAGAGAGAACGGTGAAAAATCTCATAAATTGATATAATAGGGATTAGCCGTTTGAGGCTTTTTTTTATCTTCTCATCATATGCAGGATCATCTAAGGAAAGCAATGTAAGGTCATTTAATCTCTTTAAAGCATAATCAAAATGACGTTCTTTAAAATATAACCACATTTTAGCCATATGGTCCCGTAGATCTTTTATCTCATCTAGAATCTCTTTTTCATCAAACTGGAAATTATTTTGCTTCTCAAACAATTTAATGTAAGAGATTAAAATCGAATTGATTGACTCGGGTTCTTTATTATCTCTTTCTTCAAATGAGGAGATATAAGAAATTTGTGTTTTTTTCTCCCGAGGATTATGAACCGTATGGGTATACAACGGCGTATTAAATAATAATTCAATCAAATCTTCAATCAATTTCTTATAGAGATGATATTTTTCTATTTTTGGATACTTTTCAAATAGATTCTCAGTTAGATGAGAAAACCTTTTATACTGCTCGAACCAAAACTTGAGTTTATCGGTAAATTCAAGCTGACTAATTAGATTTTGCCGTTTCTTTTTATAAAAACGGAGTTTTTTGATGAGCGCATTTCTGACTTCCATTACCTTTTTAATATAGCCATAAAAATTGACATCATATTTCTCTTCTATCTCTCCGTGTGTCATGAGAGATAATTTCCGATGTTTTTTTCTGGTAGCATATTCCCTCTCCACGCTCATCGCATGGTCTCCAATGGTATAATTAAATATTATACTTTCTAAACTTTCCCATAATGAGGAAAATACTCCTAAGAAAGAGGGATCATTCGTATAATACCCATGTAAGAGCGTATCTATCCCCTTGTAGATGTTATCCTCATATTCTGAAATAATGACTGATTCAAATTCCCCAGGATGATGACGTTTAAATTCAATTTTTTTATCCGCGACTAAATAAGTCAATTGATTAATGCGATGGCACACCGTATGACTCCACTTAAACAAAGGTTCTAATATTTTTCCTACGGTTAAAAAATACTGGTAAAAATCGGGTCCAAAATAAATGGGCATACCAAAGCCACGAGATGTGGCAAAAATGAATTGAAAAACATTCCGGGTTTTCTCGCCTTTTAAGAGTCCGGGGAATTTAAAATGCAGAACATATCGGGGAAACAGTGCTTGGAGACCCAAATTCATCCATGCTTCAAACAATATAATGGAATCTGGGAAACGAAAGGAATCTTTTCGCTCTGCGAAATCCTCATTAAGTTTTTCTAAAGCAGAAGGAATTGAGAATAACCAGTCCTTTTGATTTTTTAGGGTCTTTAATCCTTCTTTGAATTGCTTATAAAGAATTGGTTTGATCCTTTTTTGGATTTCTTGTTTTTTATCATAATAATTGTTGATAACCCGAAGTAATGAAAGAACTTCTAATATCCGCCTTTGAAGGTCATCAGCTATAGATACTTTCATTTCCGAGGATGGACCCCAAATGTTACTATTATTTATTATAGTACTAAATTACCTAAATATATAACCGTCAAAAAAAATTTGGACAGATCGGGACAAACCCGACAGATCCTCAGAGGATCGCTGACGGACGATCATGGTAAACGGTACATAGCACGCATCAATGACTTATGCATAAAAACCCCGTGATTACGCGTTGGCAATATTACGGGCGGCATTTAAATCGGCGTCAAGCCGATAGGTTTTTGATGTTGATGATGATTTTAAAGACTACACTGTGCACTTTTTGATGGCCGACATTTAAAGTTGATACATATTTCTGGATCTTTTCTACTCCGAGGGGTACAAAAAGGTGATAGATTCAGATTTCGTTGTGAGGTCAAAATGCCCCACTAATTCATTATTCTGTTCTATTAATTCCTTCATAAAATCTTCTCGCTGAGTGGCACAATCATTATCTCTGAATCATTTTGTCCCAAATCGCAGTAACTGGCTAGTAAAACCCGAAAGGATGCTCGAGGGTATTTTATTAAATATGAAATTCTGAAAAAAAGAATATAAAAAATTCAAACTTTGTCATTTTAGGTAGAAAACTATATCCTCAATCAAGAGGGTATCTTGGGGGATCTCCTTACCTTGGGGGCGAGATCACTTCTTAGATTTTCTTTTCTTGAACAATGACTTCAATTCCCCCATAATGGCTCCACGCAAGGAAACTGGGTTATTCCCTCCGCCTCCGCCTCCACCAGGACCTTTTGGTGGTCCTCCTGGTGATCCGCCTCCACCAGGACCTTTTGGTGGTCCTCCTGGTGGTCCTCCTGGTGGGCCGCCTCCGCCAGGACCTGGTGGTGGTCCTCCTGGTGGTGGTGATCCACTGGGAGCTGAGGGAGGTGAACTTCCTGGAGCTGAAGGGGCTCCTCCGCTTCCTGGAGCTGAAGGGGCTCCTCCGCCTTTGGTTTTAAGCGTATTTATCTGTTTATTCATCTGATTTACTTGTGATTCAAGGTTACTGATTTTATTATCTAAATTTGAGATGCTTTCATCAACGAGATCCGGTATCTTAAGAACAATAGTCATCAGTTTTTCGACAATCTCACCGAACGCATTTACCTTTTCCTCAAGCGATTTATCCTTACTTATAAACCCCATAAATTCTTCGGTAATAAAAATCACCTTAAAAATTATTATTGAAATAATATCGTATTGTTTTGTTTAATATATTTGTATTATTATTATTTAATAAATTTAAGTCAATTCTCGGACAAAGTCTAATAAAAAATTGGAAAAATATTCTTAGGATTTTAACTTAAATCAGTTATAGTTTCTCTGAGTTTAGCCCACAGTTCATTTATTTCTTTGCGAGCTTGTACAAATTGCTCCATTTTTTTCATCAAGATCTCGTGCGCTCTATCGAACGACCGCTGGGCATCGTTTAATTCATTATCTAATTCGATCATTTTATCGCCTTCAATCATCTTATTTTTACTTTCTTCCACATCTAACGCTTTTTTAATGACATTTTCCCGCTTATCGGCGACTTCTTCGATCGCTTCCGCTAATTCATATTTCTTCTCAACGAAGTATTCCTTCCTTACCGCTAAATCTTTGATGGCATTGCGATATTTTTTATTATTGTCAACATAGGTTTCATTATCATGAATTAGGCCTTGAAACATTTTCACATCTTGCTCTGAAATGTTCGATTTCTTCTCTCGATTTAAAGTTTGCATTTGTTTTAAGGCATCTCTCAAGGTTCTATTCAATGATTCACGGGCAATATTCATATCGGCAAGGCGATCGGCCAGCTTTTTTTGATATTTGACGACTTTCTTTTGGCGTTTTGCTAAATCCTCGATTTTATCAACCACTTCGTCCTCTGTGTCCGCTAACTCTAACTCATCCTCATGGGTAATAATAGGACTCATATATTCATTACCTCTTTCTTAAAATATTTCTTCAAATTGGTAGATTTAATGATTATTTTTATATATATTATATTGCTTTGTAATTTCTATTAAATATTTCTTTTGTAAAGAATTGAGAACAATATTTCAGATCGGCAGATCGCGATCGGGAAAAAGAGCCGTTATTAAATTATATTTAAAATTTGCCTTGATGACCCGCGCTTTGACGTGTTTATGTTTCATTTGGTCCCGAAAGGTGTATGGATGACGTAAAAGGAGTTTTATTCCAAAAGAATCATCAATTTTTCCTATACATTCATTAGGATACCTCCCTTTGGAGATAATCTGTGCATTAATACTATCTCCTTCTTGGAAGGTATATGGCTTGAATTTTTTCCTCTCTTTAATCCCAAAATCTTCTGGGCCCAATTTGAGTTGTAAGTGATATTTCTCTTCTAATTCCTCCAACTGCCGGTAAAAATAATCCCAAGTTTTAGGTCGGATCTTTTTTAGGTGTCGTCCAGTCTTGTAAACGAGATATTTTTGGATGCCAATTTGAACCCGGGATTCATTATAACCTTCATTCCTCAATTTGAGAACCAGTTTAATGATATCCTCAATATCCTTATCATTTTCTCCCGGAAACCATACTGGGGCCAGAAGAACATCAATTCCTCTGTCCAATAAATATCTAATATTTTCGAGGAGTTGGGTTACATTATAATTCGAACAGCCGTGTAAATAGCACGCTAATTTCTCATTCAATGTATTAAGGCTTAAATTAATACGGGTTAAATTGGCGTGGTGTAAGTCGTCAATAATGGATTTATTTAATAGTACTCCATTACTCTGCATTGAAATTCGTGTAATCCCTGACAGTTTCCATAGTTCTTCAATCAAAAAAGTTAAATGAGGATATAATAAACTCTCTCCATAGGGGGCAATATGAATCTCAATGTCTTGCTGTCCCTTGTAGTGGACTATATCTTTGAGATTTTTCAACAGATAATCGGGATCGATGATAAAATTGGTTTCATATCCGCCCGCATTGACGAAACAATATCGGCACTTAAGATTACAGATCGTGACAGGCTTAATCTCTAAAATGTTCGTTCCTCTGTCAACAATTCCCATAAAGTCAATACCAAATAGAGGTATTTGTGAGGATTCATCCACATAGATTATCTCTGCCGACATTCTTATTCGTTTAAAATTTATACCTTAAAACCGCAATGATAGAGCCTAAATCAATCACTTGTCGTCCTGTGGGGTGTTGGCTGCTGATGATATGCACTTTCCCTCCAGTATGTTCTACATTGCTTATAATCTCTTCGATCTTTAATCTTTGCTCATTAGAGGTTCCTCGAATCATTTTATCCACCACCAACAAAAATTTCACAGCTCCCCGCTCTGCCGCTTCTGCAACCTCTTCTAATCCAATCGCTACCAAATCGGGGTCTTTTGCAAAAAGTTCTAAGATTTTTTGGATTTTCTCACTTTCTTCGAATATCTTGATTTTGTGTTTTAATTTTGTCAATTCTTTAGATTTTAGAACCTCCAATATAGCGCTTTCGGTGCCAGAGCTCGCTTGAATGCTCCGAATCTTACTTAGATACTCACGATTCGTATTCTTTTTTAAGTATTTGATTAGTTGCTTTCGCACATGTGCTGGACCACAGATAATGATAAGTTTAATTTCCGTTAATTTCAAATTTGATTCAATAACGTTTTGAATATCCCCAAAAAAGTCCGCATATGCCTTATTTCTCCATTTTTGCTCATATCGTTTCCCAGGTATATTCTTTTTGATGGTTGCTAAATTTTTCTGGGAAAAATTCGTAATCAGTTGCATCGTTGCCAATCCTGATTCGACTGCAATTATGAGAATATTAAAACTGGACTGAAACTTGACTGAGAGTTCTTTAAGGCGTTTGATCTGGCTTTCTACCCAATGCTGTTTCAGTATAGTTAATTTATCATTCAGTTCAATATTAAAAGTATGATAGGAGCCATAGGAAATCCACTCTTTTGGACCTTCTAAGATGGTCCCTTTAATACGAAGGCGATTCGAAAATTCATGAAATGCAATACTTTCCACTTTCAGCGTTAATCGCATTCGTTTTCGCTCTCCAGAGCTTCCTTCCCGAAAGACCACTCGGCGTGAAGTATAAGCCGATACTTTATCACCAGGAGAAAGGACATTATAAAGCGCCCAGAGATCATTCAGATTTTCAACGCGGACAACTATTTTATCATCGTTTTTATTAATTTCCAGAATCTTCATGCAGTTCACTTAAATAAATCATTGAAACTTAAATAAATTAGGTCTCATAGATTAAAAGAAAGGAGTAAATCAATAAATCAATAAATCAATAAATCAATAAATCAATAAATCAATAAAAAGAAATAGAAAAAATGAAAAATATATAAATAACGAGTTATTCTTGACCTTCTAATTTTTCCTTCAGTTTCTGAATCTCTTCCATCCGTTTTTTCTTCTCTTCTTCTGCTTGCTTTAACTCATTTTCATCTGGTTTTTGAAGTTTAACGCCTTTCTTAATCTCATCTTCAAGTTCCTTATCTATTGGCACGATCTTTACACCTTCTATTGTTTAAATTTATTTTTTATATTTTTTTATAGTGATGATGAAATATCCTTATACACAATTATAAGTGTTTTTGTTTTTAAGTTTAATTTTTTTATAATGATGAGTGTTTTTGTTTTTAGTAGAAGTAAAATTTTAACGATCAATACTTATATATTGAACTATTATATTTCTAATTTCATAACAAAAGCAGATTTACCGTCTTCATAATAATCCTTGATTTTCTCCTGAATATGAAAGCCAAATTTCTCATAGACTCTAATAGCATGCGGATTATCAATATGTACATTTAAAACGATTGATTTTATAGATGAATTCTTCCGTATACGCTTAATTGTTTCATCAAGAAGGAAGCTCCCATATCCTTTATTCCGAAAAGGATCATCAATTAAAAAATTAATAATATTCGCTCTATCTTTTCTATCTTTTATGACTATAATAAACCCAATTATTTTTTTCTTAAAAAGAAACCCTTTAGTTAACTTAAGAAACAAAAAATGATTTTGAATCAATTTCTCCATGATCTCTTCGGAAAACGCATTTTCTTGAAAAGTTTTCTTCTCTAAACGATTCAATTCTTCTAAATCCTTCTTCCATACTTTTTTAATCTTCATAATAATCGGGATGCTCTTCAATAAATACTTTTAAAGGGATCTCTTCGGTGATCTGTTGGTATTTACCGCGAAAAGGGGTAATTTCCACCACTCGCCCTTCCAGAGGAAAGTTCGTCAGTTCTGCAAGAAAATCCTTTTCCAAAAAGAGATAATAAGGTATCTTTAAAAAATTCTCCCTCCAGTCCAAATCCAACATTTCGGGGGGGATTCCTGATTCATCCCGCAAGAGATGGAAAAGGGATTCAAGATCTTCGCGTGACCCAGTAATTTTGCCGTAGATGAGCAGGCCTTCCGAGGTGATCTCCTCATAGGGTTTTTTAATAGTCTGGGCACGTCTTCTATAGCGGTTTTTTAATTGGTAATAGTCCTTAGCCCGGGTAGTGCATAAGTGAAACTTAAGGGAAACGCGATCCATCGTCTTCTTTATGAGAGAGATCCCAGCTTCTTTACTTCCTTTAACTGAGGCGATAGTATTATAATCAAGCGAGAACCCTCGTTTTCTAAGCTCTTCAGAATTCGGGAAACAATACTCAAATTCATTTAGATTAATAAATTCAGCACCCATCTCATCTAAATATAGGATAAGTTCTTGAAGATTCTCTAACGCTTTCTCACTTGGAATAATGGGCAACTCCGCACCAACTGATATCCCCTTATCTAATGCAAAATGAATGCTATTCCAATCCTTTTTCGATGGATGAAACCGTATCTCGTCCAATCCTGCATGAGCTAAGTCTTCTGCAATTTTCTCCGTAAAATCGACTCCATTGGTGTATAGATGGATATGAAACTGAGAACCCATCTGGTTTTTACTGTATTTTATATATTTGAGTGTTTTTTCTAGATTAGGTGCATATAGCGGTTCTCCGCCGGTAATACTCATTCCTTTAGCTTGCATTTTATGTAACTCTTCAATTAACTCGTGTTTGGAGGTGAGCCGAATCTCGTTGATATAACTATCTGATTTTCCCTTACGTTTTTCTGAAAGCGGACAATACCATCTGCAATGCGGCGGTAATTGACAGAGTCCGTTTAAAAATAAGACTCCTTTTGCTCCTTGAAGACAATATTCACATCCTTTCGGGATGCCCCGGGATTTAATATAGTAGGTGGATTCAGGGCCGTGAAATAGATTAATAGGAACTCAACTTTTTTCTGATAATTGAATTAGAATTCTTAAGATTTTTTATTGCTTGCTCTGTGGATAATTGAGGGGGGATCTCTTCTTTTAAAAACACCCCGGTTCTGCCATGCTTCTCCCGGCGTAATAGCACAGATATTCGTTCTTTTACAATTTTAGTAGATACTCCCACTTCCTTAGCGGCAACGCTTTTTCGATTAAGGATCGACTGCTCAAAATGGCCGTATGTGGCGGGTTGAATAAGGACAAGCCGTTTGTCTATCCCAGGAACTCTTTTTTCGGTCAATAATTGTTCGAGGGCGACTTTCCCACCAAAATCATAAAATTCCCTTTCGGTTGGAGATAATTTTGTTAAGGGGATGGTAATGGATTCAAGCTCGCTTAAATAAATATACAATTTTATCGAATCCGCGGGAGTGGCCATGATAATTTCTCTATGATAGCGGGTTATGTTGTGTTTCTTTAAAATTATTTCAATTTGGAAAGGAGAAATCGTGTCTAAAAATACAATATCCACATCGCTTAATTCGTGGACATTTCCTCTCGCAATACTCCCATATACATAGGGATGCAACGCCTCTCTCTTAAATAATTCCAACAAATCTCGGGCTTGAGTGCGTTTTTTCTCGAGTAAATTCCACTGCTCTGAGGAGTACAAGATCTTTCTCTCATAATTTCTGAGAATTTTTTCTCTCGACATCTGTCTGAGGTAAGGAATACTCATCAATAATTTTTATTATTTTAATTAATAAGAGAGATTCGTAATTTTTAAAAGAGCGGCGAGCAGAACCTAAAATCCCAAGCGGTAATTGTTGGATATCATTTTCTTTTTTAAAATTAAGGAGAAAGTTAAACGTGCTATTCTTCAAGAAAAAGAAAGAATAAAAACTCAGAATAAAATTTAACTGACCCAACGGAGATTGGAATGTCCCATGTTGTTGTAATATGCTCTTATACTCAGAATTCAAGGGAGGATTAATAGAAACTGTTCCTTGATAAAACTGAGATGAAGAGAGAGATTCTGATAAAAAAGTCAGCGTGAAAAAATCAACAACGATGAAATTACGATCGGAAATATATTCTTGGGATATAAGATGGTCAAAATAACCGTCAATATTCTGGGCGAGCTTTTTTTCTTCCTTAGGGAAAGGGGGAGAAGACAGCGAGTGTTTTTTTAAAACGAGCCAAAGAATTGAATAGCCATATGTTCCAAGGGCCTCAACTAATGCATATTCAAGCCTTTTTCTCTTGTTTTTAGATAAAACCACAAGTACGGGAGATTTTCGAGTTATGGAGATTTTGTTTTGGACAAATTGGATGGTTTTTAAAAGTGATTTTTGACCCTTTTGTGATGGTTGTTCGAGGTAGTGCACCGAAAGATGTTCATTGGAGAAAGAAGTGCGCCATCTGGCCATATATTTATAGATTTTAACAATTGTAAGCACTAGAATGAGGAAAATAATAATGATTGAATCTATTAATATCCAGTTCAGGTGAAAGATATTTAAAAACATCATTTTACAACCTTTTCCAACCATTTCAAATATTTTTCAGAGCCCTTCTTGATGGGAAATCCCACACATTCGGGAGTTTCATATGGATGGATCTTTTCAATTTTTTCGATTAAAGCAGCAGCGTTTTTACCAGTGGTTTTCATGATCAGTAAGACTTCATTAGCCACTTCCACCTTTCCCTTCCATCGATAAATCGAATGAATGTCTTGAGCAATATTAACACATGCTGCTAAACGATTTTCTACCATTTCTCTTCCAATTTTTTTCCCCTCTTCAAGAGAAGGAACCGTTACAAAGAAAATGAAATTCATAACATTAATTCAAAAGATCTAATATCCAAAATTGTATTCTTAATAATAAAATCAATATAATTTTATTAGTAATAATAATTATTATTAATAAGTAGTTTTTAAGTTTATATTATATATTAAGATAATTTGGTATTAGTGTATGCTTCATAATGTTTACTTGATTCATCAAAAAACGGGTATCTGCTTGATCCATCGCAAGTATGGTTCTATTGATTTTAACCAAGACTTGGTTTCGGGGTTTCTAACCGCGTTGAAGGATTTTAGTATCGAATTTAGCAAAGGTGCGGGAGAATTAAAAGTGGTGGATATGCGTGTGTTTTACCTGATGCTGGTCTTTAAACATGGAATACTATTCTGTGCCGCAGCTGACAAAAACGATGACGCAAAAATATGTCATAAAAAACTTACAGAAGTAATAGATGAATTCAATAAACGATTCGGGGATAAGATCGAGGATTGGAATGGAGATGTCCGAATCTTCAAAGGATTTAAAGATATCATCGATGAGATTCTAGAAAACGGAAAGGTCGCAGAGGTTCCACTAAAAATCCCGGTTTTAAAGATTTTTAAGAAAGATTTCATGAAAACAAAAAAGAAAATTGCAAAAAAGGGAATGGTGCTTTCCAAGGACGACCTGAAAAAAGGAGCCGATCAGAAGCCAAAATGGACAAAGAAACGTTTGCCGAAAGTGGTAATAACACAAGGATTTTTAGACAAAGAACAATATGAAGTCGCGCACCTCGCGGATGGGTTTCATACAATTCCTGAAATTGCCGAGGAGGCGGGGAAACCAGTTGCAGAAATCCAATCAATCATCGATCGCTTGGATGAGTTAAAACTGCTCAAATTTATAGATATAAAATAACCGTTTCCCTCATCAATCCTTTTCTATTGGTGCGCTCTCTTTATCTTAACCATTTTATTTATTATTTTTCAAGTGGATCGTATGGAAGTCAAAAAGGTTGGAAAAAACATTTATGAGATTCCCCCAAAAATGTTAATGGCCAGGGTTCGAAACAGAATTAATTCATTTAAGATGGAGGTGCCCGTGCATATATACGCTAATGAATATATTTTACAGAGAATTAAACAAGATCGGACATTGGAGCAGATAACAAATGTTGCGTGTTTACCTGGCAGTCAAAAGCACGCAATTGCGCTTTCAGATGCCCATCAGGGATATGGATTCTGTATTGGGGGAGTTGCAGCAACAGATGGAGATACGGGGTGCATATCCCCCGGAGGCGTGGGATTTGATATTAATTGCGGTGTACGACTACTCCGAACCAATCTCCATGAAAAAGATATACATAAAGAACTTCCTGAACTCTTAAACACGATTTTCCAAAAGGTCCCCTCCGGACTTGGTTCCAGAGGGAAATTGCGAATATCGAAAGGGGAATTGGACCATTTATTAAACGATGGAATGAAATGGGCATTAAAGCATGAATATGCAATCGAAGACGATTTAGAACACTGTGAAGAAAATGGGTTTTTGGAGGATGCAAACGCCAATCTCGTTTCAGAAAAGGCAAAAAATAGAGGAATTAAACAAGTGGGATCTTTGGGAAGCGGTAATCACTTTCTCGAGATCCAGAAGGTGGATCGGATTTACGATAAGAAAACCGCAAAACGGTTGGGTATTCATGATAAAAAGCAAGTTACTATTATGATTCATACCGGAAGCCGAGCAATGGGACACCAAATCTGTACTGATTCGCTCAGAAGTGTAGAAAAGGCAATGAGAGAGCAAGATATTAAAGTTCCCGACCGTGAATTGGCATGTGTTCCGGCTAATACTTCTGCAGCGCAAGATTATATGAAACAAATGGCTTGTGCTGCCAATTTCGGATTTTGTAATAGACAACTTATTACACATTGGATAAGAACGGCATTTCAGCAAATTCTAAGTAAACAACCCGAAGAGATGGATTTAAATCTTGTCTATGGAGTGTGTCACAATATTCTTAAAAAGGAGAAACACAATATTGGTGGCAAGGTTAAAACCGTGAATGTCCATAGAAAGGGAGCAACGAGGGCCTTTCCGCCAAGTCATCCTAAAGTCCCAAAAGATTATAAGAAAATTGGACAACCGGTATTGATTCCCGGTACTATGGGTTCTGCGTCCTATTTATGCGTAGGTCAGCAAAACTCCATGGAACTATCATTCGGGTCCACCGCACATGGCTCAGGGAGAGTGATGTCTCGATCAAGAGCCAAACGGAAATATTGGGGAGAAGACGTGGCTAATGATTTGGGTAGTAGCGGGATTTTAGTGAAAGCATCTTCCATGCGAGTCATTGCCGAGGAAGCGCCAGAAGCATATAAGGATATAGACCAAGTTGTTGATGTTTCTCATGAGTTGGGTATAATCAAAAAAGTGGTAAGATTACGTCCCCTCGGGGTGGTAAAAGGATGAATTTAATCTTGCAAATTTTTTCATTCTATATGTCAAATACAATACTGATTTCGACTTTATCCTCTTCTTCTTTTATTTCCATAAAAGAGTAGGTAATTGCTTTAACTTCCGTTCCGATTTCATGGTTATCTCTATCAAATTGCTCCCCTTTCATTGAGGCTTTTAGTTGATATTCATCGTTGATTTTTTCAATGGTCTCTACTTTAATTTCGCTAAAAATAAGATTTTCTACATCGAAAATATAGAGAAATTCGCTCAGAAAATCAAAGAGTAATGCTTCCTTATCCTCTGCGGTAACTTCAAGTTCTTTTTTTATTTTCGGATCAATTTTCTCTAAATCCGGTGAAATGGTTTCCATAAGGCTTAACGCTGTCTGTTCGTAGGCTTCACATAAATCTTGCCCCCAACTGAATATTTCAATATCCGCAGTATGATCCCGGAATTTATATCCTTTCTCTTTCATTTACAGTTTTCCTCCTCTATTTAAAGAAATCTTCCAAAAATGGTTTTTTCTTGTTGTTTATAATAATATTTCCTAAAAATTAATTATATGTGTTTGAAAAGTGGGGAAGAGAAAAAACCAATTTTGGGGCAAGAGATAAGATTAACCAAGAAGATTTCAAACAAAGAATTGTTTCTCATACAAGCCTTTTATAGAATTACTTGCATTTATCCTAAAAATGTCATACACCATCAAAATTTCATCCTCTTTTTTGTAAAAAGTGCATCTTATTTTAGGTGCAAACAAAAACTGAAGTTACTTCGACAAAAGCTGGTCTCAAAAAAGATTTTGATTATCAGGCATGAAACTACCCTACTAAAATTAATATTCGGATTGTTTCCAGATATTTTTATTGATGATATCTCGATTAAGATACACGAGCAAGAAAAGATATTGCTCATTATCGTAAAGGTGCTAACTTATAAAGATCGGATGATTGCCATTGGCGGGAAAGGAACATATATAAAAATGTTAAATGAAATTATCAATAAGTTTTTCAAGTTTGAGTTTCCTTGCAAAAAAATTACTGTAAAATGCGAAGTGAATTTACCACGGAACATCTTTTAATCCTATGAGGTAGGCAGCTGTGTTCGCAATAACACTCACGGCGGGTGTTAAAATAACGAGAAAAATAACTATATTGATATCCGGCATATAAAAGAAATTCGGGATAAAGAATGCAGGAATGGCGGTAAAGAGGATCGAAAAGAGCGCAAAATCTAATTGATCCACCACCCAGAACGGTTCTCCACTGGTGATATCGAATCTGCGTTTTAGAAAGCTTCCGATGAGGTCTCCAAATGCAGCCCCATAGGAACACAGCACGATCCTAACGATTAGCGCGAGAAAACCCCATGAAAACGGAAAAGATCCTCCGATAAAATAGTAGCCGAATATGTCTAAGGTATCATAAAGATCATAAGCATCCATATTCAACGCATTTGTAATAATAGGGGTTATGAATGGCCAAAATAATGAAAATAATATAAAAATCCCAATGGAAATAGGAATCCCAATAAAGAGCGGCCCTTTTAGGAATCCACTCCACGTCTTGTGGTCTCCAAACAGTCGTCTTCCATCCTTCAACACACGCCCCCCGTCGATTGGTTTCCCGCCTCCTACGATCACCATTCCCGCGTTGGAAATATATCCAGGAACAATAAATAAGAGACTAAAGATAAGCAAGGCAATCCAATCCGCCCATTGATAAACGAGAGAAATAGTAAGGAAGTTTAGCAAAATGAGCAAAGCGAAAAACACCGCTAAGCGAACGGCAATCTTCGTATTCCGCTCTTTCTTCTCTTTCTTATTTGTGGAGGATTTTGACATACATTATTCCTTAGTATTTACCATTATAATAAAGTAGATGATTAACTTAATAGTTAATAAAATAAATGGTTTTCTATTGAAATCCCTTTAAATAAGATTATATAATAATGATTTGACAATTTTTTGGTTAATAATTAACTTTATTAATTTATTTTAAACTTATTTTATTTACTGAAAAGAATGTGTATAGTGCCATTTATTAACAATTTGACATGTGTTAATAATTAATTATATATATAGAAAAATACTATATTCAAGCATGGTTTCGACTGGAGAAGAGGTTTTAAAATGGTGCTTAAATTGTCAAAGTATAGAAATAGAAAAATCAAATATAAGGTTGGTTTCAACTGGAATGGTGTTGTAATTGTTGAAATTCGATGAAAAATTTGACATAGATAAATTCTACAAGAAATATCTTAAAGGTCCCAAGATTTTTAAAAACAGGGATGCATTAGATCCCTCATATATTCCTAAGGAATTACCTCATCGTGATAATGAGATACAAGCAATTGCTGAAAAGACTGCTTGTGCCTTGAAAGTTTCTTCCCCTCCAAGTTTTCTTTGTCACGGGAGGACTGGTACAGGCAAAACAGCAACCGTAAGATATGTAAGCCAAAAATTAGAGGAACATTGTGCATCATCTGGGAAAAATAAACCGTGGTGGGTATATATTAATTGTAATATCGTCTCAACTCCGTATCGCATATTAGCCCATATTTTTAATACCATTGTAAAGGAGGAGCAAATACCCCCTACGGGTTTACCAAAGGATGTCATATTTAAAAAACTGCTTGGGCTACTTGATGAGAAGATAAAAATTTGTTTTTTAGTATTGGATGAGATCGATATCTTATTAGAAAAAAACGGCGGAAATGAGATCCTTTATGACTTAACCAGAATTAACGAGAATTTGGAATCCTGTCGTTGTAGTATCATCGGAATTTCCAATGCGCTTAATCTAAAGGATTCCTTAGATCCGCGCGTAAAATCAAGTTTAGGGAACGAGGAGCCCGTAGTCTTTAATCCTTATAATGCCAATCAGTTAAGTAATATTTTAAAAAAGAGAGCAAAGGTCGCGTTTCAAGAAGGCGTTATTAAGCAAGGCGTTATTAAATTGTGCGCTGGTTTAGCGGCTCAGGAGAATGGAGACGCACGAAAGGCACTTCAGCTTCTAAGAAAGGCTGGCGAGTTGGCAGAACGGGCTCAAAATAAGAGAATTACAGAAAAGCATATTACGGATGCCCAAACGAATTTAGAAGAGGGACATATTATTGAATATATCAAAGGGCTTCCCCTACAAGCACAGATCATTCTCACGGCAATATATCTTATAATAAAGAATGAACCCAAAATTATGGTGAAGTCTGGCGATGTATACGAAGTTCACTCTGAACTCTGTAATCAAATTCCAAATGTAACTGGATTAACTAAGCGACAAAAAAGCAACTACATTACAGAATTAGATACTGCGGGTATAATCAGTACAAAACTGCATTCTCTTGGCTATTACGGACGAACCAAAATAATAAAAATAGATATTGATTTAGAACTCCTGGAGCGGGTATTAAAACAAATCGATAAGGTGAAAGATATCTTAGAATATAAACCCGTCTTACTTCAATCAGATAAGGTAAAAATAAAGAACAATATCTTTAGGAAATTAATGTAACTTTTTTCTTTTTCTTTTTACTTTACGATTCAAATGACCATTGATCAACGGTTTGAGAAAGATTTTGCAATAGCTGCATTGAGAATTTTTCGTCCTTGTCTTTTAAGATAAGAAAGAACTTTGCCAAATGCTTGCAAAATTTTTTATTCTGTTTTCGGCGTGCTTTATAATCGTGACAATCGTGTTTAACCAATTGGGTATTTTGATCAATCTCAATCTCATAGGGGTCATCCTTTGAACCTTGAACCTCTGCTTTAATAATCCCTTGAGTTTTGTCAAACTTTTTGAAAGTAAATGACTCTCGTGAAACGGAAACAGCCCGATTAATGGTTCCTTTATCGGCAAAAGCCTTATAGAGCACACTAAATTCTGGCTCCTCAGCTAAGGAGGAGTCTGTTCCAGGTGAAATCACTTGGGAATCCGCAATGTTTTTCTTGATAGTTTCCTCTCGATTTTGTTGCCATCTCTCTAATTGCTCTTGCAAACTATGACTTAACGCAACTTTATTTCCGTCTACCTTCCGTAATAAATTCTTTTTAAGGGCAAGGTTAATAAATGCCTTCGCTTTTTTGGGTGGAAGAACAAATAAATTAAAGGAAACTTGATATAATAAATCATCAAGAGATATAGCTGGTTGTTCAATGATTTTCCAAATATAGAGTAAGATTTCGGAGGCTTTCTTTGGGACTCTAAACATAATAATCTCTGATTAAATATATGAACTATTTTATATATGTTTTTTAAAATCTAATTCATAGCCCTTAAGGGAATCTAGGTCAAAGACGGGGACAATCCCTGGCGTCGGTTCGATGCCGAAGCTTTTCATAAAATCTGTCTGTGCTTGAAAGCAGCCAGAGTTTACGAGCTGTACGTTTCGGTAAGAGCCCCTCCCATATATATGGATGTGGCCAGTTGTAAACACATCTGGTATCTCCTCAATAACGAGCCAATCTCGCTCAATTGGGGCAATTTGGGTCTTAAAACCATAAATAGGGGCTAAGTGGCGAGACTTTAATAATTCTACCATTGTTTTCACTGGAGTTTTATTTTTTAACCCAGAGATCATTTGGTTGATATCAATCATACTATCTCCGTGATATACTAATGTCTTAACCCCATGAGTTTTAACAAGAGCAGGATTGCCAACCAAATTAATATTCAAATCTAAGAGCGATTCTGCGTATTTTTCAGGAACAGCGGCTCGTGGAATGGCATTTCGAACGGGCGCATGGTTGCCAGAGCTATAAATAATCTTAATGTAATCGGGAACGTCGGAAAGCAATTCTGTGGCTTTTTCATATTGGGCATATATATCGCTAATGACCAAATCTTCTTTTTGATTCGGATAGACCCCAATCCCGTCAACTAAATCCCCGTTTATAACTAAATATTTAATCCTTCCCGCAATTTTTCGCATATTCTGATTTCCTACCCTCCCGTTTAAAAAATCAATAAATCTGTTCCATATTTTCTCCTCAAACTCATATGAACCAATATGCAAATCGGAAACATAGGCAATAGATAACGGTTCCGGCGCAAGATTTGGTTGATAATCGGTAGGGATTTCGATTGCCGTTAGTTCTTCAGCAAAGATTATCCCTTTTCTTTTATCTCCCGGTTTATACGTTCCCTTTACGTAAATCATTTGATCATTGAGCAATTTGTTCGCCTTATCAATTAACAACTCGTTTTCGGAATCATTTCTGATTAACACATTCATGCTGCCTGTTTTATCCTCAATTGTAAGAAAATAATGCCCGTTTTTGGTTCTCCGATGAGATTGAATCAAACCGTATACGGAAACTTCCACAGACCCGCTCAGACGATAAATATTCTTAATTTTATTTGCTGATATAACATCTGGGCGTTTTCTGATAAGTTTCTCTAATCTTTCGAACTTGTCGGTATAGAGATCATAGAAATCTTGATATTCTCCCGATGTATACAGTTGCCCCGTGGGATCCTTAAGGATTTCCAATTGGGAATCATATTCTTTTGCTAAAGGGTTAAATCCTCCACCAGTACTCCCATTTTCCCTGACCGGTTTTTGAACTGATTGTTCCTTGTCAGACCTTTCTGTGGATTTATTTTCTCTCTGAGGTCTCTCAAGCGTCTGTATGGTACTTGCAGTAACACTTTGTTCTTCATTACGGGTCCCCACAGGATCTTGAACTACTGAATTTATCTGGTCAGCCACAGAAGATGTTTCAGTACTTTCCATCGAGCCAAATGATTCCGAAAAAGACTCCCCATCGCTTACATCTAAATCATCAATGTGAAAATCCTGTTGCTCAATATCCGCTTCTGTATCGGGAGGTTCGGGGGGTTCCATACTCAATTCCGAACTTTCTTTCTGTATCTTTTCTTTAGATATTTGGTTGTCAGGAGGAGTATCTTGGATAGTTTTTCTTCTCAGAATGCTTTGGATTTCCTTATCTTGAAGTTTTTCCAAAATCTGGGGGGTGAGCAGACTCTCAAAATTAGGAAGAAAACTGACGTCTTTTATGATAGCCGATAACTTCTCCAGAGGATTTTCTAAATTCAGAATGACATCTAACGTTTTTGGAGTAACATTTATTCCAGATTGAAGGAATTTATGAATGACCTTTTTTTGAATATTTGATGATTGCATCAGGAACGCTCTTTTAGATTATTTTTATGCTTCGTAATTAGAATATCCTTTAATTTTTCACTATGAGAAGAAATTATATTTTTTCTTATAAATAAAGGGAGATATCTAAATTACTGGTAATAATTAAAAATTAAAACTGTCTGATACCTTAAAAAAAATTCTAATTAACTGTTAATAAGTGAGTTTAATTGGTTTTTAGGAAATAATTATAATACTGAAGAAAAAAACGAATGAAAATTGAGATTATTTCTGTTTTGTGATTAATTATGGTTGAAATGAGCAAGGAAATGAAAGACTATTTCAATAAGATTCAGCAAGAAGTTGATAAGTGTTATGAACTTGCGGGAATTGCAAGAGGAAAGGGATATGACCCAGATCTTGAGGTAGAATCTCCCCAAGCAAAAGATTTAGCGGGTCGTGTGGAAAAATTAGTGGGACCCGAAGGAGTTGCAAAAGTAATCCGTGAACTGAAATCTCAAGGGAAATCAGATGATGAGATAGTTTTTCAGGTGGTTTCAGATATTCTCGACAAGAAAATCGGAGATATTGGTGAGAGAGATATGCGTGTTGAACGAGCTATCAGAGTTGGGCTCGCAATTAAAACTATGGGTGTGGTAAGTGCCCCATTAGAAGGGATTTCCAAGATTCAAATAAAGGAAGATAATCAGAATAATCGATACCTTTCTCTCTTTTTTGCGGGACCCATTCGAGCTGCTGGTGGGACAACTGCGGCATTATGCGTATTGATTGCGGATTTTGTCCGAAGAAAGTCCAACATCCCCAAATATAAGGCGACAAACGGGGAGATTGGACGGTATCTTGAAGAAGTAAAAATGTATGATCGAAAAGTACATTTACAATATCCCTCATCTCGGGATGAATTAAGATTCGCAGTAAAACATCTCCCCGTAGAAATCAATGGAGATTCTACAGAACAAGAAGAAGTGACAGCATTCAGAAATCTTCCAAGAATCGAAACAAATAATATTCGGGGAGGGGCATGTCTAGTGTTAAACGATGGAATCCTCTTAAAGGCGCCTAAACTTCTAAAAATTGCAAGAAAAATGAATTTGGAGGGGTGGGAATGGTTAGGCGAGCTGAAAAAGATCGCCCTTAGGCAGAAAAAAGAGAAAAAAGAAGAAAAGAAAGAGGAATCGGAAGAAAAAAAAGATCACAAGACAAAAATTTTACCGAACGATAAATATGTCGCAGATATTATTGCGGGACGACCCGTCTTCGGTCATCCCTCTAGGATGGGAGGACATCGTATTCGTTATGGACGTTCTCGTAATACTGGCTTAGCTGCTGGGGGTTTTCATCCAGCAACTATGGCCATTTTAGACGATTTTATTGCGATTGGAACGCAGCTTAGAATCGAAAGACCCGGGAAAAGCACCAGTATCTGTCCCGTTGACAGTATTGAACCTCCAATCGTAAAATTAAAAAATGGAAATGTTATTAAGGTTAAATCCAGAAAAAAAGCGAAGAGAGTCTTTAAAGATATCAAGAAGGTTTTGTTCTTGGGGGATATACTATTTGGTTATGGCGAATTTGCAGAGAATAACCATAAATTAGTCCCTTCGGGATATGTAGAGGAATGGTGGGGGGTTGAATTGGAAAACGCAGTAAAAGCCTCTAAAGAAACTCCAGATACCTTTACTAAATACATTAAAGACCCCTTCAATAAGATCCCTCAAGCAGCAGAAGCAATCAAGATCAGTAGACAATTTGATATTCCTCTCCACCCCGCTTACACCGATTTTTGGGGTAATATAAGTGTTGAAGAAGCACATGAATTAAGAACAGCGCTTTTAAACAATTATAAAGAAACTCAAGATGTATATTTACCAAACCAAAAACCTTTGAAAAGAATTTTAGAAAAGGCATTTATTTTACATCGGGTAAAAGACGGGAAATTAATTTTTAGCAGAGCTATGCAGAGTATTTATCGAGAGATCTTCCATTTAGAAGATTCTTCAAACCTATCTTGTGAAGGACTAGAAGATGTTTTTTCTTATTTCTATAAACTTAGTTCTTTGCGAGTTCGAAATAAAGCTCCCTATTTCATGGGGACTCGTATGGGGCGTCCTGAAAAATCACAGAGAAAAAGTATGAAAGGAATTCATACATTATTCCCATTAAGCCATAAGGTAGGAAGCACCCGCCTTGTGGAAAAAGCGTTGGAATTTGAAAAGATCAAAATCGATGTTTGCCGGAAAAAATGTAAAGAATGCGGAACGGTAAATATTTTCAATAAATGTCCTAATTGCGGAGAGCATACAAAGGTGCAACAAATATGCGAGAACTGCGGTAATTTAGAAAAAGTAAAACAAGAAAAGTGTTCCGGATGTGGCTCCAGTTATTTATCAACGTCCAAGGAAGCGGTCTTTAATATAAAAAATTATATCCTCCCACGCCTTAAAGAATTTAAAATGTCCCTTCCCGACAAGATGAAGGGAATTTATGGGCTAACTAACCGATTTAAAGTGCCAGAACCCATTGAGAAAGGGCTCTTACGGGCAAAAAATGGTGTGCTCGTCTATAAAACTGCTGAATTGCGATACGATGCAACCGATATTCCGCTCACCCATTTTAAACCAAAGGAAATAAAAGTCTCTGTCAGCAAATTGCAAGATCTGGGATATGCCCAAGACCATCTGGGGAATTCCCTTAAACATGAAGATCAGATTGTCGAACTCAAGGCACAAGATGTGATTCTCTCCTATGATTGTGCGAAATATTTTGTAAAAGAAGCCAATTTCTTAGATGATGAATTAGAGCAATTTTACAAAATGGATCCTTATTATCATGTGTCAAAACCTAGTGATTTAATAGGGCATTTATGCGTTGGACTGGCTCCACACACCAGCGCAGGAGTAATTGGACGAATCATCGGATTCTCGCCCGCACGTTCTATCTATGCCCATCCCTACTGGCATGCGGCGAAGCGGAGAAACTGTTTTCCAGGAGAGACTAAAATATTAATTGATTTAGGTAATCAAGTTAAAAAGATCACTATAAAACAGCTTTATGAGGATTATTTTGAAGGAGAATATTTCGATAAAATGGGATATGTGAAACAAAAACAAAATTGTGATATTCAAGTCTATTCTTTTGATAAAGAGTCTGCGAAAATACGTAAAACAAAGATTAAAAGCGCATTAAAACTCCCTCATTCAAAAAAATTAATTAAATTTAAATTAATCACTGGACGCAGCTTTAAAACCACACCAGACCATCCAGTAATTGTGTATTCTAATGGAGAAATTGTAGAAAAGAAGGCAATTGAAGTCACAAAAGAAGATAAATTTCTCCTTCCCTCTCTTAAATTTCCAATTAAGAATAAAGAAAAATTCGACCTCCTATATGAGTTCAATAAGGAGAAATTTCAGACAATTTGGGATGATCTAATGATTAGGGGTATAAGGGAATTTGTTAAACAAATAGTATCCAAATGGGGACTTGAACAAACCGCTAAAACATTAGAAATTAACAAGAAAACACTAAATAATTACTATGGAGTGAGAGATTCTGTTCCATTCAGTATTTTGCGAAGGCTATTAAGTCTCCATAATCTCAAAATTTCCGACATCCCAAATTGTACTCTTGGATTTAAGCGAGATCACACCACAATTAAACGATTTATTCCTGTTAATGAATCTGTGATGAAGATTTGTGGTTATTATATTGCAGAAGGATCCTATCGGAAAGAAAAGGATACTTATCAAGTTGATCTGACGATCAGTGAGAAAGACCTTCGAAAAGATATGCTAAATTCAATTTTCAATTCATTTGGAGATGGATTTCAACCGTATTTTAATAAAAATAGAATAACTATCTCTAATCGAGTACTTTATTATTTTTTTAAGGAAATTTTGAAATTTGAGAATAAAGCACGGGTTAAAAGCATCCCTGCATTTTTCTTTAAATTACCTAAGCATAAAATTAAATATCTTTTATCTGCATATTTTAGCGTTGATATCGGGCTTGATACTTCCCATAAAATAGTTGTTTGTAGTTCATCTAGTACAAAATTAATTCAAGATATCGATTTAATGCTCTTAAGGTTTGGGATTTTTGGGGCTATCTCTCACTATTCTGAAAGAAGACCTCCAGAATATAAATTTAGAATCAGAGGGAGAAATGTATTTAAATTTCATGAAGAAATAGGATTCACATCCCCCCGAAAGACCAAAATCTTGGAAGATATTGTTAAAACTAAAAAAACCAATCCAGAACGAACCTACAAGACCCATAGATTATTAAGAATCAGAAACATTCAACAAGTTCCGTTTCAAGAAGAGTTTGTATATTCATTACACGCTGAAAAGTACCATACAATACTTGTAAATGAGAATATCATTACTCATCAATGTGATGGTGATGAGGACGGTATCATGCTTCTCCTCGATCCTTTACTAAATTTCTCTCGGTATTATTTACCAAATAAGATTGGAGGACGAATGGATGCAACATTAGTTATTGGCACGTTTCTAGACCCCAAAGAGGTAGATACTGAGGCTCATAACGTAGATACGCTATTTCAATATCCCTTAGAGTTTTATGAAGCCACCCAGCGATACGCAACTCCAGACGAGGTAGAAGAAATGATGGGGTTGGTCGGCAGTCGGTTGGGACAACCAAATCAATATGAAGGAATCGGGTATAATATTCCCACCTCTGACATCAATGAAGGACCCACAGTGACTGCATATAAAAAGTATCAAAGTATGGACGAAAAGCTGGATGCCCAATTGCACCTTGCGAAAATCATTAAAGCCGTAGATCCAAAAAGCGTGGGCTCGAAGATATTGAGCTCTCATTTCAACCCCGACATCTTAGGCAACTTACGGAAATTCGGTCAGCAAGAATTCCGATGCGTGAAATGCAATACAAAATTCCGACGGCCGCCGTTGGCTAATAATGGGCGATGTCCCAAATGTGGGGGGAATATCATCCTCACCGTCAATGCAGGGGGAATTGAAAAATATATTCCTCGCGCCCTTAAAATTTGTAAGGAATTTAAACTTGATAATTACACGGTACAAAAGATGGAACTAATAAATGAATACGTGCAGAGTTTGACCGATAATCCCCGAATTAAGCAGCAAAAGTTATCGGATTTTCTTTAAAGTTTCTGTTCTTACTAACACCCTTCCTAACATTACTGGCAAAAGCTACTTTATTGCTTAAGTAATGAATGCAGAATTATTCTAAAAGGAGTTTAATTGATGCAGGAGGTGGGATTTGAACCCACGTACTCCTATGAGACTAGAGCCTCGGTCTAGCACCGGTTATCGTGTAGGCGAGATGCTCAGTCACATTGACCAGGCTTGGCGACTCCTGCAATGAATAATATCAACATTTGTCCATAAAAAATAGTAATACGAAATGTTGATCTTTGTTTTACCAAATTAAATAATAAAACCATTAAAAAATTAAAAATTTTTTTGTTAGAATGTTCATTAGATTAATTATTAGATCCTAATTTAACAAAAGGGGAAATAAAAGTGGCAAGTAAAAATTTTCGGGACATTTTATCGGAAGAATTGAACTACTATATTGTTCGCGTGTTAAGAAATAGCCCCATATCGGAAAAAGCGGTAACAAAATACTTGAAAACCTCCCTAAAGGAAGATCTCAAAACAATTAAAAATCATCTAGAACAATTGGAAGAACATCAAGTCATTTGTTCCTTTTCCCACGAGGAAAACATATATTATTTATTACTAAAGGATTTTTATCTGCTTCGGCGACCTCCAGAAGATTTAATTGATTATATTAACCGAAAACATAAAATTCCCGAGGATGTTCGGAAAAAATACAGTGTAATCTTAAAACAATATTTCGGAAGTTACGTCAGTTCCCTCAAAAAGTTGAAGAAGGATATGGAAGAAGGGCTTATTGAAGTCTTTATTAATGATTATTTGCAAGAGGTAATAGAGAAATTGAAAGAAAAGCCTTACACCTACAAAAAAGCCAAGAAAAAACTCTCCAATTGGGATTTAGTCGAACGAATATTGAAAAAGCAAAATTTAATCGAGATTTTGCCAAGCTCCCAGTCGCAAGAACGATGGGTCCTTTTGAAAACAGATATAGTGTTTCAGCTCTTTTTTCCGAATTATCTCATTAAAAACATTAAGGAGAGATTAAGTGAGGGGAAAATTGAGAAGGAATTATCATTAAAGTCGCTTTATAAACTTAAAAAAGAATATTTAAAACAAGAAAAACCGGAACAATATGATCATTTAAAACGGCAAGCGGAAAACAAGGAAAAAGTAATAAAACGACTTTTAGAAAAAGGAAAGAGCCCCATCGATAAAGCAAAAAAACTCGTTAAAATCTATAAGTCATTAGGCGAGTTTGAAAAACGCGAAAAGTTAAAAATCATGATTGCAAACGAGCAGAATAAAAATTAGAAGATCTATTAAATCGTTTCCTCGTCCTCAGTTTCTAATGTTAAAAAGATATCTTTTATGTTGTACTCCATATCTTCAATTAGTTTTTCTCGGGTTTTAAGTATTTTTCCTTCCTCATTGGTCCCTTTAATCTCGATTCCCTCTTGTATTTTTTTAATACTAAAGTCTAAAACCTTCTGCTTCAGTTGATTTAAGCCTTCATCACCGAATTTTACCACGGTTTTAATCGAATGGCGCTTCTTTTGGGACACGATTTCGCAAAGATCCTTATCCTTCCAGCTTTGTAGTATTTCACGCACAACTTTATGAAAAATAGAAAATTTCGACTTCTTTTTATCCAGCCTATCAAGAAGGATCTTACAAATTTGGGTCGAGGGAAACATATTGCTGAAATACTTATTATGAACTCCTAAAATATATTCTGCAATGATATTTTCAAAATCCTCTCTGTTTTCTTCCAACAAATTTTTGATTCCTTTCTGATAAGAACTTAATTCATCGTTCATAATAATACTTCACATAATTTTTCAATAAATAATTTAATAATTAATAAAACTTAGATTATATAAATTAATCCATTTAAATTAAAAAAAAAAAACACCATGAGCATTAGTAGAGAAGACTTAAACCAATTGCTGAAGGGTTATAAAAAACAATTAGGTGATGATCTAGTTGCAGCACTTATCCTCAATAGAGATGGACTTGTCATTGATGCAATTGGTACATCCGAAGAAAAAAGCCCCAATGAAGAAATTGTAGGAGGAGTTAGCGGTTTAGTTGAACCCATTCTGAAACGAATAACAAAGGAGTTTGATTCAAGATCCTTTGGAACAGGAACATTTGATACGGAGGATTATCGATTGATTTTCTGCGAAGCAGGACCCCATGGAATATTTGTTACGATCTTAGATTCTTTTACGAGAATCGATCCTGTGTTTCCTTACGCATATCTGGCTGCCGAGAAGATTTCTCGTATTTTTGATAAACGTCCCGTGAATCCCGAAATTCCTCCGATTAAAGTTAATAGGTCACAAAATACCATCGAACGTAAAGTTGGGGAGCTCAGACGGGTGAAAGTAAAGTCCGGAGACTATGCGTTTAAACTGATTTTAGGAGGAGATGGTGGAGTAGGTAAGACTTCAATGGTACATCGATTTGTTGAAGATTCGTTTCAACAAGATTACAAGGCGACCATTGGCACGTCCATCATGAAAAAGTCTTGCAGATTTGAAGGTTTAGAGTCAAATATAAGCTTTATAATCTGGGATCTTGCTGGTCAGAAGCAGTTCCGTCTTATACGAAGGAATTACTTAAAAAATGCAAGGGCAGGTATAATTGTCTATGATGTAACGCGTCCAGAAACCTTTGAAAGTATCGAGAGATGGCACGAAGAAATAACGCGAGTAGAACCGAAAATAAATCTCATTTTAGTAGGAAATAAAATTGATCTCGAGCGAAAAGTTGCTCGTGAACAAGCAGAAAAGAAAGCAGAGGAATTAGGAGTTTCGTATGAGGAAACTTCTGCAAAAACGGGGGAAAATATTGAAGAGGTATTTCGCCTCTTAGCCTTGCATTTAATCAATAGAAATCTAAAGACCGAATAATTTAAATCTTTATATTTGCATTAAAAAATGCTTAATTAGATACCCTCCCAGAAAGTAGTTTTATTTCTCAAAATTTTCTTTTAGCATAAAATAGAATTTTACTATACGCATTTATTAATGCGAAAATGCTCTAAAAATTAGGAATAAAATAGAAAAAGGAAATTGGTGAAGCCCTTGGGGGGATTTTCCAATTTATCCTAAATGGATAACTTTTTTGAACCCCCGACATTCTGATTACGAATCAGACACTCCACCGCTGAGTTACAAGGGCATTGCAAAAATAATTTAATGGAGCAGTAATCTTATATTCGAAACTAATAATTATTAATTTGAAAAAAATTATAAATTTTATTGGAATGACGAAAAAAACAATAGCAGATCTTGGAGAAGTAAAGGTAATTGAGATTATCGAAAAGGAAATCTCAATCATAGATCATATAAAAATCAGAGAAGATGATGCCTTCTTTTTCGATCTTACTTCGGAAATAAAACCACAAAACGGGGAGAATTTTCAACTTGTTTCCAATACAGATATGTTAGTATCCACCACAGATGTGCCCGAAGGAATGACAAATTACCAGATCGGGCGTAAAGCGGTACTGATGAACATTAGCGATTTAATTGTAAAGGGTGTCCATCCAAAAGGAATGCTTATCTCTTTGGGAGTGCCAGGGATTTTCTTCGTGAGCGATTTCAGGGACCTTATCAAAGGTGTAATTAATTACGGAAAGGAATGGAAGATAAAATACTTGGGGGGGGATTTAAACGAGACTAATGAGTTAATTTTAAATCCAACAGTTTTTGGGATAAAGGAAAAGGATACAATAATTCATAGAAATGGCATGAGTGGGGGGGATTTTGTATGCACTAACGGTAAGTTTGGGCTTACAGGGGTGGGTTTTGATATTCTCCTTCATAAAAAGCCGCTTCAAAAGTATTTACCTCAATATAAAAAAAGTATTAACAGCGTACTTAACAATCACAACTTGAGTAAAGAAGCATTTATATTGGCAGACCAGAAGCTTGTAACGGCCAGTATTGACTCATCCGACGGGCTCGCCAAGTCTCTGCAAGATTTAATGAGGGTCAATCCAGGATTAGGTTTTGAAATCCAATTTTGTGAGAACTTAATTGCTGAAGAGGCATCGAAATATGCAAAAGAGGTTCAAGTTTCCTTAGAGAAACTAATCTTTAATGCCGGTGAAGAATTCATTCATCTCTTTACGATTCCTCCCAACTTATTCAAAAAAGCCCAAACGGCGATAGAAAAATCCGGCGGAAATTTATTTAAAATTGGAGAAGTAATATCGGAAGATAAAATTCTTATTCGGAAAGAAAACGACACTTATGAATTAAAAAAAGGAGGCTTTGAACATTTTATTTGAAAATTTCAATATTCTGGTAAAAAATGAGGGAAATAAAGTAGATATAAAAAGAATATGCGGGCTATGAGGGAATTTCAAATTTACCCGAAACGGATAATCTTTTTGAACCCTCGACCTTCAGGTTAAAAGCCTGCAGCGCTACCTGTCTGCGCCAATAGCCCAGCGTTTAATTCCAATGTATCTAAGTATTACTTTCAATAATTCTATAAATACTTATGAAGATATGAATAGATAATAAATAGAATGGATAATAATATTAAAATTTTTACAATCTACCATTCTTAAAATATATATTCATAGAAGTCTTCATTTTAATCAGTTAAATGGTTAGGATTTTAAATTATTTTATTGAAAGTGGATTTTTGAGCAATTTTGCTAAATTAAACGAAAAATGCAACAATTCTCAGTAATTAAAATTAGAATTTTCCACATGGAATAGAAATTTTAAGAAAAAATCATTTTAAATAGTAGGAATGACAAATAACGAAATGAAACTACCCGCCGATGAACCCACCCAATTAATGGTCAAATCAGAGGCGACCACTAATCCCAAGTACGGATGTAAGCCTCAAGAACGTGATTTAGAAACTTTATTAAAATATGGGGTTATCAATTTAGACAAAGTCAGTGGTCCCACGAGTCATGAAGTTGTTGCTTGGTTGAGAAAGATCTTAGATATCTCAAACACGGGTCACGGAGGAACATTAGATCCCAAAGTAACGGGAGTATTACCATGTGCACTGGGAAAAGCAACCCGGGTACTTTCGGCATTACTATCTGCCGGGAAGGAATATGTGGGAGTAATGTACCTCCATTCAAAAGTGCCAGAAGATAAAATTAAAAAAGCTTTTAGGATCTTTTCGACCGAGATTTATCAACGCCCGCCCATGAAATCGTCTGTTGCCCGAAAATTAAGGAAAAGAAATATTTATTATACAGAAGTTATGGAAATTAGAGATCGTCTCGTGTTGTTTCGGGTGGGATGCGAGGCAGGGACTTATATTCGAAAACTATGTACTGACATTGGAGAAGTACTTTTATCCGGGGCCCATCTCGAAGAGTTGAGGAGAACAAGAGTGGGAACATTCACGGAGGAAACTAACCTAACTACCCTCCAAGATGTTAAGGATGCTTTCACTATCTATCGAAATGAAGGGGATGAACGATATTTAAGAAGATTAATATTCCCTATGGAGAAAATGGTGGAACATATGCCAAAAATCGTGGTAAGAGATACAGCTGTAGATGCTTTATGCCATGGAGCAGATCTAGCTTCTGCAGGTGTTGTCTATATTGATGCCAGAGTTGAAAAGGGAAAAAAAATAGCACTTTTCACACTAAAAGATGAATTAATTGGATTTGGCATTGCAAAAGAAAAAGCAATTGATATTTATAAGGCTAAGCAAGGAATTGTGGCGGAGTCCCATAAAATTTTCATGAAACGGGGAACATATCCTCGTTGGGATGCTGAGATTAAATAAACAATAAAATCTACACAAAAAGTTTTACTTATGACGAATAAAGATCACAAGCATTATTCTTCAAAATATCCCGATGTCCCATTGGAAAAGCATTCGATTTCTGCGAGCCTTCGAAAGCATCTATTCATGTTTAAAACGCTCACGGGCGTCTTTTCCTATGAAAAACTCGACCTTGGGACAGAGATCTTAATCAAGCATCTTATTATTCCAGAAAGTCCTGAAAATCTCCTTGATCTAGGATGCGGCTATGGGCCGATTGGGGTAGTGTTAGGGTATGAAACTTCCACAGCAGAGATTTTTATGGTCGATATTAACCGGAGGGCAGTTTGGTGCGCAAAGGAGAATATCAAAGTCAATCTTCCCCAAGATCGGGGCCGTGTAAAGGCTCTTGCGGGGAATTATTTTGAACCTTTTAAGAACAAGGAAATTAGATTTGACGCAATCTATATGAATCCCCCCATCCGAGAGGGACGGGAAGAATTTTTTGAGGTTATTGAGGAGATTACCCATTATCTTAAATCTGATGGATTTTTTCAATTTGTAATAAGAAAAAAATTAGGGGCATCTTATGTGACTAAGTATTTAAGAAAAACATATCCCTCATTTAAAACGGAAATTATAGCTAAACGAAGCGGATATTGGACATCTGTTTTTTATAAAAAAAAGCAAAAAATCGAATAGCCTCTGGGGAGAAAAGATTAATATTTAAAATGTGTGATTTAACCGTAAAATTTTTTAGAAAAGGTACTTTAAATATTCTAACTGTGAGTAAACAAAAAAGAGGAACTATTCGTGGCTAAAAATAAAAAGATTGATGTGCTTAGTCATACATTAGTGCCTAAGCATACCATTTTAACTAAGCAACAAACAGAAGAATTACTAGAGAAATATCAAATTTCTCTGCTAGACTTACCTCAGATGTTTGAAAAAGACCCGGTTGCAATAAGTATTGGTGCGAAAGAAGGAGACGTAGTGGAAATTGTGAGGGAATCAAACACCACAGTTAAGCAGGTTAAATATTATAGGTATATTAAGAAGGAAAAAGTCTAGTCACTATTTTTTTAAGATAGACTCTTATAAGAAATTAGAGATCAGAAATCATGTTAACTAATAAAGAAAAATGGACCGTTTTAAAAAGTCTTTTTGATGAAAAGGGACTTGTTCGACAACATCTAGATTCTTATAACGATTTCATTGAGGTCAAAATGCAAGAAATCGTTGATGAATCGGGCGAGGTCGTTCCAGATATCCCCGGATTTAAAATAAGGTTCGGAGATATTCATGTTGGTCATCCAAAAGTACGCGA
Organism: Promethearchaeia archaeon; assembly: GCA_046483985.1. Lineage (GTDB taxonomy): Archaea > Asgardarchaeota > Lokiarchaeia > Sigyniarchaeales > SOKP01 > JAWOCD01. Next base: position 44,038 of record JAWOCD010000084.1, read on the forward strand.
AGCCGACGGAGCCACTATGGAAATTACTCCAATCGAAGCACGAATAAGGGAGTTAAGTTATGCTGCAGATATTACTTTAGAAATGACACCAATTACTATCGATGAGCGAACCCAACGTGAAGAAGAGGAAAAAACACTTCCCATTTATATTGGAAAACTGCCCATCATGCTGAAAAGTTGTCGATGTCCTTTAGAAGATCTTTCCGAAAAAGAATTGATAAATCGAAGTGAAGATCCATTAGATCCAGGCGGATATTTTATCATCAATGGAACAGAAAGAGTGTTAGTAACTCAAGAGGATTTAGCTCCTAATAGGATTCTTGCCGAAGAAGCAAGCAGAAGTTCAAGCGCAACACATCAAGCGAAAGTCTTTTCGACAAGAAGTGGATTTAGGGCACCGGTAACCATAGAGCGAAAGAAGGACGGAAATTTGCGCGTTTCATTTCCATCAGTCCCTGGAAAAATTCCACTTGCAATTTTAATGAGAGCATTAGGATTACATTCAGATAGGGAAATATTTGAATCCATCTCAGAGAATGAAGACATTCAAAAAGAATTAATGCCCATTATTGATGTTGCTTCAGAAATACAAGTTTTAAAAGACCCAAAAAAATCTCAAGAAAATGCCTTAGATTATATTGGAAAACGTGTTGCGATTGGACAAACAAAGGATTATCGTATTAGACGGGCTTTACAAGTATTAGATAGATATCTGCTACCACATATTGGGAATGATGAAGAAGATAGGATCAAAAAAGCCTATTACCTTGGTCAAATGGCTCAGAAAGTAATGGAACTTAGTTTAGAGATCAGAGATGCTGATGATAAGGATCATTATGCCAATAAACGCTTGAAATTAGCGGGAGAATTATTTACTTCCTTATTTCGAGTTGCTTTTCTTAATTTGGTAAAAGATATTAAATATCAATTGGAAAGAACGGCAGTAAGGGGGAGAGCCCCAAACATTAAAACTGCCGTAAGAGCAGACGTAATTACGGAGCGGATAAGGCATGCATTAGCTACAGGAAATTGGGTCGGAGGAAAAGCGGGAGTTAGTCAATTATTAAACCGAACCAATCAAGTTGGAACATTAAGCCATTTAAGACGTGTGGTTTCCCCATTAAGTCGGAGTCAACCACATTTTGAAGCAAGAGACTTGCATCCCACTCAATGGGGTAAAATCTGCCCCGCAGAAACTCCTGAAGGTCCAAATTGTGGATTAGTAAAAAACCTTGGTTTAGCATCGATTATTTCGGTGGGCGAAGAGGAAAAAATCATTGAAAATATTTTGATTGATTTGGGTGTTATTCCAATTAATGAAGTAACGGATATCAGAGGAAATAAAGTCAAGGTATTTTTAAATGGGAAATTAATCGGCTTTCATCAACGTCATAATCCGTTCATAAGACAATTGAGAGAAAAAAGGAGAAAAGGGGAAATTGGACAGCATGTTAATATTGGTTATTATCATGACTCAAGAGAAATTCAAATTAATTGTGATGCTGGGAGAGCCACTCGACCTTTATTTGTATTAAAGGACAAGGAAGTATTGATCACGAAAGAAGATATCCAGAAATTAGTTGATGGAAAATATATCTGGTCTGATTTAATACGCAAAGGACTAATTGAATATTTGGATGCAGAAGAAGAAGAGAATGCGTTCATTGCAATGTTTGAAGAAAACATTACAGAAGAGCATACTCATTTAGAAATTTCTCCTGCTGCAATATTAGGAATTTGTGCATCGATTATCCCTTTCCCAGAACATAATCAATCACCCAGAAATACCTATGAAGCGGGAATGGTTAAGCAAGCTTTAGGATTATTTGCAGCTAATATGCATTTACGGTTAGATACACGTGGACACACACTTCATTATCCTCAACAACCGCTGGTAAAAACAAGCCCTATGGAAATAATTGGATTTAACAAGCGACCTGCAGGACAAAATTTCGTTGTTGGAATGATGAGTTTTGAAGGATACAATATCGAAGATGCAATCATTATTAATAAAGCATCTATAGAACGAGGATTAGCCCGCAGTCACTTCTTTAGGACTTATGATGCAGAAGAAAGAAAATATCCTGGAGGAGAGGTTGATAAATTTGAGATTCCGGAGCGTGGAGTTAGAGGTTTCAAATCTGCAGAATCTTACCGCCTTCTCTCCGAGGAGGATGGAATAATTGAGCCCGAAACAGAAGTCAGCGGAGGGGATGTATTAATTGGAAGGACTTCGCCCCCTCGATTTATCAAGTCCTACGAAGAATTTGAACTAATGCAACCCAACAGAAGGGAAACTTCAAAAAATATGAGACACAACGAAGAAGGGATTGTTGATACAGTCATAATTTCAGAAACTGTTGATGGAAATAAATTAGTGAAAATAAAAGTAAGAGATCTTCGTATTCCTGAATTAGGAGACAAATTTTCTTCCCGGCACGGACAAAAAGGAGTATTGGGGTTAGTGCAACCTCAAGAAGATATGCCTTTTACCAGTTCTGGGGTAATTCCTGATATCATAGTTAATCCCCATGCTATGCCTTCGCGGATGACATTAGGACAATTATTTGAGGGTATTAGCGGAAAGATAGCATGTAATACCGGAGAATTGGGTGATGCAACTGCTTTTGAGTGGAAAGATATTACGAAACTACAAGAAAAATTGGTTGAAGCAGGATTTGAGTTCAATGGTCGAGAAATGATGTATAATGGTATTACTGGCGAAAAGTATGAAGCTGGGATTTATTGCGCACCCATTTATTATCAAAAATTGTATCATTTAGTTGCCGACAAATTACACGCACGTGCACGGGGTCCTGTTCAGATATTGACAAGGCAACCAACAGAAGGAAGGGCCCGTGAGGGAGGGTTAAGATTTGGAGAAATGGAACGAGATTGTTTAGTAGGACATGGATCGGCCTTATTATTAAAGGAACGATTATTAGATGAGTCAGACAAAACAACCATTTTAGTTTGTGAAAAATGCGGGTTATTGGCCGTTTATGATAGAAATAGAGACAAACGATATTGCCCTGTGTGCGGTGAGGGGACGACAATCTCTAAAATAGTATGTTCTTATGCATTTAAATTGTTACTTCAAGAAATGATGTCGCTCGGACTGGCTCCTCGATTAAAATTAAAAGAAAAAATTTAATTCTTTTATTTTTTATTTCGCTTATTTTTTCTAGATTAATCCAAATTGCATCATTATGTATATTTCTGGCACCAACGAATACAGAATATAAAGCATAAATAAAGTCAGGAGGGCAACCCACATGCTAGATTCCCAAGTCAAATCTATAAAAACTTTTAAAAGGAACAAAACGATCAAGAATCCAATAATAGACACTAAATTTCCTAAGTAATTTCGTCCGCCCCCGTCCAAGGCATTACGTAAGTTCGCTAATATGTCTCCTAAAGTATTTAATATGGTCCCGATTACTCCCAACACAAAGGGTAATATTAACACACAGATAAGCGCGACCAAGAAGATCATAAACTTCTTATCATTTGCTTTATGTTCACTTTCAATAAGCCTCACCGCTAAATAGATAATTAAAGTAAGAAGAACGGTTCCTATGATTATCCAAACAAGAAGCATTATTGAATCCTTTTGAAATAACATTTTTACTAAATCACTCTCTTTCTAATTTTAAATTAATTTAATTCAAATCTCTATATAATTTTTTTCTTTATTTTATTAATTCTATCTTTAGAATTTAAAGTCAAATACTTAGAAATAAAAATTAGAATAATCGTGAATTGAAGTATTTCTATATCCTTTTTTTTCAGCCAGTGAAATATTGATTTCTTTTAATCTATAGATTAGTTCCTCGTTATCAAATATTTGTCTCCGTTTTTCCACGCAACAAATAGGATGAATGTTTAATGAATAAATTGAATGAGCACTTTTATCAAGTTTGTGGCTCATATGATTCTCTTGATTACTAACATAAGAGAAAAACAACAATAAAAATATTAGCATACAAAATTCATCCCCGACCTAAAGGACGGGGACTTCTTTCGTTATAAGTTATAAGTTAAATGGCGCAACCATTCCCTCAACTGAATTCTAAGATTTATAATTCAGCCTCATAGGACTCTTCTTCTTCAATTTCTTGGTTTATTTTCTTCTTCATTTGGGCTTCTTTAAATGCTTTATAGCGACGTTTAATATTTTCATGACGTATTTTCCAGAAGGCTAGTCCGATCGCTATTAATGTCGCTATAATCAGTAAAACTGCGAGCCAATTGTTTTTGAAATAATTTTCCAATGCTGTAAATCCCGTTTCGTCTGGTTCCTCCGATCCTTGGGTAAAGTCGGCATATTCCTCTAAAATAGAGGTAAATGTATTATTCCCCCAAATGTCTTCTTCTTCTTTATTCTCTTCATAGATATGGGTAACCGATTTCATTAGGATTCCCGTATTTTTTTCAAAATAATAATCTGCCAAAATGTCTGCATCCCATTCGTCTCAAGCTACTATATAATCTGGGGGGATTGTATCATTGAGGTTAAACTCAACCGCTTCATAGGAGTTTCCTTCCAAGTTTATGTTGGTTGTTCCATTATACTTAAATTTAAATTCTTTATACCTGTCGTAGAGCAAAATAATTTCGTTTATCAAGAAAGACTGATCTTCCGCTATATTCTTCTCGCAGAAATATGATGGGTGGGTAGATGATAAGTCTCCATCCAATTCGGGTCGTTGGTATACCTCTGATATCTCTCTGGTATTGTTAGAAACGAGGTATCTAAAATCGTAAGTGATACTATAATCATCTTCGCAAGTTCCGTCATAATACTGTGCCTTAAATTGTAACTCAGTGTCCCAATCGCCGTTTTCTTCGAAAACAATATCGTATTCTAAAATCGATAAATAAGATTTATCTCCAGAAGGCTTAGAGCTTTCATATGTCTGGCTTAAAGAATATTTCATGGAAATTCTATTTTGGTAATCGTTTGTAAGGGATTCTGGTAAAGCAGCTGAGACATGTATCGGAAAGAACAAAGTAGCTCAAAATAAAACCAATGAAATAAAGACCATCTTTTTTTTCCTAGTTATATAATCACCAAGAGGATATTATTTAGAATCTATACTAAAATCATCTTTTCTATAATATTAAATATTATCATACCATTTGAATGTTAAATCAAAATATCTTGAATAAATTTTCGATTAGAATTATTCTAACGAAAGGACGCTTTTTTAGAAAGAAGTTCTATAAACCAAAATGCAATAAAAAGAAGTGAAGACTAAACCCAAGAAATATTGAGGCGATAGTTATACTAAGAACAGAAAGCTTAATTGAGATTTCCCTTCCATATTTTGTATAAAGTACCAAAACAGTTAATGCAATAATGCCAATTACTAAAAAGATCCATGCAAATACATACAATACCAGATTTGGACCTTGAAATGCCTCTTCTGGGGGAGCCTCTTGATTATCTCCTCCAAATTGACAAGGGACAATGACATTTAATAACCACATGAAGACCGCTAAGAACATGTTAGATTTGAATATGTTTTATTTTTTTTTAAGTTTATCCATTTTATGGAAGTTTACATCCAAGTTCAAACCCATTTAAATACATTTATAGGATAAAATTTAAAGATATGAATATTTAGAATAATTATAGACTTAACTAAATTAAATATAGAAATTAAATTTGAATAACAATGCATTTTCTAAAAAAATTAGTCAACAATCCAAATCTTGAAAATCCGGCAAAGGAACACATGGATATTCATCGTCACTTTTATCGATACTCCCGTGGAGAATTTATTGGGCCTGCCTTTTATATTTGGAGAACAAGTACCCGGATAAGATTAAAGGGAAGTTATGAATATGAGGATCTATTGCAAGAATTAGTCGCTAAAACTTTACCCGATGGGGAAGAAGTTGAAATAGAAGGTACAGTCTATGCTGCTAAAGATTTAAGTGAATTATTGCATGAATTAGGTTTTGAATGGGATATGTATAAATCGAGCGGAAAAGCAAAGAATTATAAAGCAAAATTTGAAGATGAAGGCGTAAAACAGCAGATTTTGAACGCGATTAAAAGCCTTAGAGATGTAAGCTATTTCCTGCTATCATTCAAGGCAGATAAGTTATGTGAAGTCGATACCAATAAGAGGTTACCACAACCTTCAAAGAAGAAACCTGCAGATGATGATATCAACAAGAGATTAAAGTTTTGTAATGGCACGATTGATAATACCGATAGAAATGCTGAAATGGCGATTGACATGGCATTATCAGACTTCAAAGATGACATCCCAGAGGATTGGAGTAAGATTATTTTAACAAATACTTATGAAATAAATAAGATAAAAATCCCGAAGGATGTGGAAAGCTCACGAATGATGAGAATAATGGCAATTCGAGAGGGAGTTTTAACGAGAAATGCAGATATCGACGGAAATGTTATTCAAAAACAATACAATATTGTTGTTTAATTTTATTTATATTTTTTTAAATCGTTTATTTTAAAAATTATAATTTAATTATTTATATATATATTATTTAAGGGGATCGTAATTAACAAATTAAACAGTTTATTGAAAAGCTTTCTTTATATTGTCGGAGATGAGATTGCAATAGAAGTGGGGAAAGAACTTGTCAAGGCGGAAAACGAGGATATAACAGATGAAGAAATTACTGAAAATATTAAAGATAGAATTGCTGATAAGGGCATTGATTATGAACCAGATGAAGAGGAAATTCTTAAATTAAATACCGTCCGAAAAACCTTATACAAATTATATGACGAAAACCTTGCGCAATTCCGTCGAATTCGGGATAAATCAACTGGTTGGTTTATTTATTATTGGTGGCATGAATTTGATTTATTGGAAGAAATTCTATTTGATAAGAAGAAATTAGTGTTAAGGAAATTGAGAGATAGGCTCCGTTCGGAAGAAAACAACTATTTTTTCGTATGTCAGGAGTGTAAAAAAGATAATCCAGCAGTTCAAAAATATAAGTTTGAGGAGGCATTTGATCTTCAATTTAAATGTCCAGAGTGCGGATCAAAGTTAGAAGCGGAAGATAATGAAGATATCATTCAATTTTTAAAAGAACAAATTGTATTTATCGAAAAAGCTGATATCACAACCAAGTGATGTATTATCCTTCTTCTTTTTCTTTCTTCTTGATAAAGGCAATATCTCCCAGTGATTGACCGTTTCCTCGTTTAAGAAACTTTTTTCGTTGACTAGCCGTCAAGTTGACATTTGTGTCCTTTTTTTGGAGCAATCGTACATTATATGTATCTTGGATTTTTTTCGCTAACTGTATGGTAGGTTTCATTCGATTTGCCTCCATTCTTCTTATGAGTGATGGTTTTTCATTTAATTTTTTAGCAAATTTCTCTTGATCAAGATTTTTCGAATTCCGTACTTTTCTTATTTTTTTAGCATAATTAGGTACAACTTCCAAATTTTTTAATGTATTTGAACGAGATCTTCTCTTTTTTTTTGCAGATTTTTTATATGTTTTTCGTTTTGAACGGGTTCTCCTTTGTTTTTTTCTGAGTTGCTGTTTTAACTTATTTTTTGCAGGTGCTTTGTTTCCTTTCTGGGCACAGCTTGAACAAACTCTAATACGTGCCCCTTCAATCATTATTTCTTCTCCGCCTCCCCAGATGACCCCATCACAAATTGGACATTTTTTCTCCTCTTCTTCAAAAAATCCTCGCGGCATTTTTTAACCTCTTTCCTAAATTTTTTAGAATTAATAATTATTTTGTAGCTCTTCAAGATCTTTTATATAATATAATGTATAAAATTTTTTATGAAGTGTTTTTTATTTAAAGCAAGGAATTATATATATGAGTAAAAAAATAAATTTATATGAGTAAAATTCGTTATAAAGTTATGAGCTAAGTATGTAATCTTCTAAAAAAATATAATTTTAAATCAAAAATGGGAATTATAATAGAGGAATTATCCTTATGACTACGATAAAAGATAAGAAAAAGAAAAAAGAAGAAGGAAAAGATGGCGAGTATTTAATCACCTATACCAGACATTTGGAAAAAAGATTAAGAAATTTAGAAACCGAAAAACAACTTTTAGATGCTGAACGGTTACGACTGGAACAGGAACTTCATAGTTTAAGAAACGAAATTGATAGACTCCGAGAGCCCCCCTTAGTTTCTGCCACAGTCATTGATATTTTAGATGAAAAAAAAGGGAAAGCCATTGTTAAGAGTAGTACTGGTCCTAGTTTTGTGGTAAACGTATCCAGAAAGGTAAAAGATCAAAAGATTAAATCTGGAATGCGAGTAGCATTGAATCAGAGAACCTTCGCGATTATGGAAACTCTTCCAACAAAGCTTGACCCGTTTGTAAAAGGCATGGAAGTAATTGATGAAATTCCCGAAACTTCCTATGAAGATGTAGGAGGATTAGAGGAGCAGATGTTAGAGACTAGAGAAACGGTAGAACTTCCTCTATTGAAACCAGAGCTATTTAAAAAAGTGGGAATTGAACCCCCCAAAGGAATTTTATTACACGGAGCTCCGGGAACGGGGAAGACACTGTTAGCAAAAGCTGTCGCTCATGAATCGAAAGCAACTTTTATCAGGATTATTGGTTCTGAGTTGGTCCAGAAATTTATTGGAGAAGGAGCCCGTTTAGTTCGAGAGATTTTTAGTTTAGCAAAAGATAAAGCGCCCTCTATCTTGTTTATTGACGAGTTAGATGCCATTGGATCGCAACGGTTAAAGATTGCCACATCTGGGGATAGAGAGGTTCAGAGGACGCTCATGCAATTGTTAAGTGAATTGGATGGTTTTGAAAATAGAGGAAATGTAAAAGTAATCGGCGCAACAAATAGAGTTGATATTTTAGATCCCGCCTTGTTAAGGCCTGGTCGATTTGACAGGTTAATTGAATTTCCAATTCCTAATGAAGATGCACGGAAGGAAATTTTCAAAATTCATACCCGTGATCTCAACATTTCAGAGGAATTGAACCTCACTCATCTGACCAAAATTAGCGAGGGCGCGACAGGTGCAGATATTAAAGCCATATGTACCGAAGCAGGGATGTTCGCAATTCGAGAAGATTCGGAGAATGTAACTCAAAACCACCTAGAGCGAGCTATTGAGAAAATTATGAATAAAACAAAAAATCAAACACTGAATTCGGAGCTTTATACATAAAATTTTTTTAAAAGATTTTATTCTTCCTTATTCTATATTATAAAGCCTTTTTATCTGATTTTAATGTCTTTAAGAAAAAATCTTGATTTTAGAAAAGTTAAAGGAATTTCGGATTATCAATTTGGCGTAGATATAACAGATATTTTATTTGCGACCGAGGAGGATATTTCATTTAAGCATTCAAAAAACACGGATAAACTTAAATATGTATACAAGCAAGATAAATTTTTCCTTTCTTTAAGACCCACAAATGGATACTTGACTCTGAGTTTTCCTGCAGCACAGAAAATATTGGATAAGACATCTAAACCCAGAATGAGGGTTATTGTCCTAAATGAAATCTCTGAATATATTAGGGAAGGACGGAATGTTTTTTGCAAGCATGTAGTTGATCTTGACGAACGGTTACGACCCATGGACGAAACAATCGTGGTAAACGAAGATGATGATTTACTCGCGATTGGTCGTCTTACTCAATCTACAGATTCGGTGAGGGCATTTACACGGGGGGTAGGGGTAAATGTCAGAAAAGGAAATCATTAGTTAAAAAATTAAAAATTTCAATAAATTAAATTAAATATAATAGATTAGATTAGGATAAGTGAAGTGATTATTAAATGGTTAAGTTACCTAAAGAAATAAAGAAAAAACAGAAAAAGAAACCTCGCCGTAGAACCCCCGTAAAAAAAAGTAAAAGCGCCTCGAAATTTGGATCTCGGGAGATGAGACGAAAGATGCAAAAAAAAGGGATTGACATGGATCAAGTTGACGCAACAAGAGTACTTATCGAAGGAGATGAAAAAACTTTAGTAATAAACCAACCAGAAGTTGTATTAATGAAACAAGGAGGGCAAGAAATATATCAAGTGATCGGAGATGCAGAAGAATACAATCCGGAAGAAATCAATGTAAAAGAAGGAGAAGGTATGAAGGAAGAAGAGATGATTGAAGAAGACGTGAAACCCGAGATCACGGAAAATGATATAATGTTAGTCGCATCTCAAACAAATGCAAGTAAAGAAGAAGCGGAGGCTGCATTAAAAGGGGCTGATGGGGATATTGCACAAGCAATTATCAATTTAAAAAACCGTCCCTAAACCCTTTAAATTTTTAAAAGAAAAATAAAAACAAAAAAATAAGAATAATCTCAAATTCAGAGTATTATATTTAAGAGAGATTAAGGTAAGAAATATGTCAAAGAAAAAGAAAAAACGAGCGGCAGGTACTGTATCTAAGGAAATTTCGGAAAAAGATATTGAATTTGAAATGATCTTGCAATTTGCTGGTTGGATCTGTCTTATTGCTCTTGTTGGTTTTTTAGGTGTATGGGGGCTTTTTGATTATATTCTCGAGATAATCGAGATTGAACTCAATAATATAATATATGCGTATCTTTTGTTTACTGGCACCTCGTGTGCATTTTGTTTCGCATTGGAAACTAAAGTTAAAAAGGAACGAGATAAAAAAAAGCAATTTTTTGTTGATTGGATGATCACAGAATTTTTTCTATGCATGTTTGCGATATTTTCCGTAGCAGTCTATCAATGGTAAGAGAAAATGGGCATTTGGTCTTTCTTCTGATTTTATAATTTATAATCTTCCCTGGCAGGGAAAATACCTCGATCACTTCAGAATCTTCTAGAATATTAGCTGTGTGTTTCTTATAGGAGTCAAACACATAGATATCGCCTTCAGTAGCAATAAAATTATTCTCATCATTCTCAGTAATGAATTCAATGTTTCCCTTAATCGTATATCCAATTTGAAGGGATTCATGATCATGTAATGGAATTTTTGCCCTCTTCTCAAGTTTAAAGAATCACATCATTAAATCATCATTATAGCTTAACGGTTTTCTATAGATACATGGTAAAGGATTAAGAAAATCCATTGATTCTTAATTAGATGGATTTTTATTTTTATCAGACATCTTTTTCTTGTTTTTATTTTTATATCTTCAAATCATTTCTATTTTAATAATTTACCATAGTAGGTGATAGCAAAAATGCATTATGATGGGGCGACACAAAGATTTAAGCGGTTAAACGTTAAATCTACACAGTCTTATGACTATTATATTAGAAATGTATTAATCTTAAATAAAAGTAGTATCAACCAGAATTGGTGAGCATATCAATATATTAAGATTAAATTTTATTAACAACAATATCTTAATATCTAGTTAGAAAGTTTATTAAGAGTTAAACAATGTGGATAACTTGACCTCATAAATTACACCAAACTATATGAGCGTTAAGGATGCCGACAAAAATGAATTTGCTATTAACAGAATAACAAATGATAATAAAAAATACCTTAAAATATAATTAGTTAAAGAGGAGATTTTATGGTTTTAGAACCAAACTTAGAAATTAGTCAAGAAAAAAAAAATGAAAAAATAAGAAGTAAATATCTTAAAAATTTACTTCCTCGAGTTTTTCGGACAGAAGGGGACGTAGTAAAATTTGATCCCCTTCAAATTGAACAAAGTATCGTCGCAGAAACAGAATTAGGGAGAGAAACTGCCCAAGAAATTACCGAAATTGTTGTAAGACGGATAATTTCCTCCGGCATTAAATTTCTCTCGGGTCCGCATATAAGAGAAATTGTATGTTCTGTCTTATCCGAGCAGCACTATGAAGATCAGAGAAAGTTATATACAAGAATAGGAATGCCTTTAATGGATTATGAAGCAATTTTAGAAAATGGGGTAAATGAGAATGCAAATCAAGATATGAACCCCGAGAGTATCCATCATTGGGCTGCAAATCGAATCTCTGAGGAATATGCACTATTACGTATTTTAGATGCGGAAGAGGCACAAGCCCATTTATATGGGGATATACACGTACATATGCTTCGTTATTTTGATTTAAGACCATTCTGCCAAGAGTGGGATCCTCGAATGATTTTAGAGAACGGATTACCGCCCGTTGACAGTTGGGCACATTGTAATAAATCCGGTCCAGCTGGCAGTTTACGGGTTGCTGTAACACACCTTGCCAAATGGCTCGGAATTATACAAGGAGAATTTAGTGGAGGACAAGGATATGATTACATTACTACATTTCTGGCTCCATACGCCCGTGGTTTATCTCAAAAAGAAATAGAACAATCAATGCAATGCTTTATTTTTGAGACTAATCAAATTTTTGCAGCACGAGGGGGACAAGTCCCTTTCACCTCCATCTCGTGTACTCCTACAATTCCTAAAGGGTTAAAGGATGTTCCGGCAGTAGGCCCTTATGGAAAGATCAAGGGGACCTATGGAGATTATAAGGAGGAATGTCTCAAGTTATTTAATGCTCTAACTGATGTTTATATAGAAGGAGATCATAATGGAAAATTATTTGCCTTTCCAAAACATGAAGTTAAGATTAAAAAAGCATGGCTTCGAGAATTTGAACCCGCTTATTTGAAAGTGATGGAAGAGGCGGTAAAGATGGGCACCCCTTACTTTCTTAACATGTGTCCCGAATGGATGCCCGACGAAATTCATAGTCAGTGCTGTCGGAAATTTTTAAAAGGAAATCAAATTGTAAGTAAATGTACTTTAGATCCAGAAAAACGAAAGAAAGAGAATGTATGGGATGATTATGTAACAATAGGGTCTCTTCAGAGCGTAAGTCTCAATTTGCCCAGGTATGCCTATATGGCAAAAAATGAAGATAAATATTTTGAAATTTTAGATGAGATGATGGAGTTAAGTTCTGGCATTTTATTGAAAAAACGGGAACTTATGGAAAAAAGACTGGAGAGCGGGCACTTACCTTTATGTAGTGGAACTATTGATGGAGAACCACTATTCAAATTAGAAGATCAAAACCTCTCAATAGGGTTCACAGGATTAAACGAAGCGGTTAAATATCTAACAGGAGATGAATTACATGAATCTGATACTGCATATGGATTAGGGAAAAAAATATTAAATTATATGGTTGGGAAATGTAACAGTATGACGGAGAGAGATGAGATTTCCTACTCTTTATGGGAACAACCGGCTGAATCGACCGCTAATAGACTTGCTCAATTAGATTTAAAGCATTTTCCAGAACAAGCAATTCCTCAATCCAAGGGAGACTCCGCATATTATACTAATTCTGATCATTTCCGTTATGGGGCAGATATTCCGTTATACGATCGGATTAAAAAGCAAGGCGACTTCCATCCAATTGTTAGCGGAGGGGTGATCACTCATATCTGGTTAGGAGAACAGAAACCCGATGTTCAAGGTTTATGGGAATTAACGAAAAATGTTTGTCTTAATACCAATACAGCATATTTTGCATATACAACGGACTTTATCTTTTGTCCTTCCTGCAAAAAAATGTTTCGAGGTTCTCAATTTCACTGTCCCCAATGTAATTCTGAAGATGTTAAAGTATATTCCCGAATTACAGGATACTACAGTGAAGTTAATCGGTATAATGATGGAAAACGAGCAGAATGGGAGGCAAGAAAAAGGGACTCGTTACAACCTTGAAATCAAATTAGTTTCAAGCTTTTTTATTTTTATTTCTTAGTTTAAAGGGAAAAATTCTTATATTTCTGAGACCATCTTTATTATATGAAGAAGAATTTTAATCCTTTACATAAAATTCAAAAGGAAGTGGACGATTGGATTTCCCAGCATGGAGGATATTGGCCTCCGCTTTCCATGTTAGGATCAATAATGGAAGAAGTGGGAGAACTTTCAAGAGAAATTAATCATGCAGAAGGTCATAAACCAAAAAAGTCAAATGAACCTCCCAAAATCGGAGAGGAATTGGCTGATCTATTCTTTTCTCTGATTTGTATCGCCAATTACTATGATATTAAGCTGGAGAAAAAGATTAAGGAGGTTATCGGTAAATATACTAGTCGTGATTCAGATAGGTTTAGATAAAAACATCAATGGAATAATCTTAAGATCCTTGTCGTTTTTTTCGCTTTTCTAATTTTCTTTTAGATCTTTGAACCATTTTAGTGGAACGTAATAAATACCATGCTCCCTTCTCATAAGTAAGACGCCCGTATATAAACCTACCCAGATTTTGTCCGATAATAAACCAGAAGATGTAGGAAAGATAAATAAATAACGCGAAAACATCCCAAACAAGCCCACAATAATTCTTTACTGGTAATTCCAGAGGTATTCCTAAGAGCACTCCTGGGGTAAACATCCAATATCTTCCCTCATTAACTCCAGAGGGCAGATTTATCCAAGGAAAGGGTTTTGAAAAGATTTGAACATTAAAGATGTTATAGAAAATTAAGATATTGAACAAAATAAGGATTGATAAGAAAAAAACAGCAAACCAAAATAAAGCCCCCTTATGATTCTTCCTTAGATGATAACTATAGAGGTAAGAATTAAACCAGCCCCCCCAAAAACAAAAGATAAGTCCACCAATAAAACTCATTTAATACACCTCCATCTGATTCTTTTCTGTAGGAAGCCAGTTATGGGCACAATACCAATCAATTGTTTGTGCAAATCCACTCCATGTATCGTATTTAAAGTCATATCCCAAATTTTTTAATTTTTTATTTGAAAATGCATATTGATGCGTAACATATTTTACCATGGGAGAATCAAGAAGCGGGCGGACATCTAACTTCTGTGATTTTTTTGCTCGTAAATCTGCCAGCCAACCGGCCATTTTGGCAAAAATCTTAAAAAGGGGAAACCATAATGGAATAACGGTGGTACGAATACTTAATTTCTGATAGATCCATTCAAGCCATTCATCTGTCCAAACCATATCATGAATAATATTATAGGCTTCTCCTATTGCCTCATCCTTATTGGCAATAAATACGGCGGCTTCTACCAAATCTTCTACATGAATAGATGGAAGCATTAATTTTCTTTTTTTGGGAAAAATTAGAGGCACTATCCCGGTTCCTATTACTTTTAACATTAAGAGAATATGATACGTACCATAGGTCTGATAAGGACCGTAAATAGGTGCGGGTCGAATTATGGTTGCTTTGAGGTTATAATCATCCATATATCCTTTTAAGAGAATCTCTTGTTCCTTTTTTGAGATGCTATAATTATTTGGGGGGTTGTATGGGGTAGTTTCGTCAGCAGGGATAACATATCCTTCTGCATCGTAATTATATTCGGGTTCTCCATAAACTCCACAAGTCGACCAATGGATAAAACGTAAACGTTCTAAATCTTGAGTATTGCATACTATTTTAAGTAAATTTTCTGTGCCATCCACATTTATCTCTCGTAAAATATCCAATTCTGCAAAATAGTCATACAGAGACGCAGGATGAAAAATCGTATCATAACTCCGATTTTCAAATAATGGGTTGAGGGTTTCTGGATCCGTTAAATCTGCGGGAATAAAGGTAACCCGAGGATCTTTCAAAATTTCTAACATATAACCGAATTTTTCGTTAAAAACTTTTTCTTTTGTCATTAGTTTATTTCTACTTTCCAATGGAAGATCGGTCGCAATAATTTCACAGTTTTGATAACGGCTTAGTAGGGCTTTTATTAAAAACGTGCCAGTATGACCTTTTGCTCCATCTACTAAAAATAGTCTTGAATTTTCATTAGACATTTTAGAATTTAAGATTTATATTCAAAATTAATAAATTTTTATTCAAATTCGTTTATAAAATTTTAAAATTATAAAATACTTACAAATTGGAATAGAATTTTTTTAATTGTTTTAATAATATCGGAAACTGAAATTTATGGAAAAAGAAGGTTTAGCCAAGAAGAGGATCATGGAAATCTTAGAGGAAAAATTAGCGAAAGATTATTCCTACGGTGAGGGGGCTATTTTAGGGTCAATGTGTACGAAGCCTAATAAATTTGGAAAAAAAATATATTGTAAATATATCGAGAAGAATTTAGGGGACCCCGGCTTATTTAAAGGAACATATGAGTTGGAAAATCAATTAGTGGAAGAGATTGGGAGATTATTTAACGGAGAAGACATAATTGGAAGTTTTACTACGGGAGGATCTGAGGCAAATATCATTGCAATGCGAATTGCAAAAGAACTAAGAAAAGATATACAGAATCCAGAGTTTATTATCCCAGAATCTGCTCATGCCTCGTTTGATAAGGGGGGGGAACTTTTAGGAATAAAACTACGAAAAGCAAGGTTGAATGAGAATTATCAAGTGGATTTAGAACATTTTAAATCCTTGATTAATGAAAATACTTGCGGGGTCTTAGGAATTGCAGGAACTACCTCATTAGGAGTAGTAGATCCCATAGAAAAGATAGGACAGATGATAAAAGATAGGAACATTTTTTTTCATGTTGATGCGGCTTTTGGGGGATTTGTTCTTCCTTTTTTAGATGAAAAGAAAAATAAAATACCAGCGTGGGATTTTCGTGTAAAAAATGTAGATTCCATAACCGCAGACCCTCATAAAATGGGGATGGGGATAATTCCGAGCGGAGGTTATTTTCTTCGAAATGAATCAATTTTGGATAGTACCGGATTCGAAATACCCTATTTGGCGGGAGGGAACATAAAACATCTTCATATTGTAGGGACAAGAGCTGGCGGTCCCGTTATCGCATTTTGGTCAATAATGAAATATCTTGGACAAAAAGGCTTTAGAGAAATTATAGAAAAATGTATGAACAAAACATATTATTTAGTTAAACGAATATCGGAGGTGGACGGGATAAAGATTAAGAGAAAACCTGTAATGAATGTTTTGGGATTAACGACAGAAGGGGGAGAAGACATTTGTCAAGTTGACAAGGAATTACGTAAAAGAGATTGGATGCTTGGTAAATTTACAACCTTAAATCTTATAAGAATTGTTGTAATGCCACATGTAAAAAAAGAGCATCTCGATAATTTTATCAAGGAATTAAAGGATATTATGCACAAACTTGATTTTGGTTAACGTGTACACGTGTATTTTATTCCTTTAAATCTTCCCAATTCGAGATTTCGAACAATTTTACATCCGATTGAATGATCTTTTTTAATTTATCCAGTTTATCGATGATTAGCCTATCCGATTTATTATCGCTTTCATATACGAAAAGTAAATCGTTGTTTTCCCAATCTTTATTATTAAGTTCATTGAGGATTCTATCACACTTCTTTTGAATGCCTTTCAGGGCTTTATTGGGAATGTTTGGATTAATGGTCTTATAATCTTCAAAAAATAGTGGTCCTCCTGTGACTATAATCTGTCGGGGGTCTATACCAATTTTTTTCAAAATCTTTTTTGAAGAATTTGCCGAAACCATAATTACCGTATCTTTATCATATCTTTCCAATAAATCTGCTTTAAAGTCCTTTTCTCCTTGAAGGGTGCTTGACATATTTAAATATTCTGCAAATATGGGGGCCAACTTCTCGTAAAGTTGGTTTAGATATTCTTTAAATTCCTCCTCTTGGGAGGGGGTTAATTGATACGTTGGAACAATTTTTCTTATCATTGTTTTAATTTGAATTAAATCATCTAATGCATCTAATAAACTAGCGACTGAGTTATCAGATAAAGATTTAACATGCTTTGAATTCATCCTTATTCTCTCCATTATACAGTTATTATCTTATATAATGCACTATTTAAAAAAAACATATTATCATATAAGAAGCTTTAAAAGAATGTTTTTAATTAGAAAAATATATTTAATGCATTTGATAATATAATAATATTAGATTGAGTTGAATCCGAATAAATCTTGGGATTTTTGAATTAACATGGGAAAAGAAAAACCTAAATTAAAAGTCAAAACAAGCCGTTATTTTACGAAAGCATGTAATAAGTGTAAAAAAGAGTATCCTAATTGGTTTACTAATTGCCCATATTGCGGAACTCCGTGGCACGCAGAATCTACTCAAGAAAATAGGGTTTTACAACAAAAAGAAAAAAAGAAAAAGAAAACCATAAAGATTGTCGTTAAAATAGCGGAAGATGATTTTGACGAGGGAATAGTAAAAGTACAGCTCATTTTTAGCGCAGATAAAGGACAATCTTGGTATAAATTGGATATGGATTCAAAACGGGATTATTATATTGCAGAAATAGCAGAAGTGCCCATCCATTCGGTAATCATTTATTATATGGAAGTATTTCTGGAAAACGGAGAAAAAATCATCGAAAATAATGAAGGACAATATTATTTCTACGAAGTGGGCGGACCGATTAAGAAAGAACCAGAACGGAAACCCTCCCTTGAATCAAAACCAGTTCAAAGATCTCATGAGAATTTACAAACTCAAAAATCAGAATACCAAGAAGAGCCCGGAAGAGAATCCACTCAATCCAATGAGCAATCCACAACACAAGAGATGAAAACGGTATCAAACCCGCAAACCCAAAAGCAAACTAAAACAATTTTTGGAACCCCTCAAGTTAAAAAAGAAACAAATCTCAAAGTGTGCCCTTATTGTGACTCGAAAATTAAAAAAATGTGGCAAACATGCCCAATTTGTGGCAACAAAATTGAATAAGCTTGTTTTAAGAATAGAAAATAAAAAGAGATAAAAGAGTTTAAAGAAAGCCCTATTTTTTGGACTTTAATAGTATAGTACTAATCGATCTTAGCCCCACATTTATTACAGTATGCATAATTTTTATTAAGCATAGCCCCACACTGTTTGCAAATAACAATTTCTTTCTTTTTTTCTGATTTCTGGACTTCTTGAGCTTTTTGGGTCTTTTGGGCTCTTTGAGCTTCTTGGGTCTTTTGGGCTCTTTGAGCTTCTTGAGATTCTTGGGTTGATTCTTCCGATTTAAAGGGAACGGACTCCTCCTCTATATTCTCAGCATTTGGTATGACTTCAAGGTTTGAACTTTTTTCTTTTGCTTTCTCCTTACTGGAAATAAACGGAACAAAAGGAGAAACTGGTTTTTTATCTTCTGTTGCTTTTTGCGTTGTCTGCAAGGTATCTAATAATGAAGGAGGGCGTTTTTTCTTGGTTTTTTTGGTTTTAATTTTTTTCTCTTTTCTTCTTTTCTTTTTTTCTTTCTTCTTTTTCTTCTTCTGTTCTGAAAGACCTGCTTGAGGCAGGTAATCCACTAATGAATCAGATTTTTCTTGTGAGGGGGTCTCACCTCCTTGACCTCCTGCAGTAAATGGCATACTTGCGGACTTTTCCTCGGCAATTTCTGTTGCTGCTGGTTGTTGAAAATCTGTAGGACCTTGTGTGGGAACAGGTGTCTTTCCCGAAAATGGAACCGCTTTTGGTTTAAATTTTTCTTGAGTGTCTTCTTGATTAACCAGTTCGGCTTTTTGTCCGCTTTCTTTTCCTCCAAGAATCTCATCTGGTTTTTTGAATTCAAATTCTTGAGAGGTGGTGTCCATTTCTGGAGGCTGCTGAGAATTCGGCTCCGGCTCGGGTTCTACCTCCGGTGTTGCCTTTGTTCCCGTGGGCTCCGGTACATCCGGTGCTGAAAAATCAATCTCCGGCTCCGGCTCCGGCTCCGGCTCTGGCTCGGGTTCTACCTCCGGTGTTGCCTTTGTTCCCGTGGGCTCCGGTACATCCGGTGCTGAAAAATCAATCTCCGGCTCTGGCTCTGGCTCCGGCTCGGGTTCTACCTCCGGTGTTGCCTTTGTTCCCGTGGGCTCCGGTACATCCGGTGCTGAGCTTACAGAAGGTTGCGCCACCTCCGCTTGTGCTGGTTGAGCTCCGGGAGATTTGTATTGAGTAACTTGGCCAGGACTTGCAACAGTACCAGCTGAAATTAATTTATCCGGCACATCTGCTCCAACCATTAGATGTGCGAGAATAGAAAAGCAATCTCCCACACCTTCTCCCGTCTTTGCAGAGGTTTCCATATAATATAAATTAAAATCTTGAGTAAATTCATTAATCTCCTCCAAATCAACTGCTCTTTGGTCGGCTAAATCACTCTTATTTCCAACTAAAAGTAACGGGATATCGTTATTTATATTTGCCCGTACTTCATCAATCCACTGTGGTAAATGTTCAAAACTCTCATGTGATGTGAGATCAAAAATTAATAAAGCTCCTAATGAACCGCGATAATACATCGGTCGAATCGAGGAAAATCGTTCTTGTCCACCAGTATCCCAGATTTGAAGCTTGCAACGAATTGTTCCTTCTGAAGGAGTTTCAATATTGATGGTTTTCACGTGAAAATCAACACCGATTGTCATTTTATAATCCTCCGTAAAGAAACCCTTACTAAAACGCAAAGTTAAAGCGGTTTTACCCACTCCTCCGTCACCAACAACGATAGACTTGAATAAATAGTCGTACTCTTCTGTCATAGTATTCAAATATTCTTTTTATTATAATAGAAAATCTATATAGAAAACTATAGTTATTTCAATTAAGTTTTATTGCTTGTTTCTTATATAACTATCTATAATTACAAATTTATATTTTTATTTATGTGGCTGAATTTGAAAATCATAATAATTTTTATTTTCTCTTAAGAACTATTCTATATGAAGTAAAAATTTTAAATTAAACTTGTAAATGTGGTTATGAATTGTGTTAAGAAAAAGAGAAGATAATCCTTACCTTCAGATCGCATTAGATTTAGTGAATACCCCTCGAGCGCTTCAGATTGCAGAAGAAGCAATAGAAGGAGGAGTAGAATGGATTGAAGCGGGAACTCCACTAATCAAGGCTGAGGGGATGGATGCTGTTAGAAAGTTACATAAAAAGTTTCCCAAACATACTATTGTCGCCGATATGAAAACCGCCGATGGAGGTTCGATCGAAATTGAAATTGCAGCAAAAGCTGGAGCAAATGTTGTTTTGATGCTGGGAGGGAGCGATGACGCATCCGTTACCGAGGCTGTAGAAGCAGCAAAAAAATATGGTGTAATGTTAGGATGTGACACCATTGATATTCCCCAAGATCGTATAGTGGAACGAGCACTTGAGTTAGAAGATCTAGGCGCTGATATGATCTGCTCTCATGTTGGAATCGACATGCAAACCATCTATGGTGGCGAAAAAACCTTGGAAGTTGCCAAAAAATTGAAAGAAAATCTCAATCCAACCACATGGTTGGCAATTGCAGGAGGTCTCAATAGTGAGACCGCAGCGAAGGCGAAAGAGATCGGAGTCGACGTAATAATCGTGGGAGGATCCTTGTATAAGTCAAAAAAACCCAAAAAAACCGCAGAAAAAATTAAAACCGCGATCGAAAAAGCTGAACCCGTCGAATCTGCGTTGTTCAAGAAATATGACAAGAAGCATATACGTGATGCTCTTATGATGGTATCATGCCCCAATATTTCTGACGCAATGCACAGGTCAGGGGAGATGCAAGGTTTAAAACCAGTATGGCAACCAACGGAAAAAAAACCATTAAAGTTTGTAGGACCTGCAGTCACGGTAAGGGCCTATAATGGAGATTGGAGTAAACCCGTGGAGGCAATTGCAGAAGCAAAGGAAGGTGATGTCATTGTTATTGATGCATGTGAAGGAAAAGATGCAGTGTGGGGGGAACTAGCTTCTTGGAGCTGTAAAACAAAAGGTATATCTGGAGTAATCATCGATGGAGCCGTGCGTGATATTGACGATATTCGGAAAATTAAGTTTCCGGCCTTTGCTCGGTATTTTACGCCCACCGCGGGAGAGCCTCGAGGGTTAGGGGAGATAAATGTAAGTATTGAATGTGCCGGACAACCAGTAAATCCCGGAGATTGGGTTGTCGCAGACGCTTCTGGAGTAGTAGTCATCCCTAAAGAAAAGTCCCAAGAAATGGCCAACCGCGCTATTGATGTGTTTGAAAAAGAAAACCGCATAAGAGAAGAGATTAAACGCGGATCCACCCTTTCAGAAGTAATGTATCTAAAGAAATGGGAAAAACAAAAATAAACTTAAATTTATTTTATCATTAAAATATCATCAGAGTTTTTTGTATTCTAGAAATTGGGATATAATGTAGATAGTAAGGGGTCAAGAGATGAAGCCAGAGGAGAGATTTGAACTCCCGCTGATCAACTCTGCAGGCTGACGCTCAACCGGGCTAAGCGACTCTGGCATTTATAAAAGAGTTAATATAAAGATTAAAAAATCTTACTTAGTAAAAAGAGAGATTAAATTTTAATTTTATGATTGACCATCATAGATTTTATTTCATCAAATTATGGTTTCCAGATGAGATTGTATTTTGTCCAGTTCTGCTTTTATCGGCTTAAGATTGTCCGAATAGGTTGACACCTCTAAATAAAGAATAATCGATCCATGCTCTTTCTCGATTGTATATTTTTTGACATATTGTGCAGTATTATCTGAGCATATAAGCCGTTCGTCAATCCCGACATCCTCATCAGTCAACCGTTGAAAAAACTCCAAATTCTCATTCATTTTGCTGCTAATTTGTTTCTGAAATTCCCAAGGATCCATGACTTCACTATAATTATCTGCGATAATTAACCCCGCATTGGTATAAAGAATAGCATGATGACAGCCGTAATTTTGAGTCAGATCGCGGAGTTTGGCATTTATAGAACTTACATCTAAGAGTTGATTCAAAGAATAAGAAACTGCTTTCGAAATTGAGGAGATATCGTACACCGATGTGTTAAAGAAAACAAACTGGATATCTGGATTTCTTTTTAAAATTAGCTCCTTAATCATTTTTGTCCGCTCGCGAAATTCCTGACTTCCTTTAAATTTAGGATCATATTTATGAAAGCATATGATGATTTCATTCTCGTAATCAAGTTCACGAAAGATTTTTAATAATTCTGAAAGATAATCCACGGACGTGCGAAATTTAAACTCGTCTTGGATATCTATTAAAAAATAGAGATAATCAGTCCCCGAAAAATAGACGGGATTATTTACATAGATTGAGCGATATTTTCCTTGTCCGCCCATATCCCACAAATTTATTGAATATCGGTTTACAAAAGTAAAGGAACTGTAATCAATTTTGATCGTGGGCTTTAAATTCTTTACTTTCTCGTGGAAATTGTATTTTTGTCTTAATGCGATTAAAGCACTTGTTTTTCCCGCGTTATCAAGTCCCGCGAATATAATCTTTACTTCTTTGAGATTTTTTACCCGATGAGACATTCTTATATAAAAAATAAATTTGAAAGTAATTAAGATATAAAATATATCAAAGAAATCTTATTTATTCTTTTTGACTATGCAATTTATTCTTTTTGACTATGCAATATTACTTTAGTGGTGAGTTAAAAAAGCGTCCAGATATGTGTTTTTTCTGATTGATGGCAAAGTTAAGATTATTTAAGATATTAAATATATAAAAAATAACAATATCAACAAAAAAATAGTAATACATATAGGTGAAATTAAAAATTGAAACCTGAAAATATCGATTTCTACTCACTTGGATTTGATTTTATTGAAACAAAAAGCATGTTCGTGTCAGATTATAAAGACGGTCAATGGAATGATAAAGGGATAATTCCTTTTGGAACATTTGAAATTTCTCCTGGGGCATGCGTACTTAATTACGGTCAAGGAATCTTCGAAGGGATGAAAGCATTAGAGGCAAAAAATGGGGATATAGTCCTTTTTCGACCGGAAAAGAATGCCAAGAGATTAAATAAAAGCGCTAAACGAATGTTGATGCCAGAATTTAACGAAAATAAATTTATTGAGTCCGTTAAAAAAGTAGTTAAAGCAAATGAAGATTATATACCACCTTATGATAGTGGGGGAGCACTATATATTAGACCGCTTATGATTGGGAATGGTCCCGTCTTAGGAGTTGCCCCTGCGGAGGAATATAAATTCATTATATTTACGGTCCCTGTTGGTCCTTATTTCCCAGAAGGGTTCAAAGCAATTGATTTGGAGATTTCAAAGGAGTACACACGTGCAGCTCCAGGTGGTACGGGTTTTGCAAAGACATGTTGTAATTATGCCCCTACAATGAAACCAGCAAAAGAGACCAAAGAAAAAGGTTATGCCCAACTTATTTACCTCGACGCTCAAGAATTAAAATATATTGATGAAGTGGGCACCGCTAATTTCTTTGCCTTAATTGATGGGAAGTTAGCGACTCCAAAAACAAAAGGAACAATTCTCCCTGGGATTACCAGAAAATCGGTCTTAGAATTAGCAGAAACGAAGTTAGGAATAGAGGGAGAAGAACGGGATATATCCTACGAAGAATTATTTGAGGACAGGTGTGCGGAAGCCTTTTGTACAGGTACTGCGGCAGTAATAACTCCTATAGGATCAGTGACTTTAAATGATAAAAAACGAGTCTGGAATGATGGGGAACCTGGAGAAGTCACTAAGAAATTATATGATCTCTTAACGGGTATTCAGAGAAAAGAAATCGAAGATGATTTCGGTTGGGTTACCACCGTTAAATAATTTTAATTATCTTATTTTTTTAATTTTTTCTTATCTTTATTAGTATTGAACTACTCACGCCTAAAGGCATGAGATTCGTAAATACCTATTTATATCATCTACTCTTTATGAATTCTAAAATTCTGTTAGCCACCAATAGGGGTTTCTCTTGATGTAGAAAATGGCCAGCATGTTTATAATATCTGATAATAAGGTTACATTTTTTATCAATATAATAGGGAAGATATCGGGTCAAATTAAAATGAAGAGCAAAATCATTTACCCCCCATAAAACGAGAGTATCACATTTCACTCTCTTAAACTTCCCAGATGAAGTAGATGGCTTAAATGCTGCTCTTAGAGATGCCCGATAATAATTAATTCCACTTAAACCTCGAGGTCGATTAAAGCAATCAATATACGCTTGCATTTCCCGTTCAGAAATGTGATCGCCAATGTTTTTGTAAATCCTTTGAATAATCCAAAAATTGTTCAGTCCTAAGATTATTTCGGGGAGATAAGGAATTTGGAAGAAAAAGATATAATATGACATGAATAGTTGTCTCGGAATATGCTGGAAAGCACGAAAAAGAAGATCAACGGGAGGACAATTTATAATAACCAAATTTTCAATTAATTCTGGGAAATATCGAGCCATATGCCAGGAGATCGCCCCTCCCCAATCATGACCAACAAGAATCACTTTATTGGTGGGAGAAATGCTTAGTATTACTTCTTTGATGTCCTCCATTAAATATTTCATACCATAATCTTTCACATTTGGTGGTTTAGACGATTTATTGTATCCTCTTTGATCAATTGCTATAGCTTTGCGATTTCTGGCCAGAATCGGCATAATATACCGAAAACTATAATGAAAATCGGGAAACCCATGAAGTAATAAAATTGGCGTATCTTTTTTATTACTATTATTATAGCCCATAGATACTGCATGGATCCGCAGATTATTAACATTTAGAAACTCATGTTGAGCATCCTTCCACATATGTAAATGTAAGGGAGGTAGATTTTTAAACCATTTCCTCATAAAAAGAAAGGCTATTTGAGAGAATATGCGTCCAAGACAAATTCTACAGCACGCTTCCCATCTTCAAAGTCAGGCTTTCCTTGAGTATTATCCAGAATGCTATGAATAAATTCTTCAATTAAAAGATGGTAAGTTTCTCGGTGGCTTTTTTTGAAGGATAAGGCTTCTTTTATGAGTTTTTTCTGGTGCAATTTTTTAGGAATACATGAAGCTGGCTTTTGTTTACGTAAATCAAGCGTAAGCGTTCCTTCAGTGCCAAAAATTTCAATCTTTTCATTGGGATAATTACACCATGAAACTGAAATAAGGCCTTTCGTGTTATCGAAAAATTCAAAAAGAACATTGCAGTTATCCTCCTCTTTCATATCAATGCATGATGTACCAAAGTTTATTCCGTTTATCCTAGTGGGTTCACCAATTAGAAATCGAAGAAGATCTACTACATGAACACCTAGATCAAGAAGGACCCCACCCCCCGCCAATTTTGAATCAAAAAACCATTTTTGTTTTGATAACGCTTGCCATGATTCGTAAGGGCCATAATGAGAAAAATAATAGCGCGCTAAGATAAGATTTCCTAACAGTTTTTCTTCTAAGATTTGTTTAACTATGGAAAATATCGGATTAAATCGCTTATTAAACATGACAAAAAAGATAAGTTCTTTTCCATCTAATGCTGACTCCACCCTGTCAAGCTCTCCTTGGGTAATACAAATTGGTTTTTCGCTCAAAATATGGAGGTCATGTTTAATAGACTCTAAAATCATCGGGGCATGAAGATAATTCGGCGTGCATATTGATACGGCATCGAGTTCTTCCGTATTGAGCATCTCCTTCCATGCATCGTCTCCAAAGTAATAATGATCTATTTCATATTTAGCTGCAAATTGTTTTGCATGATTTTTTGTTCGGGAAGCAATTGCCTCTAATTCACATTCCTCCAATTTTTGAAACCCCGCTAAATGTATATCGCCAATAGCCCCTGCCCCAATTAATCCAATTTTGATTTTCTCCATACAAAATTCACCTATATAATTGTGAAATAGTTAGTTATCATATCAATTAAATGTTTCTCTCTTTCCACGATTTCTTTTAGTTTCAAAAACTTATTCCTTGAGTTTTAAAGAAGGCCAAGCAATTCCTTCACCTTTACACTTTGGACATTTAGAAGGAATTCGTAATTTGTCTCCTTCTTGAGTAAATTTATAACCGCAAGCTTGGCAATATGCAGGACGCACGTATATTTGTTTTTCCTCATTTTGCAAAGTCTTATTTATGCTAAAAATATCCTCTATAAGTACATGTTTACTCGGATATTCTAACTCCCGCATAACAAACTTTAAATCATGAATCTCTTTGTCTGACTTTAGAGCCTGAATCAATTTTTGCCGTCGAGTCTTCCAAACGTTTCTCTTTCTTCTCATTTTCTTTATTGGAAAACTTTATAAAATATTTAAGCTTTGAACTGCTCACGCCTAAAGGCGTGAGATTCATATTCTTTAATGCGTGATCAGTTGAATTTTAAAGGCTTAATTTTTTCATTTT
This sequence comes from Promethearchaeia archaeon, assembly GCA_046483985.1. Lineage (GTDB taxonomy): Archaea > Asgardarchaeota > Lokiarchaeia > Sigyniarchaeales > SOKP01 > JAWOCD01. Next base: position 71,057 of record JAWOCD010000084.1, read on the forward strand.
AATAATCTTTTAAGCCAGAAAAACGGTTATCAATGATGGCATCCACCTTCTGTTCGATTTTCATAGACATTGCATCGGGATTTTTTAAAAATTGCTTATTTTCAATAAAAATCGTAGTGGAAATCTCTTTAATCAATCGTACATCTTGTTCTCCCTTCATAAAAAATACAAAATAAATCGACTTTTCTTCAAATAAGAGATCTTTAGTGATTATACTAATATAAGCCTCCGAAAACCCGTTTCCAAATGAGATATTGGCAATCTTTTTCTTAAATATTCTGTCTCCAATTGTTCCAATTGCAGATATTAGTCCACTTAACAGGGATTTATTCATTTCGGGAAGTGACTCATCTACTGTACGGGAATAAAACGGATAACCTTGAGAGTCACAAATTAGGATTCTTAAAATACTCACTTTAAATCATATATTAATAATTTTTGAATTAAGCGTTATTATATATTTATAAAGAGTTCTTAATGAATTTTACTTATTCTGATCTAGGAAAATAAATTTAATCTAAAAAAAAATAGTTCTATAATTTAAAAATATGGTATGACAGCTCGCTTGGGAGAGGGTTAGTTCCAAAATTTCTAATTCGAATTATGTTCCGCGTTCATTTTATCTTTCGCACAAGAAAAAAAAACGCCAAAAGATATTTGAATTATTGGAACGCTTTATTAGTTATTATCTCTTCATTCCAGTAAAGAATCCAAAACATATAATCTCTTTTCTCATTTTAATTGTAAAACTAATTAATTTTCCCCACCCTAAAGGAATGGGACTTCTTTCGCAGATCGTTAAATAATTAAGTCAGCTAAAAAAAATTAGTACTAGAACAAAAAATAGCGGTAAAAGATCTATGAAGATTGTTGTATTTGCCCCTCATCCCGACGATGAACTAGTGGGTGCCGGAGGAAGCATATTGAAATGGCAAGAAGAAGGTCATAAAATTCATATCTGTTATGTTTCAGATGGACGAGCAGCTTATACATTTGAGAGAAAGACGGGGCGCCTGATTGAAAGTAAAGAAACACAGATATCGGAGGATGATCTGGCTGAAATTCGAATGCGCGAAATCGATGAAGTAATAGAATTCTTGGGATTACCCCAAGAAAATATTCATAAGTTCGGGCTTCCAGATCAAAATGTTAAAAATAGAATCGAATTAGGAGTAGAAAAAACGAAACCAATAATAATTGATGCAGATAGAATTGTTTTACCCAGTAACCATAATTCTCATGAAGACCATCAAGCAACTTTCGATATCGTGATGGATGCCGCGCAAGATCTAAGCCTTGAGAAAACTGAATTTTATATCTATGCACTATATGTGGTAAATAAAGCGCCAAAGGAAAAACAGAAAAAAATGAAAATTAAAGATTACCGAGGAAAAGTTCGAAAAGCTTTAATGCTCTATAAATCTCAAAGATTTATTAAACCCGTTCGTTCCTATTATGATGCGATAAAATATAAGCGAGTAGAAAGATTCGGTGTTTTTAAATTATCTGATTTGGGGGAGTATGAAAATTTTTAACTATTTTAAATTAAATTCCAATATAAAAAAATTTAAATTATTAAAAAGTAGAGATTTAATATGGTCTATGAAGTAAGAAAGGATAAAATTCCCATTACCAAACAATATGTCTCCTTTTCAATCATAATCATTAATATCATTGTTTTTATCGTTCAACTATTGGATCCCGAAGGACTGCTCTTCGTGGAGGAAGCAGCTTTTATTCCCGCGGAATTTTTTGCAGGTAATAAACCTTGGACGATAATTATCTCGATGTTTATGCACGGCGGTTTTTTCCATATTTTAATGAATATGATTTTCTTTTATGTGGTTTCTGATAATTGTGAGAAGGCGTTAGGACATGGTTTATTTCTTTTGATATATTTGGTTTCTGGTATCAGTGCCGCTCTCTTGCATGGTGTTATCGCAGTATTGGGCAATCAGCCTAATGTGCCCACGTTAGGAGCATCAGGGGCAATATTTGGAATTATTGCGGTATATGGTATCCTTTTCCCAAATAATAAATTGGCGTTTTGGTTACAGTTCTTTATCATTCGATTGAAAGCAAAATATTTCGTGCTTGTGTATTTTTTGTTACAGCTGCTTTATGGATTTCTTCTATGGGGGGCCTCTTCCACTGCATATTTTGCTCATATCGGGGGGTTCCTTGCCGGAGCAATAAGTGCTCTCCTATTTAAACTCTTCAGCGATAAATATTGATTATTTTTGGTCCCAAATCAGAAATGGTATTAAAAGAAAAAAATTGCCCCCTAAGGGTCTCGTAATCAATCTTGAATAACAGGTAACCTTAAAAATGAGCTATGCTCTTTATCGCGCTTAATAGTAAGGTCAGGGACTCCTTTTGAGGGATAACGTGCAAATGATTCTTTATCGGCACCAGCTATGGCTAGGCGAATTCGGAATCCCTTTTTGAGGAGAATTGAGGTAGGATAAAGAGCGAATTTCAGCTCCATCAGTTCATTTGGAACTACGGGTTGAGCATCCTCCTTTTTACACGAATGATAAGGAAATGGAATTTCATACGGTGTATCTTTTGAAATTTTCCGATGCATAAAACGGATCTGACCATCTGTGACAAAGTGTATCTTGTCATTTTCGTCCAGATATTCTAAATAGACTGCAACCATTCCATCTTTATGCGAGGTTGAAAGATAAAGTGTGACAATCGGATGACCAGTAATTTCGATTGATTTTTCTAAGGGATCACTTGTATAAGTTAATAACCGTTTGTCTTGCTCTTTCCTATCATAATAATTAACCGGGACACTTAAGAGTGTATACCAGCGATTTCTTATGCCGGTTGTAACGTTAAAATCTACTCTATACGAATCTTCTCCATTAGTTTCATAAGGTTTACTCTTTCTTAAAAAATTGTCTTCACGGAGATACCACTTTTGAAACTGTTGATGTGCTGGTGGCCAAGTAGTGGTTTTCTTCCATTTTTCCTCCCCCATTGTGTAATAATAGAGAATTTTCTTATTAGAGTGATCCTCCTTTAAGCATTCATCATAAAATCGAATCCATTCTTGTATTTGTTCCTTATTGCTCAATTTGGCTTTATCTTTATGAGAAAAGTACGGATTTGCTCGATGATGGCCTTCATGATCCCAATCGCCAATCACAGCTTTCTGTGGTGTATCGAAGGTGAGGAAGCGTTCAATAACCATATTGGGCGTTGCAGAATCAAGCCAAGAACCCCAACAAAACATAGGGACATGTGATTCCTCTATTTCTTTTTGATAATTAAAAATACTGATGTCATCGAAAATGAGTCCTTCCTCATTCGCGGGATCATCTCGATACGTCATATTCCTAGCATAATCCATCGGATAAGAATTATTCAAATGGATTTGGGCAACTTCCTCTAACCTCTCATAGGCAGAATCAACAGGTTTAACCCCTCTTACTAGAAGAGAGGTAAGTCGAGCAAACCATGGCTTGATAGGTTTAAATTCTAAAAGGGCCTTGCCATCAGTTTGGTCAAGCGCTGCACCCAGACTGGACCAATATTTTGTAAAAAATTTATTAAAACATCCCCCAGGAAATATGGCATGCGCATAAAAATCCCACGGATTATGTTTAATGATCGCCCCTTTTAGCGCTTGATGGTTCACAGATAAGGCTAATTCTGAGGTCATTCCAGTATATGAATTGCCCCACGTTACCACCTCGCCGTTAGACCATGGTTGAGAAGTGATCCAATCAATGATCTCCGCCCCGTCATTTATCTCTTTCGGCCCCACGGGATATTCTCTATTGCCATAGGATGCTCCAGTGCCGCGGACATCAACCGTAATAATGGCATATTTATACTTCACCATATGTTTACAAATTAAGGGATTTGTAGAATATTTAATAAGCCAGCGAAAGGGCATCTTTAAATCAATAGATCTCCAATATCTGGTCTGGATAAGAATAGCTGGGACCCTTTCTTTTTCAGCTAGGTTTTTAGGAAGTAATACATCGAGAGCAATCTCTACATTGTCTCGCATCGGAATATAATGAGATGAGATGGTATATCTTCTGTTCGATCGTTCAATAGATCTTTCTTCTTCGGATAAGAATGGAGAATTAACAGTCATTTTATTTATTAATTTTATATTGATTTTATAGGAAATTAAAGTTCTTTCTATTTAAATAAATTTTTTTTTTACAGAGTGATAAATTAATCTCCATAAAAAATTCTATGAGATTAAATATCCGAAGATAAAGATCTGTGTATGATCGACGGCATTGAAAATAAGGACAAGAGAGAGGAGGAAAAAGTAATTCAGATTGTTTGTCCGATCTGCGAAAAAGAACAATCTCTAAAAATCTCGTCTTCGATAATTAAAGCTAATAAACATTTAACAACTATATCGATTCCTAAGGGATTAATTTGCGAACATCATTTCCAAGCATACATTGACAAAAACTATAAAGTGCGGGGTTATCAACAAGTCGACTTTGAATTTCCACTAAATAAAAATGAAAATATTGATAAGTACAGTAAGGGAGAGCAAAAAGTTATAGTCAATTCGACCACAATTATGAAAAATGATAGGAACAAAAATTCAGTACCAAAGAACAATGACAGAAAAGAGATGTCTCTGAAAGAAGTATATGAAAAATACTGGGATCTCATAGAGGATGACAGTAAAACATTTCAAAAATTTATAAAAAAGGATATAAGACGAAAAAGAAAAACGTTTTAGAGAATAAATCCAAAAAGGATATCTAATTTTAGAGAAAAAGTGCCAGAAAAAGAGATTTAAAAAAAATATAGAAAAATGGTAATGCGGAACATACTCCTCTCGTCTAAACTCCTTTGATTTTGCCTCATTCCGTAGGTCATATCATTTCCAAACAATAAATCCTTCCTTTTATGCTTTCCAATTTTAATTTCTCCAATGTGTATAACGTATTGCGTTCATGCGTGTTTATCTCAAAAATTGAGCTCTCAGATTCCAGCGCACATCTTAATTCTGAGCCTGAACCCGAGCTCCCATTTCGTTGCCACACGCTTGTGCTATTGAGAGTGGCGGGCTAAATAGGTCGCCCGAAAGCTTCCTACGTACACCCCCAACCTCACTAACCCCGTCTTCTACGGGTGCACTCGTCTCACTCCTTGCTGTCTGCGTCACCGCAGCCAGCTCAGCTCACTTCTATGTGCCCGATATGTGCGTTATGACGTCTTCCCGCTTTGAACACACCATCGTGTTGTTCAGGAGAAGCCCATATGGACTTTTTAATTACTCCATATTCAATGGTAAAAAGATGACAACACAGGATCGTCTTCCCTTTACGCACGTCAACGCACATGCCAAACACATAATGTTCGCTCACGGCTATGAGAATGGATGACTCTTTTCGGGATTGGCTTCATGCTTAGATGCTTTCAGCACTTATCCGTTGGCGCGTAGCTGCCCGGCGATGCCTTGTCAGACAACCGGTACACCAGAGGCGCCGGCAAAATGTTCCTCTCGTACTGATTTTCCCTTACCCTCAGTCATCCCACACGGCAAGTAGATAGAATCCGACCTGTCTCACGACGGTCTAAACCCAGCTCACGTTCCCTTTTAATGGGCGTACAGCCCCACCCTTGGCAGTTAGGTGCGCCGCCAGGATAGGAAGAGCCGACATCGAGGAAGCAAGCCACGAGGTCGATAGGAACTCTTACTCGTGACAACTCTGTTACCCCCGGGGTAATTTTTCTATCACCCCAATGAACCACACGAGTAGCTATTGGGGATCGCTAGACCAGGCGTTAGCCTCGGGACTCCTTGGTGATCAGAGTCCCGTCAGGCCAGCTTTTACTCTTAAATTCTAAAGCGGATTTCTGTCCCGCTTGAGCTGACCTTGGGTTACTCCAGATATCTTTTCTGGAGTGAGCCGCCCCAGCCAAACTGCCCGCCTAATACTGTCCGATGCAGAACATCGTTAGCAACCCAGAAGAGGAAAGCCGGTATTCCAAGATCGCATCCTCCCCAACCGAAATTGGGGATTCTTCGCTCCCGACTACACTCTGTATCCAATTCCAAGTCGCACTATCAAGCTGCAGTAAAACTCCACGGGGTCTTCTCGTCCCACTTGCCGTCTCCGGACCGTTCGCCGGAGTGTAATTTCAATCGTCAGAAGGCTGGGACAATAGGGGGGACGTTGGACCGTTCATGCACGTCTGAACTTACCAGACAAGGCATATGGCTACCTTAAGAGAGTTATAGTTACTCCCGGCGTTTAGCAGGACTTATTGCGGTTGTACCCGCTGTTTATCCACTGCCACTGGCCAGGTTTCAGCTTCTGTAAACATCCTTACGGACTATCAGAAACCTATGTTTTTATTAAACAGTCGCCCCCCTCTAGTTATTGCAACTTGTGAGCCCCCGCACACGCTATGCGTACGGAAGTTCGCAAGCAAGCCTTATCCCGAAGTTACGACTCGATTTTGTCGATTTCCCTAGCCTCCTTTACTCGAACACGCCTTAGGCTGCTCACCTAGGGGCACCTGTGTCGGTTCTGGGTACGGACACGGCATTTCTTGTTTCTGCCTTTTCACTGAGTCCAAGGCTCGGCGAAACCGTCCACATTTGGACAGCTATTCATGGTTTAGACTGGTTCTAAGCATTACGCTATTCCCCAGTCGTAGACATTTAAACAGAGAGATATTCGACAGCTCTGTTCCACCTACCTCGAACCGTCAGCACGAAACCTTGTGTCACCACATGTAGTGCCGTGGTACAGGAATATAAACCTGTTTCCCTTTCGCGCATACCAGTTACGGGTACGCTTAGGACCGACTAACTCTTCGCTGACGACGCATTGCGAAGAAACCCTTGCCCTTTCGGCGGATGGGATTCTAACCCATCTTTGCTTTTACTATCACCAGGATCTGCGCTCCGAGGCGCTCCACGGGAGCTCACGCACCCACTTCTTCGCCCCACGGACGCTCCTCTACCGGATCACGGGATTCTTCCACCCGTGCCCCCGGGTCTCGGTGGCAGATTTGAGCCCCGTCCATTTTTGGGGCTATATTTCTCGGCAAATGAGTTGTTACACACTCGTTAAAGAGTGGCTACTGCTATACCTATCTTTTTGCTGTCTTAGAAATATAACGCCCTTTCGTTTGACACTTAACCTGCACTTAGGGACCTTAACCCGAGTCTAGGTTGTTCCCTTCTCGGCGCCGGACTTTACGCCCGGTAACCCGTTTCCCAAGGTCTATGGTGCCAGCAGTTTCGGAGTTTAAGAGCAAAGAGGACCGACTAAGATCCTTACTCCGCAATTAGTGCTCTACGCTACTGGCTACCTCGCTCAAGACTTGGCTGAGACCAACTTCGAGGAGAACCAGCTATTACCGATCTAGATTAGCCTTTTGCTCCTATTCCCAGGTCATGTAAGCGAATTGCACGTCAGCACTACTGCAGACCTCCATCGCCCTTTCGAACGACTTCGTCTTGCCCAGGAATAGATCGACCGGCTTCGGGTTTTATAGCAGAGACTATAGGCCCTTTGAGACCATCCCCCTGACCTTGCCCCTTAGGAGAAGTCATCTAACGTCATTGATTGGCAGAACCGCACGCTGACCCCAGAATCCTTCTAATGTGTTAACAAGGTTGCGGGAATATTGGTTTCCCTATGCTTACGTGACGCACGTCACTTAAGCTCGCCTATACTATAAACTCCCTGGCCAATGATTCCAGACTGATGATGCAACCCTAGTCCCCTTCACTCTGATATTCCGTCACCAGAACACATTCGCGAAGGATCTGTCTTTGTAGGCCGCATCCCTAACAAGCTATTTGGTTTCAAGCACTTTTCACGACCCTTCCGGGTTACTTTTCATCGTTTGCTCACGCTACTAGTACACTATCGGTCTTGGGACGTATTTAGATTTGCCAGCGTGTATCTGGCATTTTCACATGCGAAAACCATCGCACACTACTCAGGAGAATTCGCATCAACCTTCTTTATTACGGTTACGCGGCTGTCACGCTCTTTGGCTCAGCTTTCCAGGGGTATTCACCTTCTAAAGAGAGGTCGTACGAAACCCTTACACCACATCTCCCGCAGATTTCTCTGGGGATTCGGTTTGATCTTAATTCGTTTTCGCTCGCCGTTACTCACGAAATCACGTCTTGTTTTCTATTCCTCCCGATACTAAAATGTTTTACTTCTCGGGGTACCTTTTCCCTCACCGTAAGGTTATGGGAATCTTATGGATTATTTAGCCATAAGCGGATGTCCTATTAGGGGATCTCGGTATCAACGTCTACATGCGACTACACCGAGCTTATCGCAGCTTGTCGCGCCCTTCGTCAGCGCCCAAGCCTAGATATCCACCAAATAGCGGAGGCGTGCTGGCACTACTCAGGGAAAGGTTCAGATTACTCGATAAGATCATGGCGGTACTGAGAGCCATAAATTATATCTCGAGATAAACATGAACGCAAAACTCAGAAAATTCTGAGTTCCCTATATTTTGGGTATACACATCATTGGAAACATTAAAAATAAAAGCATAAAAGTTGCTAATTTTAGCAACATTTATCTTAGGTTTGTCCGGTAAATGATATATGACATAATCCTTGTAATTGAGCAGAAAAAATATAGGTTCTACCCTATCACAAGGAGGAAATTATAATTCGGCATAAAAATCAAATTTTTCTTATTGTAACCCTCAAAAATTAAGGATTGCAACAATAAGAAAAATTCCGGAGTTGACATAGAGGGAGTATGTTCCTTCTTCAGTTATAATCGGTCAAGATAATAACTACATCTTTTCTTTCATAGCCCCATTCGAAAGAACTGGGAAGATACACCCATTTTGGGTGATGCCTCACCAATCCATTAAATCTCATCATTTATCGGTGTTCAATGAACCTCACCAAAAAGAAGGTGATGCCCATTAATAGAACCGATATAAGAGTCATATAGAAGTGGGGATATGATCGTACTAAGTAATTTGTAAAAGATTCGGTGAAATATAATCTTTTTGTTTTAAGATTAAAAGATTAAAACTTCAACGACGAATTAATAGAGTATATTTTAGATTAAAAATTTTACGATTGCCATTCAAAAAATTTATAAGGTTTAATGTGGAGTGGCCTGAATGTGAAATTTAATTATTTCCTATAGGGTTGAACTACTTACGCCTAAAGGAGTGAGATTCATATTTTCTAATGCGTGATCATTACATTAGACAACATAGGTTGGTTCTCCAACCGTAAATTACGGTTCTCCTTCTTTTTATAATTACGAGGTATTTTAATGGTTTTAACCACATCTCTATCTTGCTTATATTTACATTCAGAGGAGAAAAGGATTCTATCATTAGGCTTAACTCTGCTAGAACCAAAAAAATGAGAGAATAAGTTATTTATTAATTAATAGAAGGAGAGGTAAAAAAATACTTAGGAATCCAATACCAATAAGGGCAGTAATTAATAATTTGTATATTAGTCTTTTATTTTCTGGATGTTTGAATTTGGAATAAAAAATTAAGAAATACGATTTTGGGGAGTCTAAAATTTTATTAAGTTCTGGAAGTGATTCATTTATCATATCCCCCGAAGATTTATTAACTATTCTTTTTACTTCTGAATTTACCTCTTTTGAATCTGGAACAATTAATGCATAATTTCTAAATTTTTGAATATTTTCTAAAAGTAAGTGCAAAAATTTTTTTTGTCTTTTAGGTTGATCTATACCAAATAGCTGAAAGAGTTTATCAATCGAAATTATTGGATTGCCCGCGTGATTAGGCTCTATTATATTATTATTTTTAAGCGCTTGTAAAATTTTAGCAAGGCCTTTCGCATCAATTAAATAAAAATTTCTTTTAAAAACTCCTTGAGAGCGCAATTTTCGGGTGAAATTAATAATATGGACGAGACTTAAATTTGGAATTGTTAATAGATCATTTTTTATTCTCTCTTCCGTGAAGGAACTATGATTCTTAGAGATTCTAGAGAGTTTAACGATATGGTCGTATTTTTTGACCCATTTTCTGTAATAATCAGCAAGCGAATTAACTTCGCATTTCTTTAATAACTTTGCCGTCAAAGGATCAATTTTATTAGTTTGTTCTGGATCCATGATAGTTAAAGGAGGGATATTATATATTTACTAAGAGATTTATTTTGATAATTCTATATTATTATTAGATTGAATGTTTTATCTAAAAAATTTTTTAGTAATTAACTTTGGACTATGTTCCAGAAAAAATATAGGCTATTAAAATGAGTAATTCAAGAAAAAATGACATTAATGATTCAAATATATTAATTGGTACATCTGGATGGGGATATGATGAATGGGTTGGTCCCTTTTATCCAAAGGGATTAAAAAGTAAAGATTTCCTACATTATTATTCTCAGATATTTTACACAAATGAAATAAATACTACTTTTTATCAGATACCTTCTCATCGACTTGTAAGGGGATGGGCGACCCGTACACCTTCCAATTTTGTATTTAGCGCAAAATTACCAAGAGTCGTGACCCATAAGCATAAATTAAATATTGATGCATGCATAGAGGATTTAGAATATTATTTAATGTCGATGGATCCCTTGATACAAGCAAATAAATTAATAGCGTTTCTTATCCAACTTCCTCCTTCCTTTACCAAAGAGGAACATTTCTCGAATCTTAAAGATTTCATTGAAAATTGGCCTGAGGATTACCAAGAAGCAAGGTATAATTTAGTTGTTGAATTTCGTCACAAATCTTGGATGAATCAGGAGGTTTTTGATTATTTACGGAATAATGCATTAACATATTGCTCGGTCATTGAACCCTTACTTCCTCCTCGTATGAATGTAACCAATAAAGAATTTGCATACATTAGGTTTCATGGGTACGGGGAAAATATCTGGTTTAACTATCTGTTTTCAGAAGAGGAAATTAAGAAGTGGTCCAATAAAGTTATACAAGTCGTCCGAGAAGCAGAGAAAATAGGAATTTATTTTAATAACCATTTTTCTGGTTACGCTGCCAAGAATTCTTTCATGATGATGAAGGAATTAGAGATTCAACCCCGTAATTATCCAAGAGACGTTAATATCTTGGAAATCAAAAAAAGATCTGGAACGATCTCGGAAGGGCAAACGGGGCTGGATAAATTTCTTTAGAAGGGATTAGAACTTCTCCTTAAGAAATATAAATAAATCAAAAAAAATTATTTTAAATCAAAGAGTCAGTAAAATGAGGAACAAAAAAATAAAAATTGGTTTTATCGGAGCAGGGTCCATTGGTAGTCTTTTTGGAGCTTATCTAACCAAGTTTCAAGAGAAGAGATCTTCAGGAGAGGAATCCAAGATCTCGGTGGTATTCTTTTGTCGATCAGCGCATGCAAATCAAATTAATAAAAAAGGATTGCAGTTAGAAAATGAGGAAGGAATAAGTATTATCCGGGGAATCAAAGCTTATACAAATTCACAAGATTATTTAGTTGATGAAGAATTGAATCGCGAATCAATTTTTTTTGACTATTTGTTTTTAACGACGAAGACCTATGATATTAAATCTGCTCTTAATCAGTATAAAACAATAGTTAAACAATCGAAATACTTAGTAATCTTACAAAATGGCATTGGAAATGAAGAAATTATCAATAATATAATGCCCGATATTAGTTTAATTCGATTAGTAACCACAAATGGAGGCTTTTTAAAGGAACCTGGTTATATCGTCCATACGGGGAAAGGAATTACAAAAATGGGAATTCCAAAAAGAAATGAATCCAATCTTGAGGCTTCTACAGCCTTAGGTGATTTGAAGCAGCTTTTAGAGGAATCTGGACTGAAATCACGAATCGTAGATGACATAATTAAAGTATGTTGGGAAAAGGTATTTGTAAATATTGGAATTAATGCCTTTGGAGCGCTTACACGATTAAGAAACGGAGATTTATTGAAAATTGAGGGTTTGAAAAAGTTAATGAAAAGAGCAATTAATGAGGCTAAGAAAGTTGCTCAAGAAAGAGGAATAGATTTAGGGAAGAAAGATTTTGTTGAATTAACTTATGAGGTTGCAAGAAAGACTGCCGATAATTTAAACTCCATGCTCCAAGATGTTCGAAAAGGGAGTCCAACAGAGATTGATTTTATTAATGGCAGAATCGTGGGGTATGCTAATCGGTTAGGAATTGAGGTCCCAATAAATGAAACAATAACTTATTTAATTAAGGGACTTGAATATACAAATCAAAGAAAAGAGTAACTTCAGACTTTTCTTACCATAAAGTAAGCATTTTCGCCGTCTCGATAATAACTTTCCTTTACTTTTGCCGTTCGATATTTGAATTTCTCATAAAGATTGATTGCCCTATAGTTGGAAACACGTACTTCCAGGACAAATTCTTTTATATTAAATTTGCTAATTGCTGGCATGGACTTATCTAATAAGGAAGTAGCCACGCCTTGACGACGATATTTTTCCAACACCGCAATTGAAACCAAATGCCCCTTTTTAATTAAGCGAAGGCTGCTTACTGAAGGAGCTCGTTCTACTCGCCACATTACGTAGCCAATGATTTTTTCTAAGTTATTGTTTGGGCATGCAACAAGAAACGCATCTGAATATTTTTCCAGAATACTTTTATAAAAGAAGTAAGGATAATCTTCCGGCAATTCTTTTTCATTAACTTCAATAACCCCCTCTAAGTCATCAATAGTGCACCGTCGAACTTGATAAAAAACGTCTTTTCCTTGGGGGGTGTAGGCGTTAATATGGCTCCTTTTGTCGGTTCCCATATAAATCTTTCTCGAAAAAATAAATATAAAATATCCGATTTATTCTGATATTAAATTTAATATATTTAAGCTTTATTAAGTAAAGCAGTTAAATAAAGATAAAATTAATGTTGTTACTGGTTTTTTATTTTAAAAGCCTCTTTCTTTTGAAGTTTTATGTATTTGATGATTAAATCAAGTGCGGATTTTATTGTTGATCTATTATCAAAATTCTCAAGCAAGCTAATAAGCTTTTCTTTAGGGTAATCTTTAAATTCACGAGCATATTTAATCATTTTCGGTAAAGCCCTAATAATGTTATCTACAATGGTGACATCCGCCCATAGTGCTGTTCTGCTAATTGGATTTAAATCAACGGTAATAACCTTTTTTCCTAACTTTTTTAATGCCTCTGTTCTATCCCCATCTTCTAAGGGAACAAATACAGTATCTGCCCTTTTAATTCCTTTAGCATGCACAACGCGTCGGTTGCTCTCTAATCCATCTAATTCAACCATTTTCTCTTCATCTGTGCCAAGGAGATTAGTGGCTCCTGCGTTTTGTAACTTTTTCGTAATTGCTTTGATTCTTCCCCTTTTTCGATAAAATAAGTTAATCTCAAGGGGTGCATCAAGTATTTCAGATAACTTGACTAACTCATCTGGTACCAACGATGCAGTATTACCATTTACGCTTATTACAGGGGTTTTTGAAAGATAAAAAAGAGCTACTGTTGCCTTTATCGCCTCATCCGCTGCCTCGGTTGTTTTCTCTCCAATAATATAATCAAAAGCCTCTCCTCTTCCATGTGCAATGAGTCCCGCCTCCGTTACAACCAATTTTTTCATATCTTCAATGATTTGATGACGATATTTTAAACTTTTATATCGGGGATGGGACTTAGGGACATCTTGTTGACCCTTATCGGTTGAATTCATGCAAATACACTTCCTTTAGTTTAGTTCTCTAAATATATTAATGAAAAATAATAAAAAACTATTAATCTTTTGTTTTATTTATTTGAGATGTAGATCACTATGTCAACCAAAAAAAAGAAGAGAAGTGAACTAAAGAGATATAAGACAAAAAAGCTATTAGATTATCTTTCCGAAAAACGAGGGTTTCATACGGAATTGATATCTCTTTATATTCCTCATGATAAACAGATTTCTGATGTTAGGAATCATTTAAGAAATGAAATAAGTGAAAGTCAGAACATTAAATCAAAGTTGACCAGAAAAAATGTATTAGATTCAATATCTAGTCTTATAGGACAATTAAAAAATCTAAATGAAATCCCAGAGGACGGAGTAGTTATGTTTTCTGGTGCAATCCCTCAAAATGACACGGCAGGAACTGAAAAGAACGAACTATATATTATCGAACCTCCTGATCGAGTAAATACCTTTCGATATCACTGCTCTAATGAATTTTTATTATGGCCTCTCCGAAAAATGCTTAGACCCAGTGAAACCTACGGATTAGTCGTAATTGGTAGAAAAGAGGCTGCTGTTGGATATGTTTCGGGTAATACAGTGGAAATCAAGAGAGAATATAGTTCTGGAATACACGGAAAACACAGAGCCGGAGGACAATCACAAAGGCGATATGAACGATTAATTGAAGAGGCAGAAAAACGCTTTTATAGGAGAATTTCCCGGGATATAAATAGGATTTATTTAGATATTGAAGATCTACGTGGAATTTTTATTGGAGGACCCGGTCCTTCAAAAGAAAAATTTGTTCGAGACGAAACTTTAGATTATCGACTAAAAGATAAAATTTTAGATGTGGTTGATATCGGATATGGAGGTGCGGAGGGAATTCGTGCTTTATTAGAAAAAGTAAAAGATAAAATCGAGAATGTTAAATATATTCAAGAAAAAAAGCTGATGCAAGAGTTTATGAAGGAGATTTCCAATGATACTGGGATGGCCACATATGGACTTGAAGAGATACAAAAAGCATTAGACTACGGCGCTGTGAAAACGCTTATATTATCTGAAAAGCTTGACAAATTATATATCAAGATCAAATGTGAAAAATGCGACTACATAGCCGATAAAATCATCAAGGAAAAAGAATTGGAAGATTTCGAAGATCATATTTCAGACGAGGCTTGTCCCAAATGCCACTCAAATAACTTTAATATAATAGAAAGGAAAACAATTATAGAAGAATTGGGAGAAAGAGCAGAGGATATGGGAACAAAAATAGAAATTATATCCTCTGAAACGGAAGAGGGTGAAATGTTATATAGTACATTCGGGGGAGCTGTTGCTTTACTCAGATTTAAAATCAGTTTTTAAAATAAAAGTAACTCAACCTTAAAAATATACCAATTAGTTTTGGTGATTATACCTTTCATTTTATAAAAATATTTTCAAGAAAATATTTCATGAAAAAAAGGTCGTAAATTAAATTCTTCTTGCAGGAGCTTATAAGAGTGAGGACACCTCATCGCTTCAGATTTATTTTTTACATCTAGCTTTGTTTTTTTATCCTATCTATTAAAAAGAGAGGGATATAATAAAATACTGATTCATTAAGTACTCTAACAGTGTAATATGAACCATATCAAAGAGACCCAAAAGATTATATTGAAACTTTTAAAAGATTTAGTCTTTCCAGCGAAGAAATAGAAGATGAAACTTTTAATTGGAACATTCATTTATCACCTAATAAGTATAATCACCTAGTTTTTAAATCTTAATAAAAAAATAGATATATATGATGATGTTAAAGGATCAATTATTAAATTTAGAGATGATAATGTTCGGCGGAAAGGGTGGCGTGGGAAAGACAAGTAGTGCCGCTAGTGCTGCAATCTGGGCCGCAGAACATGGAAGAAAGACAATTGTCATTAGTACGGATCCCGCACACTCTCTAGGAGATAGTTTAGGATTGGAATTAGAACCGGGGGACCCGAGTCCGATGCCTAATGTAGAAAATTTAACGGCCCTCGAAATAAATCCCACAGCAAAAATGTCCGAATTTGGAGATATCTCAGCCGTAAATCCAGTAGGATCCATGGAAATGGGAGATATGATGGAAAATATTATGCCCGGAATGGAAGAACTAAAACATCTAAATTCACTCACTCCCCCCGGAATTGATGAAGCCTTGGCATTTGGGAAAGTATTGGAATTTATTGAAACGGAGCATGAATATGATTTAATAATTTTTGATACTGCTCCAACTGGACACACATTGAGGTTCCTCAGTCTCCCAGAAACTTTATCCAGCTGGATTGGTAAAATAGTAAAACTCCGGCTAAAAATTGGAAAATTTTTTGGTGCAATTAAAAATTTTTTCAGTAAATCAGAAGAAGAAGATGAGAACTCATTAGAACTATTAGAAAAGCTAAATGAATCAATTGTGAAAGCTCGGAAAGATTTAACGAATGAAGATAAAAACACATTTATCATCGTGATGATTCCGGAGGAAATGGCAATTTCTGAAACCGGACGTCTTATTAATGAATTAGTAAAATATGAGATCCCATCTTCAAATATTGTGGTTAATAAATTATATAAAGATCCAAAGGAGTTATGCGATTTTTGTTTGGCACGGAGGAGAATGCAACAACGGAACTTAAACAAAATTAAGAAGATTTTTGGAGATAAATTAGGAAAAAACGTAATCGAAGTACCTTTATTTAAAGAAGAAATAAGAGAATATCCGCAATTAAAAGAGATGGCCCAATATCTTATTGATTAGCCCTCTTTAGAACCTTTAATCTCCATTTTTAAACTACAAAAATTACAGATATCTTGTTTTCCGCTTGGGTATCCACATTTTTTGCAAAGATTTATTTTTTTCTGTTCCTTTTGTTTGTATAATAATTCAGAAAGTTCAAGAAATCCGTTTACCAAATTAAATTCGATCTCTGGACTTGATTGCTTAAAATCATTAATGATATTAAGAACGCGCTTCCTTATGATGGGGTCCGATTTCCTATATGGGCACAATTGTGAATAATAATCAAAATCTTTAAGTTTAGAATAGAGTTGAATTTCATTTTCTGGGATTTTAAAAAGGGGTTTAATCTTCTTAATGTATATATTCTCTAACTGACTTGAAGGAGTTTTAAAGAAATATTGGTTCTGGATCTTATGAAATCTTTTAAAAAAAATATTCATTAAAAAGGTTTCAGCCACATCTGTAAGATTATGTCCCATCGCGAGTATATCCCCGTTAAGTTGTTTTGCTCCAGCATTCAAAAGTCTTCGCCGAATAAGTGCACAGAAATTACAAGCATTCTGATTATCTCTCTCTTTTTGCTTCCTTGATATAATCATATCCAGGGTAGTATCTAAATAATCTCTTACATCCATAATATGATGTGAAATGCTATATCTCTGACAAAATTTTTTCGCTTTCTCAATAGTAAGATCTCTGTATCCTTTTATTCCTTCATTAAGTGAAAGTGCTATAAGCTCTTTCGAATTATACGTTTTTTCTTGGATTTTCATCAGATTATATAGTAAAGTTAAAGAATCCTTACCCCCAGAAACAGCGACTATAATTCTGTCGTCAGGAGTCATCATATCGTATTTTGAAATAGTTTTATGAATTTTCTCCTCAATCTTAGATATAAAACAAGATTTGCATAATCTTTCGCCAGAATACCTTCTATAAATGAAAGCCTCCTCATCGCAATAACTACAAGCTCCCAAATTTCCTTGTTCTGAGAACTCCATTAAATCACCTTAATAAGTTTAGACCCAGAAGATGCGTGTACCAAATTTTAAAAAAGACAAGATAAAATTCCCAGCAACGATAATTAATGTTATCACGCGAAGTGTATTTAAGATTAGTTTTTTGGGTTTCTTCTTTTTATCATGTAGATATTCATATTTAATTTCCAAAACCGAATTTTCAGGGAGATTTCTATTTTTGAATTCTAGCTGTACTGCATCTTTGAATCCATCATTGAGAGAATCGATCAGAGTAAAGTTATCCTCTGCGATCTTAATTTCACTGGAATTGTCTCTTTTAGAAGTGTTTAATCTTTCTGTTTTATCCTCAGAGTTGATTATAAGTTTAATTTTCTTAATATGCTGTACCCGATATTCGGAGAGTTCATATATTTCTTTTTCTGAATCAATCATAAATTTTTCCGTCTGAGTTTTTGTACCTTCATATTTTTCCCCAATACCCCAATTAATTAATTCTTTTATTACTCTATCTCCATCGAATATGGGGAGAGGAAGCATATTAAATAAAGAAATGCTAAAAGCTATTATCCATAACCAAATCAATTCTCGATATATGAAATCAGGAAATCCTCCTGTAAATAGTTTTGAAATAGAATTTAATGGCATCCAATATGGTTTACTCAGAATACCGATTAGGACTCCGATCACTTCTGCATCAAGCATGTACTCCTTCCCATTTTCATCTTTAAGCTTTAAACTTTTAAGGTTTTTTGTAGTTAATATACTTTCAAGTGTTACACCCTCCTCTACGTTAATCTCTGTTCCGTTGATTTCGGTTATGATGGTTCCTTCTTCTAACTCAGTGTCCTCTTTTGAGTCAACTTGGGTTATTTTCAATTCAGTTTTCGAAGCATATTCATACTCAATACCTATATCATAGCGGGGGCCTAAGGTGATATCCTTTTGGGATTTTGTATCTTCTTGAGGAATATAAACTTTTAACGTAAGATTATCCCCCACAGAACAAGAAATCTCATCTGTTCTATTATAAAGATAATTTTCAAGAGTTTTATTATTCCAATAATCTAATTCAAGAAAATCCTCATCGGAGCCTTGCTTTTTTAGCCCCACTATAACATCCCCAGATTCAATATTTTTGTAGTTGAATCCCCCATCCTTTTCTTGATGAACGGTATCAACTTGGATAACCTGAGAGCCATAAAATGGTGAGATAATGAGGGGAAAGATCAAAAGAAGCACCATAGCAATTCCCGCAGTAATAATGTTGACAAATGTTCCCGCAGAAGCAATTCTAAGTCTAGTTTTCCGTTCCACCTTCTTTGATGCCATTTCCCGTTCATCAACTTCAACAAATGCGCCCCCTCCGAGAAGAAAAAATAATCCTCCCGCCAGAACTCCCGTAGATTTTACATCGATATCGTCGATCGTTGCGGCTATACCGTGTGCCAGCTCGTGAGTTGTCATAATAAATAACAAGGGTAATAATAAATACATAAAAATGGGGATATCAATCGTAACGCCTGGAATTAAAGGAGTTACAACGTTTTGTACCGTGGGCTCCATAATCAGGCTAATCAGATTTACAAAAAAGAAATAAAAGCCAAAAATTGTTAATCCAAAAGAGACAAAAATACCAACTGTCCAAAATATCCGCCAAAACTTTGGAAATTTTTTTGAAATTTTCTTTATGAAACTGTTTAACCTTTTAGTCTTTAACATAGCAATTATGGGAAAAAACACATAGATTGCTTCTTTTTTGTTACGTAATAGATATACTAATACGCCTATAATAAGCCAAAAACCTAAGCTTAGTAAAAACCAAGGATTTGATAAAAAACCTAAAACCGTATCGGCTATGGTCATGGGAATCTTCTATTTCCTTTTAAAAGTCAAAATAAATTTGTAAAAACTTTTTATTTCTATTGTTTCCAAAAAATAAATGACTCAAAAAATAGTTTTTCCTTTCTATTTCTCGAGAAGATTATTTCTTTCCAAAACCCAATTATCTATTAAAAATTCTTGGGGCTTTCTTTTTTGTAAAATGTAATTATTATGTATTGTTGATTTTGGAATCCAAATCTCATTTCCTTCAGAGAAAGTGATTAATAATGCCTTTTTTGTTCCTTTTTTTATGGTTCCTCCAATATTTGTTAGATTCTTATAAAGATCTTCTTTTTGTTGGCGATTACTACTTTGATTAAATTTATTATTTATTAGGAAAGGATCATTTTTTACATGATGAGGGAGTTTGAACGAATCCCCTATTTTAGAAGATTCTCTGGGAAAATCTTGGTCATTAATGGGAGATGATTTGTTCTTTATTGGCGGGATTGTAGCGTAAATGATTTTCTCTTCCAGAAGATGAGCTAAAAATAGATACATTACCGTAATTTCCCCGAGCTTAAGATACCTCCTATATTCTCCAATCTTTATCCATAAGTTAGAAAATTTATCATCCTCCCATTCAAAAGAAATAAGAGTTTTTGTGTCCTTGTAATTATGGTAATTCTGCCAATGATATCTTTTTTTGTTTAGAACCTCTAATATCAATGCAATTTCTTCCAATGAACATTTTATAATCTTTCCTGCTCCTTTCGAAGGTTTTTCCCATGTTCCATCTACTTTTTTCCTAAAACAGATTAGATGTATAAATGGTTCGGCTCTCGAATTGCTTTTTATCATTAATCCCGTATTTTGACCAAAAAACGTTTTAATGTGTATATCTGTCAATTTTATTTCCAACTTCTACTTAACTATTAATGGTTATTGATTTTCTTCAATAGAAAATTTATAAATGTCTCTAAAATCGAAAAAAATAAAAGAAGAATTTCTTTTCATTAAATATAGAACATTTCAAATTAAAAAATTTAGTAGGATCTTATAAAAGAACTAGCGGGGTGGGCTAGCCTGGTTTATTTATGAGTGATTTCCGCTCATATAATACGCCGCAGGGCTCATAACCCTGAGATCGTTCGTTCAAAAAGAAGTGCTGAGTTCCAGCAGCTTGAAAGTCGAACCCCCGCTATTATATTTCCTACTTCTAGTTCTTAATATTTTATATTTTTCTCAAAATCTAAAAAATTTTATATTAACATATAATATTATGTTTAGAAAAGCCATAAAAAGGTTTAAAAAATGAGTGATTCAGGAGGTTTTAAGAGATATCCGGCAATAAGGTGTTGGATCAAACATTTATTAGAAGGGAATTATTCAAATGAAGAAAAAGCACTTTATACGATTTTTGGTTTAGTTAAAAGGACAAGATTTGTAGCCACGATCGTTGATAAAAGAGAAATAATAGATAACAACCCCAATGAGGAGGACGATTTAATCGATTCTGAAGAGGATATAGTTTCCAGAATGGAGTTTGACTTAGATGACGGAACGGGTCTTATCCGTGCAACTTTATGGCAAGTTAATCCGGAAAATTATGAATATCTTAACCAAGGAGACATTGTAGATGTTGTTGGTCTTATCCGGCAGTGGAAAGAATTTACATCAATTTCACCTGAAATATTGAGGAAGATAGAGAATCCGAATTATATACTATTGAGAAATGCTCAAATTATTAAAAAGCTAAAATCAGGAGAAATTGAAGAAATTCCAGAAATCTCTGAAGAAGAATATGAGATTGATGAACTGTCTGACGAAGTAGATATAGAAGAGTTATTTGAAGAAGAAGGGAAAGGAGAAGATGACATTAAGGGTAAAATTTATTCATTAATCGAAGAACATTCTATAGAGGGGGAAGGAATAAATATCACGGATATATTAATGAAGGTCGAGATAGATAAAGAAGAATTGAAGGGATATATTGAAGAATTGGAGATGGAATCAAAAATATATCGTTCAGAAGGAGATACTTACCAAACTTATTAGATCATCGCTCTACAAGATATATTTTTCTAATTGGATAATATCATAAAATTAATTATTGATTTTTTATTTATATAATTATAAAAAAAAGGAAATTTAGAAAAATAAAATGGATATTCATAATTATAAAAAACTACTAAATAAAGCTTATAAGGAAATTCCTAAAGACGTTATTCAATCGACCCGTTTTAGAATTCCAACCACTCATATCAGAAGAGAAGGGCGTAATACCTATATCACCAATTTCTTTAAAATCATTTCAAAATTAAATCGAGATAAAAACCACTTTCTTGGAATATTTTTAAAAAATGTTGGAACATTCGGAGAGACCCGTGGACAGCAATTATTTTTAAAAGGATATCATAAAAGAAGAGTGTTAAACCGTATAATCAAAGAGTATGCTGAAGATTATGTACTCTGTGATGTGTGTAATAAGCCAGATACTAAAATCATTAAGGAAGGAAAGAAAGAATATTTGAAATGTACTGCTTGCGGTGCCAGAAGAGAAATAAAATAAAAAACAATAGAGAATCAAAAAGATCCATGAAAGTATATCTCAAAATTCATGATTGGAAAAAGAATAAAACAGTTGCTTGTTGCGATGAAAACCTCCTTGAGAAAGTTATCAAGGAAGGAAATTTAAAAATTGAAATTTCAAAACAATTTTATGGGGGAGACCTTATGGATATAAATAAGGCGATAGAAATCCTAAAGGATGTGAATAATTTTAATATTGTTGGAAAAAGCATTATTGAACTTGCCATTGAACATAAAATACTTCCAAAGGAAGGAATACGCTCAATCGATGGAGTGCCAATGGCACTGAAGATGATGTTTTAATGCCCAGAAGATTTTGTGCAATTTGTGGGAAAGAGTTGGACTCAAACTCACCTCATTTTGGAATGTGCCTTGAATGTTATTTAAAAGAAAATCCGCTCTTTGAATTACCAGATAAATTTAAATTTAAAATTTGCCCTGATTGTGGTAGATTTACTAAAAGAAAGAAATGGTTAAAACCAAAAAAGCAAGGAATATTGAAAATCATAAAAGAAGCAATTAGAGAATTTCTTATTAAATCTTATAAAGAAAAAAATATCAACTTTGAGATTGGTTTAGACGAGGATAGTATAGTTCTTACCTCTAAAAATTTGATTAAAAAAATTGAAGTAATTATTTATGGATATATTAAAAATAATCCTAAATTGAACCATCAGCAACGTATTAACTTAATTATTAATTATGATTTATGTAAAAATTGCAGCAGAATAAGAGGAGGAAACTATTTCGTTTCAATAATTCAGCTCCGCGTAAAAAATGAGTCATATTATGATAAAATTAATGAAGTAATACAAATAATTCAACCTTTTGTTGAAAACCAATTCGAGAAAGATCGCCGACAGTATATTACCAAATTAATAGAGCAAAAACGTGGAGCAGATCTTTATATAAGTACTAAAAAACTAACCAACCAAATATTGAACATTTTAGACCGTAAATATCATTTTATTAAAAAACGTTCCAGAAAATTAGTTGGCCGGAATACCCAAGAGGGAAAAAATGTATATCGTCACAAGTTTCTGATTAAGTTCCTACCT
Source organism: Promethearchaeia archaeon (assembly GCA_046483985.1). GTDB lineage: Archaea > Asgardarchaeota > Lokiarchaeia > Sigyniarchaeales > SOKP01 > JAWOCD01. The sequence goes on from JAWOCD010000084.1 coordinate 93,958, forward strand.
GTAGAAAGAGAGGATAGAATAAAAATATATGATGAAATCTTCGAAATAAATAATATTCTTAAAAATACGGTCATTATGAAAAACAACAAAAATGAAAAAAAGACAAAAGATTATGGGTTTTTTTTTGAGAATAAATTTCAAAAAATAAATAATGATTAAAGAACATGGATTTTGAAAAGAAAAAGGATTTCCACAAAAAAGTCGATGAGTTAGAACGTACTAATATCGATAAACGACGGATTAGAAAGACAGATAGATCTAAGCAACGTTCAGCCGTTGAGTCAGTCTTCGATGAGAGAACAACATTTGAATTGAGAAAATTACTGCAAAACGGGCCCCTCAATGAGATAGAAGGGATAATTTCGGCTGGTAAAGAGGCAAATGTATACTTAGGTTATGATTTAGACGGAAACGAGGTCGCCATTAAGATCTATAAAATAGATCGGAATACGTCTAAATGGATGAAAAATTATATTTTAGGAGATCCTCGTTTTAAAAAAGTTCCAAAAAATATTTCAAAGGTAATTTATCTATGGGGTCGTAAAGAGTTTAAAAACCTTAAAAGAAGTTATAAATATAATTTACCAGTCCCGAAACCAATTAAAATTAAGAGTAACATTTTAATTATGGAATATATTGGATTTGGGCCTATTCCAGCGCCACAATTAAAAGATATAAGGAAAATCAGGAATCCATATGATCTTTTGGACAGAGTTTTATCTTTTATTAAAGATCTTTTTCAAAAAGCTAAACTAGTGCATTCTGATTTAAGTGAATTTAATATTTTATACCACAATCAAAAACCAGTGATAATTGATATTTCACAAGCAGTTTCAATCGCTCATCCAAAAGCAGAACGTTATTTAGTGAGAGACATAAAAAATATATTCAACTATTTTGAAGGGATCGGAATTGACATGCCAAATCCAGAAGAATTTTATTATGAAGTAATTGATATTTAAGAATTCTCTATTCAATAATCAATATAAATATGGGGCATTATTATCTATGGATTAGATAGACTAGATATATATTAAGATCATTAACCCATTTAAACTATTTAAAAAAATGTGCCATGAAACATATTCCTTAATGAATGGGGGCTCTCAGATTTTAAATGATAATATTATAAGGAAATATTCATTTTTGTTAATATGAAAGTCGGAAAAAAAAGGATCGCTGTTGTAATTGGAACGGAGGGGGAAGTTAAGAATGAGATTGAAAGAAAATTAGGTTTAGATATTGATATTGATAGTAAAACGGGCTTGGTTGAGATTAAACCAAATAAAGATCATCCAAATTATGAACCATACAACAAATTAATCGCTAATAGGATCATAAAGGCCATTAGTCGAGGTTTTAACCCATCTAAAGCTATGAAACTATTAGATGAAAATATTCAATTACAAGTCGTTAATCTAGTCTCGATCTTAGGAAAGTCCGACAAGAAATTAAGGAGGATTAAAGGTAGACTTATTGGAAGAAATGGGGAAATGCGTAAGGCATTAGAACAATATGGCGAATGTTTCGTTGCTATATATGGTAAAACCATATCTGTCATTGCTCATTATCAAAATATGAATGTTGTCCGAAAGGCAATTAATATGTTAATTGAGGGCACCCCACACCACGTTGTTTTAAAGCTGCTTGAGCGAAAATATAACGAGAGAAAGAAAGAAAGGTTTAGAGAGATGTACAAACCAGAGTTTTAAAGAGCATTAAATTTCTCCCTATGTGTTTCATATAAAGAGAGGATAACAACTGAATAAATTTTATGGTTTTTCTTGATTTTATAGTCAAGTACATCGATCTGAAAACTTTTTATAGAAAATGTCTCAGTATTAGAGTTTTTGTAAAGAATTATTCGTCTCGGGGGGAATTAACATCTCTAAAAATAAGAGCCCATCCATCAATATAATGTTCACAATTTTTTTTGAGTTCTAATCAAAGGAGATCTCCTCAATATCAAAAAGGTCACTCGATAAACCCAATTTTGATCTAGAGACATTCGGATCCAGCAAATTTCGATTAAAAGATTCTTGAGAGGGTTGATTTCCGAATATCTGAGGGGATTTAATACCCGTTATTAAAAGCATAATCCGTAAAAATCCATCAAACTCATCGGATACTCTGGCACCCCAGATAACCATTGAATTGTTAACATCCATTTTTTGCGAAATCTTCTCCGCAACGGAATTTGATTCCTCTAAAGTCATATCGTTTCCTCCACTTACATGAATTAAAGCTCCTTTAGCTCCATCAATATCCACATCTAATAGGGGTGAACTCAACGCATCTTTTATTGCTTCATCCACTCTATTTTCTGCATTAGATGACTCCCCTATTCCCACAATTGCAACACCTCCAGTTCTTAAAACCGTTCTAACATCGGCAAAGTCTAAATTGATTAATGAGGGTAAAGATATTGTTTCTGTAATACCTTTCACCATGGTTGCTAAAACTTCGTCAGCAACGCTAAACGCTTCAAGAATTGGTAAGTCAGGGGCGATTTCCATTAACCTATTATTATCAATTACAACGAGCGTATCGACATACTTCTTTAAAATGTTGATTCCTTTTCTGGCCTTTTTAATCCTTCCGATTTCGGTTTTAAAGGGAAGCGAGACAACACCAACAACAATCGCACCTTCATTTTTGGCAATCTCAGCAATTATCGGCGCACTTCCCGTACCTGTTCCTCCGCCTTCCCCGCAAGTTATAAACACCAAATCCGATCCTCTAAGGATATCGTTAATATCGTCAATAGATTCCTCCGCAGCTGCGCGTCCAATTTTTGGATCCCCGCCTGCCCCTAAACCTCTGGTAAGTTGTTTTCCAATTAATAATTTTATATGTGCTTCACGCATGTCCAAATGTTGTCTATCGGTATTTATTGAAATACATTTTGCCCCTTTGATTCCAATTTTCATTAATCTATCTACGGTATTATTTCCAGCTCCTCCGCAACCTACAATTTTAATGTTTGCATATCCAATACTTTCGTCCGCTTTAGGTTGACTTCGGCTTTTTGCTTTTTCAATTAACGAATCCATCTTAATAACTCACATCAAATCAATTATTATATTATCAATACAATAAGAAAAATAAGTAGAAGGATAATATATTAGTATATTATCCAGATATGATCCTTTAAAAGATAACGATTGGCTTTTTAATATAAAGAAAAATCCCCATCTACCATAGGGTTAAATATGTTATTGGATCTATCATCCGTTACCATGTAAATTTGTGGTAATTGATAAGGAAACCGATTAGAAAACGTTAAACAATATGCCCCAACGTTAGTGACGAGAACCCTCTCATTTTCTTTATTTTCTTGCGTGAAAAAATAATCCTTAACTAACACATCTTGATCTGTTGGGACAATCCCCGCTATAGAGATCTTGTATTTGTGGGCTTTATCGATTTTATCCGCATTATAAAATCTCAAAGAACAACGTGCAAACTTGGGGCATATATAATTGCCTATATTAAGAAAGATCCAATTATTATTTGAAACTTTTGTTATTTTTGCAATATATAATCCTGCATCGCCGACAAAGTAACGGCCTGGCTCAAAATAGATTTGGTTATATTCAATTTTAGATTTTTCAAGTTTCTTTTTGATTGCATTTGCAATCTTAAGAAGTTGTTTTTCTGGCATTATGACTGCTTCGGGAAAGCCACCTCCCAAATTAATATTTTTAACATTTAAATTAAAGGATGAGAGTTTTTTTAGCCCCTCAACGATGGTCTGCACATTTTTAAGATATTGGTGGGGACTATTCATTTGGCTTGTAAAATGCGAGAGCAATGTTGAGATCTTTATATGATTGCTCTGATCTAAAACATTATTCAAGAAGGCTAAATTTTTCTCAGTTAGCTGAATTCCTAGCTTACTTTCATATTTCTGAGAATTAATTCTCAAACACAAATTTTGGATAGATTTATATTTTCTCGCAATTTTATTCACTTTCTTAATATCCTTCAAATCATATATGATAATTTCTCTGACATTCTGTTTTACGGCCATTTCAATTAGATCTTCCGGTAAATAAGGACCACCCACAATTATATTCTCGGGATCAAAATCAAGTGATAAGGCCAATTTCATTTCAGGAAGACCAATCACTTCTGCCCCTATCTTCTCTGTTTTTATTATTTTACATACTTGGGAGAGATAATTTGCTTTAAAGGAATAAAAGCCCTTAAAATTATCAAAAACCGAAGAAAATACTCTTTTGAAAGTCTGAATATTTTTTCTTATTTTATTTTCTAAAAGAATCATTAAAGGAGTCTTCTTATCCTTCATAAAACTCTCAAATCTCACTTGATCAAAAAAAAGATCTCCTTGATCTTTTTTAATATAAGTATTACCTGCTATTTTCTTCATTTTATATAATCATTCCATTAATTGGTTATAAACTTTATTGGTTTTCTCTGCCACTTTTTCCCACGTAAATCTTTTCTTCACACGTTTTTGACCAGATTTTCCTAATCTCTCTCTTAGTGCCCCATCACCTAACAATTTGAGAATTTTATTTGCGATATCTTCAGGATTATCAAACTCCACAAGTAATCCGTTCTTATTATGATGGATTACTTCTGGTGTGGCTCCCGATCTTGCTCCAATTACAGGTGTAGCCGAGGCCCATGCTTCTAAATAAGCAATACCAAACGCATCTGATCGACTGGGCATTACATAAATATCTGATTCCGCAAAGGCAGTCATCTTTTTCTTATCAAAGTACCCGTTCATGTTAGCCGGAGTAAAATTAATGATGTATTTTCTTGTACTTTTAGATAAATTTGCCTTTTGCATATCGAAAGATTTGGTTGAGGGTCCAATAAAGACAAAATAAACACGAGGAAACTTTTCTAAAATATATGGTATAGCCTTTAATATCGATACTGCCCCTTTTTCATAATTTTTATAGCCACAAAATAAGATAAGTTTGTAATCATGTGTTCCCTCTTGGAAAAATTTGTCTTTAAAGGAGTAATTTTTATAAGTTTTCTTATGGACTCTCTGATATCTGTTAAAATCTACGCCCATAGGAATTACTTTTACTTTTTTTTCATCGATTTTTATTTTATTGGTTAAATATCTTTTTTCTCGTTCTGTGCAAGCGATTAACAGATCAAACTTATGAAGGGTCTCTTCTAATTGAGAATTAGAATATCTGGGATTAGAATAGTGATAAAAAGGAGTACAAACCGTGGGAATATCTAATAATTTCCCTATATAAAGGGAAAAGATAAGGTTGAAATAAGGATAAAATGTAGTATGGATAAGATCATAAGACCCATTTATATCATTCTTATTTTTTCCAGACCAATCTTTAAAAAAATCAGTTAAATAAGGGCCATTTTTTAAATATTCACTTAAACATTCTCTGGAAAGGTCAAGAGATCTAAATAAGGAACAACTATTTAGATATTTAATAGAATTTTTCAAATCCACATCGTAGTTAACAGAATATCTTTTGATATCTAAATTATCGACGGAGTGAAAGTATTTATGCTCGTTTTCTATTTTTTTTCCTGTTTTTTCCCGTAAAGCTTTAAAATCTATTGCATTCGAAGTAAGAATCTTGACTTTATAATTATATTGCTTCTGAAATAATTTTGCTATTCTTTGTATATAAAACTCTGCCCCAGAGATTGCTGGGAAAAATCTTGTTGGAAAAAATAGAATACTCTTCAAAGTATATTCTTTTTTATACATTAATTTTATATATTATTTAGAATGAAGCACAAAAAAAAATTGTTATCACAAATTTATCAATATACTAAACGAGAAAAAAGAATTGATGATAAGCTTATTGAATTCCTTGAAGAGAGTTGTGATACAAGTTTCAAAAAGGTGCTTTCAATCATCAAAAATGGAATTACCAAATATATTTATAGTCCTTCCCGTAGAGCTGTTTGGATAGCTATCGGAGAGACTAATCAATATTTGATATATCCAAAAATTTACTGCAGTTGTGTAGATTTCTATAAAAATGTTGTTATTAAACGTAAGAGAGAATGTTGTAAGCATTTAATCGCTCAAACTATTTGTGAGGCTCTTAATGATTTTCAAACAGTTCATTTTGAGGATTTAGAATTTGCAAATTTTTTAGATGATATAAAATCAGATATATAAGACGTCTGCCAGATTTATTGACCGGTCAATTATCTCGTTAAGATCCAATCTATCTTCATATTTCTGCACTTCCCTTTTCTTTGCATGTGTTTCTGGATATTGCGGGTTATAGTGGCAAGATTCCAACTTATTGGCACATATTTGATAAAGCCCAGCTTCTCTGCTGATTTCTAAAATTTCTAATTTATTAAATCCAATTAAAGGGCTTAATTTAATATAATTTGTCAAAACCTCATTATAAATATATAAGTTATCCAATGTTTGAGAGGCTTGCTCTCCCAAGATATCTCCCGTTACAAGAATATTTGTGTTTTCTGAGCGGCAAATTCTCTTCGCGATTCGATACATGAGTCTTTTACATAATATACATGTTAATTTTCGAGCGGCTTTCTTTTTTATAGTTTTTAAATTAGAAATATGGTTTATAAAAAAAAGTTTTATTGGATGTACCGTAAAGTCCGATAATTTGTTAACTATTTTGACTATTTTCTGCTTCATTTCCTCGTTTTGTGAATCAGAGGTTAAAAATGAAAGGAAAACGGGTGTAAACTGTTTTTTAATTAGAAGATAGGACGCAATAGGACTGTCAAATCCCTCCGAAAGTAGAGAAACAAATTTAAAATTATTCATCTTCATTATTATCTTCAATAATAATCTCTTTTCTATCCCAATCTTTTAAGTATTTATTAAAGTCCTCAACTTTAATTTTTCTGAGTATCTTTATCTTTTTTTGGTATTCTAATTCTCGCACTTTAATCATAATTCTTTTATTCTTTTTGAGATGTGCTTCTGCGTTTTTATACTCTTCAGGGAAAATTTCTTTGATATCTTCCATATTCGAGTCCGTCAGTTCATCATAATTTTCAATCACAAAATTACACAACGGATCGATATCAATTTTAAAATTAAAAGCATCTTCTTGCTTTAAAGCTAGGGGATACGCTTGGCAGGCAAGAGGTTTTACATTATGAACAGTACATCCAACATCTTCATGATAAAAGGGACAGCACTGATCTTCATTATCTAATCGAATTCGATAAGTTACTACCAATATCTTTTTATTTTTAATATCGGGAAAAACCAAATCTTCAATAACCCGGAAATGAACACCCTTCTTCTTAGCAATCGCGATTAATCTCTCAGCTTCTTCTGGATAAACGGGTATTCTTTTCGAATATTCTCCAGGAACTTCATGGCAGCAAATTCCGCACTGCATGCATTTATACTTTAGGTCAATCATTTATAACAATGAATAAAAATTTCTCTTAGATTTTAAAAAACTCAATAAACATAATTAGATTTTTCCAATAAAGGTTATCTTTAATTCTCAAAAGTCTTGTTAAATAAATTATTCTTTTTATGTTATTGAAATATTATTTAACGATAAATCAGCAGACTAGTCCAGATATTACAGCTTTTATTAAGAGATAATGAGGTTTTATTTCTTAACAGAATTACTCTAAAAATAGAACACTATTTTTAGAAAAAAAAAATAATAAGAGGTATAAAATATTGAGTGATTCAGGAATAAAAATCATAAAACATCTTGATGTTTCCAGTATTGAATTAAATAAACCAATTGCAATTCTAGGAATGCCAGGTATTGCCGATATCGGAAAATTTGCACTTGATTCTTTAGTGGGTCAATTAGAGGCAAAAAGTATGACTGACATCATTTTTGATGGATATCCCGCCGGTGCTATAGTTGACGATAGTCTATTATCCGTTCCGAAGGCAGAAATTTTACTATGGAGGGATCCCGAACATGTAAGAGATATCTTATTAGTAACTGCAGATGCTCAGAGTTTAACACCAAAAGGAATATATAAAATCTCTAATTTTCTCACGGAAATGTTGTTTAAAATGGGAACGGATTTGATAATAGCTTTAGGCGGATATCCGGTTAATGGTCAAAATATTAAGTCTAAGATTCCCAAAATCTATTGTACATCCACTAACCAAAAGCTTCTCAATAATTACGTTCAAGAAGATAACTGCGAGAAAATAAAAAAAGGAGTAATTATCGGAGCGAATGGTTTAATTCCAACGTTGGCTAAATCTCGGTATAATGTTAATGGATTAGTATTCTTGGCAGAAACGGATAATGTTGCTATGGTGAATGAAGATATTACCGATTTAAAAGCATCTATTACGTTATTGAATATGCTAAAATCGACTTTTATGTTACCAATTAAAAATAAATTCAACATGGAGAATATTGAAAATATTAACAAAAACCTACAGTCGAAAAAAGATCAATTGGAAAAAGAACTCGATAAAATTCAATTGGTTGATAGTAAGGACGAGAAACGTAAATCCTTGTATATTTAAAATTTTAATTTCTCTTTTCTCTTTTTTAATTAAGAATATCTATCAAATAAAAACAATTAAGAATTATTTAACCTTTATTCTTTTAATAACGTCAGGTCGCTTTTTATAAAGGATTCTAAATCCACAATGAGAGCATTTTATACCTGGTAATGCAATTAGTTCTTCTTTACTTACTTCTTTTCCGCAAGATTTTCTCGCACAAACGTATTTCATAAAAACCACTTTCATAAAAAATTATTTTACACTATCAATTAAAAGGGCATTTCAATTAAATTTTACGATTTCCCCCTTTTTAGAGATTTAAATGGTTGATGATCTCTTTGTATCTATTACGAATGGTAGCTTCAGTTACCCCCGCCGTTTTAGAGATCTCTTTTTGAGTTCTTCTCTCTCCTTCTTGCATTGCAGCAACATATAATGCTGCACCAGCTAATCCAGAAGGAGATTTCCCCGTGGTAAAGTGATGCTTTTTAGATAATTTAATTAATTCCGCCGCTCTTTTTAAAGTTTTACCAGAGAGATTTAGATCAGAACAAAACCTTGGGATATAAGTTTTAGGAGAAGATGCCTTCAAATTAAGATTTAACTCCCGGATAATCAATCGGAAACATCGAATAATCTTTTTCTTACCAACTGTGGCAAACTCAGTAAAATCAGCAACCCGTTTTGGAATGTTATTTATCTTACAAGAAACATAGATTGCTGCTATCAACATTGCTTCGATTGATCTCCCCCTGATCATATTTTTGCGAGCAATTTTTCTATATATTAATGCTGCAGACTCTTTTATATCTTTTGGCAAATTTAATTGAGAAGAAAGCCGTTCCAATTCATTTAATGCTCTGGATAAATTCCTATCTATTGATTTATTTGTACGGCTTCTAATATGCCACTTTCTTAAACGATAGATATTTGCCTTCATTTTAGGGCTTATGGATCTACCAAAAGCGTCTTTATTCCTCCGTCCAATCATCGTACTTAAACCTTTATCATGCATCGTGAGGGTAGTGGGGGCTCCCACTCTTACCTTCTTACTAGCTTCCTCAGCACTAAAGGCTCTCCATTCAGGTCCAGTATCTATTATTCGCTGAGTTATTACTAGTCCGCAAGAACCACATATTAATTCTGCTCTAGAATCATCCGAAATTAAACTTTTATTCCCACACTCGGGACATTCTATACGTTTATTGGAATCTTTTTGCAACATATTCAAATATATGTTTCATCTTTGTATTCTCATTCTTAGGATTAATAATTATATTCATGTTTTTAAATATTTGCGTTTTCAATATTATATTGACTAATCATCTCCGCATGTTTCTCCAAAGATCATATCTGGTTAATAATTTTTATTTCGTGGGAAATAATTTGCGACATTATTTTCTATCTTATAAACTATGAATTTTAGTAAATAGCACAGAAGTATTTAAAGCATAAAACCTTATACTCTGCCTATTATGAAAAGGGAGCAACTTAAACAGATTTATGAGGTCTCTATAAATGAAAAAATAATGCTTAAACATTGGATAAAAAAAAACGCACATGAAAATGGGATCTGGCGTGGACATGATCTTGGATGGAATCGTGTTTCTTCACAACATTGAAGCATTTCAAGACTACATTCTCGATAAAGAGCGGCAAAGCTCTAAGTTAGAAGGAATTATCGCCGCACGCCCCTGGGACCAAGAATTAACGTCCTTAAAACGTGGCCTAAAGATTCATCTTAGTTGGGTAAAGAAGGATTATGGGAAATACACGGAAGTATACAATAAGTTTTACAAGTTGAGTCATAAAGATTTTATTGACGAGTGAATTAGGAAACACTTAAAAAAAAAGATGCTTGATTTGTTTTAAACTTGTTTAAAAGTTTGGAATTGATCAATAAATTTTAATAAAAATTTTATAATTTATTATATGATAAATATTATTATTGTACGAATTTATATGTTGTATATTTAAATTTTTATAAAAATAGGGATATTAATAAATGCCAGTAGATTACGAAACGGCTGTTTATAATTTAATGGAAGCCGAACCAGCCATAATTGCAGTTGCAATAGTCAAAGGAAAAGATATAGTTTATTCAACAGATAATTGGGATATTAGTAATGATCTTTCTCAAGTCCTTTCGAGCTGGAATTCAATGAATGCTCAATTCATAAAGATTAGCGGTGTAAAGTATTCAATGTTACAATGCACGGTAGAAAGAATCACTGCAACCTCACTAAAGGGAGAAGGGCATATTGTGGGTGCAAAAGATGAAGAGCATAAGGTAATTTCATATGTAGAGGCGGAAGGAGATATGAGAACAGCATATCCGGAAACCGCGCGATGTTTATCTTCGCTTAGTTCAAAAGGGCCTTATATGGACGCCAACACCCAATTGGGATCAGGAGAAGAGGGTGGTGGTGCCGCAACCGCTGGAGGAGGAGCATCTAACGTAGATCCTCAGCTCAAAAGTGAGATAGAGGCATTTTTGGAGTGGATAAACTCTAAAGACGGTCTCCCAGGTTATATAAAATATTATTTAGAACAAAACGACTCACAAGTTATCTCCCAATTAGCGGAAGTATATAATGAGTTACGAGGGATTTTTGGAGTTTAGATTTTGTTTTTTAAAGTTAATTTTTAATTATATCCAAACAATATTAATAGTAGGAACTTAATTTCATTAAAATTATTTTATTACCACAATAAAATAGAGTGAGAACTTTGGTTTTAGAATTCTATAAAGTAAAAGAGGACAAAATCTTTTTATCTAATGATTTTACCCATAATGATATTGTATTCATTTTGGACGGAAAAGCAGGGTATATTTGGAAAGGAAAAAAAGCAAAAAATTTAGATGAATTAACTGCCAAGAAGGTCGAATCTTTAATTCGGAAAAGATTTCAAGATACAAATTTTCAATTAATCCAAAAAGCAAATATCTATGAATCAGATAACCCAAAAATAAAAGAAATTAAAAAAGGACTCAATAAAAGACTTCCCAATCCAGTTATTTCCTCCATAAAGAATACTCCCAAATCGTTTTTTTATAAAATAAAGGAAAAATATAAAAAAATAAAAAATTATGAAGATTCATGGAAATGGAGGAGTAAACTCTCCAATATTACAAATATATGGAGATTATTAATACTTAATGTCATCATTATTTTCATTTCGATAATCTTAATGATGAATAAATCTATTTTTTATCTTCAATTGAACGATTTTTCTCTATTAATCGCTCTCCTGTCTTTAGGGATAATTTCCATCATGAATCTTATCTATATCATTTTTCCAATGAAGATACAAGTATTGGATTTATATACAAAAGAAAAAAGGAAGGAAGGAGAACTACCCCCTAGTCCAAAGCTTCCAGAACATAAAAAAGGAGTAAGGAAAACGAAAGCAAAGGTAAAGAAAATTGAGATTCCAGATATAAAACCATCCAAGAAAAAGGAAAAAAAAGGAAAAAAAAAAGAGAGTTTGGAATACTCCTCTGAAGAGGAAGAGGAATTAGATGTTCCAAGCATACCTGAGGCGCCTGAAAAGAGATTAAATGTAAAGATCGAGGATCCTAATCTTTCCACAGAAGTTGTTAAGAAAATGGAAGAATTAGATAAAAAAAATAACGAAGTGGTGTTAGTTAATTGCGATAGATGTAAATCAGTCATACCAATTCCTGTGCCCAAGGATGCTGTAGAGAAATCTGAATTGCCTATTGTTCCCATTAGTTACGTTCATAAAAATATGAAAGCAAAAGATAAGCATTGTATTACAATCCACCTAGATCATGACTTTGATATAAGAAGACGAAGATTTTCAGATGTAATTACTGAATAGAACTAATCCTCAGTCAGAAAAAAAAGCAACACTTTTTTACTTAAGTTTTTAATTATTTTTTAATTATCCTCACTATGGAAATAAATGTAGGAGTTATTGGAGCGAGCGGATACGCGGGCGGAGAAGCTGTTCGACTTTTGAATTTTCATCCGAATGTGAACGTTACCTATATTACCTCTCGGAGATTGATCGGAAAATATTTTCATACCGTGTATCCTAACTTAAGAAATATAACCAACATCAAATTTGAAGAGTATGATGTTGAAACGGCGAAAGAAAAGTGTGATCTGGTTATTTTGGGGGTTCCCCATGGAATTTCACAGAACTTTATCCCCGAATTAAGAGAAGTTGGATTAAAAGTAATAGATTTGAGCGCTGATTTTCGACTTAAAGATCCTACTGTTTATAAAAAATATTATAAAAAAGAACATTCAACAACAGAATATCTTGAACAAGCCGTATACGGAATGCCAGAACTTCATAGGGATGAGATTAAAGACGCTAATTTAATTGCGGTGCCCGGATGTCAAGCCGCTTCAGCAATATATGCATTATTCCCGCTAATTAAAGAAGGCATTATAGATACGGAGAGTATAATTGTTGATTCAAAAACTGGTTCCTCGGGATCTGGTGCTGGACATAATAAGGCATCGCATCATCCTACCAGAGCAAATAGCATCCGTCCCTATAAAATGACTGGGCACAGACACACTGGCGAAATTGAACAAGAATTATCTAATTTGTCTGATCCTAACGGTCCCCAGGTTAAAGTGGGATTTTCGGCTCATGCAGTCAATTTGGTAAGAGGTATATCATCAACTTGTCATACCTTTTTTAAAGATAAAAGTAAAATCAATAAAAGAACCTTGTTTAAAGCATATAGAAAAAACTTAAGAAATGAACCATTTCTTCGATTGATAAAACAAAATACGGGAGTTTTTCGGTTACCAGATCCTAAATTAATTGCCGGTACCAATTATTGCGATGTGGGATTTCAAATTGATCCCCATATGAATCGAATTGTCGCCTTGAGTGCTTTAGATAATTTAATCAAAGGAACAGCGGGAAATGCAGTACAATGTTTAAATCTTATGCACGGTTTTTCTGAAGAAACAGCATTAGAATTTCCGGGGTTTTACCCCTCTTAAAAATTTCTAGAGCATTACAATTAATAACCCAATTAAAATTGGAGACAAACAAATAAAGCATAAAAAGCCATAGAAACTTAATTTCCACTTGATATATTCATTTGGATTTAAAATTACTCCACAATTTGGGCAATACTTCTGATGTGGATCAATAATTTCCGTTTGGCAATTATAACATGATCCTTTTATGGATTTCTTTTCCAAAGCTTTTTTGTCGGTTTCCAACATAAAAATTTAGCAAAACATAGAATTCTGAAAATTGATAATAAGGTAAATCTTTAAACCAAATTTAATATATATAAAAATATAATAGAATTTTTAAAGTATTGCTATAAATCAAGTTAAAGATAATGAGTGGATATATTGGCAAAAAAGTGCGCCTTGAGAGAATTGTTAACAGAGAAACAAAAAGAACAATAATCATTCCTATGGATCACGGTCTAACTGTGGGACCGATTAAGGGGATCGATAAAAACTTGGGGGAAATGGTAAATAAAGTTGCCTTAGGTGGAGCAAATGCAGTTCTGGGACATGTTGGTATACCTATGTATGCCCATAGAGGATATGGACCTGATATTGGATTAATTCTTCATTTATCTGGTTCCACAAGTATAAGCCCAGATACAAATTATAAAGTGTTAGTTAACACGGTTTTAGAAGCGGTTAAATTAGGTGCAGATGGAGTATCTGTACATATAAATATTGGCACGAACTCCGATCCAGAGATGCTTGAAATATTGGGAAATATTTCCAGAAAATGTCGAGAACTTGGAATGCCTTTATTAGCAATGATGTATCCAAGAGGAAAAGACATTGAAGATGAACATGATGTCGAACTTGTTAAGATTGCGGCTAGAGCAGCTGCAGAACTGGGAGTAGATATTATTAAAACGAATTGGACGGGTGATGCCGAATCGTTTAAGGAAGTCATTGATGGATGTATGGCTCCCGTAATTATTGCAGGAGGATCAAAATCAGGTGTGAGAGGCATCCTTGAAATAACAAAAAAGTCTATCGAAGTTGGAGGTGCAGGTGTAGCATATGGGAGAAATGTATTTCAAGCAGAAAATCCGACTAAAGTGGTTAAGGCATTATATTATATTGTCCATAAAAATTATGAGGTTGATGAGGCAATAAAAGCTTCTGAACTATAAGATATAATAAAATGAAGTTAATTGGCAAAAAAAGTAAAGATCTAGACAGTATTAGTCTATACTTGAAACTCCATAAATTCAATAAGGGATATTTATTATTAGTCTCAGATAAGGAGGAAATGGGGATTGGGAATGTTTCTTTAGGAACACCCACGAATATAGAGGAAATGAAAACAACTTCCTCTTCCTATAGACTGTTCGGGGTGGATAAAAGCTATTTGAGTAAGATTTTGGTCGAACGGGCCGCAAATGTTCTTAAAGAGCCTGTACTACTCTTATTATTTTTAAAAACGAAAAAGAGAGAGGAAGAACTGGCAAAACCTCTTATACAAATATTAGATGAATTATTAGATAAATGTGAACAATAAGATGCGAAATTTCATTCTGATTAAGGTATTTGGTAATACTGTAAGAGTTAAGGTAATTGAAGTTTTATTAGCTCATCTGATCAGTAATAAGGAGACATGGCTTAATTTATCCGAAATTGCAAGACGTGCGAATATTTCTGTTTCCTCATCCAAAAGAATTGTGGATCAATTAATTGAAGAGGAATATGTGGATTTACATCACATTGAAACCCATGCGAAAAATCCAGAAAAGGAAGTCCGTTTAAATGTGGATAATAAAATAGTGAATGAATTAGTTTTCTTTTATAGAAAGATTAAGGGATTTATTTAACAGCCCATTTTGAATACTTATGAAATCAAGACAACAAAAACTATTAAAATTTTGAAAATTTTAAGATCATAAAAAATATTGAAAGGATTTAAAGAATAACAAGAAAAAAGCAGGGGTAACCAAGTCCGGTCAATATTTTATAAAATCTTTTAGATTTTGTGCGACTACCGGTGCTGGACTCAAGATCCTTATAAAAATAAGATATCCAGTCTCGTAGGAGTACGGGGGTTCGAATCCCTCCCCCTGCATCCCCGCCCTTAAGTCTCGGCAGTTCTTTTACATTTAAGACAATAGTTTATTGTTCTTTTCTTTCAGATAACAATTATTAATCATATTTTAATTATAACATTTACAAATATGATCTTTTTGTCAGCTTACAAAGATTAGATCGTTTTCCCAAAAAGTTTTTCGAAATTAACCAAGGATAAACATGAAAAGAAACATAACTCCCATCATTACGAAAAGGAACACCATTTGGATGCGTCCTTGTTTCTTCTGTTTTTGTTCATATTCAAGGTACTTGTCTCTGCATTTCTGGCCACAGAATTTTCTTGAAGGGGGAATAGCTTTCCCACAAATTTGACAATGAGCGTGTGGTCCCCATTTTTTTTTTATTTTTTCTTTCCATGAAGTAGACATATATAATTAGCGACTCATTCTTATGATGTTAAGATAGATAAATTTTAGGAATTAATATAATTTATTATGTTATTCTATAAGTTCGGTTCCAATTAATTGCTTTTTCCCCTTCCAGAATTTTTTAAATTCTTGTAATTCTAACCCCGAAGTAACGATTGTTCTGATTTTACTTCTTTTTAAAATCTGTAAGGATACTGCATCAAATATCCTATACTCTCCTGCGGCGGCTTGATCATTTTCAGAAGAAGTTAAAATGAGTTTTTGCAGCTCAGAGTAAGTCAACCGATCCAATAGCTTGGCATCGGGATATTTCTTTGGATCTTTATCATAAATCCCCTTAACATCAGTTAAAATAACAAGAATTTCAGCATTAACGAATTCGGCAACTTCACATGCTACGGAAGTAGTGGATTGTCCAGGCTGTAGTCCACCCATTACAATAATTTTGTCATGAAGTAAGGCAGTAGATAGTTCTTCAATATTCTCTGGTACTAAAGGAAAGGCAAATTCTCCCAAAGCCGAAATAAATAATTTCGCGTTAGTTCGTGAAATATCTATCCCAAATAAGTCACATAATGCTTCATTTTCCGATAATGTTCTAACAGAATTTATATATTCTCGAGCAATCATGCCTCCCCCACATATAATCACTTTCTGTCCAAATTTATTTTGTTCACTAATAATATCACAAAAATTTATAATTTTGTCGAGATTTACGCTTCTATTATCATTGAAAAGTAAAGAGCCCCCAATTTTAATAACTATATTTTTTGAAGTATTCATAAGAATATTATAAGATCTCCTATTTTATTATTTATTATATTATTTAGGAAAATAATTTAACTTTAACAAATCTCTGAAAAAAATATGAAATCAGTGACTATTTCTGTACCACATAGAATTTCTGGTTTTTTTCAGATCGTTGATACTATCAATGGTGTAAAGATAAAAAATCCCCAGAAAATCGGTTCCCGAGGTGCGGGGTTTAACCTAAGCGCAAAAGGAACTACTAAAATCATCCTTAAACAAAAGAACTTAACCCCAAAGAGAAATAAAAATTGCCAGATATTCATAAACGGGGAAGAATTAAATCAGAAAGCGGAAACAAGTTTTTATATCTTAAAACGTATGACAAAAGGGTTAGAAAAAAAAATTAATTCGTACCAAATTAAAGTAAAGCATGATTTTGAATTACCCGTAGGATGTGGGTATGGCGCGAGCGGATCTGGGGCTTTAGGATTAGTATATGGCTTAAATAGGCTTTTGGAATTGGGTCTGCCCCGAGAGGAGCTTGATAAAATAGCGCATGTTGCAGAAGTAGTTAATCAAACAGGGTTGGGTACCGTTTGTGGACAATTAGCTGGCGGTTTATCGGTGTTAGTAGAACCTGGACACCCTTGTTCATATTTCAATATTGAATTTCCCCATAATTTAAGAGTAATATGTGGAACGTTTGGCGACCTCCACACAAGATCAGTATTATCTGACCCTGTAATGCAAAAAGAAATTAAAAAGGCAGGCAAGGAGGCTTTAAAAAATATGAAAAAAAATCCATCCGTTGAAAGCTTTATGGAAAATTCAATAAATTTTGTTAAAAGAACAAGAATGCTGAACCTATTGGATCTACCGGAAATTAAAAAGATAATTGATGAATTAAACAGATTAAATATAATAGGTGCCAGTATGAATCAATTAGGGCGTTCTGTATATGCAATATGCAAGGAAAAGGCCCAAAAGGACGTGATTCAAACTTTTAAAAGTTTTAGACCAGACATAGAAATATATAATTTAACTATCAATCCATCTGGTCCTAAATTCTTTTGAACTACTACGTCATAAATGGCGTGGATTCGTAATTCATCGAAGATTGCTGACATAACATTAGTCTGACATCCTTTCTAAACGATTCACCGTAGTCCCTACGGTAGAATCATTATGAGTAAGGAGCTTGATATTATTTTCTCCTAATTGCTTTATCCTTCTTTTTTAATATTTTTGGACCGGATTAAAGGACGGTGCTTTCTCGCACTCTAGTGGTAAAAGAATTATTATTTTAGAGATTTCGATTTAAGCGTTGCGGACTCTACGGCTTTGATAAAACTGCTTCGAATTGCTTTTTTCTCCAGTTCATGAATTGCCGTAATCGTGGTGCCTCCAGGAGAAGCAACCATATCCTTTAATTCCCCAGGATGCTTTTTTGTGTCTAAAACCATCTTAGCTGCACCCTTAACGGTTTGTGCAGCAAGTTCAAGAGCAACCTCTCTTGATAAGCCCATTTTTACTCCACCATCGGCAAGCGCTTCAATAACCATAAAAATATAAGCAGGACCGCTTCCAGAGAGACCCGTAACAGCATCCATATATTTTTCCTCTATTTCAACAACTAATCCAACAGAATTTAGAACATTTTTTACAAATTCCAAGGTTTTATCCTTTACATACTTGTTGTTGGATACAGCGACTGCCCCCTCCCCTACTAAGGCGGGGGTATTTGGCATAATCCTAATGATGGGAACATTTTTCTTTATAATCCGCTGAACATGGTCGATCGTGACACCCGCAGCAATCGAAATAATAGTTTTTTCGGAAGTTAATTCTGGTTTTATCTCTTTCAGCACTAAGTCAATCACTTGCGGTTTAACACAAAGCAAAACATAATTCGATTTTTTTACAAGATCTTTGTTATCCGTTGCCGTGGAAACATTGTAGTTTTCCTCTCGCCGATTAAGTAACTTTCCATTTGTGTCATAAATGAGGACTTTATCCTTAGGAAGAATGTTTGAGTTAATCACTCCATTTAATAAAGCATTTCCCATATTTCCAATTCCAATTATTCCCAATTTTTGATTTGACATTTTTTATCATTCTCGTTAAGATTTTTGATTTAAATTATATTTTACAGCCTAAATAAAAATATCGTTAAGGGAATCTCCAATTAACAAGCATTTTTTTAATCCAAAATCGTTCCATAATTTCCTTTTTAAGATTATTTTATTTCTTTTCCTTTTGATTATATAAAAGTCATTTTTAAGAAAAAATTCAATCCCTTTTCTATACTTTTTTGGTATTTTTGCAAAAACTGAAGCAGTACCTACTTCTTTTTGATTCTTCACAAAATACTCTAATAATGAAGTGGCGATTCCCTGATTTCTAAATGATTTATTAACATAAATGAGATGTATACACATCATAGGAAGGATTCGTTCAATTGAATTAACTTTAGAGCTCTTATCTTCCGTAACCAAAATCCCAACTAAGGTGTTTTTATAATGTGCCGTTAAAACGGAAATTTTTCCATCTAGAAATTTTTCCTTAAAATCTTTAATAAAATCTAAAAACTCTTTCCCGCATAGTCTAATATCATACAAATTATTAGGGGTTGCTTGTTTAAATTCAATTTTATTAGCCCTTCCAATAGTAAAATCATTTATTCTTCTATTCATTTTGCGATCAGCTATTCTTTATTTAGTTCTTTTTTCAATTTTTGTATTAATTCTTTTTTGATTGTCCCCTTCTCACGATCAAATCCTTCGCAAACCGCACTCCTAAGCCCTATGATATCTGGATTAATTGAATTTATTTTTTCCATATCTTTTATCTTTAATCTTCCAGCAAGAGCAATCGGTAATTTTAACGCAGATGCCTTCCTTTTGAATTTCTTTAGCTGGTCTATAGTTAAAAAATCGAATAATCTCTTATCATCCTTTATGAATGTGTCTAACATTGCAATATCCGCCCCCGATTCGGCAGCTATTTCAGGAATATCTAAAAAATAAGGTGAACTTTTCATTCTTTGCTGATCAGCATACCCCGCGGCAACAACCATTACAGCCTCATTATAATTTTTCACGGCTTTTACAACTTTTGACATCAATTCGATCCCTTCTTGTTTATTCTCAGGACCTTTTAAACCAACTTTAATGATATCTGCCCCCGATACTGCAGCACCTAAACCAGCTAAAGACGCGCTACCAGGAAGCTGTGGGAAATCACCAATAGCCGCACTTAATAAAGTATCATCCCCTGGCGGTATTAAATCCTTCATTTGATTTATAATCCAAGGAAAATTTGCACCCAGAGAACCTTCTTTGGGGTTTTTACAGTCAATATAATCCACCCCTTTCGCTTCGATAATTGTATTCGCTTCCTCTAAGGTTTTTGGGCTAATCAATAATTTAATCTGATTCTGCATAAGCATCTAATATAATAAATATAAAAAATGTTTAATATTTTTTTTAAACTCTTAATTCAAAAATTAGAGTTTCAATTTAGTTTTCTGCCTGGTACGAGAATAAAAATATATCCCAATCCCTAATATTGCTACTAAAATAAACAAAAGGACTAGATAATAAGCTGGATTATCAGTATTATAACTAGAACCGGGTGGGACGACCATAAACCAATAAAAATTTAATAGAATAAAGATCACACATGTAATAATGAAAGATATAATCTTAACTGAGCGTCTCATATTTTAATCAGAAAAATTTTTTTTATTTAATTTAAGTTTGCTTTTATTTAATTTAAATTTTTAAAATTATACCAATTTAATATTAATCTTTATAAAATCTCTAAACCTTAAAAAAAATTAAGATTTTATTACTTAAGTAATTTAAATTACCAATTGATTTTTTCTAATTTAATAATATTAAAATACTTATATTAAAATTTTTATAATGTATATATTAACAGAATAAAAAAATTTTGAGAATTAAGATGCCTAAAGAAGAAACAGAAATAGAGATTACAAATGAGGTTTATAAAGAACCAATAGAAGTCATGAAAAAATTATCTTCAAATATTGATAATTTAAATTATACTAAAGTAATCCAAACATACGTTTTAGAAAATAAGAAATTAGATTTATCATTAATTAAACAAGATTCTAGTTATTTTGACGGAAAAATTGTATGGATCGGGAATAAGAAGGATGATACGGAGGGAACTGTTTTTTGTGTGGAAAGTAAAGACGGTTTAAAGCAATTAAATCCAACTCCCGATAATTCAGATAAAATTATTTTAGACAAAAAGAAAGAGAATATCAAAATTTTTGCTACCTCTAATTCTAAATGTGCCGTCTGTAATAAAGATATTGAGATATTTGATGAAATTGCTAGTTGTCCCTTATGCGGAGCGGAGGGTCACAAGGAACATATGGTAGATTGGATCAGAATGAAAAATTCATGCCCCGTTTGTAAAAAGTCTTTAAACGTCAGTTCCACAGGTGTTATTTTCATAGATTAAATGATTATAATCTTTCTATATCATTTCCCGATATTGTCCCATCATAGAGAGATGTTCCCACTAAAACACCTGAAAATCCTTCTTTTTTATATCTCACCACATCTTCAATATTTTTAATGCCGCCTCCTACAAATACTTCTCCTTCAGCTTGATCTAAAATCTTTAAATAAAGTGGGGGAATTCCTCCTTCTTTTGACCCCACCCGATATAAATCCAAGAGAATTAGATTTCTTACACCTAAGTTCTCAAATATTTTCAGATTTTGTTGTAATGAATTTTCTTTCATATCTGAAATGTTGGTTATTAAATTACCCTTATATAGATCTAAACTAAGGATAATCTTCTCCGGGGAGTACTGCTTTAAACAGGTTCTTAAGGTATCGAGGGTGGACAGTGTCTCTAAACCTAATATATATTTACTAAAATTTAGGTCAACATACGGAAGAAGATTTTTTTGCTTTCTAATGCCCAGATCAATTAATATATCAATTTCAGAAAGGGAACTCAATTTTCGGAGGAACCCAAAATTAGGACTTTTATCTTGATTATGTTGGATCAGATTTAAATCCGCAACATAGAAAGAGGTGATTTTAAATTTAAGAATAACTTTTTTAATCAATTCTAAGGGGTTTGAAGGATAACTGGGAAATTCTTTATCGAGAGGTTTATAATTCTTTCTCTCTCCTCTAATTGCATGAACCACCTTATTATTAAGAAGATCCATAACAGGTATTAGCTGAAAATTTGACATAATTAAAATACAAGTTTGTAATTATAAGTTAGTTCTAAATAAAAAGATAAAAAAATCAAAATTAAAAATATAATTTTAAGAAGCTAAATCTTCTGCAATTTTCAATAACTCTTCAGCTTGGGCCTGAAATTGTACAACTTTTTCTTTATCGCCCATATCCTTTGCCATTGATGCAGCTTTTGCGTAGTATTTGGCGGCAGCTTCAAAATCTTTGTCTCCAAGGGCTTGTTCCGCATTTTGTACCATTTTATCCATTTTTTTCTGGTTTTCTAAGACTTCTTCTTCTACTTTCTTTCTCCTTTTCTCAAATTCTTCCTTAGACTCGCCTCTTTTTTTCTTGGCTCCTCCTTTTTTGCCCTTTTTCTTTTTCTTTCCGCCTTTAGGCATTAATTTAATAATCTCTGAAATCTTGGCAGATAATTCTTTAGCAATCTCATCCTCGCCAGCCCTTAATGCTAAGATTACGGCCTCCTCATACAATCTTATTGCTGCTCTTAGGTTCCCCTTTTTAGAGGCGTTTTCTGCACGATCCATAGCTCTTCTCCGTTTAATCCTAAGCTTTTCCTTAGCTTGATTAATTCTATATCGTCGAATGGTTATGTAATTGAGTGCACTAGCAAATACGAGGTAAATTATTGGAAATAGAAGTAAATTTGACCATATCCAAGGATGTAACACATCAAAGGGCGTTGCCTGAAAAGTATTTATCCAGAAACTATTTACAATTGACGGAGTTAGAGCTTCCAGCCATCCAATAATAGTTCTTCCCCACGTGATAGGATCAATTAATGGTTGTATATTAAAGGGATCACTTAAATCTGGCCATGTAGGAAAATAACTTATAAAAAACATAGAAAATAAGAATAAGAAAGTTCCTAACCATGAGCTAGTTTTATCTAATTGATCCTTTTCTTTTTCTAAAGTAGGAATTACCATTAAATTTAGAAAATGCTCGGTATCACTAGAGCTCCCATCAACAACAAGTCTTCCAGTCATCATAGCCCACCGAGCCGAAATCTCTCCTTGGGCAACTTTCATAATTGATTTAGCAGTTCCTTCAACTCTTATATCCACTTCCTTTTTAGATATTTCTCCTGTTATTATCTTGGGATCGCCCCCTTTTTCAAATCGAAGGCTAATGGCACCAATATCCCACACGTAGATAACAATTTGTTTTGGGCCATCTAAAGTCCATTCATATAGATCTACAGCAACATCTGATTCCATACTTCTAAGTGTTATTATTGCCTTAAAAGCTCGTAACACACGATCAATAACTTCTTCTTTTCGATTTTTTTCTTTTTTCATGCATTCTTTTACTTTCGAAACAAGCTCTTTTACCTTGGCATCCTCTCCCATTTCCCCAGAGATAATTGCTGCATACTTAAATTTTCTAGCTGCGGGGAGAAACTTTTCTTCTTCGATATCTGCTTGAGCTTTTGCAATCAAAATTTTTCGTCTCTTTCTCATTGGTTTCTTTTTCTTTTTTTCTTCATACTCGCGCTTTAACTCATCCATTGTTTCGAGAATTTTTTTACCCGTTGCTTTAAACTCTTGAGCAATATCTTTTTCTGCAAGTTCTGAAGATATATCTCCAGCGATTTCATAATATTTCGCTGCGTCTTTAAACTTTCCGTTCTCCATCGCTTCTTCCGCATGAGTTATTGCTTCAGAACGTTCTGCTTCTAATTTTTCCCTTTTCTCTTGCATCTTTCGTTTTTCTTTTTCTTCCATTTCCCGCTTTTTTAGATTTTTGTACATTTTCAGAATTTCTTCAGCGCGTTTTATGAAAATTTCTGCTTTTTCCTCCTCTTCAAGCATTTTTGAGATCTCTGCTGCTTTTTTATAAAGTTTTGCAGCTTCTTCATATTTATCGGAATCTATGGCATTTTCTGCTTTCGATAACACTTTCGCTCTTTCAGATTCTTTCATCTTCCGTTCTTTTTCTTTTTTCCACTTCTTCTTTAATTCGAACTCTTTATCTCTTATTTCCTTAGCCATAGCTAAGAATTCCTTTGATCTCTCATCTTCTTTCATTTTTTTACTGATTTCTGCACACTCTTCGTAAATATCTGCTGCATCTCTAAATTTTCCTTCTAATTTCTTTTGTTCCGCCTGTGCTACTTTTTCGCTCCGTTCGGTTTTTAAATCTTCCCGGATCTTACTTAATTTTTGTTCTTCCCTTCTTTTGATTTCTAATTCTTGCATCTGCTCAGCCATTGCACGAAAAGTTCTCATTCTGTCCTTTTCAGCTAATTGTTTACTTAGTTTGGCAGCTTCTTGGAATTTTTTGCTCGCATTGACATAATTTCCAGCTTCTTTGGCTCCTTCAGCCTCTTCCACAACATTTTTTCTTTTTTCTTGTAATCTAAGTCTGCGTTCTTTTAGCTCTTGTCTTTTAATTTCTTCCTCAAACTTTTTGGGATCTTTAGCGGGTTCCTTAGACACATTAAACTCCTTTTATTTATTTATTTATTGAGATAATTTATTATTTTAATTTAAATAATGTGTTCATAACAAATGTATATTATTATATTTCTTCTATGAATATATAAGTTTTTAAAAATTGAAATATGGCATTTAGAATTGGAGTATTAGATTTAAAAGTATTTTCAAACTTAATGCTTTTTGATAAACTTCTTGAGTCTTAAAGTTTAATAAATATCCTTCTAATTAATGCTTAAATAGTTTTATTTTTAAGGGATTATAATCTTAGTTATTTTAGAAAATTGTATTGAGCAGAGTGAGAATTATGAAAGCAGATTCCTATATCAAAAAAATTATTGAAGCTACAGGATTAAGTAAAAGGGAAATACAAAATAAAGTAAAGGAAAAAAAAGATGAATTAAAAGGTCTGATTTCTGAAGAGGGAGCATTATTTATAATAGCAAAAGAATATGGGGTTGATGTAAAAGAAGAGAATCGAGACTTGCTTAAAGATATTGATATTAATACTGAGGATATAAAACCCGGTATGAAAAATATTACATTAGTGGGAAGGATCAAAACTATATTCAAAGTTTATTCCTTTGATAAAAAGCAAGGAGGAAAAGGATTTGTGGGATCTTTCTTAATTCAAGATAAAACAGGTGATATGCGAATTGTGTTATGGGATGATCATACAAAAATATTTAAAAATAATGATTTTGATATTGGCACTTTAGTTAAAATAGTAAATGGATATGCTAAAAAGGGAAAAAATGAAAGTCGAGTTGAGGTACATGTCGGGAAATTAGGAAAGGTTATAATGTCTCCTGAAGATGTTGATTATAAAAAATATCCAAAAATAGAAAACTCTTATATTCCTATAAATGAAATAGAATTGTCTTACAATTCCGTTTCGATTGAAGGAAAAATAATTCAAAAGTTTCCTATCAAAAAATTTACCAGAAAAGATGGAGAGGACGGAAAAGTTGGGTCGATAAGGGTAATGGATTCCACTGATACAATAAGGGTGACCTTCTGGGATGAGAATGTTGATAAGCTTAATCAGCTTGAATTAGGAAATTTCGTTGGAATTACAAATTTAAGTCCGAGAAAGAATAAGTA
This sequence comes from Promethearchaeia archaeon, assembly GCA_046483985.1. Lineage (GTDB taxonomy): Archaea > Asgardarchaeota > Lokiarchaeia > Sigyniarchaeales > SOKP01 > JAWOCD01. The sequence goes on from JAWOCD010000084.1 coordinate 119,428, forward strand.
TAAGGATTCTATTGATTTAAACGCTTCGAATTATTCAAAGATTACTAAAAAAAATAAAGACATTAACCTTGAATCGACTATTATAGAAAATATCGGAAAATTACAAGATAAAAAGGGTATAATTTCAGTAAAAGGAGTCGTTACATCTATAGATAATTTAAAAAATATTACTTTAAAATCGGGAGAGGAAATTTCACTGCTGGGATTTGTGATTAGTGATCAGACCGATGCAATAAGGGTAACCATCTGGAGGGAATTAGCCGAAAAATACGCTAAAAAATTGAAAAAAGGGATGGGAGTACTTCTAAAAAATGTCATGGTGAAATACAGTAGTTATTCTAAAAGAAATGAAATTAACTTTCTCACAACTTCTGGGTTAGAAAAGATAGAATTGGAATTCGAAGAGTTAAAGGAGATAAAGCAGGAAAATGGGAGTTCGGGAGGTTATTTTTCAGGAGAGATTAGAGCAATTGAAGAAATAGATTCCGCTGGAACATTTGAGATCCAAGGGTTTCTTGCGAAAATATTTAAAAATATCACGGTTTATGATGCATGCAAAGAATGTTACAAAAAGAAAGAAAATTGTACATGTGAGGGGGAAACGGAAACTGAAAAAAGAATGATTGTTAACGCCATCATAGATGACGAAACAGATACAATTAGAGCAACTTTTATAGGAGATAAGGCAGAAAAATTAATCGGTGAACCAACAGATATTATCTCTAAAATAAAAGAAACTCCAGATTTTGATAATTTTATTAATCAAAAAACAAAAGAATTACTTGGAAAAGAGCTCGTTTTACGAGGGAAAGCAAAATTTAGCGACTTTTCAAATAATTATGAACTAATAATCTATGATTTTAAGAAATTAGAGATTGAAAAGCGACTAGAAAAAATTATGCAAGAACTTTGATTTTTAATAAAATTAGATTTATTAGTCTTTAAAAATAAATTAATCACATGAACTATGATCAATTTTATACAGTGGGGTTTCTTATCCTCATCCCAATATTTCTCATTATTGTAAGTTCCTTATTTTATTTGCTGTACAAATTAACTTCAGAACCTTCTTTAATTAATCAACATAAAGTTGCCATAATAGAAATTAAAAAAATATTTACTTTTCATACTTCTCCAAAGGGATATTTTAAAATTCTTATTGGGATAAATATCTTTTTTATTCTTACCATTTCGGGTTTACTGTCCAACATATTATTTTTAACCTCTTTTGATTTAGAATATAATCTAATCCTTTTGCTTTTTATTCTTATTAGTCCTTTTCTTTTTTCTGGACTTTATTACAACAGCAGAAAACTCTACTATTCTTCGAGAAAGTATTTTTCCTTATTAATGAAGAATACAATTCCCTTACTTATTTCAATCTTTAGCGTCCTCGTTCAATTCATCTATATATATGGAATCCCAAATAACGGTTTGACGATTAGCCAGCTGATAAATTTTCAAAATACAAATGTCTTTCGGTTCCAAAAAATAGTTGTGCCTGCCTATTTTCTTTTTCTTAACCCGTTAGCATTCATTGCATATATGATAAGTTTAATTGGAATTTTTCGAATGTACAAAAGCAACATTTTTAATGATAACTTAATAAATCGAAATGTTTTTTCGAAAATTTTACGAAACTTATCAATGTTTACTTATGTATTACTATTAATCTGTCTCTTTCTGGGGGGAGGCCCTCTAATGGGTGGAAATATCTCATTTTTTGATTTTTTAGTCATTCTGATTTTCGTATCGATAATTATTTTAATAATTGGGATAATAGACCATGGAAAACCAGAGTTATTAATAGAAAAAAAAATATTCAGATACTTTAATTTTCCATTACTAATTTCCCTTATTTCTTTCTTCTTTTCTGTGATTTTAATTAATTTATAATATCAAAAATTAAAGTTTATAGGGCAAGCATGGAACAGATTAAAATTTTAGGTGTTGGAGAGGTCGTGGTAGATTGGGTTACTGAAGTGCCCCATTTTCCAAAGCCTGATGAAAAGATTAACGCTGTTAGTGAGTCAAGATTTGCTGGAGGAGTTACAGCTAATTATCTAGTAGCAGTATCAAGATTGAATGTTCCATGCGGATTTATTGGAGCAGTAGGAGATGACGACTATGGAGATTTTCTCCTAGAGAACTTTAAACAAGAAAAAGTAGACACAAGGATGACTAAAATCAAGAAAAATAGAAAAACGCCAGTTAATTTTATATTTATCGCCAAAGGAGAAAAAACCATCATTCAATCACCTCATATGCTCAAAACAAAGCTTAGTGTACAAGACTTAAATGTTGATTTTATCTCTAAAGTTAAATTAATTCACACTACCTTAATCCATCCTCAGATTTCCAAACAAGTTATAGATATCGCAAAAGAAAATGATATTCCCGTCAGTATTGATTTGGAAGCTCAGATTGCAAACAGAGGTTGGAACATTTTGAAAGAGCAGTTATTAAAAGCAGATATTCTTATTCCCAATAAAGCAGGGGCAAAAATAATTACCAAAAAAGATAATATAAAAAATGCTGCAAAAAAATTAATTGATTTAGGTATACCGAAGGTCATTATCACTCGGGGTGATAAAGGAGCTTTAATTACTTCGGAAAATCAACAAACGGAGATTCCTGCCTACGATGTTGATAAAGTGGTTGATACAACGGGAGCAGGAGATACGTTTAATGGAGCTTTTTCCGTTGCATATTGGATAAAAAATTGGGACCTTGAAAAAGCTTGTAAATATGGAAATGCAGCTGCTGCTCTAAAAATTCAAAAATTAGGTGCAAGAACAGGTATGCCCCAAGAAAAAGAATTATTGGATTTTTTAAGAAAAAATGAGGAGTCTTTTTTCTAGATTTTGGAATGAATTTATCAGAGATTTTAATTGTGAATTTGGAATAGAACATGATTAAATACAAATCCTAGGGTTTTTGTCGGATAGCAATATAATCTTCATTTTTGAAAAACGTTTTTAATAAGAACTCAATCTCCAAAAATTTAAGTAATAATGCATATTTTTGAATAAAGATGCGGATTCTTTTGAATATCGGTGAGAATCTTATGATATGTTTCACGGGATTGTTCTTTTATTTCTGCATTAAATGGCCAAACGCCCAGCAATTTGAAAGTACCTTCCTTGTTTCCCCCCAATAAAAAACCTTTCTTTTCTTCCTCCTTAGAGATAAAAAGAATAACCAAAAACTGTTTATAGTTTTTTAGCAGAGATCCGCTCTTTATATTTAAAATTCGTTTAATGTTTTGAATATAAACAAAATTTTCTTTAATCTCAGTGAGTTCTCTTAATTTGTAAATAATCTTACTTGGTATTTTCAGCTCTTTCTCAGCGTTCACTTTTTTGAATCTTAAATCAATCGGTTGCTCATCATTATGATCTTTTTTTTTGAAAATTACTTTATAGATTATAGATTCCATTGAAATCAAGAGAATTAAAAGATTTATTATATAATATTTTTACGTAATATTTTAAATAGATAACTAATCAAATTCAATGGGGGATGCTTTAAAGTTTTAAAAAAGAAAAAAAACATTTATTTTCTTATTTATTTAACAATATTAAGTTAATTTTTTTAGAATTAACAGAATATTATTATTATATTTTCTGAAAAAATTATATTAACAATTCAAATATCATTTAGAATGTGATCATATGGACTCGTCATGGATATTTAAAGTGATTATTGCAGGAGCTGGAGGAGTAGGTAAAACTGCCATGGTTACCCGATATTGTACTGGAAAATTCGATTCCGAATATAAAATGACAATTGGGGCTGGATTTCATACAAAATCTGAAGTATTAGATACTGGAGAGGCAGTAAAAATGCAACTTTGGGACTTTGCCGGAGAACGTCGTTTTAGAGATTTGCTTCCCGATTATTGTAAAGGTGCAAGCGGAGCTTTTATTTGTTTTGATCTTACAGATTATGATACCTTTCGGCAAATTCCTGAATGGTTAAAAATTATTAGGCGAAAAGCGGGTTTTATACCTATTATCTTGATGGGAATGAAATGGGATTTACCCGATCACGAGATAGATTTTGAAACTGCAAACGAATACGCTGAGAAAGCGAAATGTAACCAATGTATTTTTTGTTCTTCTAAAGACAATGTAAATATAGATGATTCATTTCATGCTATGGCTAAATGGTTAATTTATTATGCGTCTCTGGAAGAGGAAGAGGAAGAGATTTCTTAATTCCCAAATTTAACTTACTATTTATAGTTTTTTGCATAAGTTTTTTTAGATTTTAGAATTCCGGTTTTTCTGATTTATAGCAACTTTAATCATATTTATCCTTAATTCTGAAAAGAAACGGGATATCCTACTTATTTGTCATCCTAATTTTTGGATTTATTTACTTCATTTTAAATAAAATCGTAATTTGAACAATACTCAAGTCTATTTTGGAGGAAAAGAATATGGCGCCTCCAGCATGGATCGAACATGCGACCGCCCGGTTAACAGCCGGGTGCTCTACCGAACTGAGCTATGGAGGCACGATTTTTTAGTTTAGGCAAACTTATGAATCAATTTACTGATTAGAAGATATTAATTATATTATTTAGACTTTACCAATTACTATTTTTAGAGTTATAAATATGCTCTCGCCGGGATTTGAACCCGGGTCGCCAGGGTGAAAGCCTAGTATGCTTAACCCCTACCAATGTGAATGAAATCCCATATTGGCTTGTTTGGCCGGACTACACTACGAGAGCGCGAAAGAATAGGAAAAATTTAAGATCAAGTTAAAAAATATAATCCTTTACTTCTATTGAGATAAAGCAGATGTAATTATGATATTGAAAAGTGAATAAAACATTATAAATTTTTTTAATTTTAACAATTCGTCATATAAATTTTATAAAAGAAACTGACAATGAAATCTCATCCAAAGGGATATCGCTAAAGGAAATCAAGACAAATTATTGTTAACCTTCAAAGAATACGGTGGTCTCGATAATAGCGAAAGATTAATGAAACATGATCCGTATCGAGTTCAATATTTCTTATCATCCATTTATGCCAAAACCACGGAATCAGAAGTCTTAGAGATTTTAGATCAATCTGAGCATTATCAAAAGGCTTAAAGCAAACTAAAATTAGAAGTAGTTTAATTTATCAATGCAACTTTTGCTATTTCCAAATAATATGAGGAGGGAAGTCTTTTTGAATCTAAATTGCGGGGAGGGGGATTTGAACCCCCGGACTCCTACGAGACTGGATTCTAAGTCCAGCACCTTTGGCCAGACTAGGTAATCCCCGCCTAAATGAATTAATCCCATCTATAGTTAAAAAACAAAATTATCGAAATTAAATAAGCTTTTAGGATTTACTCACTAATGATATTTTATGATTTTATAAGGTGAACAATAGGAAAAATATAAAACATAGAAACATTTAAGAATTTATATAACAGCAACACTAAAACATGTAATAGAATAAAATATATTAATTTGGTTTATTTAAATGAGTGTGAGAGAATCTTTAATCAAACATTTATCATCCATATTAAGAGCCTCAGAGGGAACATTATTAGTACTCTTATGTGACCAAAATGGACTATCCGTTGCGAAAATCGGACGGAAAACCGAAATTGAACTAAAGCCCAACCAAATTACCAGCTTAGCTGCTGCAGCCTTCTCTGCAAGTGAAGAAAATTGGGAAGACTTAGAAATTACGGAGCAGATAATTTCCTTTTCCTTTTTTGAGAAGGTCTGTTTAATTACTATCAGAATTGGAAAGACCTTATTAACTATCGTTCATGACTACAATAAAGAATGGCCTTTAGATGCAGATAGTCTTGCTAGTTCTATGTATTATTTAAAACAAAAGTTAAATGAGTTCTTTGATGCAGAACCTATTTCCGAGAACGAAATTGAAGAGTTTTCAAATAAAGTTCGAAGCGCAATCTATCTGTTCGGAATGGGAACGGATGTATCTTTTGATTCCTACAAACCAGAAGAATATAATCATGAGAATCTTTTACCAGCTATGAGTGAGATATTAGATTCTATACAGAACCCCATTTTCATCAGATACGGATTAGTTGGCCAATCTGGTTTAACATTAGATGCCAAAGAAGTATCTGGGGAAAATCTTCCGATAGGTATAGAAGCATTCTCCGCTAATGCAAGTGTTACATTTCAAAAGATGAAAGAAGAGTCAGAAGGAAGCTCTCTCGGTGAATTACTCTGTTATACTGCAATTTCCGGTCAAGACGCAGAAAATTTCTACGGATTAATTACATGTCCATGTGGAAAATTAAGATTCTCAAGCGAGGGAGAGGAATCAAATATTCAGGAGATTTCTTTTTTTGGACTATTCAGTTTAGATTACGGGGGAATACCCGTAATGGGAGAATCAAGAAATATAATTTATTCGATTCTGGAGATTATTGGCGGCGATGAGATCACAGAAAAATTCATAAAAACTGTGAATGATTTAACTAGTGTGAAATATGAGTAAAATCTCTATTTTTTACATATTTTTTTATTAAAGTAATAGAAAAAGAATAATCAAATAGTTATTAATTTATGGCTAACATTAATCTCTACTGTCTCCATTACGGTGATTGTGATCCAGATAAATGTACCGCCATAAAATTAAAAAAATTAAATAAACTAAAATTTCTTGATAAAATAACTGGAAAATTAAAACAAGCTATTTTTTTAAATCCTTTTTCTTCTAAGGAAATTAGTCTAAAGGACAGAAGAATTGTCCTTAAATATGGCTTGGTTGTAATCGATTGCTCTTGGAATAAAATTTTAAATCGGAACATTCCAGAAACTCAAAATCCAAGGAGATTGCCATCACTTGTTGCCGCAAATCCAATTAATTACGGAAAATGGGAGAAGTTAAGTTCTGCTGAAGCAATAATTGCAGCACTTTATCTTACTGGTTTTTCAAAAAATGCAAAAAAATTAGCAAATCTTTTCCGGTGGGGACAAGAATTTTTAAGAATTAATAATTTTAAAAAAAAAATTTAAAAGATTAAGTTGTAAAAAGACTTACTCTTCTCCGCCTTCAGAAAAGCCTGAAGCAGCAATCACATCATCAATTTTAAGGATCATGGAAGCAACTTCAGTAGCAGATTGTATTGCTTGAGTTAAAATTGATAAAGGTTCGATAACTCCATTTTTTATCATATCGTCTGGTTTACCAGTTTCTATATTAATTCCGTAGGGAGTTCCATCTTCTGCTTCATGTTTTGATCTTATTTCGACAGTCAAATCCACGGGATTATGTCCCGCGTTTTCAATCAGAGTTTTGGGAACTACTTCAAGTGCATTCGCATAAATTTGGATCGCTAACTGTTCTCTCCCACCTATTGATGTCGCATACGATTTTAATCTTTTTGCAAGTTCAACTTCTGATGCGCCTCCACCAGGTAGAATATAAGGAAGTTCAATAGCAGATTTAACTACAGATAATGCATCGTGCAGCATTCTTTCTGCTTCATCTACTACATGTTCAATTCCTGCTCGAATCAAGATACTGACGGCTTTTGGATCTGGACATTCTGAGATAAAGATCATATTGTCCTCTCCAATTTTCTTTTCTTCTACACGACCCGCAGAACCTAAATCATCTGGATCTATCTCAAAGATATTATTCACGATCTTCGCATTAGTCGCTCTAGAAAGCTTTTCCATGTCTGACCTTTTTACTCTCCTCACAGTAACAATGTCTTCCTTAGCTAAGAAGTTTTGCGCTTTTTCATCAACTCCTTTCTGACAGAAAACAACATTTGCTCCTACTTCTTTTAATTTTGCCACTCTTTTCCGAAGCATATTGGCTTCTTCTTCTAAGAATTGATCAATCTGATCTGGCGTTTGAACTTTTATCTCTGCATCAAATTCTGTTTTTTCAACTTCTAATGAAGAATTTATAAGAGCGATTTTTGCGTCTTTTAGAGATTTAGGCATCATTGGATGAAGGATCTCTTTATCTATAATAATTCCATCAATAATCGTTGTATCAAAAAGACTTTTCCCCTCTTTCTTGATAATTTGAATTTGATCCAAATCGATTACTCTTGAATCCTCTCTTTCCTCAATGATCTGAGATACCGCATTTACAGCAATCTTTGCAAAATGCCCTTTTGCACCAGCAATTAACTTACTATTCATTGAAGTTTCTGCAATTTTAATTAAGGTATCTTTATCGTTTATATCAATTTTCGTTGCCATTTCTTTTAAAATCTCTTTTGATTTCATCAACGCCTTTCTATATCCTCTGAATATTATCGTTGGATGAACAGATTGATCCATTAATTCTTCAGCAAGGTTGAGTAATTCACCAGCAATAATGACGCTAGTTGTTGTTCCATCACCCACTTTATCATCTTGAGTTTTCGCAACTTCAATAATCATTTTAGCTGCAGGATGTTCCACATCAATTTCATCTAGAATTGTTGCGCCGTCATTAGTAATAGTCACATCTCCTAGAGAATCAACCAACATTTTATCCATTCCTTTTGGTCCAAGAGTTGTTCTAACAGATTCAGCGACCGCTTTTGCAGCAGCAATATTGTTTTTCTGAGCGTCTTTTCCTCTTTTTCTTTCAGCCCCTTCTTTTAGGACTAAAATAGGGACTCCTGATAATTGTGCCATATTAGACCACTTTATCAAATTTTGTATTTGTTGAAATTTTTAATTTTTAATTTTTCTTTATAATGATCTCTAAGTCATAAAACTAAAAAATTTTACGAAAAAAAATTCTTAATTTTTCTTTTATAAGGGATTTTTAAAAATAAACCATCGAAAATTATCGAATTTTTTATAATTCCATTTTTTAATTTATAATAGTTTAATACAGAATAAGGATCTAAAGTTAAAAAATATTTGAGCTGAAAGGCAAAACTCAAAATTGAAAAAAGTTCTATTTTCCCCAGATCTCTAATCTAATAAGAGAAAAGGGTTAAGAGTAATACTCTCCTTTATACAATAATTCCAAGCTCAATTCTGAGGGCAAAATCATAAACCTAATTATATTTGTAATACATTTATGAAATATAACCGATCCTTTTATATATTTGTAATACATATATTAAGTAAGAACTTATTTGTAATACAAAAAAGAGGTTATTAAAATTGACGGGAAAAAACAAAAAAATGCATTATCCTATTGTCAAATCAATTAGGATAAACAAAAGTATGGAAACAAATTGGAATCCCGAAGAGATTAGAGGATTTCTAAAGGGAGACTCTAATCTAAAAACACTATTACAAAAACTATATGAAATTATGGAGACCAAAATGAAATTTACATCGAAACTAAGTGAGGAAAATATTGAAACAATAAAGAGGATTGAGGAGGTTATTGAGTAATGGGGTTATTGGATAAATATGAGGGGTTTGAGGCTAAGAAGTCGGAGGAGGATAAGGAGAAAGAGGAGGATAAGGAGACCCCCGCCCCTGCCCCCAAACCTAAGACCAAAAAGAAAGAGAAAACGCCTAAACCTAAATCTCCTAAAACAACAACCAAACAACAAGAATCTAAATTTGCCACTAGACTAAAAGGGGACAAAACTCTTACAAAAAAAGAGATCATAGAATATATTATCTTAATTATAAAACAGAATAAAGAGAAATACAATCTAGAGGAATAGAAATCAAAAAAATAAATTAGGAGAAGAGAAAAATGGCTATTTTCGATGATTGGAGGATTTATCAAGAAGCTTTCTTAGAGTATATGAACGGAATAAACCCCTATGCCGATGTGAGTTTTGTTTACTTCCCTCATTTCTTCTTACTCACCCCGATTTTCCTCAATCTTTATGTGTATATTCTCTTTATGTTAGTGTGTTATGGATTTTCGTTTTATTTTGCAATAAAACTGCAGATAAATAAATATATTATCATTATCTTTCTTTTCCTTAATCCTATCATAAGCCTCAACGGCAATATTGATTTCTTCATACTTTTAGTTATTCTAATCTGTTTATACTATAAAAATAGTTATTTAACCCCTGTTTTATTGTCTTTTGTCTCCTTTAAACCAACCTTAGCTCTAGTCCTTCCATACTTCTTTCTCAAATCTAAGTCCAGAGTTAAATTTATAATAGTCTAT
>JAWOCD010000105.1:0-11205 GCA_046483985.1 Promethearchaeia archaeon
CGGATATGAATCCTAATTTTTGAGCCGCATGTAGGATTTTGTCTGGTGGACCATCTGGATATTTAATCTCATTTCCAAAAATCTTCCGTACCGGTATTAATTCAAATTTTTCCTTTCTATCTGTGGCTTTGCTCATATTTTACACATAAATTTTTAAAATGTTACGTATTACGCTATTTACTTATAAAGGATCTTCTCTTTTAAGAATTGCCTCAATTAACTAATGATTTATAAAACTTAAAGGATGGAGATCTCTTTTACTTTTTTGATAAAAATAAATTATAAGGGAAGTTCAATCTCTTCATCCATTTTAGGCATTATCACTCGAATTTCAGGATATTTTTTCTCTATTTTCTCAAAAAAAGGGTCTAAATCCTCCAATCGCGAAATTGGAGGAAAAAAATCATCCCAATGGACGGGCACTATGATCGACGGTTTTAAATGCTCAATCATCTGGCAAGATTTCTCTGCTATATGCTTTGCACTATTTCCTGCAAGTGGGGCAACAAATATATCTGTATCTGTATATTTATCTAATTCTGACTCATATTTATAATAGAGACTGCCAAATCCTACAATTTTTTTCCCTTGATAATTCGTACAATAACCAAAGACTTCACCCATAGGAAGATCCCTCCCTATGGGGAGTATTTTCCGGAGATTCTTCCAGAACTTCTTCGATTTCAACCGATCCCAAATAGTGTTCAGATCAAATTTCACATGCTCGGATTTTAGTACATCCACAGCCACCTCTTCATTTATCTTTATATGATCTCCAGCTGTTATTGGGTGAATGTTTTGTTTCCCTCTTTCGGTCAGGCTATATGATTCGGCTTGGAGGTTCATCCCATAAGACTCAAAATCAATTATATCTCCCGCACACCATTTGGTCATATTTTCTTTGCCCACTTTTGAGGTATAAACTGGCACATTTTTATTTTCGGCAAACCATGCAGCATCTGTGATATGGTCAAAATGTGCATGCGTCACAAAAATCGCGTCTATCTTCTCAAGTTCTTCTCTTTTAGTCTTTAATATTGGACGAGAATCTTCATTTCGGAAGAAAAAAGGATCAAAGAGGATACGAGTGCCGTTTAATTTTAGGATATAGGCTGCAGTGCCCAGCCATTTTAGTTTTATTTGCATTTCATTGTAATGGAATTCGTTTTTCTATTTATTTATCATATAGAGCCGCTTTGCAATGCTCATGAAAGCCTCATCAATATTATCGCCACGTAACGCGGATGTTTCAAAATAATTAAGATTAAGTCTATTGGCCAACTGGATTGCTTCGGTCTTATCCACTTCTCTCTGATCTGTAAGATCTAATTTATTTCCCAAAACATAGCCCACTATTTCCTCCTCATTAGAAAGATTAGCTTTTACATCTTCGTACCATTTTCGGATATTTTTAAAACTTTCGCGATTAGTTAGATCAAAGACGAGGAATATTCCTTTCGAGCCGGAATAGAAGTCCTTTCTCACGTTATGGAACTTTTCTTGGCCAGCTACATCCCATATGACAAGCTGAGCAATAACATTATTAAATGTCACCTCTTTCTTTGTGACACTTACTCCTAACGTAGGAAGATATGATCTTCTAAAAGCTTTATTTGTAAAGTATAAAACGGTGGACGTTTTGCCCACCATTGGGTCACCAATTAAAATTATCTTAAATTGATATGTCGTCTTCTTTTCTTCTGGAAATACAGTGGTCTCGGCTGGTTCATTATATTCCTCTGAACGTAGTTCATTAAATAACTCATTAATACTATTTATTAAATCTTTGAACACTAAGTTAATACTTTCGTCTTGAGCCTCTACTTCTTCCAACTTGGTAATTTTTTTAGCTGCTTCATTAAACAAATATTCCAAATCCTTCATATACTTATAGAAAATAATATCATACGCTTCATCAAATAAAAGAGTTAATGCAGCATTGCCTACCGAGCCACGCTTCTCTGGATCTTCCCATTGAAGATATTTTATGAGCGCTTTTTGATTAAGGGAAGGAAAAGGAAGAATAGTAAGAGATTTGGGGATCATGCCTTGCTCCGAAGTTAAGATCGTGATTGTCTTAATAGAAACGTGTAAAACTGTATCTTCTTTCAAAGTAGAGGGAATAAAAAGTTTCGGTTCTGGACCGACTTCCTCGTTTAAAATTGTATAAATTAAACCATTAATTATTTTTTCAGACATTATTTTTGTTCCCCCTATTTATTATATTGATAGAATCAATTTTAAATATTATGAGTACTCAATGCTTGAACTGTTCACGCCTAAAGACGTGAAATACATATTCTTTAATACGTGATCATTACATTCGACAATATAGGTTGATTCCCTACCCTTAATTTAGGGTTCTGCTTCTTTGTATTAGTCCGAAGCATTGTATAATTATAAGTTAGATATTTCTTTTGCTTTTTTGATAAAATAATAAAATCTTTTTTTCATTCTTTCTTTACAACAATTATCCAAAATTAAATTAGGAAAAAAAGATCTTAAAGTGTTAACAAATGGAAATTCTAATAGAAATATTGCTCCGAATTCTTCGATTTTTGTTTTATCCTACCATTGTTGGTGTAGTTATTTGCATGGTCGGAGTAGTTATTTATTTCCTCCTACCATGGATATTTAGAAAGTTCGTATCTCCTAAACTCAACGCGACATATGAATATGATTCTAACGATTTTAAAGACGGGAACCCTGTAGTAGAAGAGGAACTGACACCTCAAATAAATAGACCTCGGATTGAGATTAATAAAGAAACTGGAATTTATTCAATTACGTTTGGAGAGGTTCGCAATTTATTGGAAGGAATCGTAGAGGTACGGTGTAACGGCACAAATTATACTACCCACAAATCATTAGGAAGGAAAAAGAAAGCCTTGAGAATTAGAGAAGTAAATGAATCGGAGGGCTCTGATAAACTTGGAAAGTTCAAGCAAACTAAAATTCTCTATGATTTAGAGGGAGAAACTCCCGAGATTATCGCACTAATAAATGATTATATTAATAAAAATTATATTACCTTTGAATTAAAGTTTCCAGAAAATTTAAAGGGGACAGCCACAGGAGAATTCGAGAAATTGATTACAAAGTTTCCTTCATTTTTAAATGAAAGCCCCAATATCAATATATTTACCTACAGAGATTCCGTGTTTGCTTATCCAAATGATGAAATAAATTCAAATTTATTTAATTTCTTCAGTAAGTCGAAGGCCACATCATCTCCAGTGCTATTTTACGATGACGAATTAAATTGTTTTATCGTATCACCTTTAGAGAGATTTCTAAATAGTGCTATTGCCCAAGAAGGTGAACGAATTAACTGTGGATTTCAAGGAGAGATTCAAAAAATTCCCGAGAATTATACCCAGAAATTTATTCTCATGTTTGGTAAGGGTATTAATAAACCGATGGAAAAACTCGGCGATATTTTGCTTAAATACCATGATTCCGAACGGAAAAGCTCCTATGCTAACATTGCGGTATCACATTTAAGTTATTGGACGGATAACGGCGCATATTATTACTATCGAACAAAAGACGATATGAACTATGAAGAGACTATGGTTCAAATAAAAAACTATTTTGATGAACAAAATATCCCCCTTCAATCCTATAATTTTGATTCTTGGTGGTATTTAAAATATCAGAGCACATTCAGTAAAGTTCTCTCTACTTTATTGAAACCATTGTATCGGGTATTAGGAGGAGGACTTTTTGGCAATATTTTGCGATGGGAGACGGATCCAGCTCAGTTTACAACCGATTTGGAGACCTTTCATAAAGAGCGATTTCAAAAGCCGATTATCGCCCATTCACGACGGTGGGACGCCCGCTCCCCCTATTTAGATAAGTTCGAGTTTGAAACCGATGGAGATCATGCCGTGCCCCTTAATTTTAAGTTTTGGGATTGGTTAATGAAGTTTGCAAAAAGAAGTGGAATTGATGTATATGAACAAGATTGGTTGAAAACCCAAGTGAATAGCGTTTCCGTTTTAAGAGAAGATATCACAGCTGCTGGGACTTGGTTAAAAAATATGGCAGAAGCCGCAAATAAGAACAATGTGGATATTTTTTACTGCATGGAAACGCCGGGAATGATCCTCTATAGCATAAAGCACCCCAATATCACAATTACTCGCAGTTCTGGAGATTATAACCATAGATGGCCTCCCACTTATCGATATGTGCATTGTTCTTTGACAAATATCCTTTTAAATGCAGTAGGCTTGAATTCTCACCAAGATTGTTATAGAACAAAGTATGGACTCTTGAGTGAGCATTATCCCGAGTTTATGACTATTGTTGAGAATTTGACCGCTGGATTGGTCTGTCCGAGCGATAAAGAAGATGATGTGGATTGGGAATTATTACAAAAAACGTGTCGGCGAGATGGTTTATTATATAAACCCGATAAGGCAATTACCGCAAATGACTTAATGTTTAAAAAGCACAGGAAATATTATATTTGCGATACTTCTACAGAAAGGAGAGATATATCTTGGAAATATATCTTAGTTATGAATTTATGGCCGAAACGGGTAAAAGAAACCCATTTCTCACCGAAAGAACTCGGTTATGGAGATGAAGAGCAAATTCTTTATAACTTTCTAAATGGGCAAGTGTTTAAAGTAAACAAAGATGATAAAATTCCAGTAGGGAGGCTCAATAAATATGAATTCCGCTATTATATAATGGCTCCCCTCACCAATTCAGGAATGGCACTAATTGGATGCCCCGATAAATACGTGACTTGTTCGAAAAAACAATTTCCAGAAGTTAAATGGAATGAAAACTCTCTGACATTTTCTATTGAGGATCTGAAAGGAGCAGAAACAACCGTTTATGTTTATTCTCCCGTAAAACCCTCTCATATTAGAATCGTCAATGGAGAGAATTTAGCATCAGAGCAAACAGTAGATACAAGTAGTTACATCGGTGCAACAAAAATCGTGAAACTTAATCTCACTTTTACTGATTCTACTTATAAGACAATTAAAATTAAGAAAAAATAACTTATGGTAAATTATTTTTTTTTTCTTTTATCTGATTTTATAATTATATTTTTGAAAACTCAGACAAAAACTAAAATCAAATAACTACACCTTTTTAAGAAGAACAATAAAATTACTGCCTTGCGAATAATCTTCTTTCACACGGTTCTCTACCCTAATTTTCCCGTGGTAAGATTCAATTATCTTTTTGACCAAGGAAAGCCCAATGCCTAACCCACCCTTTGAATTATCCCTCCTTTCGTCCCGGTTGAAGATAAATTCCTTTAATTGATCTTCTATACCAATTCCATTGTCAAGAAACTCGATCTTTAGCCAACTATTACCTTCAGAATCTTCCTCAGAAACTTTAATGATTATTTCCTTACTTTTATTTTCATTATGTATAATCCCGTTATATATAATATTTTTAAAGGCATCTACCAAAAGCTCTCCACCTAAGACCTTAGTTTCATCTGGAAATGGTATTATCTTGATGTCAATATTCTCCTTATTTATTCGTTTAGGGAGATTGTCTACTGACTTTACCAATATCTCCTCAAGATCAGTTTCGTGTGGGGTAATATCTTCTTTGGCTAATATAGATAATTTTCTCACATTTGAAATTAAATTACTTCCTCTATCGATTTGAGTTTCCACTATCCGGATAAGTTCTTCTCTTTTATACTCTTCGATCGAGGAATTTTCCCATAATTGTAACAATTCTATTGAGGTCCGGATATTTTGTAAGATATTATTCATATCATGCGCGAATAAATCCTTATAGAATTCTGCTCTGTTATAGGCGTTCTCATATTTCTTTTGCGACTTTTCTAGCTGGTTCAATACCCTTTTTCTTTCTGTAATATCTTCCACATATTCTATGATTTTAATCACCTCACCATTCTCATCTTTCACGGGAAACGAGGTTACTTCTATCCCACCTGTGGATTCATCCTCGGATGGATAGGGAACAATTGCTGTGTGGGTTTTACCATCTTTTAGTGATTTTTCAGAAGGACACCATTCGCAGACCGTTTTCTTGCCTTGATATACTTCATAACATTTTTTGCCTATGATGCCTTCCCTGTCGGGATACATTTCTTCCATCCAAGAATTCACTTTCAAAATTGTAAATTCTTCATCCAAAATGCTGATCCCATCCGTCATTGCATCAAAACAATCTTCAAGTAATTTTAACGTGGAAATCCCTTCCCTTGCTTTCAATTGAAATTCCGACTTAAATGTGTTAAGAAACGTCTTTAATTTTTCCTTTTTCGATTTATCAATATCAAATGATTGAATTAATTTATATAAATCTTTAAGAGTGTTCAATGGATATCTCCCGTTCAAGAACAAATTTTAGTATAAAAAGTTATTATTTATTAAAAAAAATTATCTGATTAAAAAATTGATTCTTAGCTTTTATAGATTTAGTTTGTTTTATAAAAATAAGAATAAAATAGTTTTAATTTAATGGATTTATCTCTTATCCTTGTGCAGGTTGTGACTTCTTCATAATTTCTTCGAGTTTCTGCTTATCTTCATCACTCATGGCTTCCATTGCTTGCATTTGCTGTTTCATTAGTTCTTGCATAAAATTATTTGAGATAATTTGATATAATACCGGTAAACCAATTCTTATTCGAGTGAGTTCCTTGTACATTAATTGTGCATTATCCCGCATTTGGATTAATTCTTCTTTTGTCATCCCCTCTTCTCCGATTCCCGGACATTCCAAATCCACCACGCTAAAATTCTTTCCATCGTACTCTAATGGATATGTTCGGCAACTTAAAGGTCGGTTTTCATAGACTAAGCATTTTTCTTTTTCTTCGTTATAAAGGGGACATTTTTTATCCAGAAGATCTTCTATGGGTACATTTTCCCCAAAGGGAGGTTGTGGTTGAGCTTCATCCTTCTCTTGTTTCTCAGAATCAACAGTTGGTTTAATGATGAGATCAAATCCGCCATCGGGTTTTTGATATACGTCAATATAAGACATAAAATTCGCAATAACGTCATTTCTTGCCCACATCTCTAAATCCCACATTGTCAATGGGATTGGGCCTCGTTCAAGGCAGCAAGAGTCACAACGGGTACATTTGAACTGAAATTTTGATTTTTTCTTCTTTTTTTTCTCTTTTTCTTGTGTTTCCTTTTTTTTTTCTTCATTTTTAGCCATTTTAATCAGCCTCAATGGATTTTGTAGACATTATTTTTATTTCTTTATAAATTAAAATGTAATTTTTAAAAAAAATTTTATTAAAATGCAGATAATCAACTTAGTTTTTAAAGGAAAAATCAATTTTATAATTATTAATTTCTAACTAATTTTAAAATATTGGTGGGAAAATGAGGTTTGAAGAAGATTTCAAAATACTTAAAAATTTAACTGAGATCCAAGGGTGTAGTGGCAATGAGAATAAGGTCCGCGAGTATATTAGAAAAACCGTGGAAGAATATTGTGACAAGATAGAAACCGACGTTCTAGGGAACCTCTTCTGCTTTATTAAGGGAGAGAAAAAAACAAATAGTTCAAAGTTGAAAATTATGTTTGACGCCCATATGGATGAGATTGGGTTCATTGTCCGTTATATTAATGAAAATGGATTCATTAAATTCTCCAAAGTTGGAGGGCAAAACACTCGAATACTTCCAGGACAAAAGGTGACAATCCATAGTACGTCGGGTAAAGAAATCATAGGTGTTATTGGAGAAAAGGCAATACATCTTATCGAAAAAGAGGATAGGAAAAAAACAACAGATATTGAAGATCTCTTTATTGACGTGGGCATGAAAAGCAGAGAAGAAGTTAAGAAATATATAGCAGTTGGAGATTATATTACCTTGAAGCAAGAATGTACTGCATTCGAGAATAAAAATCGAATTTTTTCAAAAGCGTTTGATGATCGTGCTGGTTGTTTTGTGTTCATTAAATTAATCAAGGAATTATCTAAATTAAAAGAGCAATTAGATAAGGATTTAATATTCCAATTCGCCGCCCAAGAGGAAATTGGGGTCCGAGGGGCGACTGTGGGTTCATTTAAAGTTAGCCCCGATATAGCCATTGTTGTGGAAGTAGTACATGCTATAGATTACCCAAGTGTGAGCAAGGAAAAATTTTATGAATGTGATTTGGGTTCCGGTACCTCCATTCGCGTCGGCCCCAATCTCTTTTCAAAACTCTCAAAATTGTTAATTGAAACGGCAAAAGAAGAAGAGCTACCTTATATTTTAAAAGCCGAACCTCGAGCGACTCCAACGGATGCACGAGCAATTCAAATGACGAAATCTGGTATTCCATGCGCATTGGTCGCTATACCCTTACGGTATATGCATACTAACATTGAGACTCTGGAATACGGAGATCTTGTTAATACAGTCAAATTATTAAAGAATTTTACGTTAAAAGATTTAAAAACTCCCATTAAGTTATAAAGGTTATAAAATTTGACACAATATTCCGAATAGTCCAATAGATATTCTTTTATTGAAAGATGATAGATTTTTAATTCATTTTTAAATTTTTGAGTATTTTTATAAATACATAAATAGATACTTTATTCACTCAATTAAAAAATAAAGGAATTTGGATGGCATCCCTCAGAATTAGGATAAACCAGCTTTTTATTGGTTTTATTTTATTAAACCTAGTGCTGTCAAGTACCTTTATTGGAGAATTTCGTGGTACTTTTGGGGATAAATACAGCCCCCAAAAAGATGTTTCTTCTCATGAAATTGCAGATAGTCATATTGATAATTCCAGCCAAGAGAGTATTCGAGACATAATTGACGCTGAATTATTGCATGACGTCGAAAGGGAGAATAAAAGCAAGGAACTTAACCTTCTCTTTGAAGTGAATAACAATTATTTAAATGAGTCCATGGATTTTTTTGGAAGGTATGGAAAGATAGAAGATATTCTTGATTACCAATATTATTGCGGGTTTTCGGCAAAAGTAAACGTTACCCAATTTAAAAGCTATATTACTCGCGAACCAGAACATATAGAGCATATCGAATATAATGGAAAAGCAGAGCTTACGCTGAAGAATACGCTCCAGCAACTCAGAGTAAATCCGTATTTACGTGAGAAATATGGATTAAGGGGTGATAACCAGAGCAGTATAGCAATCTTGGACTCGGGGGTTGATGCCAACCATTCGGCTTTTAAAAACAAAAACATCACATGGGTGGATTTTACTGAGGAGGGTGCCCCCGAACCGAAAGACACAAGAGGGCATGGAACTGGGGTGGGTGGGGTTGCATGCGGAGAGCCTTATAGGACCGTTGATGAACAGAATCGGACAATCGTTTCTGAACGTTACTTTTATCCATGGAGTGATCTTAATATCTCAAAAGATTGGAAATTTTCCTCCAATTCATTTTTAGTAAACACAGATGGTACCATTAAACTGGAAGGAAATTGGTTCGCAGAGTCAGATAGTAAAGCTAATGTGTATTCCTTTGATTTAGTTAATAGCAAGGGAAAAACAGTAAAAAATGTCAGTACGAGTAAAAAAGGAAAAAGTTATAATCTTACATATCAAGTCAATGAAACAAATTATGGAATTTATTCAGTACAACACCATTTTAATTTTTCTTCTGAAGATTCTCAAGCCTATGGATTGAATTTAACCCTATATATTCCAGAGAATCAATCAACCATAGAGCAATATTATCAAGGCATTGCCCCAGATTGTAATTTAGTTGCACTAAGATGTTTTAACGAGACAGGGAGATTAGACGATATTATTGAGGCAATGAATTGGGTACTCGATCATAAAGAAAACTATAGTATTACAACTGCCGTAATGAGTTTCAAAACAAATAAAGAGAGTAAAACTGTACGTAATTTAGCGGATCAAATGGTAAAAGAAGGAATATTTGTGGCCGCAGCGGCGGGTAATGACGGTCCTTTCGTTACAGACCAATCGGATCCCAATTATGGAGAACTGAAAAATTGGGCTGGCTCTTTAGAAAATGCCCCCGGATGCGCGGATAAAGCGATGTCTGTGGGGGCAACCACCTATAATTTTTCATTAACGGAATATTCCTCCAGAGGGGGACCCTCTCCAACCGGTAATGTAATTAAACCGGATATTGTTGCGCCTGGTGGGTCTAAATATGATAATGTCTATTATAATAACCCGTCCATGTATGTCCCCGATACTAACTTCGGGGAATATTTAGGAGAGACAGAAGACGTGCCAAGTCAATATTTGGATATGGATGATTTTATTGGCAACGACACATATGCTGTGTCTGGGACTTCCTATGCAGCACCAATCGTTGGTGGAGCAGCTCAGTTAATTATCGAAAGATTGGGGGGAATTAAAAATTGGAATTATACAGAACAAAATGCGCTTTTTATTAAGAATCTACTTCTATTAACGGCAACAGAAACCTATCCCAATGAAAGATTAGATTTTTCTTCCATTCTCGATTATTCAGCCCAATCCCCTGAGTTAAATCGAGGGGGAAAAGATATCCAAGAGGGATACGGAAAGATAAACATCGATGCAGCAATCGATGCACTAAACGGCACTCTCGAGGTGAATTCGACCTCCTCGGGGGAGCTATATTCAATCCCCTCAAACCAGGTTAAAAAACCGTATTGCTGGGCTCGCACAATTAATCTACCGCGAGCATATTATAATATCTCCCTTGAAATCCCCGAAAATGCAGATTTTGACCTCTATATATATGATTACCAAGGAGATCAATTCGGAGAGCCGATTATTAAGGGCAGAAATATTAATGAGACCGTGGGAGGCGATGAGGCGCTCATTGATTTCCCCGCGCATACCGCCGGCAAATATTTTATCGTGGTAAAGGGTGTGAACGGGTCCGGCCAATTTAACCTCTCGATTTATACCTCTCCCACATACTATGACACGGTAAATCCCGCATGTCAATTGAACCTTCCACTTGAGAATGGGCTTTACAATGAATCGATCTTTATTGAAGGAAACGCCTCTGATAACTATAATCTTTCAAGAGTTTCCATTATTATCTCAAGTCCGAGCCGCACCACTACAATCCCACTCTCGTTTGGAAATACCACTGCATCATATTTCAACGCCACATGGATTTCAAAGAAGATCGATAATGGGGAATGCATCATCTATGCAAAAGTCTATGATGAATTTAATAATACAGCCATTTCCGAATCAGTAAATATTACCATTTTTAACGATGA
>JAWOCD010000064.1:0-16693 GCA_046483985.1 Promethearchaeia archaeon
GAGATTTCCGTCGGTCTTAAAATAACAATTTTCAAAAATAAATTATTCTTATATCTTTATAGATAGACTCATATTGCGCAGTGCAAAGATTCTCACCTTCATTAATAATTTAAAAGCAGAACTTAAACTTTCCCATTAGAGTGCGAGAAAGTATCTTTTGATATATTGAAGTTGTATGTAGAAGAACAACGGGGGAGGAGTATGAAATTTCAAAATTTGATAAATTCTCAAAAAAGAAAAAAAATTAAAAAATTAAGATTAAATTTTGCTCAATTAAGTCCAACCGAATGCTGGTTCGAAACCATATATAAAGCCGAGATAGATACAAACCAGAGCTGCACCAATAATTAGTGCGTAAAGAATGAGCCGCCCGTTTCGTGTTTGGAAGAACCCCTCGAAAATACCGGACTCATCGATCTTTTCGGGATTCTCCATATATTCCAAATTATCTTTTTTGGGTTTTCGAATTGTTAATGTCCCGAGATCCATAAAATCACTTGCCCGAATTCTCACATTGTTTACCCATTTTTCATGGAAAAAAGATAAATACACCACCGAAACTAAAAATGGAATTGCTGCACCCATCAAAACTATCAACCCAAACCAGATCAGTGTGGTGTATCCTAATTCAATTGCGAGTGCTGGACTTGCCATTAATTCCGAATATTCTATCCCTTTTTCTCCGAGTAAGAATGAAGTAGCAAAGTCTTGAGCCAAATTAAAGACTAAAACTATTCCAAAGAATCCGAGAATTTTACTTAATAATCCAGTTCTCAAATAGTACCCTAAACGATGAGTATCGTGGTACCGATCAATGCGGTATGCTTGGGTATCTTCGGAAATCCAAAATATAGGCATAACAAACATAAGAATCAGTAAGGTAAGTGGACCCATATAAAGCGTCAAATCAATAATCATTTCCTCGACGTTCCAATATAACTCCGGATCCCATGCATAAACGGGTCCCCACAGAAACGGTGCAACAACTTGAGCAATTATAACGCTCATACCCAAAGAAATGGATACCACTTCCATAACTCTCTTGAGCACAGTTTTTGTATGAGCAAAATTACTTCCTAAATCCAAATCTACGGGATATGCTTCAAGGTAATAAAGATCTTTAGTTCTTATAGGATACCCCAGGATGATTTCCGTGGGTTTTGGAAATTTTCTGGCCACTGTTTTTCTTAAGTATTTGACAATGCTGGTTGAGGCAAGTCTTGACCCAATTTCACCCCATGATAAAATGATAATTACCGAAAGTCCTAGAAAAACGAGTGGAGCCCACCAATAGAACCAACCTTCAAGTTCCCAGACAGAACTAACGCCTTCATAAGCAAAAACCTCTTCCATAGTTTCAGGATAAAGCACCTCCAAGTAAATTCCGCTGAAATAAAAGAATTGTGCCAAAAAGAGCGCCACAAAAATAATAATAAGTACGGCAAGATTCGTTTTTGGCATAATTACCTCAAACTTATCATCGGAAGTCGTTTCATCTATATGGTCTGGACCCCTTCGATAAATATACTTAGAATCTTGGTACGATTGCAAATTTTCTTTTTCATTTTGTTTTGCGTTCGACATAGATAATATTTCCTTTTTTTATTAAATATATTGAATATAAATAATATTTCTTCACTCTTTAAATATTTTTATTTAAACCTTTATGTTTACATATAGTGTTAAGGTTATTTCATCGAACCCTTATAGATGAAATTATATATATTAAAGGTTAATTATAACTCATTAAACTCATTTAATTTCATAATAACAGATTTAGAAGTGAAAAGAATTGTCAACAAAACGCCAAGTTTCTCAAATGGACGATAATAAAACCGTTACTGTTAAGCCATTGGCTTATTACAAAATGTTAGTCCATATTTTACGGTTTGGTAATAAAGTGCGTGATAAACGGCAATATAAAGAAGTCATGGGAATTCTAATTGGGAGATTAGAAGGAGAAAAAGATGAACATGGGGTGCAAGATGTAATTATTGAAGACGCTGTCCCCATCTCTCACGGAGGATCCATAGAAGTTGCATTTAAACAAGAAGATTATATCTCATTTTCGATGGTGGATGCAAAATACGCGGAAAGAGATCCACCGCTGTTTAGTGTCGGATGGTATCACTCCCACCCTAACCTGAATATATTTTTCTCTTCCACCGATATCAAAAATCAACTCGGATGGCAAACACCAAATCCCAGCGCGGTGGGAATCGTTTTTGATCATACGTATTTAGAAAATCCAAACGATCTTGGATTTCGCACATTTCGATTGGACGATCCATCGAAAGGACCGATGTCTGCATACCACGAGGTAAAAACGATCGTAGAGCCGCCTGATGATCTGGACTTTTATATTAAAATAATGAATTTAATTGGCAGTATTCATTCCAAAGAACCTCCAATTTTGGAACTCAATGAAACCCCGGACTTGTTCGGGGACGTAATTATTCCTGGCCAAAGTCAGGTTATGCCCAAGCAACCGACTTTTCAAGTGACTGACTTTCTCTCCTCGCTCAAAAGTTCACTTTCACAATTTATTGAACTGTCCGTGGAACCGCTTATCCGGTATTTAAATAGTTGGACGGAGGCCTTGACCAAGCAAATACGAGATACGAATTTAGCTATGAGAAATAAAATCGTATCCCTAAAAAATATTATCGGTCAAGGGATTGAAAAGATTCAGAACACCTTTAAAATTCAATTACGCGATAAATTAAATGAGATTGACATTTACTTTGATGACCGGTTTGAGGATTTTGACGCGCAGTCCCAAGCCATCAGCGATGCACTTGCTTCATTAACGGAAAGCGTAACCCAAAAAATAGATGATTTATTTGAAGAGAAAGTTACTCCTTCTGTGGACAAACTGCTTGAATCATTCGATGAAAATGAAGAGGAACTTAAAGGACTGAATGATTCCTATACGACCTATAATGAAAACTTAAACTCTCAAGAGAATAACATTGCTGAGGTTTTGGACAATTTTAAAGAGGTAAAAGAATCCTCAAAAGCCAACCTTGCGGAATTAAAGAGTTCCTTTAACGTAAAGCTGGAAGAAAATATCGGGAATATGGAATCAAACATGTTGAATTTATACAAAAAATTTGGGGACCTTTCCAATAATTTTGAAATCATCACTGAATTTCTTGAAAGTGCCCAAGAGAGTATCCCAAAAAAGCTCAAAGAGTTAGAGGAGGAAAATGAGCAGTTGAAATCCGAAATCGAACGACTAAAGTCAAACAAAAGTAAAACATCTAAAAACGAATCAAATAAAAGTGAAACATCTAAAAACGAATCAAACAATACACAAGGAGGAGTCTAAAGATGTCTAATCAACCTACCAGAATTCCAGAAAATTTAAAGACCGATGAAGACGAGAGACCGGTTACAGAAGAAGGAAAAGTAATTATCACCAAGGAAGCCTTCTTCAAAATGATGACACATGTATTGCGGTTTGCCCATGAGGACTTAGATAAAAGTATTGAGGTAATGGGCGTTTGCATCGGCAAGCAAGAAGCCGATTCCATTAAAGTCGTGAATGCAGTCCCAATTACCCACGGTAATAAAGTAGAAGTTGGATTTTCGCAAGAAGATTACGCTGCGTTTGCCAAAGTTGATGAGCATTACTCCGAAAAAGGCCTATATTCTGTTGGATGGTATCACTCTCATCCCGGATGGGGGCTCTTTTTTTCCGACACGGACAAGAAAAATCAATTATCATACCAATCTGAACAATCACCCTACGGGTTTGGCATCGTATTTGATCATACGTTGATGGGCGAGGAGGAAAATTTGGGATTTGATGTTTACCGACTTGCAGACCCTTCCAAAGGTCCAAACAGCGACTATGTCAGAGTGACATATGAACTCGAAGAACCGAACTCCTTAAATTATTTTGATTGGGTCAAAAAATTAGTGGAGGATACTCAGAGAAAAGAACCCGTGTTAATTAAAGAATTAAAGGAGAAAAATGTCGGGGCCCCAGGAGAACTTCAGGAGATACCCACAACCGAGGAGCAAGAGGCAAAATCCGAAGATAAATATCCGCAGATCAATCCCGTTATTGAGGGGTTTGATGAAGGGACGGCTAAGATTTCGGAAGTATTTTTAAACGACCTCAAAGATCAACTTGGGATGTGGACTAAGGATATGAATCTCGGCGTGTTAAGCGGGTCGAAGCACCTGAAAAATACCCTCACCGAAATGGAAGAAGGGTTTTCGTTTGGGATTGATAAAGTTCAAGAATGGTTTGAGAGTAAATTAGGAGAAATTACGGGCGAATTTAAAGAAGAAGTTTCTGGTTACTTAGATAAACGGATGAATGCGCAAGAGGAATTAAAAACGGATGCTCTGGAAGTTTCAGACACGCTCTCAGAGAATGTCGAAGAGAGTGTAAGCTCGAAATTAACCGAAATACTATCCCAGGTAGAAGATAGATCCGCTCAATTGACTGAATCGATTAGCAGTATACAGGAAAAAGGAGAGAAAACAAATTCATCTATTGAACAAAATTCGGAAACAATCTCCAAGTTAAAAACGGAACTCCACAATTTAAGCGATTCAGTGAAAGATGGGCTTAAAGAAAGCGGGAGCACCCTTGAAAAAAATTTTATCAAGCAGATGAAAACGTTAAGCGAAGGGGTTTCGAAGTTGGAGAATGCTTATTCCGAGTTGGAAGGAATCAGCAAAAATTTGAAAGAAATTTCAATGGAATTCCGCAATCTCTAATTTATTTATTTTTTAAAAATTTCCTTTCTTAACCTTTAATAATTTCTCATCTAAACATTATATAAACACCTAAAAATGTCCGTAATAACTCAAAAACTAATAAATAAAAAATCAATCCTAATTTTAGCAGTATTTCTAATTTTACTTATAAGTATTCCGCTTTTACTATTCGCTTCTCTTACCTATGCTAATGATTTTTCCGTTGAACGGGAGTATTATCGAAGTTCTGACGATACCGTTTTTTCTGGCATCATATATCGCCCAGACCCGGATGTATTCCCCGGTGAAAGACCAGGAATTATCGGGTTGCATGACTTTATGGAATCAAAGGAATCTATGAAACGATATGCCGAAAATTTGGTGTCATCTGGTTATGTAGTACTTCTCTACGACCAACGCGGTTTTGGAAATAGCGAGGGACGATGTCATTTTGCCGATGTTGGGTATGAACTAAAAGATTTAGATGCTTCCATTAGCTTTCTTCAATCGTTAGACTATGTCGATGCGGATTTGATTGGGACTTTTGGGATGGGGTATGGAGCTTCCATTGCAATAATGGGGGCGGGACTGTATAACGATAAAATAAATACCACCTTTGCAATAAATCCGTATTATAACCTTACTGATACATTTGACGTTAATTATAATTCTCTCCAAGGAGAGATAATGAAAAAGATAGCAAATGATTTAGGTTATATCCCTCATTTAGTTTATCCCAACCCCATAAATAAAACACAAAAGCATACCTTAGAGAGTTTCTTAGATATGTTAAGCGATATACCTGCTACCTCGGAATTTGAAAGTTTTTTTGATGTTAAAGCGGATGAATTTTCGTTTAACATTGAAGAGTTAGAAAGACGCTCCCCCCTTAACCATCTTTCAACGATTAATAATGAATCGCTCTTTCTAGCGAGCGGCACAGAGAATTCTGTCTATCCTCCTCAGAGCGAGGAAATAGATAAAGATCTGCGGCAAAATTATCAAATCTATTCATATTACCATAAATTTGAAAAAGAAGGTCACAATATTTTAGATGAAAAATTAGATTATGCCTTGATTAACTTTTTCAATTTTAGGTTGAAACAAGAAACCGTAGAAGAGCACGCGTTTCTTGAAAAACCCTACATCTCTGAGTTAGATAAAGAATTAAATTTTGAAGCTAAAGATACCACTCCCTATAGTGAAGATAATTTACTCCTTTTGCATATCTCTATCCTCCTTTCAATCATCCCATTGGGTTTTCTCATTCCTTTTATCGTTTTTATAGTCTTATTTTATCTGCTTATCTTGCTCATCCCCCATGTCGAAGCCAAGCGAAAACAGCGCCAGAAACGATATATCACCCAACTCGACGAAAAAGAATCCAAAAAAGGCTCTAAGAATCCGAAAAAAAAATTTACAGTTAGTGAGAATGGAATGGAGATATTGATCTATTTAATTACTCTTATAAGTTTAATACTTATTCCGATTGTGGGAATGATCTATTTAGGGAATTACCTCTTAGCAATCATTATAATAACCTTAATTGCAGATTTTCTTATTTCGGTTTTTATGTATAAGAAAATTTCAACTAGAAAAAAGCCGCTCCTTCAGTCCCAACTTCTGGTTCAAGATAAAGTTAAAAATAGCAATAAAGTTAAAGAAAATAATCGAAAAGCAAAAGATAAAATAGATCTATTGTTACAATTCTTGAATAAAAATCCGTTTTGGCAGTTTATATTTGTTCTTGCGGTATTTAGCGGTCTTGTGTTATTTATCTCGTTCATCGCAGTTCCGATTGTGATGGTCTTATTTGATTCTCTCTTTAATCCGATCTTTTTGAACATTATCACCTCAAGTCTTCTCCTCACAATAGGAAGTAGTGTACTTCTTGTAATTGATAAGAGTATTTTTAATCCCCGATTACATTTCAACGATTACGGCTTATCGCCCCAAAAAATCCTAAAGGGAATCGGCTTTGGCATCTATATCGTACAAATGCCCGTAATTATATTAATTATCGCCAGTTATTTCTTAATTTTGCCGCAACCGTTGCTGCAAATAGGGTATGCACCTTTCTATTTATTATTGCCTTTTATTTTTTTATTCTTTTTTAGTTTTGATGTAGTCCTTAGAGTGTTGATTCAGGAAAAGATTAAAGGAAATACATTGCCCAAGAAAATTGGAGAATTTTGTATTGGAAGTTTGTTATACGCACAAGGTATTGGATTGTTCGGATATTTACTTTTCTTTCACTCGAATTCAACCATCTTCATCTTTTCGGGACTTTCTTTTGGTCTGGGCGGATTATTCGGATTTATGCTTATTTTTTTTAGTGCTATTGGGACACTAAATTATATGGTTATAAGATCCCCGCTCGCTTCAAGTACAGCAAATACACTAATCCTATTTGCAATTCTCGTAGTTATTCTTTGATTTAAATTGAAGTATCCCCGCCCTAAAGGACGGGAATTTAAATTAAACGATAATAATTAATGAGACTCATTTTGGAAACATCGGAATAAACATTTACCCGTACTTTCTTTCTTTATCAAATCTGTCTACTCTTGGGCTTTAATTTCTTCCAAATTTTCTTCTGGCTTCGCTGCTTCGATTCCTTGTTTTCTTAAATCCTCTATTCTTAACTTAATTTTATGGATCAGTTCCATTTTAGGCTCGAAAACCTCAAACTCATTTACGCTTTCCTCCTCTTTTAAATTAACCCCTTCTTTTGCTCTTTCTAAACAATATAAAGAATAATCCAATTGATTTGATTTCTCGTAATAGTTGGCAAAATTGGTCCAGACTATGATCAAATGGTAATCATTATTTGCAACGGCTAATGCTTCTTTTAAACACATTTTTGCCGAATTCAGTTTATTTACTCTAAAATACGCATCAGCTAAGTTGATCCAAAACGATGAGTTATCGGGTTCGAGTTTGATTGCCTCTTTAAAACTGTCGATGGCATCTTGTATATTTATCTCATACAGATTCAATAGTCCCAATAAATTATAAAGATAGGGTTTCTTTATAAATTGAAGTGCCTCGGTTAATACATCAATTCCCCTTTTATAGTTATTGCTTTTAAAGTAGGCTAACCCTAATTTATACCATGCCAACCCATGCCGTGGCTTATTTTCGACCACTTTTTTCAATAACTCTTTAGCGGTTTTATATTCGTCTTTATTTAAACAAATTGACCCCTGCAAATAATGGGCAACAGCATTTGAAGGATCTATGGACAAAGCAGATTCTACTAATTCTAATGCGATCTCCTCCTGTTCATTTTGGAAAATTAAAGCCAAATTAAGTAAAGAATAAAGGTCCTTCGGATCCCGTTCGATCGTTTCGGTCAAATATTTCTTGGCGCATGATTTCATTTTTTTGATGGTACATATTTCCCCTAATTTTCGATATGCAAACCAATTTTCGGGATTTAGTTCTATTGCGGTCTTGAAATATTCCGATGCGGTCTTATACTCTTCTTGCAGAAAATAGGTTATGCCGATATAGTTAGGGTAAAGAGTATTATCCTTTTCTTTTTTGTGGAGCTTCTTAAAATGATCTAATGCTTCATCATATTTTTCTTCTAGGATTAAATTCTTTCCATGCTCTATGTCTTCCGTATTAAATTTATCCATAGGTATTAAATGGTGCTATATGTTAATATATTTTTTTGTTTAATTTTTACTTTCGAAACTGCGAAACCTATTTTTTGCTTTTAATTCATTATGGACGAATTTTATACGTAGTTCTTCGGAGATGGTCCTATTTCTGTTCTCTCTTATTGATTTAAGCTTGAGATGATAAGTTTAAGTTCATGAATCAAATTAATTTTTTTAATTAGTTTGTTCGTTCATCCGCTTGCCCTGTTTTTCCTTTTCATTAAACTTCTTTTTTTCGTAATCAGATGGTTTTCGTAGAAAAAGCCAGAAATACGAAATAATGACAATAGTTGAGATAGACAATGATGTTATGATGAATAAGAATATCGTGGTAAAATCGTCAGGTTTTATCTCTTTCCGTATTTCTAAGGTTAATTCTTCTGAAAGGCTACTATTTCCATACTCTCCTATTGATTTGACTCTAAGATAATAATTCCCTTGACTCAAGTTAGATAACGAAAATTCATTTGTCATAACCTCATATATCTTTATATTATCCTTCTCCGAAACATTAAAACCCGTTTTAGTTGAAAGATAAATCTTATAGGAAATCGCATATAAAATGTTCTCCCATGATAATATATTTTCTGGATCAAATCTCATACTTGTAGACTCGAAATATGGCGCTATGGGGATATACCTTATCTGAGTATATACATTATTGGAAATTGTAGAATTCTTAGAATAATTGCTCGCTATTATTGCATAGTAATATGTTTCACCTTGTGCAAAGTCTGAAGAATCTGTATAACTGCTCGTGGAAGTGTTGCCTAATACAGATACAGAAGGATGAGTATAATTCTCCTTCGTAATTTCATCGGTTGCGCGTAATACATAATAGGTTTTAGCACCGTTATGGGATTCCCACATTAAATTTACAGTACCTCCATAGTTTGGGGATTCTATATCGTAGAGATGCGGTTTACTTGAAAAATTAACCGAGTAACTCAAAATAACTTTATGAACGCTCGAATTATATATCGCTATTTCGAAGAGACCTTGATCTTTTCCATTATTAATGGGCACCTTGATCCCTCCATTATGCACCTTTATTTGGGTTCCAGGGATATTCGGCGCTTGATCCTCCACTTTGACCTCTCCTTTAGTGGTAATAACAGTAAAGAGAGTTCCGTTCGGAATTTGATCGCCGGTTACATTCCTTAATTCATCATATGACAACTCAAATTCTATGTCCTTGAAATTAAATTCGCTGACATTGGATCGAAGTTCATATTTTTTATTAAATTCCCCGGTTCTCATCCAATAATAAAAAAAGTCATTAAAATAATGCGAATCATCGAAATAGGTATTTATGAAATAATTTAAAATTCCAGCCCCTAATATTTTTGAAGTATAGCCCAAAGTGCAATTTAATTCGGTAAAATAGGTCTCATTTTCTCCCATATTACCGCTGGTTCCGAATATGGTCCGATGATCTCCCCATGATGTGGAAGGATAACCTCCTAATTCTTTGGTAAAATCCGAAGTAGTATTGATAATTGCTGTCATGTAAGAAGAAAGATTGTAAAAGGAAGAATTGGCACCAATCAGTTTCGGAAAATAGATTTTATTGTTTTTATTATTATCAGAATCGCATACGATATATCGAACAAAATCGATGCCGTATGAGGAAGATATGTTATTAATGGGGACATTCCTTTTAAGAGAATACTCTTCAAGAAATCCTGACATATAATCTTCTATCTCGAAGGAGGAATAAGGGACATTGAAAAAAATCAATCTCGTGCCGTTTTCGGAAGAATGATTTAACAATTCGATCGTCTTTGGGGAATACTCTTCCAATGGATTTGCAATTATAATATTGGAAAACTCGGAATAATTAAGCATTTTATGCGCAGCTTGCACATTAAATCCATGAGTATGCATTTGATATGCAAAAGCTAATAGACCATCAGGAGACGGATTAATTGCCCGGGAATAATTATTCTGTAAAAATAAGACCTTTTCCTCTAATCCTCCATCTTTTTCAAAAAAATATACGAGTACCGAAAACGTACCGTTTAACGATGTTTTATTAAAAAAAAATTGAATATATCCGTCTGACTCAACAGACACATTCCATGTGGTTTTTCCGCTCGCATTTTCCTTAAACAATGGGTCTACCTCACCCCCTTCAATTTGTGCAGTCACATTATATTCGTTGGAGAGGGAAAGGTTTAATGGGAACGTATCATTCTGTGCAGCAGTGAACAAGGTATATTCAGGCTCGATTTCTAACCCCTCTTCAACCTCCTCGCTCAAAGTGATATTGTAAAACCAATCCAAAACGTTTAAAAATAATTTAGAATTATTTCCGTAATTTATACCTGGGTAAGAGCTATTGAGGTTCCATAACCATTCGGTATCGGTGGCGCAAAACACCTTCCCGCCGTCTGGCTCTTCGTATCCTCCCATGACTGTTGCGCTTTCATTTTCGTAAGAAACATTTGCAATGGAAAAGGCGTCATTATAGGTATTCAATTCGGCTACAGCCATCATACTAAGATTATTCAAGTTAAAATAATGTGATTCAAAAATAGGCCAATCACTCTCATCAAGTACATAATCATCTGAATTAAAAATATCGTCTGTAGTTAGCTCCATATCAAATTTTTCCAAAAGAGGGTTTTGAAATTCGCTGATATTAAACACATTATGCTCCCCCAAGATGATTAGATTCCCCCCTCTTTTTACAAATTCCTCTATTGCATCCAATTCTTCCTCCGCATAGCTACCCCATTTAACTACGTTTAGAAAAAGGGTATCATTTTCGGTAAATGTGTCGATGTGATTTAAAAGTCCATCGGTTATGGTGGACACCTCAAGAAAGTATCGTTGTAATAAGATATTTAACTCCGAATACCCCATATAGCCTGTATCCCACACAGAAAATAGCTGCTCGTGTGACATATCAAAAAAGATTCGCCTTCTCGACACATTTCTCGACAAAGGTGGTAAATCTCCTGTTATGGCCTCATCTTCTTTTATGTCCGTTGTTTCGTTTTCGGATAATACTTCGTTCTCCTGCAATTTATAACCTTCGTTTTCTGGAGTTATAGCATTGTTCGTTCTATAATTGTTATTTGAATTTATTTGATAAGAAACACCGGATTCGCTCATATGGGGGATTATTCCTACTGAAATCATTAACGGTATTAAAAAAAGGCGAGTTAATAAGATAAAATTCTTTTTTTCTGATCTCAATTTCATCCCCATAAAATTCGAACGAGTCTTATAATAATCTAATTGTTTATACATCTCATTCCATAAAAAATTTTTCAACGTGGGGGAAAACTTATCTTTGGTTCCGAATATCCCAAATGAAAATATACTCACAAATTATATATATTTGTTTCTTATAATTATTAATTAAGTTATTTTAAGAACACCTTAGTAGAGTTGAAAAATGCTCAATATATATCCGATGGATATTACTTTTATTAAAAAATTTATTACAAACGGGAATAGTTCCCAGTTCTTAAAATAACCAATATATTTAAAAAGTTTTAAATACCTAAGAATATAAATAGGATAGAACAAAAATGGAAAGAAATTTAACGCACACGCGAAAGCGCCAATTGGCTTTTTTATGTATTGGCGTTTTAGCGTTACAATTTGTAGTTTTTGGTTTACTTTTAAACAACGAAAATGCAATGACTACGATAGATAACGGGAATGAGAATAATGATAATGATGATTTGGGTAAGAACGAAGAAATTCTTTCTGGAGAGGGGACCTTACCGAACATTACGCGGGAAGATGCACCCCTCATTTTAAAGAATGAGTCTAACCCAGATCTATGGGCTAAACTCCACGGATTATCCGTGGAGAACATACGAATTGCATATTTTACCGAAGGAAACGATTGGGAATTGGCTCCTTTCCAGTTGGATGAAAAGGGCTACTTGCGAACATTTAAATATGAGATGGCTTATGCCGCAGATGTGAGTACTAGTTGGACATTGGGGAGTCTTGATGATCTTGCCCTCAACAGTTGGGGGCACTATGAGGTGAGACACGGATATGTCGGCAGACATATTGACGCGACTCCGGGTGATGCTCGGGAAGACCAACAACTGACGAAGACCGAGGCGGAACAATCCATCTATGACTACAGGGAAAATGAAACATATTTTGAAGATCCTTATCCGGAACCGAGTGAGGAAGAAGAATGGAACAGCACTATACATTCGGAAGATGACCCTCCCAAGTTGGAGCAATTAAATTATCGGATAGATTACGATGATGAGCTGGTCTTTCCCGCCAAAAACGGGAAAACAGTCGGCGAACATTCGTGGTGGAACTATGAGGAATTTCCCAATCGATATCGGGTGGAAATAACCGACCCCGTGGACGGCGGTCAGAGTTGGCTGTATATCTATTACAACGAAGAGGACACAAGTCGAGATCCAGAATCGGGAAAATTCACTACCAATGCCCCGGAAAAAAGTTCTTACATCCCGCCGGGAGAAAAAAGCTATGTGGATTGGGACAAAGAGAACCTTCAGATCACTGCAGACACATACGAGCTGGGTTTTGATCCGGATAATTTAAACCTTCAGGAATCCTTAAGAATTAAAGAGTCGGGATTAGCGCCGAACGACCTTCTTACCACCAAGGATAAGCAGTATTTTTCGATTTGGTTTCATGCCTATATGAGCGAGTCCGGAGCAACCCTGGATGTGACCGATTCCACGGAGGTATGGAGGGACGGAGAATGGTATGAGGGAACGTATAACGACCAATATTCCGCACTGGGGTACGGCATCGCCATGGATCATTCGTGGGAAGATGCTACTTCGGGGGAACGTACCGCTCATCCCGATGATTATAATGACGGAAATGACCCGGTGACCCAAGGTTTATGTACTGAGGAGGAAACCAATACGGTGCAAGATGATGGGGATGATACCGGAGGTATTGACCCAGACCAGGATCAAGACGGCAACACGGCTGAAGATCTTCCGTTCGTTCGAGGCTGGTTTTACAATGCGAGTCGAGAGATCGAACGGGACGGCACCGGCAATATCAACAATCTTAACAGGGATGATTACTTGGTGCCGCGGCATGATTTAACCGCCCCGCAAGGGTATACGGGTACACACGAAGCCGCAATCGATGGTCCAGTGAGAACTATTTTGGACAGGTTCACGGTACAGATGATTAATTTAGATGTAGGCGATCAAATAGGGTATGCGGAGTTATGGACTACAGAAACGGAGACCTATAAGTTTTACGGAGATATGCTGGAACATGATCCCATGCAATTGAACTTGACAGAAATTGCCGGCGATGACGATTTGATAACCTTGTATCCCCATTATGCGTTTATCTTCGGTGAGCGATATAGTGATTTTGTTCGGCAAGATGCTGAAGCGGGAAACGCATTTACAGCATTGGGACGTGCTCCTTCTAATGTTCCTGGCATAAAAGAAGATTATCAACAATGTGATGACGAGGGAAAAACTAAATGGACTAATGACTATGCAAATAATTATGAGACCAATTCACTTATACTTACGCCCGATGGGCAAGGAGGCGATGATGTTTCGAGCCCAACTGTTGGAAGCTGGGATGATGACTACTACAATAATCCATCAGAGGGTCATTATGATGATTCTACACCATTAGTACCGGATAATGCCTCAAATCCGTTAAGTGACTGGAAATATCTACACACCAGTTCTGGTGGGATGTGGTCCTATGTCCCGTACCAAGAGTGGTGGGCGATGTTCCAACAAGATGGAGGATATTTAAGTACCTATTGGGCCGATGAGGCTGATTATTCGGAATTATCGGTATTCGGACATCGCGGAGATACGATGGGGTCAACTGAAGAATTTGAGCGAAGATACGTATTCGGTAATTTCACCTATTGGGAAAGCTTACGGGAATACGCCAGAATGAAGGATGATATCAACGAGAATGTTGAATATGTCGAAGAGGAGTGGCCGGGGGGCGTCATTTTCGAAGACTCCTCCGTGTACGTCAACGACGAACTCCAGTCGGAAACGGCATATTTAAAAAACGGAGATGAGGTAAATATTTTAGTCGATCTATATTATAACGAGAGTTTAACTAAGGACCTTTTTACGGTTGATACGTCAAGTTTCAACTCAAATAATGATTCTAAGGTGGAGGTATTTGATGAAAGCAGGGACATTTGGAATATTTCGTTTACCGTGGACTCAGACGAACCCGACCGCGTTCCTCCTTCATCTGGATACGCTGTGAATATTACGGTTGAGGTGGATCCCGAGGGATCTTATATCGAAGAGTTATATCTGGATAACGACCCACCGAACCCGCCCGATACGTTTAATGGAGAACAACCTGCTGGGGTTGCACAAGTGGATCTTAACTGGAGCGGCGCCTCGGATAACGGGAAATTAGACTATTACGTGATCTATCGAAACGGACAACCTGTCAAGACATTGGATGCTCCCGCCAGCGAATGGACGGACACCGATGTTACCGATGGAGAGACCTATACTTACTCTATCAGAGTGTACGATATGGCCGGTAATTATAAAGAATCGACCAAACAACCAGAAGTTACCATTGACTTGGATTTCACGCCCGCAACGCCAGCGCCTTTAGACCCCTACTTTAATGACACGGTCACGCTTGACTGGTCGGAAAATCCCGGCAATACCACGATAATTGACTATTATCGGGTTCACTGGGCAAAGGATTCCGAAGGGCCGTGGGATTCGCTTGAATGGTTAGCCGGTGATGAGACGACATATGAGTTTGATCCGATGGCACATGACACTTCTCCCGAGAACGGGACCTATTATTTGAAATTAGAATCTTATAATGACGATGAAGGGATGGGGCTCTTTTCGGGCTCGGAATCCTCGTTCTATGATACCGAGACACCGATACCGGGGGCAATAACGGATATTCCCGACGAATATTACCCGTCCACGGCGGAAATTTATGTGGATTGGGGCGGACACTTTGACGCTTTCGCGGGCATCGATTATTTTGAATTATATCGAAGCGAGAATAGCAATGCACCCGAAGATTATGAAAAAATTGCGACTCGCCCCGAGGACAAGTCCTATTATTACGATACCGACCTTACGAATGAAACTACCTATCGATATTTTGTACGCGTATACGATAAAGCAGGGAATTTTGACGAAACGTCGGTAGAAAAAGTGACCTATTACGATACCTATGTGGATGCCGAACCCAATCTGAAAGTCGACACGATAGAGATTTCGAAGGAGGAAGCGCAAAGAGGGTCGGACTATCCATTCGACGTAAATGTAACCGTTAATAATATCGGCAAAGCCGAAGGAGATGTAAGTTCAATTTGGTTGAAGTTTCAGCATCCTACATACGGAAATGTTACGGATCAATACAATGTTACGGATCCAGATCCGAATGTACCCAAGACCGTTCCCGCTGAAGATTCCGTCACATTTACCTTCACCGATTGCTACGCATACGAATACGCATATGAGGGGTCAATTACGGTCGATGCGGCGATTCGCGGAGACACGAACGATACTAATGCCGATACCACGGATTCGATATTGATTGAAGATGTCGTCATCCCGAATTTCATAAGCGCAGAAGTATCTCCAGACCCCTTAGAATCAGGAAACGAGCTAACGATTGAAACGGAGATAGACGATAAAGGAGTTAACGTCAAAACTGTAACTGCCGCGATCTTTACCCCAGGTGATGAGAAATTGGGTGAAATTGAGTTGATAGAAAGCGATGGAGTATGGAACGGAACATGGGACTCTTCGGCTACTGATCCAAATGAGGATTATTATACCAATATTACCGCATCAAATGAACAAGAACAGACGAATACAACAACCGTATTTTTTGATATCGTGGAAGAAGACACGGAACCTCCCGAGGTGAGCATTACGGATGCAGATACATCGGCAGAATATGAAACCGGTTCGATTTCTGTCAACGCAACGGTCACGGACAACCGTGAATTGGACACGGTCAATATCACATTTTACGAACCCGATGCTACTCTTATCGGTACCTATGAGATGGACAATTCATCAGGTGGCACCTTTACCTACACGTGGGATGTGGGAACATACGCACCCGCAGAAGATTATAACTTTACGATCATTGCCGAGGATGTATCCGGAAACGTCAACGATACCGAAGGGGATACCTTTGCCATCGAGGACACGGTACCTCCCGAGGTGACAGATATTGTTGCCGAAGAGTCGGTAGAGTACGGAACCGAGTTAAATGTCAACGCAACGGTCACGGACACCCACGAATTGGACACGGTCAATATCACGTTTTACGAACCCGATGCT
>JAWOCD010000070.1:0-4933 GCA_046483985.1 Promethearchaeia archaeon
ATCAAAAGCTTGATTTATTGATTTAAGAAGAAAAGAAGATTGCTGTTATCTATGAATGTCAAGAAAAAAAACTTGAAAATTTTACTCGCCATCAGCATTGTCATTGGGCTTATCGTTCCTGTTTTCATTATGAATTTTGGTAATGCATATACCCCCCAAACTCTAAATACAAGTACTCTTAATGCATCGGACGGAACTTTCACCAGAGATAACTTTGATCCGCAAATAAATAGTCCAAAGCAAGGACTAGGGAATATCAGCGTAACCGATATTGACTTCGAAGAAGATGGCTTTTCTTTTATAAGCAATATTGGCTATAATGAATTATTTGATGATTTAACTGGTTCAGATTGGTCTACTGGAGACGAGGTTGGAAACCCTGCCCTCAATATTAGTTATAAAACCACCGAGTTTTACCAAAATGTGCAGCCCGCTTTAGTACAAAACTTGAATGAATCAATAAAGGATAAGGAGAAAATAACTATCGAGATTAATGAATCCATAAGCGTTCAATTTAATCAATCCCAGTCATATGAGGTAGAGGGATATATGATTTATACGCCTCGATTAACTCCGTGTACTTTCAAAGAATTACATATAAGGGAAAATCAAACGGAATCAAGTGAGCCTTTAAATGAGGGAAATTACAGTATCGATGATTATAATTTCATGAAATTTAGCTATGATAAATATTTCGACGGAGATGAGACGGGAAATTTCACCCTACATATGATATGGGAATACACTATAGATGTGAATGAATGGAAACTCGCTCAAGAACAATCAGAATCTTTAGAATTAGACTCCAAAAATAATACAGTACAACCAGATTTTAATTATGAGTTTACGATATTAGGTCAAAAAAAGAATGGAAGCAAACTTGAACAAATTCCAGCAGATAATTTAGATATAAATGCGACATTAAACCTCCCAGATATGGCTTTATTAAATTACACTGCAATTCAGGTGAACGGGGAGGGTCAAGATGAGGAGGATGTAGAGAATCCAGACCATTCCCTTCAAATGGTGCTTAATGCGAGTAACAGCCAGGTTGAGGTCAATTTTAATGCTGAATTCGGCGTAGAATTCCAATCTGCCATTAAGAATTCATGGGCGATTGATAGATTAGTGAGTTCTAAGAATGTGAGAGAACGGATCTTCTTCCCTTCAATAATTTCTGGGCCAAAGCAAATCTTTGTAAAAAATCTCATCGCTTATGATGAATCGATTAATTATGATCAAGTAACTAAAAATTCCACCCAATTTGGCAGATCAATTTCTTACTATAGGGCAAATATTACTGTGGTGGAGGAAGAGATGCAAAATAGTTTGATCTTTACTGAAAATACGACAAAACAGAAAGGGCTTAAATTAATATTACCTTATCTAATTCGGGGTGAGACTTGTCCATCATTAATCAGGTATCGGCCTACAAAAAATCTCAGAATCATTATTACAGATAATAGTTTCATGCCGTTAGCAAACGCGGAAATAAAACTATATTACAACGGACAAGAATTCGGAACGTATATTTCGAAAGATCGCACACAGCCTTTACCCAAAAAGCTTACTGATGGTGAAGGTGAAGTAATTATTGACCATGTTCCAAATGGAAACTATACGCTCAAGGTAATTCGCGATAATAATGTTATCCACGAGGCAACTATTTCACCAG
This sequence comes from Promethearchaeia archaeon, assembly GCA_046483985.1. GTDB lineage: Archaea > Asgardarchaeota > Lokiarchaeia > Sigyniarchaeales > SOKP01 > JAWOCD01. The sequence continues at coordinate 1,676 of JAWOCD010000070.1, forward strand.
AAAATGAGATCAGTTATGTCAGAACAAATGTCCCCCACTTTCCGGTATTAGGTATGATATTTGGGATAGTCAGTCTTTCCTTATTTCTACTAGGATTCGTACTTTATAAAAAAAATAAAGAGAAAGAACGATAAATGATTGTAATTTTCATTGATGACATTGAAGATTTTGTAGAATTTTTAGATAAACGGATTACCGACGAAATCTTCTACGAATTCAAAGAAACTAAGGGAAAAGATATTGCAAATCAAGTAAAAGTGGAGATTATCCTTCATTTCCTCGCAAAGGTCGAAGATCATATCATATTATATGAGACTATGCTGGATTTTACACATTCTCAAAAATCAGATCTTGATAAAGAAGTGATAAAGGTAATGAAAAAAGCGTTTAGTCAATATAACACCAACATATCCCTCATTAAAGGCAAAATCAGAGAGATTTTTTTGTCCTATTCTTAACTTATTACTTTCAATTCAGGAAATGCTTAAAATAATTTTAGAAAAACAAGTTAGTTAGGTATTTTTTCTTACTTCTTTTCCGTAACCGATTAACCGATATCGTCGATTAATGATACGGGATATTGCAAATATGAAATTCTCGGGGGGACAAATCGGAGGATTTAATTTAATCAAATAGGTATCTTTATAAATTTTTTTAACGATTCCGGCTGTTTTTTGCGTTCCGACCACCATAAGGAGCTTTTCGTTATGCTTCAGCTCATGTACTTTTATGAGATTCTCAGAGCCGATGACCCTATCTAACAGATCAACTTCCAATTCTACTTCCTCAAGGACTTCTGGCAGCTTATTCTTTAGACCAACTAAATGGCCAATTAAAGAGTCGCCTTTTGTAAGCGTAGGATCCAGCTTTGTTCCTAAGCCAACCAATCCACCTGGTCTTGCCGAGTCGAGGAATTTATTCCCTTGACTAATACTTACCACCTCGGTGGTAATTGGTTTCCACATACTATCAATATTAAGACCCGGTCTGATTTCAATAATATCTCCAATATTTACCTTCCCCTTCAAAACGGACCCGCCAATAACTCCGCCATGCAAATTATCTATGTCGGTTCCCGGCTTATTAATATCAAATGAGCGGGCGATAAGAAATTGAAACTCTTCTTCTTCGTCCAGTTCTGGAGTGGGGATAACTTCTTCAAAAGCTCTCAAGACCGACTTTATATTTACCCCAAATACTGCAGAAGTCGGAATTATTGGGGCATCTTCTGCAACTGTACCCTTAATGAATTCTTGTATCTCGTCATAGTTCTCCAAAGCGCGTTCTCTTGAAACGGAATCTATCTTATTCTGAATAATGATAATTCTTTCGATTCCGGCAATATTTAAAGCCGCCAAGTGTTCCCGGGTCTGCGGTTGAGGACATTCTTCATCAGCAGCAATTAATAAGCAAGCCCCATCCATTAAAGAAGCACCGCTCAGCATGGTCGCCATTAAGATTTCATGACCGGGTGCATCCACAAAAGAAATATTTCTCATGAATTCTATATCACCTTTGCACTCGGGACACTTATACCGCGGTTCTCCTTTCTTACGTGCTTCTTCACATAAATAACGAGTAAAATATTCATCGCATGAAGGACAATAAAGAATACTTGCGTTAGAGTATCCTAATTTTATTGAAATTCCCCGTTTTTGCTCCTTTGAGTGTCTATCAGTCCAATCGCCCGTGAGTGCCTTGACCAATGTAGTCTTTATGGAAGATTACTGAAATAGTAATCTGATTTTCCATGATCTACATGGCCAACGAGTCCAATATTGCATTCCGCTTGCTTCTTCAATAATTGTTTAATGTTTGGTTCTTCTGAGGGTTTTTTCTTTTTTTTAATATCCTTTTTCTCCTTTTTTTCTCCTGTTTCTTTCTTAATTTTTGGGATCTCTTCCTTCTTTTCTTCTGTGGGTTTCTTTTCAACAATTCCTTTTGCTCTCTTAATATATTTTTTCGCGGTTGCTTCCCCAATTCCTTTCACTGTTAATAATTCCTTTATTGGTGTATTCGCAAGCTTTTCAATAGTATCAATTCCAGCGCTTCTCATTCTCTGGGCGGTTGCTTTACCGATACCACTAATATCCTCTAATCTTTTTTCCATAAATAATTATAAGATTTAAAAATTAAAAAATTTAATGAATAAAAACTCTAAACTCTGTATTCAGAAAACGTCCAGAGTTTTCTAGTGATTAAAATATTTTCCCTTTTTTTGACCTAATTTTCTACATAGTCGTCTGATAGTATTTCTACCCCTCTTAAAACGATCTGATAATTCGGTTAGAGAATATCTTTTTACCAATCTCTTTAGCTCTTGTTTCCCATCAATAGATCGTAAAAATCTCTCCGATTTTGACAAAACTTTTGGAAAAATTTTCATTAGATTATGTTTAGAAAATTTTCGGTCAGTATCGCTGCATATCTCATTCAACGTGTTTGGGCTTTGATGGTTTTAATAGCTCCCGGTTTTTTTTCCAATTCTTTATAAGATACGCGAAGGAGACTATCCACATAGAATGTAGAGGTTTCACCGCATTCCGGATCGTCATGCTCGATATATACTGGTGCTGGGTAGCGGGCTGCATCAATATCCTTCTTATTTATAAAAAAATTAATTTTCCTCTGACAATGGGGACAATAATTATATCGCTTTACCATGATGAATCTTTAAAATATATAATTAAGATGAATCTTGTTTGTGTAATATAATAATTAAATTATTAATCTAAAAATATATTCTATAAATAAATATATGTAGGATTTATTTATTCATTTTGAAGAGATATGGTTAGACATATCGGCAAAGTGTTCTTGTGTGTAGGGTTGATCGTGAGTGTAATCATCCCCCTCTCATGGATGATAGTGGGAAATCAGCCCATTTCTGGGAACCAGAATATGCAATCAGACTTATCGCCCAGTAATGAGGATTTCCTTGAAGATTTGGACTTATCAGGCTTGCCCCCGATTAATTATACCACCTTGAACGAGGAGTGGTACGAACCAAAAATTAATATGCTGATTATTACCCCAAATCAAACATTTTCGGATGCCGTAGAACCGTTAAAGGAGTGGAAAAATGAGAAAGGCGTTAAGACTAAGATTTTAGATAATGATGATTTTTCCAAATATTCCGGGGAAGATAAAGCCGAAAAAATTCGGAATATGATTAAAGATTACTATGAAACGGAGGATATCGAATGGGTGTTACTCGCGGGGGATGCAGAAGATAGTTTGATTCCGATACGATACGTC
>JAWOCD010000056.1:0-96779 GCA_046483985.1 Promethearchaeia archaeon
TTATAGGTGATATCTGAAAACCACAATGATGAAACTGGGATATTATATCGATCATTTGTAGGGGAAATGAGCTGATCATATTCAAAAAAGCCGGATTCGGGTACTTTTTGATCAAAAACCGTAAGATTTACTTGTTCCGGATTCGGATTCGATGAAATTGGGGCAAGGTTGACCTTTAAACATCCGCTTTTCTCTTCCATTTTTGACCATTGTCCTGTTCCTGATTTCTCATATAAAGTTGAATCATAGGGATCATCGGGATGTTTGTTAGCAGAAAAGAAAGATGAGTCTTGCGGATTCGGCATATTATACATAAGTGTTTTAAAAACAGCAAAAAATGTTCGGTTCTTCGTTTTTGAAATGTCTAAAATTCTATTTGAAAAATTTGCCTGGTACCATTTTATAATTGAGGTCCTTCCTTGACCTGATAAATCAATAAGGGTATCATCGGAAGGTTGGTTTAGGGAAGCATCTGGTCTTAAAGATCCCGAATTAGCGGTGGCATTAAATATCGATATTGAGAAACTTTGGTTGTGTTGTACGTTTTCCGACCCCCAATATTGTATAAACATCGAAATGTTTCTAAGTTTGCAAGTATTTGGGATTTGAAATGATGTGGCATAAGAGACATCGGTTTCTTTAAAAGAATCCCCTCCATCCACTCTTGTTTGAAAATCTACGTATGTTTTTTGGGCGGATAACTCAGTAAAATTTAATCCAAAGTTTGACATATTCCAGCCAGATTTCAAGTTCGACAACATAAGATCTCCATTATCTGTATGATTATTTTCAAATGCTTCGTTTCGAAGATGTGTGAGTTGTGCATTTTGCTCATTTCCCACATCACCAAAAGAAGTGTTTCCAACGGAGAGAGAATTCCGCAACTCCTCCGAATTTTCATTATGTGTAATGGCATCAGTATTGTCCAATGAGCCCGAATTTGACTCGCTCATGAACGTGACGGAAAAAAGGAGGGCGGAAAGGACGAAAGCCACTAAAAATATCGTGACAAAACAGATCCTTTTAACTTTTACTAATTGAATTCTCATATTTTAATAATAATACAGATATAATTGAAAATATAAACATATCTTTTTTAAATTATATATTAGTTTAAGTTCTCTAAAGTTCTTGAGTTTTCAAAATCAGAGTATTAGAAAAAAATTAGGATCAATAGAGTGATACGTCGTGCCGCTCAAGTTGATAAGCCGTCACGTCCTATAAATACAATCATTTTATAATGTTTTATTACAATTTTTCCCTATTAGTTAAATTTGTTCTATACTCCTTCTTCTTTTTTCCAATTTGAGTATAATGGGAATGATAATCAAAAGTATTAATGGTAAAGTAAAAACAAGGAAACCAATTATCCCCATCAATTCAATAGAGTATGGGACAGAGATATGTCCAAAAGAGATTATAGGTAATACAAGCAAATACCATAATGCGTTAATTATTATCAATAGAATTAGAACTATTTTTTTGATTTTCATTAATATTTTCCCCATTTATATTAGCGGATTAAAGTTAATTAATTATATAAAGCTGGGAAGGGAATCAGGGACTCTATTGTAATTAAAATGCAGTTGTAACAAATCATAAATTTTTTCTTTTCGGACAGGGGTGGTAAGAAAAGAATCAAAACCAGCTTGGGGAATTTTACCTAAACGCTCTTCCCCTCTATATTTTCTCAAACCGATGATTCGGGTAGAGGTAAACCGAGCCATTTTTCGCAACTGCTTGCATAATTGAATTCCTCCTTTCCCCGGCAGAAAAGGGCTCATTACAATTAACTGTGGTTTTTGTGAGAGGATTAATCGTTCTCCCGAATCTCCCCGCGAATTACCAAAGACCTTAATATCTGGATCTATCTCAGAAATCTTATGAAAATTAAATCTACTAATGGGATCTCGGGAAAGAATAACAATCTTAATCATTGAATTTTCCATATCCTTACATTATTTCTGGAAATACATAAGAGTATCCTTTATAACTTATATAGTCTTATTTTAAAAATGAAAAATTTTATTTCGGTCTATTTTGGCTATGAGGTTAACTATAATTGCTTAACATTATAAATTAAAAGTCGTTTTTAACAGTATAGATTGAAGGTTGCTTCTCATGAAAAAACCTAATATAATATTTATCTTGGTAGATGATCTTGGATGGGCTGAGCCGGGATGTTATGGGAATTCCTTTAATGAAACCCCCAATATAGATAATCTCGCTGAATCAGGGGTGTGTTTCACACAAGCTTATGCAAGCGCAACAGTATGTAGTCCCTCCAGAGCTGGGTTATTAACTGGACAAGCCCCTCCACGGAATGGAATTACCGACTACCTACGTCCTTGGAGTGATTGGTTTCTCCCTCTCAACTCGGGACCTCACGATTTTGCTGATAATGAATTGCCAGAAGATACTAATTTTCGGATGGATACTCAACTCATCACCATGGCCCAAATGTTCAGAAAGTGTGGTTATGCCACCGGAATTATCGGAAAGTGGCATTTATCGGGTTATGATAAAGATGGAGTTAAATACGGTCCCTCCAACTATGGATTTGATGAGGTACTCCTTTCAGAGCAGAGGGGGATCGGGAGTGGGAGTTATTTTCATCCATATAAGAAAGTAGATCCAACAATCAAGCCAAAGCTTGGTAAAAATGAGTATCTTGTCGACCGCATGAATTACGAAGCAGTAGAATATATAAAAAGACATAAAGATGAGCCCTTTTTTCTTTATCTCAGCCATTATGCCGTCCATACCACCCTTGACGCTAAAAAAGAGGATATCGAGTATTTCTCCAAAAAACGTGAGACCCTTGAAAAAAAGACAAAAAAGGATGAAAAAGAGAAGGAAAAAAAGAAAAAGACGAAAAGAACGAGAAAATATCTCAAGTTCTTCATAACGCTCATTGATCTCTTGAATCCATTGAAAATAAGAAGTTTTGCAAAGAATAAGAAGAAATGGACAGAAGAAAACAATCCGGTATTGGCGGCTATGATTAAATCAATAGATGATGGGGTGGGCGAGATCGTTGAAATCCTTAAAGAATTAGACCTCTATGAGACTACAATGATAGTTTTTACCAGCGATAATGGGGGCGATCCGTGGGTGACTCAGAATGCCCATCTAAGCGCAGGGAAGTCGTTTACATATGAAGGAGGGTTGCGAGTTCCCCAAATTATCTCTTATCCTAAAATCATGAACTCCAATGTCACCACGGATATACCTACGATAAACCTTGATTTTTATCCGACTTTTGCAGATATAATTGGTTATGACATCCCCGAGGACTATGAACTAGATGGAACATCACTTCTCCCTCTCCTCAAAGGGGAGAGGGATACGAGCAGCTTTTCGGGAAGATTGCTCTCATGGCACTATCCTCTGAAGAGACGCCATTTTCTTGGCGGACGTTCTTCTGCTGCAAATCGGAAAGATAAATACAAGTATATTTGGTTTTTCAATGAGGGAATAAGTGAATTATATAATTTAGAACAAGATGAATCTGAGTCAATAAATTTGGCGGATAAATTACCCGAAAAGGCGAAGGAACATCGAACATCCATGAGAGAATGGTTAAAAGAAGTGGGAGGAAAAATACCTAAGCGGCAAGAAGGCCCCTAGGAAAAGCGGTATCGGGGCTCTTGATCTTAAGATCCTTCTAATTAGCGGTGATCAGATCATCCAAAGATGAGATACAAGTTCTTCGCAATTTTTCATTCATTCAATTGATTGATGGTCGAAGGAATACTTCTGCAGAATTTATGGTAAAAATTAATAATTAATAAACAAAGATTTTTTAAGAAATTCAGAAATTTAAAGTTTCAAGAATAATACTAAAAAGAGATAAAAATGAATGAAAAAAAATACACTGTGGAATATAATAAAGTTGACCCACCAAATCTACATATTGGATTTACAAAGAACGATCTAATGTTAAGGACGTTCTTATTGTTGTGCATAATCGGTTTTGCCTCGGTGATAATAATGGGATTAACTGCGTTAATTCATATACTTATTGCCTTGGGAACGGTGCTTATAGTCCATAATATTATCTTTTCTTATCAAAAGTGGAAGGATCTACCGGTCACTTATAAATCTCCCGCATCTCATATGGTGGCGGGTATGGTCCTAGGTCTTGCTATGCCAATAGCAGCTCCTTATGAGGTCACAGCCGCTGTGGCAATTCTCATGGTTTTTGTTTTCAAATATGGTCAAAGTAAATTCTTTACAAGGAAATATCTGAATCCCGCAGCTGCTTCAAAAGTTATTTTGCTCGTCCTATTATCTGTGTTTGTTTTATTTGAGGATCCCTTAAGTACAGGATTGATTTTCCATCCTCATCACTTGGAATTAACCCTTTCAAGTCCCCAAGGATTTAAGGGTGCAATGTGGATATTTCAAGGTGAAACATTACTATTTACTGAATTGGAACTCTCTGCTACAGAGAGCCTACTATTTTGGCAAACTCATGGTTGGATTGGAGGGGCATGTGGGCTTTTAGTACTTGGTGTTGGGTTATTTGCAACTTATTGGCTTAAATATAAGTGGCGGATCATAGGCGCAACGTTAGGAACTATGTCATTATTGGCAGTAGGTTGGGGCTTGATTTTAGGCGGTGATCCTATATTGAGATTAGCTTTCCATGTTTTCACCGGAAGCGTTATCTTTTTGGTCTTTTTTATGGCAACAGAGCCACAATCTACTCCTATGCCAGAGAAATCACAATACATCTTTGGGGTTCTTCTTGCGATATTAACATTTATCCTCCAACTTTTCAATGTCCTTGGAGGTTCAATAATCGCCTTGGTAATTTTAAATATAGCCACCCCTTTTCTTGACAAGATTGGTATTAAAACACCCTATGGGCATAGGGAATCAAATGGAGGTGCATAAATATGGGACCTAATGAGGAACATATTCATCATTTCAAGGAAAATGGAGGGTTTGAAGTGGATATCAGCATGAAAATGGAAGCCATTGATGAACCATTCCAAAAAGTACCGCCCGCCAATGAGATGATAGTTTTTCTCAGACATCATATTGGTCGTGAAACCAAGCCTCTTGTTAAACAAGGTCAATCCGTCACATTCGGGCAAAAAATCGGAGGAATCTCTGAGAAAGAGGGAATGTTTGTTCCCGTCCATAGTCCTGTAAATGGTAAAGTAATGGACATAACAGAGATGAAGCATCCACTGTCTGGAAAAAAAGAAAGTGCCGTCATTATTAAAACGACAAGTGAGAATGAAGAAGCGCCCTTAGAACCCTTGGATCCTAAGGAATCTACGAGAAATGAGCTCTTAAATAGAGTAAAAGAAGCCGGGATTGTGGGGTTGGGCGGAGCCGCCTTTCCAACGCATCTAAAGTTGTCTATGGATAAAAAAGTTTCCCATCTTATTATTAATGCCAAAGAAAGTGATCCTAATATTGCTTGCGATTTCAGGCTTATGACCGAAAAACCAGAAGAAATTGTGAACGGCATTAAATTAATGGGTAAGATGCTTGATGTTGAGGATATTACCTTCGCTACTAGGACACGAGAAGGAGAAACGCCAAAATTCGGTTCAATGTTAATGGAGAATGGTATATCTATGAAAAGAGTACGACCATGTTATTCCATTGGAAGCGAACGGCTACTGGTGAAGGAAGTTTTAGGTAAAGAAGTACCATCCGGTAAATACCCCCATGATGTTGGAGTAATTGTCCACAATGTGTCTACTGCCTATGCGGTTGCAAGAGCTATCCATAAGGGAGAACCCCTTGTTTCTCGAGGTCTCACCTTTTATTCAAAGAAAACTGGCGGAAAGAATTTATGGGTAAGGATGGGTACTCCTGTTGGTCATATACTCAACCACGTAGGACTTTCTCCCAGTGATTTTGATCGGATTACATTAGGATCCATAATGATGGGTCCTGGAATTGATAATTCGTCTTCTCCCGTCTTGAAGGCAACATCGGGAGTCACAGCGTTTACCCATCGAGAACCCGACCCTTATAAGGATTCTCTCCCATGTATACGGTGTGGTTACTGTAATACGGTGTGCCCGGTTTATATCTATCCTCAGCTGATAATGGAAGCTGAAAAAAAAGGCAAGAGAAAAAGATTGAAAAATCTTCATGTGGAAGATTGTATAAATTGTGGATTATGTTCTTATGTATGTCCATCTCGAATTAAATTCACTAAATATCTCATAGGAGCAAAAAATCGTATTAGAAACTAATATACTAGTGGCAAAAACTAATTTCTTTATTATCTTTTTTTTAAAGTTGATTAGTGAATCGGTAGAGATTGTAATTGCATGAATCGACTAACCAATGAAGAAACCAATTGCAAATTTTATTGAATAAATATCAATCAATATGACTATTGAAACTATTCCTTAAATTCCATAAATTTATTTTAATACTCAAGGCAATTATTCATTTCAAAAACATAAGTATCAATAGCCAACCCAATTTTAAGAAAACCAGTACATTCCAAGAATAGGACAAGAAGACACACGAGATATTCATCCTTTATCCATTCTTCGGTACGGAAAATGAACGAATTTCACGTAAATTTAAGTGAGTTTATTCATACTTCGCTATTTCCTTTCTGTTTCTTAGGTTTTAGTGAAGGGGGGAAGACCAATTGTATAAATTATTACATGGCGTCTCTGCTTAAATAGTTTAAAACCTTAAAAACTAAATTGGAAGAATGATATTATTAAGAATAAGTAAAGGTAATTAAGGAAATCATAATCTTGATCATTTATTTTCCCGAGAATAACTGATCAGTTCTTGAAACTAATGAAAAAAAACGAAAATAATGGGTATGGCTTACATAAATGAAGGAACAAAGGTTGTTTAAAATACTCATCGGAGGAGATGCAGCAGTTGGGAAAACTACTCTCCTATATCGGTATGTGGATGGTATATTCAAGAATGATACCACCATGACCGTTGGAGTAGAGGTTCGCGTTAAAGAAGTTGAATTAGAATCCACAAAGTGTCAATTACAACTCTGGGATTTAGGTGGACAGCAAAGATTCCGATTCTTGATGTCTAATTACGTTCCAGGAGCCAATGGCGGAGTGGTTTTGTTTGATACCACATCTATGAGTTCTTTCGTAAATATCAAGAAATGGACGCAACTTTTCCGGCACAAAAATAAATCCTTACCCATAATCCTAGTCGCTACTAAGTGCGATTTAGAGGCTTATTCCATCGTTAAGGATTATTATGCAAATTTAAAAAGGAAACAACTAAATATGTTGGATTATATTAAGACATCCGCCAAGACGGGGTTGAACGTGGACACCGTTTTCAAAAGTTTGGCTCAAACTTTGATCGATAATGAAAAAAAAGGAAAGAAAAGGAAATCTTTGAGCAAGCGAGATTAGCTTCCCCAAGTAGAAAAGATCTAGGGGCATAATACCTATTTTGCGGAAATGATAAGCGGTGGCTCGAATTTTACGGGAAAAAACGGCGTTTTCATTCAAAAGAAAGATAGCGGAAAACAACCGAAAGAGCACTGGAGCGCCAAAAAAAAGTCCCGCATATGTTCTAAGGTGGAATTATCCTTCGGCATTATGGCACGGAATTACAATTTCGGGCGCACCCATGTTCGGGCGATTGAGAATGTACAGATTGAAACGAGTTTAGTTTTTAGTTCATGGAACTAGTTCTTTCTCTTATTGTATATTATTGATCAACTTGATGATTATATTAGTTTAAGGAAATTATTACATGAAAATTAATAAGTGTGATTTCTAATATTTTATTAACACAATTCGCAGATCGTTAAAAATTAGCAAATAAAATTAAACACATATGACTGAAATGAAAAAAAGTTTTAAGCCTTCTTATTCAGCCAAGGATAAGACAATTTGGGGTATTGCCGCATTTGGCACCTCCTTAATTTCTGGAGTGTATGGTGCCACATTGCAATACTTTTTTCAAGTGTACTTAGGATTATCTGCTTCATGGATTGGTGTTGCCGCGTGGTTATACGCCATATGGAACGCCTTAAATGATCCCATTTTTGGGTTTCTTTCGGATAGGACACGGTCAGAAAAGGGAAGAAGAATTCCTTATATGCGATTCACCGCCCCCTTTTTGGGACTCTTTTTCATCCTCATCTGGCTTGTCCCTCAAGGATTACCTGATATTGGAATCTTCTGGTGGATGCTCATCACGATGTTGTTATATGACACCGCCTATACAATAATCGCGCTAGTTTATAGCGCCTTGCTCCCCGAGTTAACCGAAGATGATCATGTCCGTGGGCAATTTCAGACTTCTGCCTCGTTATTCCAATTAGTAGCAACAATGTTGGGATTTTTAATTCCCGATTTGCTCCGCCCCAAGACTGGTCAGACCTCACTTACCCCCCTCTATATCGGAATGGTTGCAATCGGTATAGCAGGAACAATATGTGTATTGGTGACCAGTTATCATTTTAAGGAACGACCAGAATTCACTCAAGTGGATGAGCCGTTAGGCTTAGTGGATTCCTTAAAATATACGTTCCAGAATAAATCATTTATAACTCTTACCGTTGCTAACTTTCTTTCCATCTTTGTCCAAGCCATTCTACTGGGCGCGATGTACTATTTGGCTGACTATGTAATGCAAGTGTCAACTATCATGTTATTGGTTTTTCTCTTTCTGGGATTAATAGTCGGTGTATTGTTTACGAATACGTTTGCTGGAAAAATCGGGGTTGTAAAAGCCAATCAAATATTACTCGGATTAGGGGGAATTGCATTAATAATATTACCATTTATTCCTCAAAGGCTCATATATGGATTACTCATTTTCGCGGGCATTGGTCTTTCTGGTCCTTTAGTCTTAACAAATGTTATGTTTGCCCAAGTAGCCGACGAAGACGAACTTGAGTCCGGGGTCCGGCGAGAAGCTGCCTTTTTTGGAGTTAATGCAATGATAACTAAACCCGCCCAATCTTTAGCTCTCTGGTTAAGTCCGTTATTGCTCGAGCTATCGGGATTTTTAACCCCTCCAAAAGGCTCCACCGAAATTATTTTAGACCAACCTGGAAGTGCGCTTTTTACAATAAAGATGATTATTGGTTTGATTCCAGGTATTGCAATGATAATCGGAGTCATTATTTTATTCTTCTATCCCTTAAAAGGCGAATATTTGAACGAGGTACAAGAAAAGGTGAGTGAACTGCATCAAGAAAAACACGAAGAATTAAAAAGGCAAAGAGAGGAAGAAGAAGCCCAAAAGTCTTAAAATTAAGGATATCCATATTTTTTTATTGGTATTATTTAAATTTTCATTTTTAAAGAAAATTTTTTTGTGCGGTTGATAATAACAATTCAAATTTTCACAGTTATTTTTATAGATTTTTTCTTTTTTTATTAGTGGAGTTTATAATTTTAAGGTGTTGAGAAGGTATGGAGAAATTAGGATCTAACATTGTAAGAACCATTCCGGATTCCGAACGATGTTATTCGTGGAGAGGATGGAAACTCTCAAGAAGGATCCAGCGCAATGAATTTTATCGGGATCTCAGGAAGCAAATAGCAAAAAATCGTGAGTTTCCTTTTAGAGGGAATTCATATATTAGCGATTGCAAGGAGATAAACCTCCATTCTGAAAATGCAAAATTTACTCACTCATTTTTAGAACAAAAATAAAAAAGAAAGGTTTAATTAGAAGCAAGTTAATTTTTCACAGTTGGATATCCTCCACTATTCCACGCTTTCATGGAACCTAAAACATTCATTACATCCGTATATTTTTCTTTTCTCAATAAGCTCGCGGCGAGGCTAGCTCGATTTCCATTTCCGCATATAGTGACGATAGTCTTTTCCTTGGGTATATGTTCTAAGTTACTCTTTAGTTTACCTATGTAGATATGATGCGCCGATTCGATGTGACCACTTTCCCATTCTTCTTGGCTCCTGACATCTAATAGGAAGATATCCTCATTTTTATCGATCTTTTGTTTAAGTTCTCTGGCAGTTAAGAGAGGTATAGAGTTCGTAGGGAAATTATGGCTATACCAGCCCATTATCCCCCCTGTCAGATATCCCACTATATTATCATAGCCTAGGCGGTTCAAATGTCTTATCGCTTTCTCGAGGTCTCCGTAGTTCTTTACAATTAACAGAATAGGTTTATCATAGGTCAAAACCCATCCACTGAATAAAGGAAGTCCGTCTAGTATAATGTTATACGAACTAGTGATATGTGCGCCCCCAAAATCTGCTGGATCACGTGTATCTACACAAAATGCCCCTTTATCCATTTCTGCTTGAAATTCTTTCGGTGACATTGGTTTTGGTTTCGGACGAGTCTTTAAAAGCGGAGGCCCTTCTTTATTATATTTTTCCATCATATTGAAGTAGGGTGCCATAAAGTGGTGCTCATTGATCTTGTATTGAATAAATTCCTCCTTGTCAGTGAGCTGTAATGCGGGATTCTGCTTTTTTTCGATTCCAATAGAACTTTGTTCTCGGTCGCTGATCTTTCCTCCGCATACGGATCCAAACCCATGGGCTGGACATACGATTACTTGATCTCCTAAGGGAAGAATCTTCTCGAAAAGACTTTCATAAAGGTTTTCCGCCATCCTCCGATCCTCTTCACGACCATACATATCCGTTCTTCCCACATCGCCAATAAAGAGCGCATCACCAGTAAAGACCATAATAGGCTCATCCCCGCTTCCTAAATCATAAAGGACGTAGGATACACTTTCATCGGTATGTCCGGGAGTATAGAGCCACTCAATCTTTAGACTTCCGATCTGAAAATCTTGACCAGTTTGTAAAGTATTTCCATACGCAAAATCTAGATTAGGTCCATGGAAAATTTCAGCGTGTCCATCTTGAGCAAGTTCGAGAGAACCTATAACATAATCCTCATTTCGATGGGTTTCGAAAATATATTTAATGGTAGCGTCAGCTTCATAAGCCAATTCAATATATTTGCCAATATCTCTACGGGGATCTATGACACACGCTTCACTTTTTGAGGCAATGAAATACGAAATATGAGCAAGACCTTCGGATCTCACGCGTTCAAATATCATTTTTCTTTTACACAAAAGATTCTAAATTAAATTAATATCAATAAAATCGATTTCAAAATATAGTTTTGTTTTATAAATTATAATTGCTGCTTAGGAGACAATAAGGAAAAAAAGAATAAAGTTAAAAAGAAAGAAGTTTATTCAGTAAATTCATAATCATGCTTTCGATCATAACGAAATACATAAAGAAGTTTATTTTCTTTTTTCAATTTATTAATGCAGTCCACAGCATCTTGTGAATTTCCATCCCATATTGCAATCCCCTTATCATCGACTTCCAACACTTCTACCATTTTGGTATTGCGGATCTCTCCCGCCTTCTGTCCATACACATGCCAATCTGCCTTAAAAGTTCTCAGATCTAAATCATGATCCTTCGCATACTGCTTTGCAACCTCATCTACGCCCTTAGAATCGCCCACAATGATTTTCTTAAATTTGTATTTATGATAAACCCGATCTAAGCAATCATATACAAATTGTTTATCTGAAATGGATTTGCTCCCTGTGACGCATAACCTTTCAATTTTTTGCATAATCTTATATAAATATTGTTTTTTATACTTTAAATAAATACAAATTTTTTAATCAATTTTGTCAAGTTGTGTAGGGTCCCGATAAATCCAGATTTTTTCTGACTGTTATAATAATCCCAATTCTTGAGGGGTAGGACGATAATATTCCCGTGGAAATCCTGCCATCCGACTTGCAAAAAGATAATACAAGATCCTCTGCCAAGGAGACAATAATCTATTTTCATTTTCATGAAAGGTCGCTTTTCTAAATCCTTCAGCAAGGTGTGTCCCCGTTTTAATTCGGCGAAAGGTATAAAAAATCTTTCTCAGTGGTACCAATAGTTTATTCAAAAAGGGGGTGGTTTGGGATTTATGTTGGGACCATGCTTTCATTTGAATAGAGATATCCGTAACCTTTACAAAAAAATCCGGATTAAAAGAATGATATAATAGGAGTGTTGGTCTTTTGGAAGGTGGAAGAGATTTTACGGCAAGATATACTAACCAGCCAGTATGCTTATGATCGGGATGGAGATCCATGGAATAAAAGCTGTCAGGTCCAATTATAATATCCGGTTCAAGATCCACTATCTTTTTTCTTAATTTGAAAAAAACATTTCGGTGAAAAGGAAGATATCCATCAATCTCACCCAACCAAATCAGATTTATTTCTGCTAAACCATTGGGATTAGTGCCGTATACCTTAGCGGCCTCTCGCATTTCTTGCATTCGGATTCTTCTAATGCGTTTCCCTTTAAATTCGGCCCGGGAAGTGCCATATTCATCAGAGGTCATAAGAATTTCATGCACATCCCACCCCAATGCTACAGCTTGTTGACAAGTTGAAGCACAAGTAAATTCGGCATCGTCTGGATGCGCGTTAATGATTAATAGTTTCATATTAAACATCGACCATTTATGGTTAAGTATTCGAAGTCGGGGATTTTTTTTGCTATAAGTTAGATTTTAGAAGAAAAGAATCAAAATGAAATGTAATCAGGTCTATTCTTCGGGATCTCGTTTGCGCGCCTTTTTGATCTGTTCTTCTTTCCATTCTTCATACATCTCATCTAATTTGTCCAAAACGATTTCAACTTGCCCCTTTTTCACAATGCGATTAACCTCAAATTCTTCCCTTCGTCCCTCATCTATTATCCTTCTGTATGCTTGTTTTTTGCTCTCTTCATAGCTTTTTCGGGCATGTTTATACTTTTTAGCGGGGCGACCAATATATATCCAATTCGGTTCCAAATATTGACCGATATGGGTCGATGCCCAAACTCCGAGCGTTGCGCCTTCGCCAATCACGGTACCCGGGGCTACAATTGCATTACCCCCAATGACCACATGATCTCCAATAACAACCTTTTTTATCAGCAAATAATCGCCAATTATCATACTGGAGAGTACAACTCCACCTTGACCAAGCATGATATTATCGCCAAATTCTACAAACTCTAAATCAGACCATCCATCAAACATTGTACTTTTAAAATCTGCCTTCATTCCGCAGACTTTAAATGCGAAGTTTGACACCCAAGGAAAACAGAAATTATTCCATATCCAAAAAATGAATTTTTTCACACTTATACGGAGGCAATAGAAATAATAATCGTTATTGCTAAAATCCATCTTGAAAAGTCCTTCTTTGGGCTGATGAATTAAACTAAGCAGAACTAATACCAATTTACCCAATATCAAACTGGTTAAAAGATAAAGCCCCCACCATGCAAACACGTCCATGATAATAATTGATGCACGCCACCAATTCTGGTAAAGGTTTGCATTCAACGCGTCATTAAAAAAGGTCAAAATAAAGACCGAAGGTATGAGTAAAGAAAACGAATGGAGAACGATATTGAGTATAACTGCGGTGTTGGACCACGAAAACGCATTGGTCGTAATGGGAAGGTGGGAAATATCGATAGATTCAAGATTCTGAATTACCTCCTCTTTTTTCTGTGCCTCACTTGTTTTACTCATCGTCCAATAACCCTCCCGTAAATTTTTTAAGTTCCTCTGGTTTTAATCTTCGTGCCGGAAATCCCGCGTATACCCCCCCATCGCCCAACTTATCAAATTTAATCGTTGATGACATGGGAAGAAACGTTGCTTCATCTCCCACCTCTAAACCCGGGAGCCCCCCTATTAATGCATTAAACACACAGTCATCTCCAATTTCGGCACCATAAAATGTTAAGTTCTCCTCTCCGTATACTCCATCAACTAAATGATTGCTAAGATGAGAAAAGGTCCCCATATAACAATTTTCTCCAGGATTAATATGCGAATGGATATAACATTCTTCAAAAACTGTTCCTTTTCCAACCTCGTTTGAACCAATAAATCGTAGCTCCCAACCCAATAACCAAGGAAAGGGAGAGCGAATAAACGCAAACACAGGATATTTTAAGAGAAATGATCTCCAGTGATAGTAATCCAATGTTCGAGAATGCTCATCCAGATTTCTGTCGAATACTCCTTGGGCTGGTCCCCGCCTGTCTGCATATCTGTAAAAAAGGCGGGTAAAGAAGGCAACAAAAACAAGGTGAACAAGATATATAATAATAAATGCAAGCGGGATGGTCAACATAATAAAATAGGTGGCCGGGTCAAGGAAACGACTTAAGACAAGCGGAGTACTAAGAAAATCCGGGATAAGGAAAAGAAATGCATACATAATGAATAAGAATCCCGGAACCACAAAAGACCCGCCGATGATTGCCCACCCGGAGAACAAATACACATGAAAGGGTACTGACAGCCCTTTGTCATGTCCTTCCAGTTCTTCTTCATCGATTTCTTTTTTTTCGACTTTTTTAAAGATTTTTTCCTCTAATTTTGATTTATCTTGGATGGGATCATTTCGTAGGACTTTTTTTGCGGGAATCCCGCTGTAAATTGCATTCGGTTCCAGTGTTTGATTCAATTGGGTCATAGACAAAGAATCCAAGGTGGTATGCTCGGAAATGGTGGTACCGGGCGTAATTACGGAATGAGCGCCAATAACCACGTTATCTTGAATGGTGACCTTTTGAATTATGAGCTTATCTTTGATTAAAATGCTTGACATGATAAGACTGCCTTGTCCTAATCGTACATTTCTTCCCATATCGACAAATTCAACGTCAACCCATCCTTCTTGAACTGCGCTCGACTTATGAATACTGATACCAAGAAGTTTAAACAGAAGGATCTCAAAAATCGGGATGTTTAATTGCCGTGCTAACCAAGCTGGCCATTTTTTTACAACAGATCGGAGACTCCAATAGCAATAATCCTTGTCGCTTGGATCCCGGAGAAATACACCCTCCTTTGGTTTATGAATTACGTTGATGACTAATAAAAAGGCTTTCGCAACTAAAATGGCACTTATTATAAGAATAAGCATCCCAATCATAAATGCAAACGGGAATAAAATAAAAAATATTAAACTATCGGTACCAGGAAACGATTGCCAGAAATACCAAAACCAGAGAATCGCCGGTTGAGCGCTTATGACCATAATGAGAATGTATACAATAAGATATCGCTTCTTTGCAAGTGTGTTTGTGGTCCTCGCTCCTTCTCGAACAGAGGCTGGAATTGAAATTTTTCAATATCACTTTCTTATCGGGTCATTAACGGTAAATTATAAACAATAATATATTTTTTTTACTTAAACTTTTTCATTTGAACTTTTATAGAAAAAACAAAAGAAAACTTCAGCCTTTAGGGCGGAGATGAATTTTGCGTTTAAATCACTAAACAACTTAAGACTATGTACGAATTGAAGCGAGTTTGAAGATTACATTAGTTTAAGGAAAATATTGTATGAAAATTAATAAGGGAAGGTTCTAATATTTTATCAACAGATTTTTTTAGTTGATATTTAAAATTTTTCCATACTAAATTTTGGGAGTTTATGGGCAAAGACAAGATATTATCATTTAGCAAAGTTTAAGGACAATGTTTAATTTACAAAGACAATATATTTAGATCTAAATTTAATTGCTTGCTGAAGTGTCAAAAAATTGTATTGCGAATATTGTGACAAGAAAATAAAAAACTTAAAGAGGGGCGCAAAGACACATACTAATATCTGCCAGCCTATTAAAGTTCATTATTTTTGCTGCCGAGAATGTAAAGATAAATGGTGTTTTGCAGTTCAAAAAGATGAAATCGAAATCACCGAACAGCCAGGAAAACCAGAATCCCAAATAAAAGAAGAATTGGCTGATGAATTACATGAGATTCATGTAATCAAGGAATATTTAAGCGATGAGGAATATGCCAAAAGATTAAACGCGATCATTAATAAAAAGGAATACAAGGACATTAATGTCCTTCAAGCCGTCAAAGGAAAGGATGAATACGAAGATGTCGCAAGTGTCCTACAAGGACAAGCCCTTTAATTCACTTTCTATTTTTTAAAGTTATATCCCCGGAATTGAACTGACAGAGTTCCCCCTCGTAAAATACTATCTCAATTTAGAAGAGTGTGAAATGCGGAATAGATTCACGCTCTTTTATCCCTTTTTGATCTATCCAGAAATGAAATTAAGGACGATTAAAATCGGAATCCAAATCAACTTTTTTATCGGAATCTATGGTGATTGCCATTAACTGAATTTCCTCATCGTCGGGGGAGTTATCCGGATGCTCCATAAGAAAATAAAATTTCTTATCCATCGTATGATAGCCCATTTCCATAGTATCACACGTCTCTGGTAACACTTTAGCAATCTCATCGGGAGCATTTGCTTTTAAGGCATCATAGATTCCATCCTCAACCTTTCTCTGTTTGACCCGTATATCTTTAATCTCCTCAAAATTGAACTGGCCCATAAACCGCTCAATCTCGTCATTGAGCTCATTCCAACTATCAAATAATTTTTGTAACTCAGCTGATTTCATATATAAATATATGATTCGTTTAAAATAAGATTTTTTCTCGCGACAAAACGAATATGAAAATGAATATTAGGAGGGAACAAAGTCTTTCCGATTTGATTGGCCCAAGACCTTAATGGTGACCCCTGCTTTTTGAAATTCCGTTTCGTCATAAATTCGGCGTGTGTCAACAAGTATCGGATTTTCTGCCATATGTTCTACAAAAAATGAGGGTTCTAATTCCTTGAACTCTTGCCACCCCGTAAGAATTAAGGCAATATCTGCTTTTGCTAAACATTGTTTAGCACTCGTAGCATACGTAATTTTATCGCCAATTAATTCATAGATTTCCTCCCGTGCGAACTCCGATGGATCATAGACCGAAATCTTCTTGGTTTCCTTCCGAAGAAGATCGTTAATGACGGTTATGGAAACCGATTCCCTGGTGTCTCCGGTATTCGGTTTAAATGCAAGTCCCAGTAGGGCTACGGTTTTTCCTTCCAGAGAGGAGATGGACTCAACCAATTCTAAGCCATGCCGTTTTTGCCGGTCATTAACATTCAAGGTGGCTTTTAGCATTTGTGCATTATAATCGACTTTTTTGGCTGCAGAAAGCAACGCTAGCACATCCTTAGGAAAACAGCTTCCCCCAAATCCAGGACCGGCTCTTAGATACATAGAGGAAATCCGTTTATCAACTCCTAGTGCTTTTGCCACATCTCCGACATTCACCCCGAATTCTTCGGCTAAATTCGCCATTTCATTGATAAAGGAGACTTTCATTGCAAGGAAACTATTCTGGGCATACTTAATCAATTCAGCGGTTCGTAAATCCGTTTCAATAATGGGATGTCCTCTGGTTATCTCGAAATCGCGATAATTTTTCTCTATGGTATTAATCGATTTCTGATCAACACCTCCAACCACAATTTTATCCGGATTAAGAATATCCTCGAGAGCATTTCCCTCTCGTAAAAACTCCGGGCTCATACATAATCCAAAGTCTGCTCCTACCTTTTTTCCGGACTCTTGTTCCAAAATTGGGGCGACAACTCCATCTGTGGTACCTGGAATAACCGTAGATTTAACGCACACGGCTCGATACTCCCTATCTTCTCGAAGTGCCTTACCGATGGAATGAGCAGCACTACGCACTTGGGATAGATCGATATTTCCCTCCTCGTCGCAGTAAGTGCCCACGCAAATAAAAATCGATTTGGTGTCAGCCCATCCTTCCATGATATCGGTACTTGCTGTGAGTAAATCCTTATCCACAGCCGATCGAATAGCGTCGTCCATTCCGGGTTCATCAATGGGGCTTTTTCCTTTATTAATGGTCTCAACGATAGTTTCATCTAAATCTATACAAAACACTTTCAGTCCCTTTTTCGTAAATCCAGCAGCGTATCCTAACCCCACATATCCAGTTCCTACGATTGTAATTGCGTTCATATATATCCTCTTTTAATTTTCTTTATCCAGTTGGAATTGAGAAAAATACATAACATAAAAAATTTTTCCCGTCCTCACGGTCTGATGGGTATATGCAAACTGATAAGTTATGGAGGATGTTCAAGAAAACTTTTTGTGCCATCTTTTTAATCTTTAGAGCAAAAGCCCAAATTCTTAATTTTTTTCAGTAATGCATCATTTTTTTCAATAATATTTCATAATAAAATTTTTTAGAATTACCGTTTTATCTATTCTAAAGTAATTTTAAGGTTAAGAAATAATTACTATTGATTGAGTGAATAAGATTGTCTGAAAAAGATAAGCAACTTCAAGATTGGTTACGACGTATAGAAGAAAGAGAGATTACAGTTGCCGTAATTGGCACGGGACGAATAGGTCTCCCAACTGCACTGATGATTTCAAATAAAGGATACAAGACTTACGGAGTGGATGTGGACAAAGAGCTCGTGGAAAAGATTAATCAAGGCGGTGGAGACCCTCCCATCCCTTTCGTACTCGATGAACCAGATTTGCCAGAAGCCTTAAAGAAGGTAACTCAAAATGGGTTATTGCAAGCAACCACTGATTTTGAGCAATTTGTTTCAAAAGCGGATGTAGTCATCACATGTATTCCAACCCCCGTGACCGACCAGAAAATTCCTGATTATTCGATTATTAATGATGTAATAAAAGATTTAGGAAAGTTAAAAGAGAACTTAAAGGGGAAAGTAATAATCGTTGAATCGACCGTAGGACCTCGTTACGTGGAATTTGATGCAATCCCCAAATTAGAAAATCTATCCGGATTAACCCTTAACAAAGACTTCTGGGTAGCTTCTTGTCCAGAACGGGCGAATCCTGGTAATATCATGGAAAATCTGGTGTCTATCCCCAGAATCGTGGGCGCGAGTAATGAATTTGCAAAAGAGATAGTCACCAATTTTTATGAATCGGTATTTAACGTAAAGATCATTCAAGTAAGCAATCCACGGACAGCAAATTCAGTAAAACTAATCGAAAATATTTTTCGGGCTGTGAATATTGCATTTAGTAATGAGATTTCCCAATTAATGCGACGATTAAAAATTGATTATATGGAGGTCATTAAGGGTGCTAAGTCGAAGTATAATTTTCTCCCGCATTATCCTGGGCCAGGAGTTGGTGGACCGTGCCTACCCAGTAATCCTTATTATTTAATTAACGATGGGTATAAAGTATCATTTACCCCTAATTTAGTCCGAATGGCAACTGAAATTAACCAGAGACAGCCTTCCCATGTGACTGAATTGATCTTTGAGGGGCTAAACGAGATTAATCAACCGATAGCAGGTACAAAAATCGCAGTATTGGGAATAAGTTACAAACCAAATGTAAAAGATGTGCAAATCTCTCCCGTGATTCCAATATTAGAAGATTTAAAGCATTATCAAGCTGACATTGGAGTTTATGACCCATTTTACAAGGAAGAAGAGATGTTTGGGTTACGCGTACAAGAAGATTACACCTTTATTAAAAATGGTTATCCAATGGTGGTTCTCCATACGGATCATGATGTTTTTCACTCCGAAGAATTCAAAGATTTTCTGCAAGAATGCAATGATCTGGAAGTTATTATTGATTGTCATAATGTATTCAATTACGATGAACTTCCCCGGAATATCTACTATATTGGAGTAGGGCGTCCATTAAAGTATATTGAATAATTTTCTACATCGCTTTTTGATTACTTTCTTCTCTCTCAAATTTTTACTCACTAACTCTTAGTTTATCTTATATTAAACAAATCTTTAAAAAGCCAAAGCAAATCTTTACTATATGAAGAAAGAGAAATACGGATATACCTTTCAACAAAAATCCAAATATACCCGGGATAATTTACCACGTCATCAACTAGATTGGGTAAACAAACCCGATACTTATAAACAATATCCAGACGCATCTAAGAAAATCGAGCTTCCACCCCCCAAATATCAAAACAATACTGATTTCTGGCAAGTAATTATTCACAGGCATTCAGTTAGAAACTTTAGCCAAGATCCCATCACCCTCATGGAATTAAGTGTCTTATTGTTTGGGATGTCTGGCGTTACAAGGAGGTCTCAGCATTCCGACTATCGAACAGTCCCCAGTGCGGGCGCATTATATCCTATTGAAACATATCCGGTCATTAATAATGTGGAAAATACAGAAAACGGAATTTACCACTATAATATTCTCGAGCATTCGCTAGAATTTTTAGAACAAGGGGATTTCCGGAAACAGATGGCAAACGGATGTTTAGGACAGCAAATCGCATATAAGTCTGCAGTTAATTTCATTTGGACGGCGGTGATTTCACGATCGAGGTGGAAATATCTTCAAAGATGCTACCGTTATATCTATTTGGATTGCGGACATATTGGACAGAACTTTTACTTGGTGGCTGAGGGTTTAGATTTAGGTGCGTGTACCATTGGTGCCATTTTCGATGATGAATTAAACAAGTTGTTAAAAATTGATGGAGAAGAAGAAACGGCAATATATGTAGGAGTGGTAGGAAAAAAAGTAAAAAAGAGTTAGATAAAAATTTAGAGTTTTCTCGATATTCGGGAAAGGGGATGACCCTTTGCTTTCATTTCTAATTCATTAAACCATCCAAACGGGGGCCTCAATACTTGATAATCATGCATTTTAAGTTCTCGCTCCAACTTTTTTAACGCTTTCAATGCAAATTTCGGTGAGCTTAAATTAGCAAAAAGATGGGCAAAAGAGAGTACCACAATATTCTTAACGGCTAACTGCTTGGAAATTTTACGTATCTCTTCAAATGCTTTTTTTAGATACTTCTGATCAGATTCATCTTTCTTTTCAACGGAGATAAATAAGACAAGTACATTTTCTAGGCGTCCAGATTTATTATCCTCTGTTAGCTTCTCAATAAGGGGAGAACGACTTTTTTTAGTGGTAATATACTCAAAGAAATCACAATGAAATGATAAAAATCTCATAGAGTGGATAAATCATCAAGAATATTTATAAATTTAGAGTTCATTTTATTGATTGAAAGATTTATTAATTTTAAATGTCTTATAATGCAAAGCGAATCTCATTAGGATTATGGAAAATAATGAAGAATGGTTTCAAAAAGTTAAAGAAAATAGAGATCCTACGGATATAAATAATTTTATCATTCACCTTTCCGAAGAAGTTAAAAAAGAGCATCTTTCTTATGTTAAATATTTAGTTGAAAATTTATCCGAAAAAAAATTAAAAAAAATTAATATCAATCTCGTCTTCTTAATCGGAGAATTAATAAAGGAAGGTTATGGAGATGAGCAACTTATGGATTATCTTTTTAACTCATATTATAAATCAGACGTGTGGATTAGACGAGAAATCTTAAAATCTATATGTAAGATCGGTGAAGCAGAGGGGCTTTCAAAAATTTGGCGTCCACTTTTACAATCTGCCCTACGGGAAAATGATATGGAAATTAGACAAACCGCGATTGAGGCAATGACCTATTTAAATATATTGACCCCAAAGCTATTTAAGAGTTTCTTGTATGCAATCAATCAAGCAACTCAAGAAGAAACAGAACAAATTAGCGATGTTCTTTCTCAACATATACCGACCAATGATAAATTATTTGCCTTACTGGATAAAAATCAAAACTATAAGGTCCTTGATAAAAAGGGAATTCGAACACTATTGATGACATTTTTTGAGTCGGTAATTAACTTAGAACCATTCCGTAAAAAAGTGGAAAAAGCAGAATGGGAAAAAAAGGGGAAACAAAAAGTCATAAATGAAATAGATGTAATGGAAAAAATTTTATTACAAAATATTTAATTCTTTAACCGTTCCTTAAATCTTTTGAGAACGGTACTGATATCTTCTTCAGCGTAAAGGATGTCATTAAATAATTGGATTAATAATTTTATAATTTTACGTGGATTGCCGTTCGCCTCATAAAAAATATTTTTTAGGAGCTGTTTTGTGACTGGATAGTAAGGAGGGAGAGATCTAATAAAAGCGGGTGAAAAATCGAGATTTCGTAAAAATAAATTCATTTTCTGTTGATAAAATTCATAGATATCATGCTCTTCGAAGTTCGGCAAATAATAGGGGTTTTTCAAAGTTATTAGTAAACTTCGGTTCCTTTTTTCTATAATCTCTAAAATTTCATCAAATTTATCCAGAGAATTCAGACTAATGACCAGGGAAAGTCCGTCTATTTTATGTAAATTAAAAAAAACATCTAATACATTATCAGAATCAAGCGTATCGGACTGACCCTTATCTTCATCATAAAACCAGCTTGGATCATAAATCTGAGACTTTCGTTGGGATGAAGGTTCCAAAATTGAGAGAATAGCTTCAAAATTATCAATGAATAACAATGTCTCTTCTTCAGAATGCTCAATTAATAACTTTAACATAGTATAAGCATTATTTTCATCTTTTAAATCTTTGGAAAACCCCAATCGTGAAAGATCCCTCATGTCCATTAATTCTCCAAGAAGCCAATTTTCCGCCTCAATTTTTTTGTAGGGATCCAATTGATGTGCAGTAATTGCATTAATCCCATCGATTAAGGATACCTTATTATCAAATTTTTTCTTCAAGGCATTGAACATATTTTCCCGCACTTTTTCAATATCGACAACATTAAAAAATCCAAACTTCTTACTCTGACCTCCGTATTTTTGTATAATTTCATTAGTTATCGCTCTTAAGTTTTCTACGCCGATATTTTCAATATATTCTGAATAGATATTATAGTAAAATTTGTTCCGAATATTTTCAAAGGAGATATAAAAACTATGGTAATCCGGTAGTTTCATTTTCAGTGTCCAGTAGGTATGCGTTTTTCCAGCACCAACCCTTCCAATAAGAGGAAGAACACAGTTTCTGCTTTCCTTAATTGTATCGACCATATTTTCTAAAAGCTCTTTTCGAGAAGAGACAATATCCAACTCTTCTTTTATTTCTCCCGTTGATACGAATCGCTTAAAGGGATTAATCCCGATTTTCAAAACATTCAATAATTTGGCTTTCTTATTTTCGAACAAGAGCATATATTACTTAAGAGAGAGTTTTGAAATTTATATTTTACTTTTAAATTTTTTCAAAAATTTAAGCATCTTGCTGGAAAAACCCTCTCGATTTAATTTTGTTAATTATAGAAAAAAATATTCAATCTAAAAGAAGAGCGGCTTGACATGATTGACATAATCCAGAAATTCGATATTCCTGAAGGGAATGCTCATCTCTAAAATCTGTGATAGGTCTCTGAAATTTAACGCATTTTTCGCTTAAGGGTAATTGGATAGATTAATGTCATGCAGCGTGAATATGAAACTCTAGAAGAAGGGAGTTGACCCTCAACTGATGATTTACTTCGACTCATATCTCAATATGTGAAGAAATAATTTAAAAAAAGCATGAGTTGTTACAGAAAATTAACTTTTACTCGTTAAGAGATTCTATCCCCAAAATAACAATATATTCGAGCACTTTATCATCTACATTAATATACGGCTCATAAGAAACAGATATATTATCATCGTTATCTCTTCCGACAATTAAACAATCATAAAATACGGGATCACCTCTATGATCAACAACAAGCCGATCTGCGATACATATTCCCCGAAATATTAATGCAATTGGGTTTTTAAGAATCTCTCCCTTGAAAAAATCGAGATGATTTATGCCGTATTTATAATCATTGTAAAAAAGTCCTGCTGTATTGAGCAGATTAATAGTGTAGGGAAACGATTCCGAAAATTGCCCTTCATCATATTGTTCCATGATATCTTCAGGAATTTTTACGGAATATTCTAACGGAATAGACCCTAGATCATCCCATCTAATGTCTCTCTTTCTTGAAAACGCAACCTTTTTCTTGGATTCTTCATCGAGTTTAAAACCAACTTGTAATCCCTCTGAGAGCTGAAAACCTTTTCTTTGTGAGATCCTTACATTATCTGAGAAAATAATTGAATTGTATTTATCTTTACATTTGGAAATAATAGAACCTGAAAAATTTCCAAATTTTCTACTTTTTCCGACCGTATCAAACAAAGTAATATTATTCGGGGAGCTCATTGGTTTTGAATTGATGATATGATTTCTATATAAAATAAATAAAAATTATGCTATTAATGTTTTAACTCTCTATAATATCTGAATATGTAATATATAAAGTATATAAAGCATTGATTTTCATAATTAATAAATAAGGTTTTTATACTAATATTTTGTATATATTAAGAAAGAACATTCAGCAAATATTAAACGATATGAATTTATATTTTATTTTTGATTTATTTGGTGATCTTATATGGATATTTCTTCATTAAATCAAGACCTTAGTCAATTAAAGAAAAATGAATTATTGGAAAGAGCCTCTCAGTTTATTTTCTCAACGGGTTTAGATGATAGCGCCTCTCGATTATGTCAAGCTAATATGAAATACGGGCTCGCCAAGTTTCAGATTATCCAACAGAAGTATGGACTAGAGCCTAAAGCCACTTTTATTGGCTCTCCCGATGAAACGGTTACCCGAAATACAATAAGATGGGGATCGGGTTTAGGATATGGAGGGCGTCTCAATTGGGGAAATGGGGATGAAAAGCTAATTTTCTTAAGCGTAAAGCCAAACTGTTGCGGAATTCTTGTAGGAGGGCTTCAAGAAGTTCCGGATCCTTATGAAATAATAAAAAAGATTGATAAAATAAAGGATACGGATTTATATTATAAGGATATTTGTATAAACTGGGATTATGGAATAAGTAACCACTTTATTAATTGTTTTAAAACAAAATGTCTCTCAGATGAGGATTTTCCTCCATATATGTTTATGATTCATGGTTCAGCTCCAGAATTTCGTGATGATAAATATGGTCTCGGACTGTATTTTGATAAATCAGAAACCCTAAGAGAGCGAGCAATTAAAGAAAAGACTAAATTCGGGAGTGAATATATTTTAACGGATACAGACGCAAAAGATTATCTCGATTTTATACAACGGGCAATTAAATTTTCAAATGTTAAACGGGAAATGATAGCAAACAATATTTTCGGGTACGATTATCAAATAATTTGTAACCAAGTGCACCAATTTCTCTCAGATTACAATAATATGTATTTGGGAACCAATTGTACCGATTTGAATAATCCCGTAGTTGAGAAAAATATATTCCCTGTTGCGTTGAGAGCGGATATTGCAGCATATCTATTTAGAGGGAAAAAGAATTTATCCAATTCCACTATTAATAATTTGAAGTTCAGAAAACGGGCTGAAAAATTGGGTCTATTGGACCTTCTGAAAAATGCCCATATTCTCCCCCATGGCGGAGGGTATGTATTCCCTGATATTAAACGGGTTAGAGAAGTATTAGAATATAAAGACCAACGTTATTTTGTCTGTGAATTGAAAAGAAAATCAAACAGGTTAAAGATTATAAGAAATGTTAGCGATATTCAATACCAATATAGAGGGCGCGATGTAGTTTTAAAAACACTTCAATTAGATCTGGGTAAAATGCTTGGAAGATTAAAACCTATATTCTCCTTAAAATTGTAAAAAAAAAGAACAAAAATTAAAAAGTAGAGAGACCCTATTCGATTTTGGTTCCTGCAGATAAATCCTTATCAGGAGAGAGAACGGCAACTTTATCGCCTTCAACAGCTGCCAGCAGCATGCCTTCGCTCATGACTCCCCTTAACTCTTTTGGCTCAAGATTCGCTAGCATAACAATTCGTTTTCCTTTCAATTCTCTCGGTTCATAATAAGGTTTCAAACCCGCGGCTAAAGTACGTGTTTCATCGCCTAAATTCACAGTGAGTTTATATAGTTTATCTGCGTTAGGGACTTCTTCTACCGTTTCTACTATTGCTATCCGTAAATCAAGCTTTTGAAAATCTTCGAAAGCAGCATATTCTTTTTCTTTCTTTTTTTTACTCATCTTTTCTTGCCTCAATTTTTTCAGCTTATCTTGAATTTTCTCGATATCTAATTTTTCAAAAAGCGGTTCTGGTTTATTAATTTTATGACCCTCTTGTATTGCATTTTCTGTAATATCTTCCCACCGGAGTTCATTAGGTTCTTTTGAGATATTCAAATATTTTAAAATTCTTTCGGAAGTACTGGGGATAAAAGGGGCAAGCAAGATCGCCATTCCGTATACGGCTTGGGCACATAAATTGAAAACATGTCCAGCCGCCTCTTTGTTTTTCTTAATCACATGCCATGGAGCCTTATCATTAAGATAGACATTACATTCTTTTCCGAAAGTAGTTATCTCTCTTAGGGCTTTTTTTAATTCAAACTTTTTAAGTAAGAGACTAACCTCTTTCTGGGTCTCAACTATCGAATCAATAAATTGTATATCCCGCTCATCATTGGTTAACTTTTTAGGTACTTTCCTATCAAATCGGTCTTCAATAAATGTCAACGTCCTATGAATGAAATTTCCAATATTGTCGTTCAAGATCTTAACATTATTCTCAAACTCTGACCATAGAAAGGAGGTATCGCTTTTCTCTGGTCTATTAATAATTAAATTAAATCTCCAATAGTCAACGGGAGCTAATTTTAACGCGTCATCTATCCAGATCCCCACTCCTCGAGACTTGGAAAACTTATCATTTTCATACATCAAAAATTCTGTTGAGGATACATTATACGGGAGAACTAATTGATCAGCCGGTTGTTTATTCTTATTATATGCTAAAATAAGTCCCGGAAAAACAATTAAATGAAAGATTATATTGTCTTTTCCTATGAAATATACCGATTTAGTATCTTCGTCCTTCCAGAAATAATCAAATTTATCCGGATCTTTTTTAATCTTATCAGCCCATTCTTTGACCGCAGAAATGTACCCTAAAACTGCCTCAAACCATACATAAATACTTTTCTGATCCGCTCCTTCAAAAGGTGCGGGGATTCCCCATTCAAGGTCCCGTGTTATTGCTCGCTCCGGAATTCCTTCCTTAATACTGTTAAGACACATTTGACGAGCATTTTGGGGGATGATATTATTATCTTTAATCAAATCTTCTAATTTATTTTGAAGTTTAGGAAAATCCATATACCAATGTTTTGTTTGTCTCACTTCCGGTCGGTTCCCACAGATGGCACATCTTGGTTCCTTTAATTCCAATGGGGTTAAAATCTTACCGCATTCCGGATTGTCACATTGATCTCCTCGTGCCCCTTCATATCCACAATAAGGACAAGTCCCTTCCACGAATCTATCCGGGAGATACAAATTACACGTCTTACAATACAAGGAATCAATCTCTTTTTCCTTTACATATCCATTTTTTTGCACATCCAGATAAAAATTCTGCACATAATCTATGTGCGTTGAATTATGGGTCTGGGTGTAATTATCGTAAGAGATTCTCCATTTTTTGAATAATTTTTTTATTTTCTTATGATTTTTTTTTGCCAATTCTTCTGCAGGAAGCGATAGTTTTTTAGCAGTTACCGCAACTGGCGTACCGTGCATGTCGGAGCCAGAAACAAATACTATATCGTCACCTTGCAATCTACAATAACGTGCAAAGACATCGGCTGATAAAACGCTCCCAATCAAATTTCCGAGATGAGGAATTGCATTCACATATGGCCAAGCACTCGTAACAATCCATTTTTGCTTTTTAGTTTCTTTTTCTGTCATCTTTAAACGACCACTTTCACAATTTAAACTTAAATCATTCTTAAAGCATATAGAGATATTTCTTGATATAAAGGCTTAATCCTTTTTAGTTTTTTTCACTCATTCTCAAAACTAATTTTTCTCCCGCATTTTCGGCAAGCCCTCACCTCTTTATAAACCTCCTGAAGGCAAGGTTCATGATAATACACTCCGCAATTCTCACACTGGAAGACTTTATACTCTCCGAGGAAAATACTACGACAATAAACACAAGAGGCATTTATTTCATCTAGTTTATTTTCTGGAATTCTTCGCATTTTAGTGGTGTCTACTTGATCTTCATCAATAATCTGAATTTTCTGTCCATTTTCCTTGGTTTTTCTACTTTTTGACTTATTTAAGAGTTTTAATGCCGATTTGGGAATTTCAATAAGAAAATAGCAAAAAGGACACCGAAGCACATGTTTATCATATTCTGATTTCTTAGCCCATCCCGCCGCGCATGATAAGTGCATAGGTCTGTCACATTGAGGACAAAATCGACCTTCGGTGTAAAAATCTGCATTGGTAATGGGTGATTTTGACATATGACATATTTGACATTTTTGTTTTTCTTTAGATTTTGCTCTCATCATTTCCCGTATCTCCATCACAGTCGGTCTTCTGAGTTCAAGTGCAATCCCTTTTACGAGAGGAGGGATTTCCTGTTGTTCTGATTGAGAAAAATAATCTTCGGTAGATTGGAGATTCTTTTTTGAGGCAAAGGCTTCGCCTGCGGTTAAAATAGCTTTAGTATTGGTAAAATAACCATATTCCCCACTCGTTTTATCGGCAATTTTTTTTAGAGTACTTGTCTTGTAATCTTGTGTTTTTCCAAGTTGACAAGTATCGATAAATATCCCAAGCCCCTTGGCGATTTTGAGCATTTTATCCAGTTCTTTGGATTCATAATTTAATTTATTATCGCTAATAATGAAGATTCTGTGGACACGTCCTCCAAGCTTTCGCATTTCTGAAACCAGGAGTTGAAGAGAAAACGCTATACCTTCATGAATCTTCCCTTTTCCTGAGATTTTTATCTTACTTAATGCTTCGGTTACACTATCCCCATTATAGGAGAATTTAGATAGTTTTTTCGTAATTTTTCCGAAAATAACTAATGCAATTCTATCTTTTTGATCTATGGAAAATTTGGTATTGACAAAATTATTTATTGCTTTAGCGGCGACGGATAATCGTCTCGGTTTAAAATCTTTCCTAAGCATGGACCTTGAAGTATCCAATAACACTACGGTATCTTCCGTCTTATAATCTTGCAAGCTAACTCGTATTAGATATTTTTCTATATGATATATTAATTATGTTATATCAATTTATTCTTAATCGAACTACTCACGCTTGAAGGCATGAGATTCGTACTCCCTAATGCGAAATACACGCACTAGATAATATGGGATGGGTCTGTTGTTTATTTAGTTTCAATTCTAAAGTATTAGTCCGAAGCATACATTTTATATAGGGTTTCCGTTATTTAAATCTTTTGGTTAAGGCGGTTCTTGGGCTAAAATTAGGGCAAAATTCAACCTCGCCCTAAAGATGGGGTATTCTTTTGCCTTTAATGATTAAATCTTATAAAAATCATGATTTAGAAGAGTTATTCAAAAAATCATAGGCAAATAATGCATAGACCTTAATACCATTAATAAAATCTTCGATTTCTATATATTCATCTATCGCATGAGCAGTTTGTGCACTCCCAGGGCCTAGCAAAACAGTCTGAGGACAGAATCCGCTATTTCGCAGATAATGAGCATCCGCACATGCGGGATAAATAAAATAGAATGGCGTTCTTCCATATACCTCTTCTAATATGTCATAGAGATTATTAAGATCCTCTGAATCTTCCCAATTCTCCCAGTACGATCCTTCGGATTGATGG
Organism: Promethearchaeia archaeon; assembly: GCA_046483985.1. Taxonomy (GTDB): domain Archaea; phylum Asgardarchaeota; class Lokiarchaeia; order Sigyniarchaeales; family SOKP01; genus JAWOCD01. Next base: position 29,485 of record JAWOCD010000056.1, read on the forward strand.
AATATATCAATATACACAAACACTTCATCGGATTTACCCGTTGGTTCACTTTTAACCGGATATCCAAGATCTTCTATTAATTGCTTGAGTGCGTCGATAACATTCTTCGGGTCTTGTCCAGGTAAAAGACGAAAATCAATAATTGCTTCACAATTATCGGGAATCACGTTTTCTTTAATACCCCCTTCGATTATATTCAAACTCTTGGTAAACTTCGTTAAAGATTTAACAACATTTTGTAATAACGGTTGAGAATTAAAGATATTTTCAAATATATCTCTTTTTGGAAATGCCACACTTATTAGATCTTTTATTTCTTCTTGCGTTAACGGGGGGCTGACCTCTTTAATCAAGACATCTAATCGATCAAGATTTTGAATTATATCACTCATCATATATATTGCATTTTCTCCGAGAAAAGGAGTAGAAGAATGGCATGAGACACCATTAGTCACCAATCGGAGCTGTAAATGGCCCTTTTCACCAAGAACTATCGCTTTGGGGAGAGGAGATAATCCGGTTGGTTCACCGATCACACAAAAATCGCACTCAATTTGCCTTTTTTTGAAAATATTCTCAACTGACCATCCAGTTCCCAAATTTCCCCCGCTCTCCTCATCACATACACAATTAAGGATAAGATTCCCAGACGGGTTAAAATCCAATTTTTTCAAAATACTTAAAGAAATTGCCATTGCAGTAAGGCCTCCCTTCATATCTGCCGCACCTCTTCCATAGATATACTTATTTCTTTTTTTATGGGCTGAAAGTGGCGGATTTTTCCATTCCCCTTCCGCACCCGCCGGGACCACATCCATATGTCCGTTAAACAAAAGATTTCTCTTTTGCGTGTTTTCATTTAGAAAGGCGACCAAATTTGCACGATTTTCTCTCAATGGAAATAGTTCACAGGAAATGTCTGCATCTTCGAAAAACTGCTGCAATACTACTGCTACATTTTTCTCGTTTCCTGGTGGATTATAGGAATCCGTTTGAACTATCTCTCTGAAAAATTTAATATATTCCGCTCTATTCTTCTCAATTTCGTCTAAAATATCCTTTTTTTCCATTTTTTTCCCTCAATCGGGTGAATATCACAAATAATATTAATTTAGTTAAAAGTTTTAAAAATTTTATTTTTAAGCAAAAAAACTCAATAGATATAATTCAGTATACTTAAAAATATTGCAAAGTATTTTATTGATTTTGATATTTCAAATCATATTTCCATGAGACAATAAATTTTAATATATTTAGATTATTTTATAACAACAAATTAAAAGAATCGCATGGTTGTATCTCATTGATTCGACATAAATATGGAAAAAAAGCATTTATTGTAACGGCTTGTGTCATTTTTTTAATCGTTTTTTCAAGTATAGGAAATTTTTCAAATCTTTCTAATAATAAACCTCCTATAGCTAATGATAAGAGCCAAAGGGTAAATGATGATAAATTGGTTAGTGCTGCCCCCGATGATCTTGAGGGGTCTATTACTGGACAAGGAGAAAATCAAACAGTAAGATTTTATATGGATAATAACTCAAAGAGTTATGATAATTCCGGTTATTTTGAAATTCCCGCACCCGCAAACAAGATGAAACTCAATAAGGGAGATTTCAATTTTACGTTCCAAAATAATTACACCACAGAGTATGAGTTAGAAGATACTAATGCGTTAAATCCGAGTGGGGACAAAATACTGTTTACCTCTGAAGCTTCGAATTTAGACTATACCCCTGGAATGAATTTAACGAATGTTGATATAGCAAACATAACAGATGGAGAAGATGATACTTACTTCACCCTCAATTCAACCTCCGAAGGGAATATCACCTTAGAAGTTGACGCAAACTTTACTGATTCAGAATCTAAAGATTTTTCTTTCAATAGGAGTAGAATTATTGCCTTATTAACACAGTTAGATTATAATCTGAGCGCCCACGCTAACCTTACTCTTCAAGCAAAAGATGACAGTGGATGGGCTACGATTATCTCGAATCAAGAAGTCAATTCCAGTTCAAATCCTCAAGAATTGGACGAGAATTGGACGAATAAAAATCTAAAATATATTAACGAAAATAATAGTGCAACCATTCGATTTATTTTCAATAGATCTGATACTACAGAATTCAATGCTACTTTTACTGAATTTAAATTAGATGCCCAGCAAGTATTTGAACTCCCTATTACAAAAGATAGGTATCCCGCCCTCGAATTCGATCTGAAAGGGTCGAAATCAAAAACGACGGTCAATGGGTTTTATGCTTGGATTCGGACTCTAAATGTGACCGAAGCCCAGAATTCAGTATTAAATATTTCCTTGTATAGAGCGAATGAGACAATTAACCGAGATGAAAATAATCATCCCGAAGATTATGATAATATTCGGCCAAACTGTAGCCAGAAAATAGATTCTTTCCATCTAGAGAATTACACCAACGATGGTTTCGAATATTTCGAGTTTAATCAAGAAAATTCGGCAAATTTGAGTTTAGATAATTACTTTATCGTGGTTAAATCAAACAATTCAGAACAAGCTTATAGTGTTGTCACTATTCCAGATAAAGATTACGGAGATGAAGCTTACGAACATGTCTTAAAAGAGACAGAAGATGACGGTGATACTTGGAGTGAGGCAGAAGTAGATAGTTATGATGGTCTTGATGTTAGTCAGTTTAAATTAAACATCACTCGTGGTTATATGCCTTCTGATTTTAACATAGATGGTAACGAAACACTACAGATTCAAAATAAATCTGTAGTAAACCAAATTTATGAACATTCTGGAAGTTCCGATGAGAAATGGGGTATCGGCAGGTGGACTCATTCATTTCCAGAGCCCATTTTAAACAATTCTGAACGTAAGTTTCCCGTCAATTTAACGTGGGATACGTCAATAACGAAACAGTTCAAGTTTAATGTCTCCTATGATGTGGAAGCCTTTAGAAGGGAAAATGCAACCTCCTATTACAACGTTTCATACGATGATATTCCAAGATGGAGTCTCAATTATTCCTTGGAACAAGAAAAATTCGATGATTGGAACCTCACTCAGTTCCAGTATATATTTCCAAATTTCTATGAGGCACATAACCTCTTTAACCCTATTGGTGAGGATATTTATGATGAAGTGGAGAACGCAACCCAATTTCCAGAGAACACTCTGTTCAAATATCTCACTGTTACCAAAGAGGTTGTTCTTGATTATGGGGATGGGGATTATAGTCTGAATTTGACAAGCCCGAAAGACATCATAAATGGAATGCAGAGCTATAATAATTATAATGGAACATTATGGGAAACTCAAGGATTTATGTATGGAGATAATATCTCCACTCATCTTGATGTTTCCTATAATGGTAATGCCCCTAATCCGGGGAATACAAAGGCAAATGTTTCATTATTTTTTCCGAACGGGAGTCTTTACTCGGGAAAGGATTTATTTTCTACTGAGGGGTATACAGACGAGGAGAAAACTAATCTTATCTACAATTTTTCCGATAACACCATTCTTAATGTAACTGAGAATATCCCAGAACCAGGGAGATATTATTTGGGATTTTTTTGGACTAACGGCTCAATGGTAGAATGTAGAAAGAAAGAAATTTACATTGATTCCTATGACGTAACGGATATGGACTTAGACTATGTTTCGAAGCTTGAATCTAATGTTTTTTCAGCTAATCTTGATAGACCTTCAGAAGACATCCCCCACAATATATTGCTTGCCACAGTAAATGAAACAACAGGAAATTATCGCCCCGATCATTATCCTATTGATATTTCTGAAATAGATGAACAATACGAGTGGGATAATTTGCCTATACGATTAAAATCCTTTAAACAAAACGAGAGTGTTCTTAATCCCGAGGAGAAAATTAATTATCAAATTGAGATGCAAAACCAAGATACGTTGCTTGATGGACTTAACATTAAAGTTAAAGTAAAATTAGTTTCTCTCTTAAATGACGAATGGATTATTGCAGAAAACACATCTGAATCCAAATATTTGAAAATGTTTGGAAGTGAAAATAATGGTGATACAGGCGTTTTTGATGTAAATCTGACAATGCCCGAATTGGAAAGTGATAATATATGGAAAGGTGTAAATGCGCCCGTAAGAAAGGGAGGCGCAAAAACAGAGGTCGAATTTTACATTGAAGGCAATAATGCGGGTGAATATACTTGTGATCAACGGGCTGTCATAATCAATGAAACCGATGATGCTTTTGAAGGAGAGATTATTGGGTTGGAAACAATAGATGATACAACAGATGACCCAATTACGAAGCAAATAAACAGAGAGGATTGTCAATATAAACCAAATAAAACCACGATCATAACCAATATTTATGACAATAATTATATGAGTAGCTATAACCAACTTAAAGAAGAATTTGATTTAAAATCTCTTAGTGAATTCGAAAACGATTCGGTCACTCCTCAAACACCATTAAATGGAAAAACTTTCAATGTGAGTGCTAATTTATTGAGAGAGTTCGGAGAACCCATTAGCGGGGAAGAGGTATATTGTCAACAATATGTGAATGGTTCGTGGGTGAATATTACGGATCCCTTAAATAGCAGTGATGACGGTTCTGCAATGTTTAAAATTAATACAAAAGAACTCTATGTGGAAGAAGAATTGACCTTGAGATTTAAATGGGAAGGAAATGAAGATATTTTTGAGAATACTCTAAATTTTACGGTAGATATCGCAATTGAAGAGAATAAACTGGCAATATCTCTCTCTCGAGAAAACAATTTAGTGTACAGAAAAAAAGACGCCATTTTTCAATTCATAATAAGAAATGTAGGTAACTCAACTGTAGCAATCAATAAGATAGAGATATTCATAAGCGATGATTTACCCTATTCAATTGTTGAAAATAATTATATCAAACAAGAAAACCTCCGACCAAGCGAAAGTATCTCGTTAAAAATTAAAGTGGAAATTCCAAATCGAAAGTCTGATCTTTTAAATATTAGTATTAAAACTACAGCTACGAACCCTATATCTAATGAAGTGATCTCCCAAGAGAGTAGGAATACCTTTACGGTTTTAGATTATCCCATATCTAATTATTTTGTGGTATATTCAACCCTATTTATTATTCTGATGTTGGCATCGATTTGGGCAGGTGCCCTAATGTATCGAAGAAAAATTAAAAGAAAAATTGAAGGACCCGTTAAAAAAGAAGAAAAAGAAGAAGAACAAGAACCCGAAGAAAAACCAGAAGGCTACAAAAAAGTCGACGAAATGAAAGAGGAAGGGGAGTCGGAAGGGAAAAGTCTAGATACCGTATTGGAAGAGGAGGAACTTTTACGGGAAAAAGAGAATAAACAGAAAAAGAAAAAATCTAAAAACGCCAAATAAGCATTAGATCTCTTTTGAGATTACTTTTTTTAATTTCAAAACACTTTTACTTTATTTATTTTCTTTCGAAAGTAAATCTCAGAATTTTTGAATTAAACGATGGACAAGTGTGAAATGAAAAAAAGAGAAAATATGAATTAAGAATTTGCAATTGCATTTAATCTTCTTTTTAAGAGAGTTGCTGACGATTTACCGTCAACTCCCAACAGAGCAATAAAAATCTTCTCGTCGGTGTTTATTAATATAGCAAAACCGCCATTGTATTCAAATACTGCATTTTTCATTACGCCCTTTTCCACTCTCCCACCTAAATTACTTGAACTGTTGATTAATGAAACAGCTGCTTTTGCAATTCCTTCTAAATCACGTTCTACAAGAGTTTGTCCCACTAAAACTTGACCCTCCTTATCGGATACGATTAAACCTTCACATTCGGAAAGGTTACTCATAAGTTCGGCAAGTCTCTGTTCGAGTTCTGCTTGATCCATTTATTATAGCTCCTTTAATTTTAATTTATTAATAATTATATTTATTGTTAAAAACTTATAATACATTTATTCTAAATTCAATTTAAAATTTTTTAGTTCGGGATGATTTGACCCCCCAGAAATGTGAGTCTCAGAAATTTTATAGAAAGAAAAAGTAATGTATAAGAAAAGACATATAAAGACATATTTTAAGAAATTGAGATCTTACTTCAAAATGATTAGGATTAAGTTCTCCTCAAGGGCAACCATAATTTCGCCTTTTGAGGTTTCCAAGCGAATAAATTGTAACCCTCCTTCTTTTAAGGCTTTAACTACTTGTTTAGACTTCCCGATTAGGGATGTAATATATGCAGACGCTTCTTCTGTTTTTTCATTTTCCAGATTTGATTTAATTGGAAGACCACTTGAATCACAGATAATTACCCCCCTTATTCCTTCCTTCTGCTCAAAGCGTCTAATAATCGCATTAACTTCATTGATATCAATCATCATTTACACCTATATTTAAGATTTTTAGAAAAGATTCTAAATTACTAATTTATTATAATTATTTTGATATATATATTATTGAATTATTACCTTAAAATATTAATGATTAGCTTAGAACTATTTCTCACATTAATAAGAACATAATAGCACTATATCCAGATATTATCACCTTTAAAAATACATTTTCACTTACTTTTTAATAATAGAATATTGTGATCATATCCTAAAAATATAACATAGTTGAGGAAAATTGTGATTCAGTCTACTAATTCCATTGACCCCACCACCGGTAAGGTGCAAAAAGAAGATCTAGGGAAAAATGTACGTTCGTCAGCTAAATCGCTACAAAATTATTGGAAATCAAATGAATATAGCACACTTCTGAATAGTAAAGAATTGAAAAAAGCAGCGAAACGCAATATTTGGCAGGTAAAAGTAAAACAAATGCTTCATAGATTTACGGAAAATATGGAAGAATTAAATCAGGTGATAAAGTTTAAAATGAGTGGGAAAGTTCTTAACTCCTCAACTTATCTCTTAAAAAATAAGACACATTCAATTATTAACTCCTCAGAGGAAACCCAAGAAGAAATAGATAAAGCGCAGCAAATTGAAAAGCACCAAGAACTAGAAAATGAAAATGAAATCGATGGACTTAATAATGAACAGAGGAGATATGAGAATGAAGGTATTGGGAGAGAAGATGAAATGCCTCTCAATGCTGAAGAATTTGATGATTCTGAAATTTTTGAAGCATTTGAAGAGCTTAAAGAGAAAGACTTATTAGATGACGAACAAATTAAAGAGTTCAATGAGGCGAAAGTAGAGCATATCCTTAATTTAGATCCAAAAAAGCTTACCGAAAAAATTGAAAATTCTAAAAAATTAATTGATCCACCTCCGAAATTTATTTATAAAAAGGTGCAATTTCATGACCTTGCTAATGCATTAAGTGAAGTGCTGAATGAGCCAAAAGAAAAGAAAAGCAAAAAAGCAAAAAAGAAAGAAAAGAATATTGATAAAGCAAAGGTTCCGTTTCTTCCAGATAATTTTATCTCTAAAGCAGAGAACAAACGGCAAAATTTTGAAGCGCAAATAGATGATCTTTATCGGCATTTAAAGCGACAGTTTACAGGAGAGCCAATCGGATTTTTGCAGTTGATAAAGGAGACGAACCAAGAGATAAACGTAAAAGCAATTGTTGACACATTGCTCATCGTGTTGCATCTCATAAATCATCAAAAAGTAGAATTATGGAAGTCATATATCAAGGAGAACAACGAGCTCAAAGAACGGACCTCAGAAGATAACGGCTCTAACATCTATTTGAGCCCTCAATCTCAAAAAACCCAAGAAACTGAAAAAAAGAGAGATGGAAATGGTTCCTGTAAGAACTAAAGAAAGTAGTTGCGATAAAAATTATATTCTTTTTCGAACCCCAATGTTGTTTTTCCCATATGTCCAGGGAGAAGAATCGTATCATTTGAGAAGATCGAGTTATGGACGATTTTATCTCGAATACTTGAAAAGAGCTGCTTTTTATTGCCCCCCTCAAAATCAGTCCTTCCGATGCTGCGGCGAAAAAGAAGATCCCCCGTGAATACAATCGCATCCGTTGATTCTCCCTTATATTGATGGACATCAGTCATGTAATAACTGAGACTTCCAGGGGTATGCCCTGGCGTTTCTAAAACATGAAAAGTATATTCCCCCGCTTTAATCTTATCTCCCTCTTTTAACCACCTGTCCGCTTTTATTACATTGTATATTCCAGAGTCAAATTCCTTTCTATTATACATTAAAGGAATCTCGTAATGGTCCCTTATTGTCTTAACCGCAGAAGTATGATCGTTATGGGCATGAGTTAGTAAGATGGCAATTGGTTTCGCATTCAAATCTTCGACTTGCTTTTTTATTCTATCTTGATTTGCCCCGGGATCGATGATCACTAAATCAGAAGTTTTCTCAGAACCAAACAAATAACAATTAGTTCCTAGAGCGCCGACAACAAGTTTTTTTAGAATCATTTCATGCAGATTTATAATTTTAGTTAAAGATCGAATAAGATCCTAAATGATTGAAAGAATTAAAAAAATTCGAAAAAAAATATCGGCATTGAGTTTTCGAATCGCTCAAGCAAAAACTCTTTACTAGTGCGAAAAATTTTTACCGTGAAATTTCAATAAAATTTTCTTTCATTTATCAAGGAAATATGGTGGCATCGTACGTCTTTTATATTCCAAAGCCTTAACAATTTCAATTCAAATAAAATCCATCTTCAAATTTATTACCAATGGGAAAAGCTTACGAAGAAGAATAAAAAGAACTTAAACGAGCTATCCTTGATGCAAAGAGGAATAAACAAATAAATGATAATTTAGATACTCTGATTACAAAATATGTGAAAAAAGTAAAATTAATTTTTTATGCGACTTTTTCTTAATTACCGTTGAGGTTAAATAAGCGGTATTTTGAATATTCAAAAGGAAAAGTGCCCTTTATTTTATCTTGTCCGCATGGAGGATATAAAAAACCGAATCATATACCCGATAAATTAAATGGATTTAAAGTCCCAGATGAGAACACTTATCTTATTGCTAAACATATAGTACAGAGGTTACAAGAAAAAAATATTCAACCTTATTATATATTATGCAAGATTCACCGATGTAAAGTCGATTTAAATCGACCCACACGGTTTCAATCTGCTTTCAATCAAGATTGTGAAAGAGCCAAGGAAATGCATGAATATTATCACAACAAGTTGAATGAATATGCAAGTGAATGCATAGAAAAATATGGATATTGTCTGGTTATTGATATTCATGGATTTACAAAGCCCATGGATAAATATCCCGATATTATTTTTGGGCATGTCTTTAGCAACACCTTAAATGTGATCCGAGATATGGAAAAGGAAGACTGCAACAAATATTGGGGGTGTCGGGATTTAACATTAGAATTAAAAAAACACTTTTCTTTAGATAATGGGTTAGAAATAACCGATTTTAATTTATCCTATTCTGGGGGATATATTACCTATCAATTCTATCAGCGGGAAAATGTGAGTGCAATTCAATTGGAAATTGCTAAATATATCCGCCAAAAGGTTGAATTAACAAACACATTTATTGAACGTTTTATAATTGCCATAGAAAAGATTTTAAATGACGATGTAGGCAATAAATAAAGGTAAATTTTATAAAACTTATTTATTAGGGATGACTAATTATAACAACTAATTAAGTTAGTTAGAGCAAATTAGAGTTCTCTGTTTGTTTTGGTGTGAGTTAAATTGGAAGACGAGGTAATTAAATCGGATATCACCATCTTGGGTCATATCGCAAAAGATATCATAGAAATTGATGGAGAAGCCCAAGAAGAAATCGGGGGCTCAGTTTATTATGGGGGGATTGCGGGAGCTCATATGGGACTAAAAGTGTTTGTGATCACCCGCTTAAAAAAAGAGGATTTTGAAATCTTGGAGGATTTCGATAAATACGGGATTAAATATCGGGCATCCCCTTCAAAAGGTACATCAGGGATCAAAAATATCTATAATTCGTCAAACCTCGAGGAAAGAGAGTGTTATCCTATTGATTTTGCCGGGAAATTCCTCGAAAATGAGATTCCCAAGAATTTAGAAACCAATTATTTTATAATCGGTCCCATTTTGGCGGGAGAGGTTGATATTGAGTTAGTGAAATACCTTGGGCAGAACTACAAGAATAAACTTTGCCTTGATATCCAAGGATTCGTGAGAGTACGGCAAGGAGATAAAATAGTTTTCCAGTCATTACCAGAGGACCAAAAACAAGACATTTTATCGTATATCACCATCCTAAAAACGGATAAAGCAGAAATTGAAGCGCTGACTGGGAAAAGTAATTTATATGACGCAGCTCAAGAATTAAGTCATTATGGTCCAAATGAAATTTTAATCACCCATAGAAAGGGAATTTCCGTTTACACGAATGAACAGCGTTTTTTCTTTCCGTGGAGTTGTGAACCAAAGGGACGAGCAAGAACTGGACGAGGAGATACATCATTCATCAGCTACGTGGGGTCACGAATAGAAAAATCACCTAAAGAGGCCTTGAAATTTGCTGCTGTCTTGACCTCTCTTAAGTTGGAAATCCCCGGACCGTTCACGTTACCATTGTATCATGTTCATGAAAAGATGTCAGAAGTGGAGGGTCAATAATGCGTATAGGCGGATTTATCGATATATCAACTAAAGATATTCCCCATCGTGCCACGATGGTTATATTCACGGTCGGTTGTAACTACAAATGCGGATACTGTCATAATAAACACCTTTTAAACCCAGATGCGGGACAAGACTATAGTATTACTCAAATAATCAAACGAGTAACCTCTAATCGTTTAGTAAGCGGAGTAAGTGTCACGGGAGGTGAGCCCACACTTCAAAAGGATATAATAGAGGCGTGTAAAGAGCTATCACAGTTGGATAAATATGTAAGCGTAGATTCAAACGGCTCCCGTCCGGAAGTTCTTAAATCTTTGCTCCCTTATCTTAACAGAGTCGCTTTAGACGTAAAGGGACCTTATAAAAGCGAAAGTCTTCGTGAGATAACAAATGCGAATATCGATCCCGCCATACTGAAAAAATCTTTCTCTTTAATAAATAGAGAGAAAACGATTGATTTCGAAATTAGAACAACTTATGAACCCAACTTGCTCCAACAAGAAGATATCCATGAGATATTGGACTTTCTCCAAGATAAAAAATTTAGAGGAAAATTTGTGTTACAACAATATCAATATAATGAGGGTGTCCAAGAAAAGTTTGAAGATATATACGAAAAGCCACCTCATTATGGATTAGTTAAAATATTAGAGCCTTATGCCCGGAAGAACCTAAATTTTGAGATTTACTTGCGGGATGAGGCTGTAGGATATGAGCATATAAATAAATCTATAAATAAATTTGAGGATTTAAATTAAAAATGGATGAAAAAGAAGCATTAGAGGAGATTGATAGTTGTGTGGAATGTAAAGAATGCCTTAAAGTGTGCGATACCTATCAACTTACAGAAAATGACCTACAATCTCCATATGGGCGATTAAAAATCGCCAAAAAAGTGTTAAATGCCAAAGAAATATCGGAGGATGAACGACTAGGTTTATACAGCTGTACCTTCTGCGGATTATGTGATTTAGCTTGCACGCAAGAGATCAGAATCACAGAAGTGATTCATCTGGCAAAGGCGAAACTCTCGGAGACGAAGAAAGGGGTGTATGACATTCAAAATACAATTATAAACGGAATCTTAGAAAAAGATAATTCCGTGAACGGAGAACCCAAAGAGCGATTGGATTGGTTACCAGAAGAATCTAGGAAAACGGAGCGTTTTGATGAAAAGGAATCGGATACTCTTTTATTTTTGGGATGCATGTCATCATTTAAAGTAAAAGAAAGTGCAAATACCGCATATCGGTTGTTAAAACAAGCAGACTATGATTTTAAGATATTAAAAAATGAACCTTGTTGCGGTGAATATATCTACAGTGCCGGTAACATCGAAGAGGCTAAAAAATATTTCGAAAAAACTTATGGAATTCTTAAAAAAAACCATATTAAAACGATTATTGTTACGTGCGCTGGTTGTTTGTATGCATTTAACAACGTTTATCCCAAATATTTTGACGATTGGGATATCGAGGTGAGGCATATTGTACAAGTGTTATATGAACTCGAACAGAAAGGGAAGTTAAAATTTAAAGATCTCAACCAGAATATCACGCTGCATGATGCCTGTCGGATGGGAAGAAAGATCAAGGGAATGGATATATATAAAGAGCCTCGAGAGCTACTGGCTAAAACAAATGCCGTGATTAATGAACTATCCCATGTGAAAGAAAACTCTCATTGCTGTGGGGCTGGTTCTGGAGTCAGAGGTATCAATAAAAAGCTTTGCATAAAGATTGGTTCACAAATTTTGGATGAAATGAACACAGAAGTTCTTATCTCCTCTTGTCCGTTATGTGTTTTCAATTTTCGATATGTGAATTATAAAACCGAAGACAACAAGAAGTTCCAATATATTACCGACTTTCTATTAAGTGCTGTTGAAGATGTCTAATTATGGACCCCAAAAATAATTAAAAAACGATAAAAAAAGAAAAAAGAAGAATCTTCTTATTTTTTAATTTTTGCTAAATTTTATTCGTTATCTTTTAATTCGAGGTACTTTAAAAATGCTCGTACACCATTTTCCATAGCACACCGGATATTTCTGCTTCGCCAGTCATCTCCAATATCATCACATGGTCTTCGTTCTTTATTAATTATTTCAAGATTATCTCTGTCTGTATGGTAGTAAGCGAGATAATCAGGGTAACGAATTCCTTCTATTGAAGTTGCCTTTAATCCTCCTCTTACTAACCCTGCTCCATCCGTACCCCCTGCAATTCCAGGCATTTCGCCCATTTTTATTTCAAATCCTAATTCCTTACAAGCTTTTGCTAATAAATTATAAACTTCGGGGCTTAAATCAGTTCGTGTGGTGTTTTCACGAGTATATATCCGGATAAATCTGGCAATAGTTAAAGACTCAAAATTAATACAAGTGGTATCAATTTGATTATATTCCTCTGCATGTCTTTTTGCAAATGCCTCTGATCCCCTCAGTCCCACCTCTTCGCAGCCCATGATGGCGATAACGACTTCTGTATTGTCTGGAACTAAATCAGAATTTTGCTCTTTCCAATCATCTAAAATTTTTGCAATACACATACAAGGCGCTACAGCAGTTAAATTATCTACAGCACCCGGAGTTGCTTTCTTACTAACAAAAAAGAAGAGCGTTCCAAAGGATGGAATAGAGAGCATGAATAAAAATTGAGCGGTTTTTACTAAGGTAGGATTTACAAATATATAATTCCAAAACAAGATATCAATGAGAATGGTATAAGCGGTAATCGCTAGAATTACTATAACGGCCAAGATATCGAAGTTTTTAAAGGCACCAAAAAAGACTTTTTCACTCTTCCCAATTACAAGGAAAAATACGGCAAATAAAATTGGCACTGCCATAATAAGGACATTTACAATCAAAGTAAGGATTGTTAATTCTCCAAGGATACTGTAAATAAATTGCAGTATATATAATACCAAGAATTCTACAAGAGTGACAATCCCTCCGATTAAAAAATATGCATAACCTTGGCGAAGATATTGAATTAAGTTAAACCGGAACGCAGAATCGATATGGCCGCTCGCTACCACTCTTTTCTTAACTTCTCCCTTGGGTTTAATAACTCCCACCACATTTTGCGACGTTTTCTTTTCATAGGGAAAAATTTTTGGAGTCCATTCCTTATAAGATAAAAATTGTTTGTAGATGATCAAGACAATAAATCCTGCAATTGCTAAGCAGATAATTGAGATGATTAATGGATTCAAATCACTGAGTAAAAAAATTAAAAAACTAAGCAGCCAAAACCCTAATGAAAGCCGTATCCATCCCAAAAACGCTCTGGGATAAGTTTCAAATTCCTCAATATCTACAGAATCACAACGATCTTCTAATTCATTTGCACATAATTTCGCGGCTTCTCTCTCCGAGTCACTTGCCGGTGCACGGGGCCCAACTTCATCGATTATTTTTTTGATTGTATTATACATGTAATCTGAGTTTTCATCTGAAATTTCGTATTTCTGAGCCGAGTCAGCATTGTTTTCTGTTGACATAATATTAGTTCAACCTTAGATTATAAAAACTTTGATTATGTTTAAGTTCTTCACTTTTAAATCTATCTTGAACCAAATTCTGTTTTATACCATTCTATAGTTTTTTCGATTGCCTCTTCGAACGAAATTTGTGGTACATATCCCCAGTATTCTCTTTGCTTTATCCGAGTGGAAGAAAAGATCGTATTTTGATAGTTTTAAAGTATACATGGAGATGGTAGGCATTTTTTTTCTTAGAAATATCCTGTAGAATAAGTCGATTAATGCCACAAAAGGTGCAGCCAGATTATAGGGAATGCTTACATCCAGGGGGTCCACCTTTAATTCGTTACAAATTGCTTGAATGAATTGTCTCATAGTAATGTAAGGGGGATCATCATCCGCAATAAGAAAAGTTTCGCCAGGAGCGTCTGGATGTGTTCCCGCTTTTTCCAAGGCGTTGGCTAAATTTTCTACATAAACATAACAAAGTTTAGACTTTCCTTTATTAATGTAAGGAATATTCTTACCGGAATCGAGTCTTTGGATGATTTCCCGTGCATTCAATAGGTCATGGGGTCCAAACGGAAGAAATCCCGGGCGAATGATAACCACCTCCATCTCATCCATATGTTCTTTTAAGAAGTTCTCTGACTTGATTTTTGATTTAATGTAAGGTCGTGTATACCATCTTGCCTTCTTAATCGCGGTTGTTTCGTCAGCTCCTTCAAAGTCTTGAAATTCATGGACCACCAGGGAACTCATATGAACTAAGCGCTTAACACCCGCTTTCGACGCTTTAAAAAAAACATTAGTTGTTCCTTTAAAGTTTATATTAAAGATTTGCTGAGACCAAGCATTTGAAGGTTTTGCCGCCAAATGGTAGACAGTTTGTACTCCCTCCATAGCGGGTTCAAGGGTTTTAGGGTTAGTCACATCCCCATAATATATCTCACAGTTGACCCCTCAAGAAACTGCTCATTTGTGCCTTTTAATACCAATGCTCTCACTGAATGACCTACTTCGATAAGCTTTTCAACTAAGTTACTTCCGATGAACCCATTTGCTCCCGTCACTAAAGTTTTCATAGACATACAAAGAATAATCTGGCGTTTTTTAGTCTTGTTATTCAAAAGAAATCATAACTTAGGTCATAAACTATAAGAAAAAGCTTTAATAATTACCAAATGGTCTTCCATTCAATGATGTGATTAATATGAAAAAGAGAGAGAATAACTCAGAAAAGAATATTGATGATCTTTTAGACCAAACATTCGAAAATCAAGCCGAGATTCATCATAAATGTAAGATAAGGGATGATCCAGCCAAAAAGCAGAAAAAGTGGGAAGAAAAATACGGTAAAAAAAAGGAATAATACGTTATTTTAAAAAACCTGGTTTATAACCTTCAAATTTATCCTCTTCCGTATCGGGAGAGTAATTATCCCTCCATTTATTGAAAGTCTCAAGAAATTCCTCCTTTTTCTCTGGTTTCAACGGCTCACGGATCATACGGAGTTTACTGATCCATTGGCGCATATCTTTCAAGGCCATGGAATAGCCTTCACTTTCTAAAATATCATCCATGATAAGTTGGAGTTTTTTACTTATCTCAAATCCCTTTAATTCATCCAATTCCGCAAGAATTTTGTCGAATTTATCCAATTTTTCTTTATCCTCCTCTGAAACTTCCGAGGAGGGTTTTTTCGGCTTATTTTGACCCGGTTTCTGAACTTTCGATCTCACTTTTTTTTGTTGAGGCTCTGGTTGGGTTGAAGTTTTCTCCTCTTTTCCTTGAATCTTTTTTTTTTCTTTTTCTGACCCTTCTTCAGAATCCAGTTGAAAATCGTCATACCATTTCTGGAATTCTTCGAGAAAATCATCTTTTAAGGATTCTGGTAATCTTTTTCGATTCATCCGCAACTTTCCCTTCCAAAACTTGAGAACTTTCGGAACAGAAGCAAAACTTTGCTTCTCCATAATAATGTCCATTATATTTTGTAATTTTTTACTCACTTGTGCACCAGTGTAATTATTAACACCGGTTAAAAGGTCATTTGCAAGTGCATTCAAATCAGTTTTATCTTCGGTTTCCCCGTTTGAAGGAGTTTCTGCAAGCTTTGGCGAACCATATTCCCCTACAGTTTGTTGGGTACTTGCCTCAGTACCAGAAGGGAGAATCTTTTTTTGGGGAGATGCTTTTCGAGATTTACGTTTTGAAGAGGAAGATATAATATCGTTTTTCCATTGCAGAAAATCTTTGATTAAAGCGTCTTTAAAGTCCTCATCTAACGGGGTTGATTTCTCCGATAATTTGCTTTTCCATTCAATTATTTCAGAAAATCCTTGAAATCTCAGAATTAGTTCAATAAATTGAGATATTTGGTTACTGATCTGTTCTCCCGTTAATTTATCCATCTTATCAATAAAAAGATTAAACAATTCCTCAATTTTTTCTTTATTTATTTCGCGCTGTTTCTTTTGGAATATTTCGATTTGGGATTTCTTTCCCTTTTCCTTTTCTTCTTCAGAAGGAACTTGTTTAAGTTGTGGCGGCTCTGCCAACTCATAGTCTGAAATCTTTTTATTATATTCTTGAATTTTATTAATTACTTCTTTTTTATCCTCTTTACCCAAAGTTTCATGTATTTTTTTAAGTTTCTTTCCCAAAAGTTTTAATTCCAATACATTTAGAGAAACCCCTTCCTTTTGAAAAGTAAAATTAAGTGCATTTTCAAATAAATTGCCAATCTCATAGCCACTATACGTGTTAATATTCTCTAAAACTTTATTGAATCTGGAGGTTATTTCTCGATTTTTTTCATACGTAGCTTCTTTCCATTTTTCTTCAAAAAGTTGTCGAAATTGGGTTAAATAGTCTTTATTACTCGTAATAAACCCCAAAACCTCATTTGATTGTCTTTCTGCTTGTTTATTATAATTCCCAAAAAGGAGTAACGATTCCTCCTTTAACAGTCCAATTAATTCATTATTTTCTAACCTTTTATATTCATATTTATCAAGTCCTTTCAATAATCTTATTAATCTGTCAGAATGAGGTTCTGAGGATATAATCCTTATTTTTTGTTTTTGAGATGATATTGGTTTCACTTTTTTTTCCGTCTTGTTTTTTTTCTTTGGTTGGGAGTGCTCGGTTACTTCCATTTTTTTAAGTTTGCTTTTTAAGTCTTCCCTACTTTCAAGACCCAAAATCTCCAAGGGCATAAACTTTTCAATTTCTGGTATTAGAATAAGTGCATCGCTATGGGGATCCTTTAAAGATTCCAATAGTACATCTTTGAATTTCCGTATACTATTCATTGGAAGTAGGTCTTGTAAATTACCAATACGGGCGTCAGAGTATACTTTGATAAGATCTTTCAAAAGACCCACGGTTTCCTTAATCTTCTCATTCACATGAGAAAAGTTTTCATTTAAGATTTGAATCGTCTTGTCTTGCACAGAGTCTGCCAATTGGTCAAGTCTTTTTTCAAGATTGTTTTTTTTCGAGAGGAGAAGCTTATGAAGTTTTTTCATTTCACCCGTAAAGATATTCATTATTCCCAGATAGACCGAATTTTGTTCAAATTTTTGTTCTAAACGAAAAGACAATTTAGAGTTCAGAGTTTCCCGGATACCCTCAAATTCACTTGAAATTATATCTTGAATTTCCTGTGCCTTTTTATGGGTTTCCAATGTCATTATATCCTTAATCCTACCCTTTATGCCATCCCATTGAGCATCACTGATGTTCAGTTTTTCAAGTTCGTCTGGAAATTTATTCTTCAATTTGATTATTTCAATCACTACACTCGCCATTTCTGAACTTACCGTCTCTTTTAGTGTCTCTTCATAATCGTTTAAAAAGGCAGTAATTGATTCTTGATCTTCCAAGCTGCTTACCAGTTCCTTGGTTTCCTTTCTTATGGTTTCCGTGTCTTCATCAATATCGTCTTTTAGTTTCTTAAAGTCCTTATATAATGTATCTAATGATAATGTTTGGTTTTTTTCAAAAACGTTTTCCAATTTCTCTCCGATAGTTTGGTTTAAACTTTCCTTCTCAGTTAATAAGGCCTTAATCTCCAATAGATATTCATTAATGGGTCCAAACGGCGGTAATGCTTGATAATGAGTTGGTAAAGTGTGATTTTGGTAAGGGATCTTAATAAGCAGCTTTTTTTCGATTAATTCTTTGAGAATTTCTTTAATTTCTTCTTTTGTACACTCTCCATTTAGAATTTCCCTCAGTTCGCTTATAGTCCTTGGAGGTTTACCCAAGATCGCAAAATAGATTTCATTTGCTAGTTTTGAGATCTGCGGTAATTTGAATAAACTCTTCATAATAATATCAACTAAAGTTAGGATTAGTTTTGAATAAATACGTAAATACCTACATAAAATTATATTCCTTTTGCGGTTATCACTAAATATATCTATTATTCTCTTTTAAATTATCTTTTTTCAAAAAATTAAAATAGAAAGTTTCAAAGTTTCAAAATTATTGAAGGTTGAAACTAAAAGGAGAAGAATAATCTGATATGAATTTTGTGACTTTGTATCATATTCAAGAGGGAAAAATGATCATTTCCAGAAAAGGATCTAAAAATATAGAATTCTAAACATGATTTATTCGTCTATTTTTAAGCTGGAAGCATATGCAACCAATAAAGTATGAGAAAATCATTAAACAGATTAACTATGGAATGTAAAATCATTCCATACCAGATAAAGTCTAATTTTAAGGCGGCATAGCCAAGTAAAGGTCCCATCACAAGGGAAAGAGTAATTTCTGAAATAGCCTTCCCGATATGATATAAAGTTGTAATCACAGTTTGAATAACCAATATTATAATTATCCCCTTAATTGTGGTTTTCTTCCGTCTAAGCCCAAACTGCAAGTAGCCTCGCATCGTCACTTCATAGGCGTAAAAATAGAAAAAGTACAATGCCTCATAATAGATAAAAATAAGCCAATTTGTTCCTATCAGTTTAGTTAACGGATATTCGGCTTGCATGACAGGATCCTGTGAAGCAAAAATTGCCACTATAAGAAGGATAGGAATTATTATGATAGTGAGTGATAAACCTAACTTTTTATTACCCCATCGTAGTCCATAATCACGAAAATCGCCCTTAAAATAATATTTTACGATAAGATACGGCACTAAAAAGAATAAAAACATAGTGCAAACGAATTGGTATATATATTGCCAGAAATCCAACCATAGGTTATCTCCAAGGATTGGCTTAAAATACAACCAAATCCTTTGAATAGCCAGATTTATTTATAGACCATTTTGCAACCACCCAATATATGATAGTAACGGTAATAACTGAAAGCACGACCATCTTTCCCTTGTTATTGAATATTTTCTTAATCTCTTCTGAACACCTGGGAGCGATATCGGTTTCAGAGTTCATTTTATTTAAAATCAATCTCGAATAATTTAAAAAGTTATTTTCAAATAATCTTCACTTAACATTTTTGATTAATGTCGCCATCCCCGTCCCTCCCCCAGCACATTGACTACACACAGCATAATTCCCCTTCCTCCTCTTTAATTCATATAAAGCAGTCAGAATCAATCGAGCTCCCGTCATTCCCGGCGGGTGTCCTATCGCGATTGCCCCGCCATTTACATTCACCTTTTCTTGGGAAATACCGAGTGCTTTAATACAGAAAAGCACTTGTTGAGCTTGCGCTTCATTAATTTCAAAGATGTCAATATCCTCTGGAGATAGGTTATTTTTCTCTAACAATTTCCGAATAGCTGGAATTGGGCCTAATCCCATATATTGAGGTTCTACATTACCTGCGGTGGAATCAAGCCATAAACCTTGAGGAGTAATCGCTCCTTCTTTCGCGTTCTCCAGGGATGATAGCAGCAAAGCCGCTGCGCCATCATTGAGGTCCGGAGTGTTGCCAGGAGTTACAAAGCCGTTTTCGCGAAATATTGGTTTTAACTTGTTCAACATCTCAAGGGTTACATCTGGACGTGGAGATTCATCTTTAGTCATCAATTGTTCCTTTCCTTTTTTAGTGATTTTTACTGGAGTGATTTCATCAAAGAATCCACGTTTTTGCGCTTTTAAATACTTTTTTTGGCTTTTTAAGGCAAAACGGTTTATTTCTTCAAAACTCAGATGAATTTCCGGTAAATTGTATTTTTTGCATATTTTCGGGGCATCTTTTAAGATGTTCTCGGCGGTTTCTCCTACATGGTCATACCCTCCATAAACATCATAAGTGTCCGTGAATCCATCATAAAATAACGCATCTACCAGCTCATCATTTCTCAGTCGATTCCCCCACCGTGCATTCATTAGCATATAGGGTGTTTGGCTATTACTTTCCATGCCTCCGGCAATAACTAAATTATTTTTATTTAGCAAGATTTGATGGGCGGCAATTTCAACAGATTTCATTCCCGATGAACAAACATTATTCACGGTCAAAGCACCAACAGTATGGGGGAGATCGGCCTTAAGTGCGGCAATACGCGCTGGGTTATTGCCCATTCCCTCTTGATGAATTGCCCCCATTATCACATCTTCGATTTTTCGATTCTGAATGCCAGAGCGTTTTAGCACTGCATTTATTGCAATTGCCCCGAGGTCAACTGCGGGAATATCCTTTAATTTTCCGCCGAATTTTCCTATGGGGGTGCGAGCACCGTTGATTATTGCAACTTTTTGATTCATTTTTCACTTTGAAACTTTAAGCTTGACTATTTTATTATTATAAATTTAGTCTACTAAAAATCTTTTTACTCTTTCGCTATAAATTGAAGTTAAATTAAGGCAAAATTTATCACCGCCCTAAAAGTCGGTGTTTTCTTTTGCCGTCTATGATAAAATCAAGATTTAGGTATACCTAAGAGGAGAGATTCAAAAGATACAAGATGTGAAAAGAAAAACACAATTTTTTAAAGGAAATCATCATCATTTTCTTCAATCATGATTTATTTTTAAAAAGGGATTTCAAAGATTAGACACATTTAAATATAGAGAATAATTATTCAAATCAAGATAAATAATTATTCAAATAAATAAACAAAAATAAATGAATTATAGAAATTAAAGAACTGACAATTAGAGTTGATTAAATTGGGTTTTAAAGAAACTTACGAGAAAGTAAAGGAAGATATTTCTGCAGGCGAGAAGAACTTCAATGTGAAATGTGAAATGATTGACGAGGGGCTTCAATGTAAAGCAATAATGGGAGGGAAACCTCATGAATTTATTATTGATGCTCCTGCTGGGTTAGATGGAACGGATGAAGGTCCTAGCCCACTTTTAGCCATTTTAGCATCGATTGGAGCATGTATTATTGCCGTCACCCGATTCTGGGCCAAAATTATGGACATCGAGATTAAGGACATGAAAGTCTTTTCGAGAGGTCACATAAATCTTGGAGCAATCTTCGGTATTGATGAGGATATGTTACCCGGGTACGATAAACTCGAACCCGTGGTTCAAATCGAAGCCGATGCTCCCGAAGAAAAAGTGGAAGAGATGATGGATAAAGTTTTTAACCATTGTCCCGTCATTACCAACTTTGGCGGCGCAAGCCCTATTAAGCCAAAATTAAGAATTAGATAATCTCTAAAAATTTAATTCATACATATTTACTTTTTTTTCTTTTCTTTCATCTTTTTAGATTTTGATTAGTTGATAATCACGAACTTATTATTTAAGTGATACTATTACGGTATTTGTAACCTATATATATGTAGGTTGATTACTTTTATAATAGTTGATCCAAGTGTATTTTTATTTGAATATGCATTTAAGCAAAAAATAAAAGATTAGTAAATCCACATGTTGAAAGATATTTATAAACGAAAGCAAAATCGGATTCAGACCTATAAGGTTAATGAATTTCTTACCTTGAAGTTAATTAATAAACGCACATATATCTATGTGGATGATCGACTCTTTTTACAATGTAAATATTTATTACTCAATATACCGTTAAATAAAAATAAATCTCGCGCGATAGATTCCATAGACGAGGCAGCCGAGCGCTTAGATAATACGTTAGAAAAGCCATTCCTTTTTAAGAACGAGCCCATAACCCCCGAAATGGAGTTTTGGGGTCATTGTTCTAATTTAGACGCATGGGCAAAGTATGATTATGACACCAGAATATTACATAGAAATCTGGCATTCCCATTACTTCGGAAATTGACGGAAGCTGGTGATCCAAAAGCAAGAAAAATCTTCAAAGAAGAAGTAGCAAAACGACTGTTAAGTGAACAACTCTCTGTTATTACCTATTTGATCAATGAAGGATATTTAGAATATTTCAATAAAGAAGAATTAGAAACCATCTTAGAGACCAATTCAAAAGAAAATGTATGGACTCTTTTAGGTATTGCTTATACACGGGAAAGAAAATTTCAAGGGGCTGAACATGCCTTCCAACTGGTCTTAAAAAAGAATCCAGATTATAAAAACGCTTACAGGGGTCTGGGTAAATTATATGTCAAAATGAAAGAGTATGCGAAAGCTAGCAATGCTTTCAAGAAATATCTAGAACTAGAACCAGATTCCAAATCTATATGGTTCCAACTTGGTGAAATCTATAAAAAACAAGAACAATATGAAAATGCTATCGATGCTTTTAAACAGTCTCTTGAAATTGACCCTAGATTTGAAGCGGGTCTCTGTGAACTGGCTTTCACCTTACGACTCAATAAGCAATTTGAAAAAGCCATCAAAAAAAACCTCAAGGCATTAGACATTTATCCCAAAGATAAAGTAGCATGGAATAACCTCAGTTGGGCATATAATGGAAATAAGCAATATGAAAAGGCTTTTCAATCTGCTCGAAAAGCCCTCGAACTCGATCCCCATTTTGCCAATCCGTATAATCATATCGGATTTGCCCATTTTAGACTTAAAAACTATAAAAAAGCATTACGAAACGTAAAAAAGGCGATTGCAATAGACGAGAATTATGGTCGCGCGTGGAAATATTTGGGTCTAATTTATGAGAAGAAACAATCCAGAATTCATTGCATTAGCGCTTTTGAGCGATACTTAGAACTAAATCCAAATGATGTAAAATTTCAATTCAAATTAGGGAAATGGTACTATAAATTAAACCTTTTAGAAGAAGCAGAAAAGAGATGTAGGATTTGCTTAAAGTTAGATCCTAAATTCTCAGAGGCACAAGGCTTATTAACAAAGATTAAGAACACCTCACAACAAGGAAAGTTAAAGGAAAGAAATCAAGCTTAACCTAAGAAATAAGTTGTGCAATTTGGTTTTGAATATATATTCATTAAATTTAAAAAGGAAAAGTGATATATATTAATTAAGAATAAATATTCATAAATAAAAAAATTAATCATAAAAATGGAGTTGAAAAAGTTAAATGCCAGGTGGAGATGGAACTGGTCCTAATGGGTATGGTCCAATGACGGGGCGAGGTCTAGGATACTGCGCCGGATATAGCACACCCGGTTATACCAAGGGTGGAGGATTAGGATTAGGTCGTGGATTTCGAGGAGGAAGAGGACGTGGATTCGGGAGAGGAATTGGTCGGGGTCGCGGACGAAGGTTCGTGGGTCCCGTTACAAGACCCGTTTACGCTAACCCCGTCCAATCAGCTCCGGTAGGAACAGCTCAACCAGCAACCCCGGAAGCAGAGCTTAACATGCTAAAACAAGAAAAGAACTACCTCGAAACCGAATTGGACAATATTAGAAATGCCCTTCAGGACATTACCAAAAGAATAAACGAATTAGAAACAGAGAGTGAATAATCAATTTTTTTTTTTTTTTATTTATATGTTCTTTGAGAGTAAACTCAGAGGTTTTTAATAGATGGAATCAAACGATATTCATGAAAGTTACGAAGATTATCTAAAAGCGATTTATTTAATTTCAAAAAATAATCGTGGGGGATGGGTTTCAAATTCAGAAATCGCTCAATACTTAGATGTAAAGCCATCCTCAGTATCAAGTATGCTTCATAAGCTAAAAGATAACGGGTTAATTTTTTGGAAGCCCCGTAAATCTCTGCGTTTAACTAAAAAGGGGAAAAAGATTGCGAAAAATATGATGAAAAAGTATAATCTCCTAAAAGAATTCTTTTTTAATATTTTAGAGATAAAGGATAAGGCGTTAATTAAGGATTTAAGCTGTCGGATTGAACATCATCTTACCCCAGAGGTATCTGAAGCCCTTCAAAATTTGAGTCCTAAAGTGTCTCCATAACTTACTTCTTAGTATAGATCTTTCTCGCATTCTTATGGTAAACTTTTAAAATTAGGATAAATGATTTAAATTATGCCCGAAGTAAAATTAAAAGTAAACGATAAAGAAATTCCCTTAAATGAAATCATGCAAACAGTAATTACGAATATTAATGTAGGCTTTATCGATTCTTTAAGCGGAGTTCCTGATCCAAAAAGGAAAATAGAGCTGGAAATCAGCCCAAGCTGAAATCTATTGGAATATTTTTTCTTTACTTATTTTTATTCCATATATTCTTTATCGGTAATTTTTTCTTTAGAGAGAAAGTATGGTAGGTCGATCTTATTTTAGGAAACGCATTTTACTCCAATTGGGTAAAAGATATTCTCTTTGTTTTCCATAGATTAAGCATATTCGTTATTCCCGCGAGCAAATGGATTAAAAAGATTGAAAACATTTTTAATAATAATAAGTTTTATTAACTAATCCTTTATTTACCTTTTCGGACTTTTAAAAATTCATAACCCTTTTTTTAACCCAAGTTGATAAGAGAAACCCAAGATAGAAGAAAATAGAGCCATTTAAAGATTTAATAATAGAAAATAGAAAAAAGAAAATCTAAAGATTTAAAAAGAGAAAAAAAGTAAAAAGAGAAAAGAAAACCGACTATTCCCAATATAATCCCTATTATGGAAAGCACCTTTGATTCGTCCTTTACACGCCCAATGATCCCCAAGATTATTGCTACCGGGCCAAAAAATACCCCCGCCCCATAAACAAAAATAAGTCCAATAGAAATCAATCCTAAAATTAAAGACGCCGAGGCTAAAGAATTTTTCACTTTATTACCATGCTCTTTGTTTTGAATAATAAAATTATAAAATATGATAACACATAAAAATATTAATCAAATTGATTGATCTTATTATTCTTACAAAAAGTATTTTAACTCTATCTCTTAACTTACTTATATTCTGCAATAGATTTTTCCATAATCCTTACCGCTTTTGCCTTCTCTTGCTTTAATTTAATTCAATATTGTCGGTCTTAGGGATATCAATTTCAGATAAAATGAATCATGAAAGTAAACGAAAATCATTTTAAAAATCGTTTTTTAACCCAAGATGGCAAGAGAAATCCAAGATAGAAGAAAATAGAGCCACTTGCTAACAATAATCGAGCAATCATTAAGGGGATAGGAACATCTATCGTAAAAATTGTATCCATCACAGCACCAACCACAAATAAGAGAAAAGCTATTAGAAGTAATTTCCCTTTTAATTTAGTCTCCCCTTTAGCATTCAGTGCTTCTCTGACAAACATTAATCCGGTTAATAAGATGATAGCTAAAATGGAATACAGCAACAAATGAGGAAAGAGAGCCCATGTATAAGTTTCATTTTGTTTACCCCAAATCATTCCTGGCTGCATGAAGTAAAAATAAAATAAAAGGATTTCTGCTAAAAAACTCAGAGTTAATATAATAATTAAAATAAGCCTTCTCTTTTTTCTCTCAATCTTAAGCATATTCGTTATTCCTGCAAGCCAAAGCATTAAAAAGATTGGGAGGTCGGCAATATTAAATAGAAAATAGAAAAAATAGATTACAGCTGAAGTGGGCGGCTGTCCTATTAAAAGGAAAAGAAATTGTGTGAATTCAGGAAAATAAGGGGTTGCCATTCCCAGCCACGCAAGTCCAATATATAAAAGATTAATCTCGCGATATTTAAAATATTGCAGAAAAATTCGTAATCCCACTATTAAAGTAATTAGCACGAATAAAAAGCTCAAAAATAATGAAAATGTATAGGCTACACTCATATTTGGAAGAAAACAGATTTATTAAAAAATCTTTACATTGTTAAAGTAATGAGACGGAAAAAATAGCCAATTAATTCTTAATTGGTTCTAAATCCTTGCAAATCCGGAATTTTTTCACTAATTTTTTCTTGTTTGAGCGTCTATTAATTTTATAAACTTTGAGAACTCCCGCATCATTAGGATAGCGTTGATTAATAACTTTACAGATATCTTCGGGACTCTTTTGATGAATTCGGAGGTTTTTCTTATCAAACCTCTTAAACACACCCAAAAAAACATTTTTCCTTGACTTATCAATAAACATGTAATGTATTTAAACCCCTTTTATTATCTAAATAAGTATAATTATGGCATGTACTAAAATCTAACAATTATAAGTTAAAAAAACTACTTTTATAAGGCAAAGAATTTACACCTTAACAATTTTAAGATTATTACATTAATTTATTGAATCTTAGGGTTAGTATATTCAAAAAGGAAATCATAATTGAGGAAATTTTAGAATATTATACAGTATTTTAAAAAGAATTTAACATACATATATTATAAAAAGAATAAAGTGTATAAAAATTGGTAGTTGCTTTAGCTTTTTTGATGATAATCCTTATAGGTGCGCTCAGTTTAATTGGACTTTTTTTAATTTCGATTAATGGAAAGACTTTAGATAATATTTTGTTTGTTCTTATAGCATTTGCCACGGGAACAATCTTGGCAACTGCGCTTTTTGATTTAATCCCGGAGGCACTCCATCATCTTGAGAGTTTAAATACGGAGGGAGCAGGATTAGGGGAGAACCTCGTATTTTTTTTTGTCATATTGGGATATATTGTATTTTTCATTCTTGAACGTTTTATTTATTGGTTTCACGGGCATGCACATAGAGAAGAAAATGAATTTATCTGTTATGATAATGTCTCTGGTAAAGTGAACAAGAAATCCTCCAGTAACAATAAGATCCAAAACTTTGCTATACTTAATTTAGTAGGTGATGGTTTACATAATTTTTTGGATGGAATAATTATTATGGTTGGCTTTTTGACCGGAATTAATACTGGAATAATTATTACGCTTGCGGTACTTTTTCATGAGCTTCCGCAAGAAATGGGAGACTTTGGAATTCTTTTATATGGGGGGTTCACCAAGAAAAGGGCCTTATTATTCAATTTCTCAAGTGCAATGATTGCATTATTTGGAGGGCTTTTTGCATTAATTCTCTCAAACATTCTTGAGACATTTAATCTCTTCTTTTTGGCTTTTTCAGGTGGAGGGTTTTTATACCTAGCAACAACCGAATTAATGCCAGAACTTCTCAAGCAGGCAAAGTTAAGAAAATCTGTAATACAAGCACTAATCTTTCTTGGAGGCGTTACACTTATCTTGATACTAGTTTTTACGCTTCCACATGCCTAAGGTTGAATATATTTGAAATGAATTTATCTGTGATGATAATGTCTCTGGTAAAGTGGACAAGAAATCCTCCAATAACAATAAGATCCAAAACTTTGCTATACTTAATTTAGTAGGTGATGGTTTGCATAATTTTTTGGATGGAATAATTATTATGGTTGGCTTTTTGACCGGAATTAATACTGGAATAATTATTACGCTTGCGGTACGGGATTTTTCTTCTTAATTCCCTTTTTCCATTTTTTTGCTGTTATAGAAAAAGGAGCATTCCAAGACCATGCGTCCGTTCCGATGATATGAACTCCCTATAAACGGTTGATCCATAATTATAGAAAATAGTAAATAAGAGATTTCTTTATAGAATCGATAAAATCAGGTAGAGCGATATCTTGTGGGAATATCAGAAAATTTAATTCCCCTTTCTCTTAAAGCATCTTTTACTCGCATAGTTAAATTTGTCTTATATGCTCCTTGTTCTGTTGGATCTAGTGGATAGGATTTAATTCTATAATGAGTACTTTGGGGTAATTCATTAACCCTTATTTTAATAGGCTTTTCCAGCTGTGTATATGGGCAAATAAACGTGACTCTTTCCATTATTTCCTTAACCATATAAGAATCGTGATTTGGATCTAAATAAATATTTGTAACACACATCAAATTCCGCGATCCAGCATTAGCGTTATAAATTGTTGTATTCCAAATTTTCAATTGCGGAATAATTACTTCAGTATTATCTAACGTTCTCATTTTTATTGTTCTTAACTTTATTGCTTCAATTTCACCATAAACACCATTAATCTCTATCCAATCACCCTCCTGATAATTTTTTTCATATAAGGAGATTAAACCTGCGATAATACTACTTATATAATCTTTGAAGGCAAAACCAAGAGCAATACTCATTGCGGCTAATAATGTAATGATATTTACTTCGCTTGGCTGGGTAATAATTATCAGTACCCAAATCGTACCTAAAGCAATAATTATTAATCGAATAATCGGTTGTAAAGATAAATATTTATATTTCTGTTTTGCTTTTGTTTTTTTCTTTATATGATTAAACAATACCTTGTTAATTTTTAACAGAATAAAGATACCGATAATTATGCCTGCTAGCAATATTAAATCTCCAATACTTAAATTTAGAAAAATATCAGTCGTCTCTGTCATTTGCTCACCTCCAAATTATCTATTAGGAATCCTACAGATCTAAGATAATCCCTTACATTTGGGTATGCACTTGGAACAATATTTAATACATCTTCTTCTTTTCTTCTAATCAACCCATGTGTCTCTAAGTAATTTATAATGGATACGACCTTTTTTGATTCTATATTTAAAATTAACGCAAGTTTTTCTTTAGAGAGACCGTTGTGGAGAATTAAAGAATCTAAGAGAATGTTTTCTTCACTGTTCATATTCTTAGGTATCTCAGGCATTGTTATACCTTTCCAGGGTTTTACCCAAATTGTATAAAATCTTTTTCTTTCTAATTTCACCTCTTCTTCTTTATCAAACTCAAAGTCTTCATCGGGTCTCGTTCTTAAATTATCCCTCAATATATGCCAGCAAATCATAGGTAATCCTTGTGCATATGCTATTAAATTTCTCATAAATTTATCTTCAACTTTTAATTGAATTTCTTCCTCAACCCCCTCCTTAGTTTTTAATTTGAGCTCGTCATCCTCATCCTGGACTATTAATTGTTCCATATTATTCTCTTTTTCAATTTTAGTTTTAATCTTATCGCCTTTTTCTTCTCCCATTTCTACTAATGACAATTGCTCTTCGAATATTAAATCCCCACTATCTGTTAATCTATAGAGAAATTTTTTTCTATTGTTTTGAGCCATAAGATTCAATAACCAATGTTTTAAAGCAGATTCGTTCATTGTCTGCAAAATTCTTTGCTCAAAATTAGTAAAAGGAATATTAAGAATTTTGAAAAATTTCCACGCCCAAGATTGACATACGATAATGACCTCATTTGAATGTTTTGAAAGGTTTTGGACTATATTTTCTAAAAGCCCCAAACCATTGTGATGTCTGAGAAACCATTTTTCCAAATTTGTAATAGCAATATTTTCTTCTTCCCCGAGCTCAAAAACATTATCTTTACGTTTATGATAATTTAAAATTTCTTCGTAAGTTGGAGGTGTTAATAACTTATAATTTGCTGTTTCTACCCATTTTTCTACTATTTGATCAGTTCCACTAAATGGTTTATTAATCAATAGAAGTTTCTTATAATCTATTTTATTTAATTCTTTTTGAAAATATTGAACCATTTCCTCCCAATCCGGTTCTGGTAAGATATTGTCTAATTGTCTTAAACTAAATGAATTTAATTTATTGTAAGATAGAAAATTCTCCTCTTTTGTCGATTTGAAAAGATTCCGAAACAAACCTCCAATCTTTTCTTTGACTTCTCGGGGGCCTTGAGGGATTTCATAATCCTCTAATGGAATGACTCGGCAAAGATTAGGTACGTCCTTATCATCTTCTACTTTTTCATTCATGATTTATAAAGACTGGAGATTTATTCGATCTATTAAACATTATCACATAAAAATATTTTTAGAGATCTATTAAATGTTTCTTAATTCATTGAAGGGAATTTTTAAAAAAAGATAATTCCTTGCGAACTGAAATTCGCTTAAAATACCGAAACTTCATATGTCAGATATCGCACGGGAAAAAATTACAAAAACCTAAAGACCAAGCAGGATGATA
The DNA here is from genome assembly GCA_046483985.1 of Promethearchaeia archaeon. Taxonomy (GTDB): domain Archaea; phylum Asgardarchaeota; class Lokiarchaeia; order Sigyniarchaeales; family SOKP01; genus JAWOCD01. The sequence continues at coordinate 59,706 of JAWOCD010000056.1, forward strand.
AAATTGCTTCCTTGTGAATAATCTCCCTTCACGCGATTTTCTACCCAAACTTCTCCACCGTACATATTGATTATTTCCTTCACAAGCGACAAACCGATGCCCGTCCCTTTCCCTTGTTGGTTTATTTCATACGATCGTTTAAAAATATCTTTTTTTCTCTGCTTGCTAATTCCGATTCCATTGTCTTTAAATTCAATCTTAATATGATTTTGCCCCTCGTTTTGTACTTTAAAGTTTTTACTCTTCCACATGCCTAAGGTCGAATAGATTTGAAAAAGATCATGCGAGAAAATCGATACGAGAATGTTAGTTTTTTACATTCGATTTAAGCAATTTTATGGAGATTATTTATTTGACTTGATTTCTTATCATTTATTACATTGAAAAAGGGACTCATAGACCATTAATGCCTGGGATTTTTTAAATTTAATCAGAAATTTATTAATAATGAAAACTGCAAACTCAATCACTTTAATTGGGATGCCTGGCTCTGGAAAAACCACAATAGGACAAAAAATTGCACAGAAACTTCAATATAAGTTCATAGATACCGATGATTATATAGTAGAAAAAGAAAACATGGAGCTACAGCAGATTATAAATAAGGAAGGTATAGATGCTTTTTGTGAAATTGAGGAAAAGCGAGTTTTAGAATTACTCCCATTGAAGAAGTATGTAATTGCCCCTGGTGGAAGTATTATTTATTCTAAGAAGGTTATGGACATCCTAAAGAAAAATAGTATCCTTATTTTTTTAGATGTTCCCCTTAACATATTAAAAGCAAGATTACATAATATGGAAACCCGGGGTATAGTGGGACTGCATTCGAAATCCCTAAAAACATTATACAAAGAGAGGATACCCTTGTATCGAAAATATGCTGATTGTGTTGTCCCATGTGAAAATAAATCACCTAACACCATAATAACTGAGATCTTGGCCAGGTTAGATCGAATTAGATCGAAATAAATTCTGTTATTAATGAACACCCTCACCATCAGAAAACTGCAAATAAGATTATTTTTTTTTTAGAATGCCTTATATGTTTTCTAAAACTTAATTATTATGATTATTCTTTTATAGAACAAAATAAAAAGAATCAAAATGACGGAAAAAAAATCTGAAAAAAAGTTGGATGTAAAATTAATATCTTACATTGGGTTAGCATTTTTTACGACTGGAATTGCATGGGGTCTTTATGATACACAGGTGAATCAACAGTTACAGAACTATGTGGGATTACTATTATTTGTTGGTTTTTGGATGGCATTGGATAATATTATTGGTGTTTCTATTCAACCTTTTATGGGAGCACTCTCTGATAACACTCGAACTCGGTTTGGAAGAAGGACTCCGTATATCATTGTAGGAATTATTGCCTCCGCTATTTTCTTTGCCTTAATACCGACGGGATTTGGAACTTCTTTCTGGATTTTGCTCCTCTGGATGTTCTTATTTGGAATCAGTATGGGGTTTTATCGCAGCCAAGCTGTAGCGTTGATGCCTGATTTTGTCAGACCCGAGAACCGGAGTAAAGCAAATGCCATTATTAATCTAATGGGAGGGGTGGGAGCCGTTGTTGCCTTTTCTCTCAGTTATCTAATTGACTATTGGGGCCATCAAGTTGTATTTCTCTTAGTTTCAATCATTATGTTGGTAGCCCTAGGAATTTTTCTCTGGAAAGTAAAGGAGACGGAGTCCTATAGTTACCAACTGTTGTTAGAAAAGGAGGGTAAAGCGAGTACAGAGTTGGAACCAGAAATTGGAAAGCCGAATTTAATACAGAGTCTTAAAGACATCTGGAATGAGGATGACAAAAGTACCTTATTTATGCTTCTGGCGATCTTTTCATGGTTTATCGGATATCAAGGGATACAATCGCTTTTTACGATTTATGGAACCAGCCCAGAAACCCTTAATTTAGAGGCGGGGTTTGCGGGATTTATGCTTAATTTTGTTGCAATCCCCTTTATTCTATTTGCGGTTCCCTCTGGGATCATTGCTACAAAAATTGGGCGACGAATCACTATTAAAATAGGATTGGTCCTAATGTTCTCAAGCCTTGTAATTGGCTCTATAATAGTCCTCATTAGCCCGAACACGATAATTCTTATCATAGCCCTAGTTATGACTGGTATTGGATGGGCTCTGGTAAACGTAAATTCCATTGTGATTATCTGGGAACTTGCCCCTACTATTGAGAAATTAGGAACATATACGGGGGTTTATTACTTTTTCAGTGTATTAGCCGCAATTATAGGCCCGGGAATTGTGGGACTTATTACGGATCTTACGGGGATCTCCTTTCTCCTGTTAAACGCCGCTGGCTTTTTAATTCTGGCCTTCATCTTTATGACGTTGGTTAAACGCGGGGAAGTCGAACTTACAGAAGAAGAAAGGATCGCCCGTCAAAAAGCCTTGCAAAAATTATAATCTTTCTCATTTCTTTTTTATAATCCTTTTTTTAGTTCCTACTTATGGGAAATACGTACTTACAACTTATGAAACGAATTTGTATTGAGTTTAAAAAAATTGTACTTTGAATAATTATTAACAATTTTTAAATGGATTCGAAATCTTTCCTATACAGCAGTAATTTTATATAATTATACAATCTTTCATTAAGAAGTGATTCTAATTGATTCTAGAACCCGAATGTCTTGGCTGTATGATTGACCAAATATATAAAGCTTTGAAGATGCTGAAGCCCGATATTCCAAAAGAAGATATTATAAAAACCCAGCGGAAAATGATGAAATACCTCGCAAATACAGACATATTACATAAACCAGGTCCCCTAATTGGGAAAAAAACCTATGATTTGGTATCTGAAACGTTAAACGACCCCGATCCCTACAAGGATATAAAGCGTGAATATAACCAAATGGCCTTGAAATACTTTGACCAGGCGAAAGAGATTGTAGAAAATGCAGAGGACCCAATATTTGAAGCAATTGCCGCTTCAGCGCTCGGTAATACTATCGATTTTGCGGCTCATCATGAAGTTGATCTGATTAAGGACATTAAAAATTTCTCAACTGATAACTTGAAAATTAATGATATTCCCGTTTTTAAGGAGTCCCTAAAAGAGACAGAGCAGATTCTAATCTTAGGCGATAATACCGGTGAAATCGTCTTTGATAAACTCCTAATTGAGACCCTCCAAGAACTTTATCCCGATCAAGAAATCATCTTTTCGGTAAGGGAAAATCCGATTATTAATGACGCCACCCGAGAAGATGCTGAATTTGTAGGGATTACGGATCTTGTAGAAGTAATTGAAGCCCCCGGGACTCCAGGAATAGAAATGTCAATTGCTTCAGACGAATTTAAGAAATACTTTTATAATGAAAAAGGGGTCATTCTTTCCAAAGGACAAGGAAACTTTGAGAGCTTATATCAAATAGAAATACCTAATAAGGATGTCTATTATCTCTTGAAGGCTAAATGCTCACTGATGGAACGGATCTTTGATGTTGAACTTGGGGACCTTATTTTTAAAAAAAAAGCAGATGATCTTTAGGAAATTCAATTCATATTACCAATTCTAATCCAAGTTCCTTATTTTTAATCAATTCACAATGAGTTCCCCGAATTTTTAAGAGTTAGCACAGCTAATAAGATAATGTGCCAAGGAGGATTAAATGCCCAAATTTAACTTGCCTTATCAATTTGAGATAAGTATTATAATGGAAATGGAGGATAAGCCGAATGAAGAACAACGCTTATATTTGAGAAAAGGGCATTCCGAAACATTTCACCATTTGCTCATCAAGATTTTAGCGTATTGCTTTTTCTGGAATGAGCCAGAACGATTAATCATTGAGCCGAGCTTTCGGTTTCGAGGATATAAGCCCGATTTACTCTCGCTTGTCCCTCCAGCCAATCCCCGCAAGTTAGAACAAGAGGTAGGTATTTGGGTTGAATGTAAAAATGTAACACTTAAAAAGTTAGAAAAACTATCTAAAGCACTTCCACGAAGCAAAATTTGCTGGTTTAATCTTGAATCCTCTTTCCGAGGGCTCTTTAAGAGTCTAAAACAACGAAAAAAGCTGTTCTCCCATAGGAACTTAAAATTAATAGGAATCAAGTTGGAAAAGGACGTTTATGAGTTCTTAGCTTATAATTTGGGACGGAAAAATCCGATATGGTATGTAAGTCGAAATCTCAATACTTTCGAGATATCCAACGGAAGTTGGATTAAAAATGTTGAATTCTTGAAGCTCCTTGAATAAAGAGAGATCTCACCCATATCACCTATTTTGGGAAATCGAGAAATGGTTATTGGGTTTTTTTCTCGAAATAATCCATAAGATGGGCCTTCAAAATCTTCCTAAAAGAGGCTAAACGGGATACATCAACGCATCCGTCAAGCTCATTCTTATAGAGATTATTAAACATATCTAATACCTTTTCCGCTTCAGATCGAATTTTCTTTTGAGAAAAATCAGAACTCATAAGAGCAATTAGTAACAATCCATGTCTTTTGACAATGGTAATATCCGTATCTTTCCCAAGTTTTTCTGATATTAATTTCCTTCCCAAATCCCGATGGTTCCCAAGTGATAGTGCTCCCGCAAACGAGGAAAGATGTATAGGATTAATTTCTGAATCTAACACGAAATCCATCAGATGTTCACCATTCTGCTTACAGATGATGACCCCTTTCAGCAAAGTTTTTATTATCCCGGTGAAATCATCGCTCAATTTATTCCTCACCAAAAAGTAGTGCAGTTCGGTTTGATGGAAAAAAATTTTATTCCTAATAATTTCATCTAAAATAAACATAAAAAGATACGACAAAATTAAGATTGTTCTACGGGTTTTGACATAATAAAAATTCTATAATTTTTTCCAGAAAACCTTGCCTTTATAGAGCATTTTGTTAATTTCATTATTTTGGGAGAGCTTTTTTAATTTTCCCAAAATCTGTTCTTGATTTAATGTTTCGTTACAAAAAGTCTTAAAAATTTGGTCTTCCCGCATAGGATGACGTTCGATTATATTTATTAACTCTTGTTCAAAATTCCCAGAATATTTATGAAAATTCCCGATTTCAGGAAAGTTGATTTCACTGTCTTTTCCATATTTTCCGAAAATCCGGTTAAGTCTGTGGAATACTGATTTGTCAGGGATATCGACCCATTCTTCTGCTGGAGGACGGATCGGAACATTAATATCAATTCTCTTGGGTTTGATAAGATCCAATTTTTTCTTAATGCTTATCAACTCCTTTTCTGAGTCGTTTATCCCTTTCATCAGCATCACCTCCAACCAAAACTCTCCCGAGAATTGTTCCCGAAACCGAATATAGGAATCAACAAGTCTCTCGAATTCAATGTCTGGATGAGGGCGATTAATGGCAATGAATTTTTTCTTATTCCCCGCATCTAATGTTGGTAAGACCACATCAGCCATCAGTAACGCATCAAAAACTTTTTCCTTGCACATTAATGCGCCATTGGTAATAACACAGATTGGTTTGGTGGTGAATTCTTTAATCTTTTTGATCAGATAATCCAGCCTTTTATATAAGGTCGGTTCCCCGCTGCCAACAAGCGTAATATAGTCCATTTCCCCTTGGTTTTCATCAATCGCGGTTTGTAATTCCTTGAGTATTTCATCTGGCGGAAAAAACTCTTGCAATAGGTTTGTAAAATTAGTTGTCTTCCCGAGTTGACAGTATATACACTGATAATTACAAGTCTTAGAGGGAATCGGATCTATCCCCAAGGACTGTCCTAATCTACGACTCGGAACTGGTCCAAAAATATATTTCATTGTTCCATAAAAATTTTAAAGAAAATAAAAAAGAAAAATTATTGATCTTCTTGATCCTTTTCCAAAATATTTCTGATCGTGTCCACAGATTTTTTAAATGCCTTAGCGCTCTTGCTGTCGGGGTATTTTACAACGAATGGTAATCCTTGGTCTCCTTGCTGTCCAATTTCGGTCTCAAATGGAATTTGTCCTAGCAGTCGAATATCAAAATCTTTTGCGGCTTTTTTTGCCCCTCCCGGCGGATATAAGTCAATATGTTCCCCACAGTGAGGACATTCAAATCCGCTCATATTTTCAATGATCCCGAGCACATCCCGTTCCATTTTTTCCGACATCGCAATTGTTTTACGGGCATCCATAAGGGCAACTTCTTGCGGAGTGGTTATGACAATTACATGCTCATCGGGGATCAATTGTAATATATCCAGCGTCTCATCAGAAGTTCCTGGAGGTAAATCAAAAATCATATAATCTAGATCTCCCCAAATACAATCACCGAGGAACTGTCGAATTGCTCCCATTTTCATAGGACCTCTCCAAATCACAGGAGTATCTTGATCTTCGGTTAAAAAGGACATAGATAATACTTTGACGCCTAATGGTCCGTCCACGGGAAAAAACTTTTTATTATTCGTATCTACTCTTGGTTTTAATTCGGGGCTAATGCCTAACATTTTAGTCACATTTGCTCCAGTAATATCCACATCCATAATTCCTACTTTCAGTCCAACACTTGCTAAGCTCATCGCTAGATTGACTGCAACTGTTGTTTTTCCTACTCCCCCTTTTCCACTAATGATTACCAATTTATGTTTTATCCTAGACATGTTTTTCTTGATTTCTTGCATCCGTTTCTTCATTTGTTCCTTTTTTCCTTGCTGAACTGTCTTATCCATATCTATCTTATCAGGAATGCCTTCCTTTTTACTCATTCTTCATCATCCTTTATATTTCGATTTTTATTATATTTAATTTAAATTTTCTAATAAATTAAAGTACCTAAATATTAAATTACTAATCGTTTTAGTTTATAAATTGTTTTTGTAATAGATCTATTTCAATTAGGACTGCTTGTACATGATATTTAGTTTCTGCGTATTCATCAATCTAAACAAGTCAATGAATCCGAGCTTACTCGTTTTAATATTTAAAATCATCAAATTTAAATACTCCTAATTTTTTTTGTATTTAAATAATTGAATAATTATTCAATTAAAATTAATAATGAACGAAGATTATTAAAGATATAACAAAATAAAAAAAAAAATACAATTAAGAGGTTTAAAATATAATGACAAAAATAGCGATACCTAGCTTTGGACAAGGCGGCTTGAATGTTCAAGTAAATCCTCGCTTTGGGCGAACTAAAAGTTTTACTATCGTCACAGTCGAGAAAGATAAAATTGAGAGCGTTAAAGCTGTTCCAAATTCTGCAGCAAATGCAATGGGTGGTGCTGGAATCCAAGCAGCACAAATTGTTGGGAATAATGGAGCTGATGTGATAATTGTTGGTAATGTCGGTCCAAATGCTGCTCAATCCTTAAGCGCCTTGAATCTCAAAATTTACCAAACCCCCTCAAGACAAATCACCGTCAAAGAAGCAGTTCAATTATACATAGATGGAGATTTAAATGAGATCAGCAATGCTAATGTCGGTGCCCATTATGGTATGGGTGGCGGTGGCGGTGGTCGCGGTATGGGCGGTGGTGGCGGTGGCGGTGGTCGCGGTATGGGCGGTGGCAGCCGCAGAAATCTTTAAAGATCTAGAAAACCAACTGAATTTTTTATCTTAATTCTAAGTATCAAATTATATTTTTATTTTATAATTCAAACAAATTAATGAGAAAAAATGTCAAGTAAAGCAAAACCAATAAAGATTTGCATAACTGGCGGTAAAGGAGGGACAGGCAAAACGCTTTGTGCGGTAAATATTGCCAGCATGTTCAAGAACGATGGCTTCAAAACCTTATTATTGGACGGCGATGTGGAGAATCCCAATACCTACTTATTACTTGGTGGAGAATTAGAAAATAAACAAGAAGTTCCGTTTTTTAAACCAAATATTGTTGAAGAAAAATGCGAAAAATGCGGAAAATGTGCTGAGAACTGCGCACCGCATGCCTTATTATATGTGAAGGGTAAAGTACCTATACCGATTCTGAATGTATGTTCTGGTTGTAAGTTATGTTATAAAATATGTCCAGCAGACGCAATAGAAGCGCAAACCAAACCAATCGGTTGGACATACTCAACCGAAGCAAGAGGAATTTCTCTCCGTGTCGGCGAGTTAAAAACTGGGGAAGCACGCTCGGTCGAAGTTGTTGATACATTAATTGAAGACTTGGAAAAAGAGTTAAAGGAGTCACCCGAGAAATACGATATTATTGTATATGATACTGCCCCTGGAGCACACTGTGATGTGGAATCTTTAATCGGGAAAGCCGACTATGTTATTCCTGTGACGGAGCCCACCAAATTTGGAAAATTAGATTTATTACGGATAATTGAACTGATTAAGCTCCTGAAAAAAGATTATAAAGCAATTGTAAATCGATCCTCGCTCTTGGGATTTAAGGAGCAATTCATGAAGGAACTTGAAGAACAAGATGTTAGTGTACTAGGCGATATTCCCCTCGATGACGAGATAGTAAAATCCTATTGCGATGGAGTTCCAATTATGGATGAAGATGGCAAATACGACCAAACCAGCGAAGGGTACAAGGCATTTCAAGAGATTTTCATAAATCTTAAGGAATGGATAAATCTTAATGATATTCAGACCGAGGGCGATAATTAAAATGGAGAAAAAACAAATCGGTATTATATCGGGCAAAGGCGGCGTGGGAAAAACATCATTAACGGCATCTTTGGCATTCTTGGCAAAGCAAGATAAAGATGTAGACCCAATCATCTTGGATTGCGATGTGGATGCCCCCAATTTAGCTCTTATTTTACCTTCAGATGGAGAAGAGGACGAGAAGGAAGTGTATACTACCTTAAAGGCCGAATTTTTAGAGGGTAAGTGCGTGCATTGTAAAGAATGTATAAACGAGCATTTCTGTGAATTCAATGCATTAAGCTGGGATGAGAAAAAAGAAGTCCCCGTCATTGATTACTTGGCGTGCGAGGGCTGTAATGCCTGTAAAGTTTTATGCCCTGAACACGCTTTCAAGATAGAACCGGTTAATAGCGGACAAATAATTTCTTATATTTCAAAAATAGGACTTCCCCTTGTTTACGGCAGAACCCACTTAGGTAGTACCACCTCCGGTAAATTGGTGGATGAATGCAAAGAATTCACAAAAACACTGGACGAGTATGAAAATTCTAACTTATTAATCATTGATGGGCCCCCGGGGATTGGATGTCCCGTGATTGCAACCGTATCTGGACTTGATTACGTAATTATCATTTGCGAGCCAACCCCTTCTGGGCTACACGATGTTAAACGGGCCATAGAAGTAGTCAAACAGTTCGAGATTCCTTTTGGAATTGTGATCAATAAATACGATTTGAAAAGTTCATTCCAAGAGGAATTTAACGAATTTATAGAACGAACTGGTTATGATATTTTGGGAAAAATCCCATTCGACATCTCAATCCCGAAGGCAATGAGTCATACAGATGCGGTGGTCCAATATGCTCCAAAATCCGAAGCCAGTAAAGCAATTGAAAAGATCTATGAAAATTTGAAAAAGAAAATAAATAAACCTTGATTTTTTAAAAATCTTAAAGTGATGTAAGAATTTGAACTCAATAATTTATAATCAATAAAAGTAGAAATTAATAACTATACTTTAGTCTTATATTATAAATAAAAATGAGAAATGGTTTTAACCAAAATAGGTGAAAAAAGATGCCTCAAAATTTTATGGAATTGTATAAATATTTGCCGCAAACCAATTGTAAGAAATGCGGTAAACCAACATGCATGGCCTTCGCGTTAGACCTCCTGAAAGGGAAAGTAAGTCTCGAAGATTGTACCCCTTTAATGGAAGAAGAGAAATATACGGATAAATTAGAGAAATTAAAGGAAATGTTGGGAGGGACGGGCGGTGAAGAAAAAGAATTACATATTGATATTGACGAAGATGCTTGCGATGGATGTGGTATTTGTGTTACGGCTTGTCCAGTAAATGCGCGATATTGTCCTGCATCAACAAGTGGAAAAGCGCCAGATTATCCTCCCGATAAACATCAATTATTTCAAGTGGTAGATGGGGTCTGTGAACTTTTGAATCTTGAACACTGTCGTCGCCTTGCGGCTGAGGGTCGGGAACGGGAATGCCGCGTTTGTGAGGAGTATTGTCCACGCGAAAGTATTGAGATCGCATATGTTTAATTAATTTAATAAGAGATGATATGAAAAAATATGAAAAGATTTATTTGTTGTGGTTGTTCTTTATTATGTGATGATGTATTAGTTGGTATGGACGGTTCTAAAATAGACAAGATGTTAGGTGTTTGCCTAAAAGGAAAAGAACGGATCGATCAGGTCAATTCGGAAAATCGAATTACCAAACCAATGATTCGAAAGGGGGGAGATCTGAAAGCAGTAGAATGGGAAAAAGCTATGGAAAAAGTGAAGGAACTTTTGGGAAAATCATCAAATCCTTTACTTTATGGATTTTCAAACTCAACTTGCGAGGCGCAAGCAAAAGCAATTGAACTAGCGCAAACTATCGATGGATATATTGATTCTAATTCAGCGATATGTCAAGGAAAGGTGATGGATGTAATTAAAGAAAAGGGCGTTAATTTGACTTCCCTCACAGAAATTCTTAATAAATCTGATGTAATAACTCTTTGGGGAGCAAATCCCATAGAAAGTATTCCCCGATTAATTAATAAAATTTTATTTTCCCGTGGGAAGTTTCGAATGACCGGAAGGGAGATTAAGACGATAATAATCGTTGACCCCCTTAAAACGGCAAGTCGGGGGGTAATGCAAGTCCGTGACCTTGCATTGCAAATTGAACCAGATAAAGATTTAGAATTAATAAGAGTATTACAAGACAAATATAGAGAAGATAAACCCTTACCAGACAAGATCACTGGAATTGATAAATCAGATATAAAGAGATTTCTTCTTAATCTAAGCAAAGCTGAGAACGGTGTAATTATCGTTGGACAAGGGCTTATTCACCCTCATGAAGGGAGAGAAACCTTAAATGAACTAATCCGGCTTGTGAATCTAGTTAATGAGAACTCGGAAAAGGGCAGATTATCCTTGCTCATGATGGGGGGGCATTATAATATGGCAGGTTTTGAACAAATGGCATTAACGCTAACCGGAAAACATAATAGCATCCAATTTAAAAATGATCAATTACAAGACACAGATAAAACATTAGTGGATAAAATAGCAGATGAAGATTTTGATCTTTCTTTCTTTATGGGAACAGACCCTATTTCCCACTTTCCTTCGACTTTAAGTAAAAAAATAGCTTCAAAACCGATCATTGTTGCGGATAATCGGCAATCAGGAACCACGATGTTGGCGGATGTCGTTCTCCCTACAGCAATTACTGGAGTTGAATGCGGTGGTACCGCGATTCGTCTCGACCAAGTACCAATAGAGGTTAAGGGCATCTTTGAACCACCTGAAAAGGTTCCAACAGATGAAGAATTGCTGACTAATATTATAGCAAAACAAACAGGAGGGGACGAAGAATGAAATTTAAGGTAAGTAGTATTCGGATGTTAGAGAACGATCAAGCTCGCGAGTACACCTTCGGGGACGAAGAGTCCTTTCAAAAGAACTTAGCGATTGGATTAATTCATCCCGATGATTTTGAGGACCTCGGAATGACGAAAAGCTTGCCTCTTCATTTAAAAAATGAATTTGGGGAAGTAAACATATGGGTGAAAAGAGATGAGGGTGTCCCGAGAGGAAATATCTATATGCCAACCTCAATTTATTTTAACCAAATAAGCGGAGTGAAAAATGGAGAAATTGTCTATAAAAATGTAGAATGCGAGGCTCGTCCCACTCGTGATCAGCCATTAAAAAGGGAAAAATTACTCGAAAAAATTAAAGAATCTTAAAGGTGTTAAAAAATGAGCAAACTAATAATAAAAAAAGGAACAGTTGTCGATCCTCTTAATGAAATTGAAGGGGAAACTAAAGATATTTTAATAGAAGATGGCAAGATTGTAGAAAAGTTTTCAAATGAAAGCGATATAAAGGAAATTGATGCATCTGGTAAAACAGTTATACCTGCCGCAGTAGATACTCATACGAATGTTGCATCGCAGCAAGTAAACTGGGCACGATTATTAGGATCAGCAAATCAACAATTTAGGGAAACGTGGGGGGATTTTTCTCTTTCCACGATTTCACGGGATTATATTGCAAATGGGTATACATTTATATTGGAAACCAATGTTTTCCCCTCATTTGCAAAACAAACTCATTTAAATTTTCAATACTTACCCGTCTTGGATAAAGCAATATCATTAAATGTAAGTAATTTATGGGCTTTAGAATCCGAATACCAAAAAAATCATTATAAGCAAGCCGCAGTTTTTTTGGGGGATTTAGTGAAACGAACTAAAAGTTATGGGCTTAGCAGTATTAACCCCTTTGAAGCGGAAGAGTGGAATCTTAAGAACTTACGGGAAGACATCAAGCAGGAGGGTCGATTATATAACTTTTTAGGGATCGATGTTTATGAAACGCTCATAGAAGCAAATGAACAGTTGGGACTTCCCAATTCGGTTCAAGCTCATATAGAGGGTTATGAAGCATCTAACGCCAAAAATAATCTAAAAATTCTCCTTGACAAGGTTGAATCCTTGGAACTTGATTTTAGTGAACAAGCCGAACGAAGTCATATTGTTCAGATTATGGACGCTCCTTCGCTGAATACCGGTGAAAATAATGAAGAGTTTATCCAAGCAATAAATGGGTCAAACCGAATTAATATCGATTTAAGCGTGATAGGTTTTGACGAGATTAATCCCCTCATTACTTCAGATCGCAGGTTATATAATAAATATAATGAAACACAGGAAGTTATTCAATCTGGGATGGAAATGGAAGGAGATTTATTTGTTACTCTGAGAAAGTTTGATAAACAAGAAGCCCTCTTTTCCACATTATGGGCTAATGCAATCGATTTGGCCTTAAATATTGAAGATAAATGGAAGGTTCAATTATCCTATAGCTTTCCGAATTATAGTCATCCCAATAAAGCTCCCGAAATAGCGACATGGCTACTCAGTCCCAAAGCAAGAAAAAAATTCATTGATAAATTAAATCCAGAGGGTATTCTTGATTCGGTTAAAAAAAGCGATGATCGCTTAAGTTTTACAGAATATGTAATTATTACCAGAGCTGGACCAGCACAATCAATTGGACTGGGGGATATGAAAGGAAATCTCGGAATTGGAGCAGATGGCGATTTAAATATATTGGACCTGAATGTTACAGAAATTGATTTTTCTTCAGATTATGACAAGGTAAAAAGCGCCTTTGAAAATATCGAATGCGTGGTAAAAAGCGGGGAAATAGTCAAACAAGGTAAAACCATTGATCTCTCGACCAACGGTAAAATATTTTGGTCAGAAAGGACAGCTGGAGAGAGTAAATCCATTATGAGCAAGAAAAGGAAATTCTATGCTAAATTCGGAGCGAATTTTTATGATCAGTTATCAACAAAGGTTCCTGATGAGCTGTTAAGAAAGATTTAAGGTCTAATTTTTTCATTTTTTTCTCCTATTTTTTGAAATTTATGCCGCAGCTTCTCAGATTTTTTACTGTTTGTCAAGATAATAAATTGCGGGCAAATTCCGATATCGCTCATTAAAATCCAGCCCGTATCCAACCAGAAATTTATTTGGTACTTTAAATCCTAAATAATCTATTTCAATATCTTTTTCTCTTCTTGCGGGTTTACTAGTTAAAGTACAGATATTAATGGATACAGGATTTCTCTGATTTAAATAATCTACCAAGAAATTCATAGTGATGCCCGTATCTATGATATCTTCTACGATAATTAAATGCCTTTCTTCAATGGTTTCCTCAATATCTTTTTCGATTTTAACCTCTCCACTGCTTTCTGTATCGCTGCCGTAACTTGACACTTCGATAAAGTTAATTTCCAAGTCCATTTCAATTTGGCGCACAAGGTCTGCTAAAAAAATAAATGCACCTTGAAGTACTCCCAACAATAGAGGGTTTTTTCCTTGAAAATCGCGATAAATTTGATCCGCCAATTCTTTTACTTTAGTTTTGATTTCTTCCTCGGAAATTAATATTTTTAGGTTTTGCGGGGATTTCATAGTTTGGTTTACCCTTTCAAGTAGCAATAATTGATTCTCATATATTTTCATTTAATTGAATTCTACAATATACAATACACAATACACAATATCCTCTATAATCTTTTGTTTTCCATTTAAATATCAAGGAATTATGAAATATGAGTAATATTGGGAATATCTTAAATTGGTCAAACCTTTGATCTTCTTATCCATTTATTTTATAGGAAATCTTGAAAATAAAGACTGTTTCCCCAAGATTTAATTAAAAGGTGAGAAATCAATATCAGCCTTCTTATGGAGGATATCTGCAAGAATCTAAAAACAAGTTAAAAGGGCAATCCTAATATGTCTTAGATTGCCCAATAGTCTTTTTTTCTAGTTTGGAAAATGAAAAACAGATTTGAAATTCCAAGTTAATAACTAAAGGATTTTAACTTTTCTACAGTGGTATACATATTTTTTCCGCTCTTGCGCAAATAGTCCATTGCATCTTCGATTCCCTCAACAGTTAGATCAAAAGTAGGGATGATACTACTAATCACTTTCCGCGTCCACGGGAGCCAATCGAAGCGAAGTATTTCCGGATTTAACCAAACAATATGATTGCGAAAATGTTGTTCCAATTGTTTGATATAATAAATTCCGGGCATCTCGTTCCGATGGTAATAATAAATTGACCCGTACTTTGCGGTGAGCTCATAACTTGCCATCGCTTGATCTCCTACACAGACAACGCGGTAGGAGTTGTCATATTTTCTGAGGAATTCATCAAACTTAATAGACTCCTCCGACCTTCTTTGCGCAGTTTCGAATAATTTTTCATAAATACAATTGTGGAAGTAATAATGTTCGAAATCCTTCCAGTGAGACATTTGATTGGCAGCCGAAAAAAGGCGATTTACCAAATGAGCGTATGGATCCATTGATCCGCCCACATCCATAAGGAGTAATAATTTTACATTATTCTTTCGTTTTTTGCGAAAGACAAGTTCGATATCCCCCCCATTCTTACAGGTCTTGTCAATGGTCTCATCCAAATCGAGCTCATCTTCTTTCCCGATTTCGTCCAACTTTCTTAAACGTTTTAGTGCCACTTTTATTTGTCTGGTGTCCAACACAATATCTTTTCGATAATTTTGAAATACGCGTTCATGGGCTATTTGAATGGCCGTTCTCATTCCTGAGCTTCCGCCAACCCGCATCCCCATCGGATTCCTTCCGCCGTGTCCAAACTCTGAAGTCCCACCAGTACCTATCCACTGGGAGCCAAGGTTATGCTCCTCATCTTGTCGTTTTAATAAATCCTCGAAATGTTGCTGCATTCCTGCAAGGTCAAATTCTCCCAAAACATCTTGGAATTCTTCAGGAAATCTCTCCACTTCTTCGGGGTTTATATCCTTTTCCAACCAGTCCCAAATTTGCTTTTTTATTTCCCCGGGAAAATTCAAATGGGCATCCTTAAAAAAATTCGCAAACGCTACATCATAAACATCAAACAAATGCTCATTCTTGCATAAAATGGAGCGGGAGATATAATAAAATTGGACCATATTTCTAATTAAGCCCTTATCTAAGGCTTCTAACAGCGTCAGATATTCATGGACGCTTACCGGCAATCTCTCACGTAAGTAATAAAAATAATCAATAAACATTTGTTTTATATAAAGAATATTTTTTAAATGGGGAACTTAACCTTTTTAAGTGCTAGGTCAAGATCACGCTCTTTTTTGATTAACACACCAAGGAATGGGATTTCTTTCTTTAACTCTTCGATTGAAATGCCACTTTTCAACAATACACCGATCCAATCCAGTAATTCAGAAGTGGAAGGCATCTTACGTAGCTGGGTAATCGCTCTTAACTTGTAGAATGATTCCAAACATTGTTTTAAGAGGTTCTGCTTTAAGTTGGGATAATGAATGTTACAGATATCAGCCATGAAGTCTTTGTCCGGAAATTCGATGTAATGGAACACACATCTTCGCAAGAACGCATCCGGTAGTTCCTTTTCGTTATTGGATGTAATAATAACAATCGGTCGCGTCTTGGCCTTCACAAATTCATCGGTTTCTTTAATATAGAATTCCATTTGGTCTAATTCTTGAAGCAAGTCATTTGGAAATTCAATATCGGCTTTGTCGATCTCATCTATTAGAAGAACCACTTGTTCCTCTGAGAGGAAGGCTTGACCTAATGGTCCGTATGAAATATAATCCTTGATATTGTTTACGTCTCTCTCGTCACTGCCAAATCGACTATCATTTAGCCGTTGAACGGTGTCATATTTATAACAGCCGTCAATGGCTTCTGTCGTGCTCTTAATGTTCCATACAATAAGTTCCTTGTCTAAAGCTTCTGCTACAGCATGTGCTAATAGGGTTTTTCCTGTCCCTGGCTCTCCCTTGACAAGAAGTGGACGCTCTAAGGCAATAGCTGTATTAACTATGTTCCTCAAGTTCGGATCCGCGATGTACTTCACGTTCTCCGTATTTACATTTCCTTGGAACTTATCAAATGTATATTTGCTCATAATTCTTAAAATGAATAAAAAATTATATATTTTTTCGATTAATTGCCCATAGTATAGTCTTTTAGAAAAACTTTTTTACATTTTTAAATCTGTCTTTTCTAAGTTACAACAACGTTTAAGTTTAGTATAGCCCAACGAATTCGATGTGTGACACATTCTAGAATCTCGAAGGATGATATTGAATATGCGGTTTGAACTACCACGCTCTAAAGGGCGGTGGATTCGTGCTCCCTAATGTGCGGTTCTCACGCGATTTAAGAACTAAATAAACCTTGAAATGGATTTTAGGAGTAATTCCAGATTCATCTCAGATCTGACAGAAAGGTAATACTCGCCCAAAGAGCACTTAAAACTCCTACCGCTATGAATACAATATTCAAGTTGGTAAATACCAAAGATAAACCAATCAAGATCGGTGCGGCGGTCATCCCAATATATTTCAAGGTGTTGAAAACCGAGATCACCGCACCTCTAAGTTCAGATGGTGCTAATTTGGTCACGCGGTTATATATTGTGGGAGAAACTAAGCCCATCCCTAATCCATAAATGATGAAACTGAAACAAATCAAATAACTCCCTTTGGACCAATATGGTAGCATCAAAAAGCTTGCACTTATAAGGGCGAAGCCGAGAGCTGCTCGCTTTCGCCAATTTAGATGATCTGCTATAAAACTCGCTCTCGAAGCCAGCAGGGCTGAAAAAACCGCTTGGCCAGAAAGAGCTAAACCGCTGAATAATTCATCAAAACCATGGGTCTGTATGAGATATATCGGCAAATAAGTCACCAGCGCATAAAGAAGAAAGTAAAGTGCAAAAGAATGTATCATAATATTCCGGATTTTTTTTATCTTCAATGTCACAAAGAGAGAGGACACATATTCGAAGGGAGTCACGAACTCAGATTCTATTAACTCTTGTTTAGAACGGGTTTCCGGAAGGTTAAAGAGCAAAAATACAGCTAAAAATATCGAGAAACCGTAGACCGCGAAAACAAACCTCCAATCTATTGAGGCGAGCGTTCCACCGATAAAAGGAATAATAACGGCAGCAACGGAAATGGCCCCCGAAAGATAACCCATAAGTTGGAGCCTTTTATCCCCTGAAAAAAGATCACCGAATACCGTCATAACTACAGGTATTAACCCTGCAATGCCAATACCTTGTATGAATCTGAGGAGAAGGAGGAGAAAAAAATTTGGAGCAAACATAATCGCCAACCCAGTCCCCCCATCAATAAGGAGGCAAGCAATCCCAACCTTTCTGCGCCCTATTGAATCGATGAGATACCCGATGATCGGAAGACTGATCGCCGCCGAGAGAGTATAGAGGCTCAAGACCATACCAATCAGTTCTTCTGGGGCGTCGAATGCAGCACCAATAGTGGGCAAACCAGGGGCTACCAATCCTCCACCCATCACCCCGAAAGCTCCCATCAAGATGAGGATAATCACCATAAATTTGGAAACGTTTCCCTTATTCATTCGCATAATCCTTACTCCCTTTGTAATATAGGTTTTTTGTTGATTTGTATATAGAGTTTTCGTTATTTAAGTTTTTTGATTAATGCGATTCTTAGGCTAAAATTAGTTGGCCTAAACGACTGGGTATTCTTTTGCCTTTAATGATAAAAAATATTATAATTAAATGATTATAGTTCTTATTACTAATTGTAATAATAATTTGAAATGGATTCAATATGACCGAAAAGTATACCCAAGACGAATTGGTAAACTTGCCGTTTATGGATAGTAACAAGGACTTGGAGGAGCGAGTAGAGGATTTATTACAGCGGCTCACATTACATGAAAAAATGTCAATGTTAGCGGGATATACCCGCTTCTCTACCTTTCCAATCAAGCGCTTAAGTGTCCCCGAATTTGGGATGACCGATGGGCCTCATGGTGTTTGTTCCCATTCTGCGTTCGGCACGGAAAATACCTATTTTCCAGCAGCAATTACGTTAGCTGCATCATGGAATCCCGATTTAGCGTATAAATATGGGGAGAGTCTTGGTGAGGAAACTCGTGCGGTAGGGCGGCATTGCATCTTGGCTCCCGGTATAAATATCCATCGGACACCGCTTTGTGGAAGATCCTTCGAATATTTCACCGAAGACCCATTTTTGAACGAAAAACTGGTCGTCCCTCTTATTAAAGGGATTCAGAGTAAACGTATTGCCGCATGCGTAAAACATTTTATCTGCAATAATACTGAAAAACGACGACGATTCAGTAATTCTATCGTAGATAAGCGAGCATTAGAGGAAATATATTTTCCCGGCTTTAAAGCGGCAATTGAGGAGGGAGACGCATGGGTAGTTATGGGTTCGTATAATAAAGTAAACGGGCAATATGTGTATGAGAAAAAGAATTTATTGAAGGATAAATTGCAAAACGAATGGGGGTTCAGAGGTTTTGTGGTTTCAGACTGGAAAGCAACGCATTCCGTGAATGATCCAGCTAGGTGTATTAAGGCAGGATTCTCTCTTGAAATGCCGGAAGACTTTGTCTATCAAAAAGAGAAAGTGCGAAAGGCGTTTGAAAATGGGGAGTTTTCCGAAGATGATTTAGATGGCGTTATTAAACCAATGTTACGAGTTTTTTTCTTGGTGGGATTGTTTGATGAAAAAGAAAAGATTCCCAATGGGAGCCGTAATACAGAAGCCCATCTTCAAGTTGCTCGTGAAATAATAGAAGAAGGGGCAGTCTTATTAAAGAATGAAAAGAAACAACTTCCCTTACAAGAAGAGGAGATTAAAAAAATTTGTGTAAACGGGAAGATGGCAGATTATGTCCCATTTTTCAAGTCAATTGGTGGCAGCTCGGCAGTTCATCCTCCCTTTTGGAATACTCCCTTAGATGCTTTTAAAGAACGGCTCGGAAAGGAGGAAATATTTGTCGATGACCCCGCAGAAGCAGATGTGGTGATTCATATAACTGGGATTACCCATTGGTTTCGGTACGATTCAGAAGGAAGTGATAGAGAACAGCTTTCCATGCCAGATAAGCGAATTAAAAAGATTAAAGAAGTCACTGAACAGAATCCAAATACAATCGTAGTGTTATATAACGGAAGCCCTCTCCAAATGACGGAGTGGATTGATCGAGTTCCGGCGGTCTTGGAAGTATGGCAACCACATCAGGTTGCTGGGGATGCTATTGTAAATTTGATATTCGGCGATGCGACCCCTTCGGGCAAGCTCCCAACTACCTTCCCAAAAAAGTTGGCAGATTCTCCCGCACATCAGTCTAAAAAATCCTACCCCGATTTTCATTACTCCTATATTGATAACTTGAAGCATGAATGGTGGTATGTTAGCCCGAAACGAGTAGATAAAGCCAAGCCCATAGATGTCCTCTATGAAGAGGGTATTTATGTAGGATATCGATATTTTGATGAAGAAAACATTGAGCCCCTATTCCCATTCGGGTATGGGTTATCTTATACCCAATTTGATTATATTGAATTGGTATTAGATAAATCGGAAATGTCAGAAGGGGAAAGTATGACTCTAAAAATAAAAGTGAAGAATGCCGGCGACTATCCCGGAGACGAGGTTGTCCAAGTATATGCTTATCAAAAGGAAAGTAAAATCGATAGACCGCCTAAAGAATTAGTGGGGTTTGGACGGGTGCATTTAGAACCGGGGCAAGTCGACCGAGTAAAGATTACTGTGAATGCCGATGATTTAGCATATTATGACCCAGAAAAAGGGAAATGGATGTTAGAAGGCGGCGAATACAAGCTTCTAATAGGTTCTTCCTCACGAGAGATCAAAATGGAGTCTACCGTCGTTATAAAATAGTTAACTTAGCTAACTTAAGAGATCAAGACGATAAAAAATTAAAGATAATAAATCAGCCTTGCTAAAGAGAGAATTCAAACCGTGAAAAAGTTCAATAAAGTTATGGTTCTATCCGCTTGTTTTTTTATTGGGTTTATGTTATTTTCTATCTTTTTTCTTTTTTCCAGTTTGCAGTATGGTGACCTAATCTTAGAATATCTATTTAATCGTGAAATAATTTTAGCGTTATGGATAAGTATATCATCATCAACATTAGTTGTACTGATAACCCTTTTATTTGGTATTCCTACAGCGTGGCTATTGGCATATAAAGAGTTCAACTATAAATCATTCTTAGAAACATTAATTGTGGACATCCCTCATTCGTTTCCTCCGGGAGTTGTTGGAACAACATATCTCCTTATGTTTCATCCCTCTAATTTAATGGGAAGATTATTTGAAACTTTAGGATTTAATCTTATAAATACGTTTTGGGCAATGATCTTAGTAAAAACATTCATTTCCTCTCCTTTCCTAGTGGGCATATTGACTATTAAATTTAGAGAAATCCGAAATTCTGGTTTGGAAATCATTGCACAGTCATTAGGGGCTTCTCAAGTTAAATCCTTTAAGACGGTAGCCCTCCCATTATCCTTTAAAATAATTGTTGCGGGGAGCGTCCGATGTTGGGCACGAGCATTAGGAGAAGTAGCAGGTACCATAGTATTTGCCGGGGCTATAATCCCTGGCGTCACACAAACTATGCCAGCGCTAATCGTTTTTGAGGCCCAAGAATCAATAGAAAAAGCAATGACCTTAGCACTTATATTGGCCGCATTTTCAATACTAACGTTTTTAACAATTAAAATCCTAATGGAGAGGAGAGAAGAATAAGATGACCTTTTTGAAATTAGAAAACATTTCTAAAAAAATAGGTCAAAATTCGATATTAAAAAAGATAAATTGGGAAATAAATGAACGTGAATTGATGGTATTGGTGGGGCCAAGTGGATGCGGTAAAACAACTCTTCTGAAAGTTATCCTTGGAGTTCTAAAACCGGACAAGGGTTCAATTTATATAAATCAAAAAAAAATTAATGATATCCCCATTTCAGAGAGAAATATTGGTTTTGTACCACAAGATTTTGGTCTTTTTCCTCATCTCACAGTTAATGAAAATATAGCTTATGGACTTAAGGTTCAAGGATATGAAAAACAAGTCATAAACTCACGAGTATCAAAATTAATTGATAAACTAAAGTTAAATAATCTTGAAAAACGAAAAATCGATCAATTAAGCTGGGGACAACAACAGAGAGTGGCATTAGCAAGATCATTAGCAATTCAACCATGTTTGCTGCTATTAGATGAGCCGCTAAGTTCAGTGGATTGGATTGCCCGAAGAAATATTAGTAAAGAATTAAAAAGATTACAAAAAGAGTTTAAGATTACAGTAATCTATGTAACACACGATATTGACGAGGCATTTGAATTGGGGGATAAAATCACAGTAATGAATGCCGGCAAGTTGGAACAATGTGGTACTCCCATCAATTTAATTCATAATCCTAAAACGGAATTTGTCTCTTCATTTGTTAGGCAAAAGAAAAGTCTAAAAAGAACACGTATGGTTATGGATTTAACAGGGGAAATATGACGGTCTTACTTTAACTTTGTTTGAACTACCACGTCATAAATGACGTGGATTCGTAATTCATCGAAGATTGCCGACATACCATCATTCTGACATCCTCTCCAAACGTTTTTACCGTAATCCCTACGGCAGAATCATTATAAGTATTGATCTTGATAGTATTTTCTTCTAATTGCTTCATTCCTTCTTTTTTGATATTTTTTGGACGGATTTATATCTCTATTATGATGCGCATTACAATTCATCACCACCCTAAAGGACGGTGCTTTCTCGCACTCTAGTGGTAAAGAACAATTTTAAAATTTGTCTTAAGATGAAAATATATTCCAACAAAAGTTATAAATATTTATCTTTCTTGTAGGATACACGAGTAACTAAATTATCTTTAAATAATAAAAACATAGATAGGTGCACAAAAAGTAAACATGTTGTACATAGTGTGGATTTTCTTAATCATGGCAATTATTTTTGTCCTATGTTATATTGCATCTGGAATTCGTGTTCTAGCAGAATATGAGCGGGCGATTGTCTTTCGCCTTGGTAGATTTATAGGAATAAAAGGTCCAGGTCTTTTTTGGATTATACCAGGATTTGATAAAACGAGAACCGTTGGTTTACGTACTATTACCTATGACGCCCGAATGATAAAAGTAATCACAAAGGACAATATTCGCTGCGATATTGATTCGGTAGTATATTACCGTGTGGTAGACCCGAAAAAAGCAATTCTTGAGGTTGAGAATTATACATTCGCAACACAAAATGTTGCAAAGACCGTGTTACGAGATGTTTTCGGGATGGCAGAATTAGACGAGATACTAAGCCATACTGCAGATTTTACGCTAAAAATTCAAGAAGAAGTTGATAAAAAAACAGACCCATGGGGTATAAAGGTTTCCGATGTAGCAGTTAGCGATGTTTTATTACCGGAGAATATGCAAAGAGCAATTGCAAAACAAGCTGAAGCCGAACGAGAAAGACGATCAAGGATTATCATAGCCGAAGGAGAGTCTCTTGCCGCTAAAAAAATGCTAGAAGCCGCCCAAATTTATGGAAAGAGTCCAGTAACCTTGAAGTTAAGAGAATTACAAACATTAACGGATATTGCAAAAGAGAAAAACTTAATCGTCGTAAATAATACTACAGATATAAAAGATTTGGGTCCTACAGTTGCATTAACTCAAGCGAAAAAACCTCAAGAGAAAGAATAAAATCAAAATTTTTTTTTATTTATTTCAAATCTTAAAGAAAGGAGCTGAAAATCAATATGGAAATCTTAAGAACAATATCGGTGTTTATATTACTCATCGGTTTTGCGTTTTTAATGGCAGAGCTTATGACCGAGGAGGTCGAATTTTTCGCACCAGTAACAAGTATCACATTAATTATTGGATTGATCTTGTTTTTCTTATCAGATCCGAAGGAATGGTTAGAGATAAGCAGTGATTTTTATCCGTATTTTGTACTTATAATTATAATTATCGGAACAGTTCCGATCATTATTTCAATAGTAATTTTATTTAAAATTAGAGCGATCAAAGACAAACCCCATGAGCTGCTTGATTTTATTGGAAAAGAGGTAGCTGTTATTAAAGCAATAAACTCAACAAAGAAAGGATATGTCCGATTTCGCGGCGAAAAATGGCATGCAGTTTCTTCAAATGCATTGCAAGAAGGTGAGAAAGCAATTATTGATGATGTAAATCTCAACGGATTAACCTTAAAAGTAAAAAAAAGTCCATCGGAATCGGAGACTTCAGAAAGTGGAACTAGAAAACAAAAAAGCGAAAAAGGTCAAATTGAAACAAAGAGATGTCCTTATTGTGGTAATCAAATTGATAAATCTTCCAAAATATGTCCAGCGTGTGGCTCAGAGTTAAAGTAAGCTTTATGACTATAAAGGGGGTTAGTGCTTACGAGTATTTCATTATACTTACCGCTTGACCTAATATTTTGCTGGGGATCTTTTGGACATATTTGAAGCGATTAATTTATTAAAGAAATTGTATTAATATGGCAAATCTGTCTGAAAGCAAATTAAATATGAGAAAAAAACGAACGTTTTTTATTCTTTCTGTAGCCATAATGAGTTTTCTCTTCATAGAAAGCTTATCAAATTTTACGCTTCAAGTCACAGCAGTAATTTTCTGGCAGTTTCAAAAGTCCACAATTATTTATGGATGGATAATTTTCTATCTTCTTCTCATTTTTGGTATTCCGCTCTTTTTTTCTTTAGGTTGGTTATCTCACCTTAACAAGATTAAGTTCTTAACCTTGATAATTATCATATTTCGGCTCCTAGCCCTATATTATATCTCCGGAGAATTAATGCTTCTTTTTATTATTATATTATTTGTCTCGTTACTCGTCTATTTTACCCAAATATTAATGCTATTTAAAAAAGTAGATTTTTTCCACCATCTTCAAAGTCTGATAACGGGGGTGATTTTAGGAATAGGTTTTTATTTTACAATATTATCGCTAAATTTATCTTCAAATCTGAGCTATGCACCTCTAAAAATTCCCTTCATTATTGCCTTTTTGCTATTATTAATATTTTTCGCGTACGATTTATTTAATCCTCGGGCTTTAGTCAATTTTCAAGAAAATTCAAAAAGTCCTGAAAAACCACCCAAGCAAGAACCG
This sequence comes from Promethearchaeia archaeon, assembly GCA_046483985.1. GTDB lineage: Archaea > Asgardarchaeota > Lokiarchaeia > Sigyniarchaeales > SOKP01 > JAWOCD01. The sequence goes on from JAWOCD010000056.1 coordinate 84,372, forward strand.
CTGAGATTTCTTCACTTTGTATTTTTAGGGCTGTTAACGTTTTTGACAGTGGGATGGCTCATAAATCCAGTAGGACTGTCGGCTTATGATAGCAGCATATTAGAGTGGATTCCCTATGGATTTTTGTTCTATATAATAAGTATTCTTAGTTCGACTATTTTGGCATTTTATTTAGTTCAATATACTTTAAAAAAATTTGGCGCTAAATTAAAAACGAACGTTCTCTTGTCTAACCTATTATATTTAATTTTAAATGCGGGAGGGATCTTATTTATCGAAGATGATGCCTCCTTTTTCTCTACATTTTATTTAATCTTTATGGTCATTGTTAGCCTATATACTCTCATTTTGGATGTCTCATATCTCTTCACCCATTATTTTTTTAACTCGGCTAAAAAGACCTTCATCGGTCAAATAGTGTTTATGTTTTCCTTCGGCTTGAGCTATATCATATCGATAATTTTTACGTATTCTTTGTATGCCACCATGTTAATTAGTATATCTGTCTTATCTGGCCTATTATTCCTTATATTTTTTATACAAGAAATGAAGGATCTTAAGCTAAGTATTCCGAATTTTAATCTCGAATGGTCACGGACGAAGGAATATGGCATTTTCTTCATTTGTATATTTCTCATGAATCTCGTTTCCGTATCCTTTATCCTCTATTCTTCAGCGTATGATGAATCCACAGATAAAAACCCCACAATTATGGTGTGGAATATCCATAATGGAATAGGTGTTGATTACAAGTTTGATTTAGATCGTATTGCTGAAGAAATAGAAGAGAGGGATCCAGATATATTGGGATTAAACGAAGTAGATATGGGTATATTAAAGACAGGTCTTATAGATATCGGAACGTATCTTGCTGAAAAATTAGATATGTATCTTTTTTATGCTCCCACATATTATAACCATTACGGAATTGCTATATTAAGCAAATATCCCTTTGAAAATGTGGAAAATATTGCTCTCCCCCGGTCTCCAGATGTAAATGGCGAGCCGAGAGCAGTAATTCGTGCGAAAGTAGAGATTAACAATAAATTATGGACAATCTATGTGAATCACTTATCTACCAAAGAGGAAGATCGGATTGAACAAGTGCCGTTTATTGTTGAGCTGATTGAAGAGCAAGAATTTAAAAGAGTGGTATGGATGGGGGACTTTAATGCCCAACCCGATGAAACACCGTATGAATTGGTAAATAGCAGCGGGGACTTAGAATTTATAGATACTCATCAATATGTGGATCCAGTCCCTAAATTGACGGGAGGGTTAAATGAAAACGGAAAACCCACAAATCGAATAGATTATATTTTTTGTTCTCCCGATTTAGTTCCTTCGAAAACTGAGGTTCATTGCTCGGAAGCCTCTGATCATTGTGCGGTCATTACAAAATTTTAACTTTGATATTCTCTGTATCCATTTGGTACTTTATAATTTTCTCTTAATTTCATTAAGAAGTATTTAAGAAATTCATCCCCTCCCTAAAGGGATGGTGACTTCTTTCGCAGATCGTTAAAAAATGTAAAAAAACTTATACAAAAGACTATAAGACCATATTTTTAAATAGGTCAATATCTAACTTATAATTATACAATTTATTGTCATTTAGGGCCGTTTTACCGTAAAATAAGGAGGCTTAAAATTTGAAACTGAAAGGATTGGCGAAGTTCAGGGAAAAAACACCCGCGTTGGCAGGAAAGAAAATACTCTTATTACCTTTATATATCATCGGTGTGGTTATTAGCAGTTTACTACTACTAGTTTTTTTTGATAATTTCCCTCTTATTGTCGCGGCCAATACCAATACCTTCATAGGCATGTTAAGTGTTCTATCACCCATTTTGGGCGTTCTTCTAATGCTGTGCATCGGTTTAATTTTAGTATATCAAGTATGGTATCATCGAGATCGTTTGAAAGAACAATATGAACACTTAGCTTACCAAAAAATCTTTTTAGTAGGATTTGGAGGTGTATTTATCCTCATTAGCGTTTCGATTCATAATGTTATTTCCATACTCACGTGGCAAGAGTCTTTTTGGACTCAAGCGCCCTTTTCATTTTTTACGATTTCTTTGACTTCATTAATTCCTGTGGGACATAGTTTGATTTCATTACTCCGCGTGATTGTTGGGATTTTGACAGTTATTCTTGGGATTTTATTAATAATTAGGGCATTTTTCACCTTCGGAATTGATTATATGGCGGTTGTGTATTTATATTTTCCCGAAGAGAGCAATCTTCAAGACCATAGAATTTACTCTATTCTGCGCCATCCCGCTTACGCAGGGTCGCTAATGGTTTGCTTGGGAGGTATAATTTTACAACTAAATTTATATTCTGTTATATTTTTCATACTCTATTATCTTGCATTGTACATTCACATCCACTACGTGGAAGAAAGGGAACTAATCCATCGATTCGGAGAGTCTTATAAAATCTATAGGGATACTACTCGAGCTTTCTTTGTCAAACTAACGGATATTGACAAACTTCTGGCCTTTATAATAGGAAAGGATAAACCAGTTCAGAGTTCTTAATAATAGACTCATCACCAATCGTGGTTTCACCGAGCATATAACCGAAGTCTGCAAATTTCCCTTGAGATGTTGTTGCAAACTTCAGTTAATTTGGTCCCAACTAAAAATATCCTTTAAAAAATAAAGAGACGGATAAGTTTTTTTAAATAATTATTTGAAGTATTCCAAAAAGAGATTTGAGATAATATATTTGACTGTTTCTGTTTATATGCACATATTTTTATTTCAATAACAAAAACCTAATTAAACTTGAAACATTATAAGTTACAACAAAAAAATATTTAGAGTGAAAAAGTAAATGGCGATTAAAGAAGGAGACGTTATTAAAGTCGAATATACGGGTACGTTAGACGATGGCACGGTATTCGATAGTACAGATATGGAAGAAAGAGAACCTTTAGTTTTTAAAGTTGGAGCAGGTCAAATCATCCCCGGTTTTGATGATTCAGTGATTGGGAAAGAAACTGGTGATGAATATGATATCCGATTAGAGCCCCCTGAAGCATACGGAGAGCGTAAAGAAGGTCTAACCAGAAGCCTTCCACGTGAACAATTCCCAAAAGACGAAAAGCCCGAGCCAGGTAAGATGGTTGCGTTAATGGGCCCAAATAATCAGCCGATTCCGGCAACTATAACAGAAGTCGATGATGAATCAATCAAAATTGATTTAAACCATCCAATGGCGGGTAAAACATTAAATTTTAACATAAAGATTCTGGAAACGGGTTGCGAACTCGAGCCGCATGACCATAATCATTAAAAATTCTTCTATATTAATTTAAATTTTTTCTTAATTTTCTTTCTTCTGAGAGAAAGAGTTTCCATTATTTAAATCTTTTGGTTAATGCGATTCTTAGGCTAAAATTAGGGTAAAATCCATCCTCACCCTAAAGGACGGCGTATTCTTTTACCTTTAATAATAAAAAGTTCTAAAAATTCTGCCTAATCTTACAACTTTTCAAATACATATAGTCTTTGCATAAGTTTTTTTTACAATTTATAATTCCGGTTTTTCTAATTTACAGAAACTTTACTCATATCTACCATTAATTCTGAAAAGAAGAGGGATCTCTGGATATATATGATTAAAAATTATAGTAGCAAAAGACTATAAGAACTAAGATTTATATAGATTGGGACTTCCATCCACAAAAGGAGGGAGTTTTCTTTTACTTTTTTGATTAAAAAAAAAAAGTTTTTTAGGTTATTCTTGAATCAACAAAGATTTTAACCATCTGGGAAGCAAAAATCCCCAATAAAATTCGATAGCCGCCAAAATTAAGATCATTCTCGAAATAATAAGGATGGGTATTGAGCCTACGCTGAACACATCCAATATAGCGCCAACTACAAAGCAGATAAAGGCGAGTAGGAGCAGTTTTCCCTTCAACTTAATTTCCTTATCTGTGGATCGGATAGATTGGTAGCTAAAGATAACTCCTGTAATGAGGAGAGTTATTAACAGGAAAATATGATATGTGATTACAAATAAGCCATTACCCACATCTATAGCGCCAGTTGGTTCCCCGATCATGGTTGGATTTGAAAATAAAAGGTAGAAAAAAACAATTTCGTAGAGCGCGGAAATAATTCCATAAACTATAACCGTCATTTTTTGCTTTTCTTTATAATGTAATTCCGTGAACGCATACATCCAAACTATGGGAGCAACGGGGAGAAAGAAGTTACCAAGAAAGAGGAACAACTGCAATGTAAGGCCTTCATTAATAAGGAGAATCTTAATGATAGAAACTGTAGAAGGCCACCAAGGCGAGCTTATACCAATCCATGTCAATCCTACCAAAAGTAAAATCCGTTTTTTATATTCAAAATACTTTGAAATAATAATAACACCAACTGTAATGGAAATGGAAACAAAGATTAAACTAAAAATTCCATTCATTACAGAAAATGCATCTAATTCCATATTTATCCACTATTTATCCTAATTAATTTCTAAGAGTATATTATAATACTTAAGTTTTGTATTTTTTCTAAAATCTTACTAATGATCTTTGCTCTTTTCCCTTAAAACTTTATGCTCGTTTCGCTGAATGCCTCTCTTACATCTATATATTCGTATGGTCTTTGACGGAGAAGCCATCCCTTGTAGAATGAAGTCACGAAATTGAATGAGTAAATTTAAATCTTTAAAGGGAAGATTAATGTGTCCTATTTAGAAAAACCTTTCACATGTATGTGTATAGAAATTAAGTGAAAAAAAAAATTAAAATTAAATTATTTGGGCTTGTAAGAATTGTTTATTCGTTCTGACCAAGAACAGTCACTGAGCATACTGAAAAGGGTCCGCCAAGATTATGGCATAGCCCCATCCTCGCATCTGGCACTTGTCTCCCTTCGGCCCGCCCTTGTAACTGCTTCGTAATTTCTTGAAGCATACGACATCCCGTTGAACCAATCGGATGTCCGAAGGATTTAAGTCCCCCGCTAGGGTTTACCGCGGTTTCACCGTCCCAGTTGAAGGTTCCTTTTTTAAGTTCTTCGGCAGCTTGTCCGCGATCGCAGAATTGTAAATCTTGACAATCCAATAATTCCGTAATGGTAAAGCAATCGTGCACTTCGGCAGCGTCAATTTCCTCTCGAGGATTTGTAATACCGGCTTCTTTGTAGGCACTTTCGGCCGCTTTTACCGTTGCAGGAAATGAGGTAAAATCGAATCCCGGCCAATACCACGGGGTATTTGTATAACACGAGATGGAGTTCGCTTTCACCACCACATAATCATCGCCGTGCGCATAACTTTCTGCTTGCTCGGGAGTGGTTAAAATTAATGCTGCTGCACCATCACTCATTGCGCAGCAATCAAATCTACCAAGCGGATCCGCGATCATCCGAGCATTCATTGCTTTATCCACCGTAATTTCACTTTGAAAATGAGCTTTCGGGTGATGGGCCCCGTTTGCGTGATTCTTGACCGCAACTCGTGCCAAATCTTCCTTTGTCCATCCATACTCTTTGAAACTTCTGGTGGCTGCCATCGAAAACATTGCCGGAGCACTTGGAAGGGGTAAGACTGGGTGACCAAAGACCTTAAATCCCGGTAAGCCAGAGGATCCTTCGTCCATTATCTTCTCAACCCCACACGCCATAACCACATCATAGGCCCCCGAAGCTATTGCAAAGCAGGCATTCCGGAAAGCATCCATGCCCGATGCACAATAGTTCTCGGTTCTGGTCACTGGTTTTCCGTCCAGTCGAAGAATATCTTCTACCGTTGCACCAGATTGTCCCGTAAAGTAATAATAAATTCCAACCCATGCCGCATCAACTTCATCTTTTGTAATGCCAGCATCATCAAAGGCTCCATGGGCTGCCTCATATAACATATCGCTTTGGTTCATATCCCATAATTCGCCATATTTTGTGGCATCACAGCCAATTATAGCAACCTCATCTTTAATACCATGTTTTGTCATTTTAATTTACACCTCTTACTCCCGACCCCTCACAGGTCGACATTTCCAATAATAATTTTTAAAATTCCCGCCTTCATGTATTTTTCGAAAGGTTAACTCGACTTCCATCCCAATTTCCACGTTTTCTTCGGGCTCTTGAATCTCCGTCATATCACAAAGGATTCTCCCTCCTCCCTCTAAATCAATTACACAGCGAGGCACCGGAGTTGCGTAGTAATTTCCTCCGATCAAATGATCAAGGGTATAAGTGAAAATCTCTCCCCTCTTTGCCAATTTTATTTGTTCCAGTTGCTCATCCGCGCGACAGTTATAGCAACTGTGATACGTCACTGGATATTGGATAGTTCCACAATTTGTACACTTTAAACCATACATCTGGAAAACAGATGGGGTATCTCGCCACATGGTAACAGCAGAACTTTTCCTGGTATATCTGTCTTTTTCCAATAATTCCCGATTTTCGATAAACATATTATAGTTCTCTACCGTCGATTGAGATTTTTGATTGCCTCGTAAACCCATCCGTGTTTTACCGATTTTCCTGGTTGCCTCCCTATCCTGGACGGTCAAGAGAATTGCATCCGCACCGTCCCCGTAGCCAGCTAAAATAATTCTATCTTCTTCTTTCGGTCGTCGCAGGGCATCAATTAATAAAAGGAGCGGCATCGGAGTTCCAAAATTGCCCCCTTGTAGGAAAAGTCCATTCTGTGCCACTCCACGCGGAAAATCCATCATTTTCGACAGTTTTCCAAATTTCCGGGGATCATCATAATAGTAGGCTGCAGTATTAATCTCTTCGAGCGAAAGACCGTTGCGTTTTATTAATTCGGCCATTACAGAGGTAAGACTCTTGAAATAAAATCGAGCATCCATCTTTACCTCAAATGTCCGGATAAAACTGTCTTTTTCAGCACGTTTCCACGGTCCAGTAACATTCTTGGAGATAGAATAGTAATCATCAATTGAAACGGGAATATTATCCTCCTCCGCTATTAAAAGAGCAGCAGCCCCATCAGACATCCCATATTCCCACATGGTCGCTGGTTCGGGTTTCCGCATATCGGCGCTCACGACAAGTATTGACTTTATATCATCGTTTGATTTAATTGTATCATACGCCCGGGACACAGCGCTGGTCGCTGCTTTTGTGGAATCGGTTAAATCTAAACAGATGATCTCGTCACGGAGATCCAGTACCGTTGAGATTAATGAAGCAGATTCTTTTTCCGAATAGGGGGGTGTAGTACTCGCAAAATACAACCCGTCTATTGATTGAGGATCAATACCAGCAAGACAATCAAGTCCCGCCTCAACCGCCATTGTGATTGAATCCTCGTCAATATTTGCAATGGTTTTATTTCCCGGAACTTCCGGAAAATCCCACGCTTCTGCAATAAGATTCCTGGGAAGTAAATAGCGAGGTAAATACGCCCCATAACTCTTAATTCCAATCATTTAACGTTTAACACCTATCATTTTAATCAGTTTTTTAAAGATTTTTTTTCAAAATTAATTATACTTTGAGGTTATTTAATTAATAATAATTGGGATTTTATAGTAATAAATATTTAAAAGTCGTCTTGCCACGGCACGGCAGTTTCCAAACGCCGAATTGCTTAGATTTTATCATCTTACCGAAGATATATAGAATCTTTTCAGTCTTTTTTACAATCCTTTCTCATTTTATCATAGATAAAAACCCTTCTTAGGTCAGGATTAAGGAGATTCAAAGAACTACTGACTTAATCGTCTCATTCCCCAACTCCAAAATATAAGTTACCTACTTTCGGCAAAAAGGAAAAAAGAACGCATTCGCTTTTTAAAAAAACTTTTAAACGATAAAGTCGTCCAGCCAACCATTAGCTTTTTTAATTCGGCTCGGTGTCCCAAAATGGTTATACAACGTTGGTTGGATGGATTTCAAAAACGAAATCTGATCAATTCGTTAATCCATAAGCGAACCAGGATCTATCTTAGAGATCAAGGAAAAGATTAGAGGATTTCTAAGAAAGGCTATAATTTAGTACGTGTTTCGCCAAATACTTTCAACCTAAATATTGGAGGTATCCCAAGAACACGATTAAATAAAAAAAAGATATAAAAAAAGATTAAATTTTTAGGAGACTTTGGGAGGTTTATCTTCTCTTTTTCCCTTGAATTCTATCTCTATCTCTAGTTCTCTCTCCCCGTTTCCTTCGAATTCGATCTCTAGCTCTATGGTATCCCTGAACTTGAAAGGTAGTTCCCACTCATCTGTCTCAATAGTTACTGTATCTCCTTCTCTCAACTGTTTCGCCATGGACTCTAAAAAGTCTGCTGCTTGCTCCTTGTTGAGATACACTTCATGTTCCAAGTCTCCTTCTTTCACGACCCTTTTTTCTCCTTTCGATTTGCTCGGTATTTTGGACATCTTCTCACCTTTAGGTAACAAAATTTAACTCCTCATAATATGAGTATAATACATTTGTTATAGTTCCTTTATTACACGATCTTTCAGAATACACACATAGCCGTAAGTATTCCAAACCCCTCTATACTGTTAATCTCTTTGGCGATTTGATTTATGAACATTTCATGAATAAATCAACTTTTCCTACACTCATATCATCTTAAATAGAGATGTGTCTTACCTTATTTAAATTTTAATTATTAGCATCCTCATCTCCATTTTGAAGGTTTTATCCTACTAACTCTTAAACCCCCTTCTCTACTATTAATAGACTAAGTTGATAACTTAAAAATTAGAAAATTTTGCGTCCCAAATTAAATTACGAGAAATCAAAAACAGGTGCCCACGGAAAAAGAAAGGCCCATCTCTTTTATTCGGCTTCTTCCTCTATTTTCTTTTCAAGCACCACAAGTTTTGGATGAAAGTCGAGCTGACCAAACACGTCAAGTAACTTGTCTGGAACACCATAACTGAGATTAATCCTGATGGAATCGCATCCCCACGATTTCAACAATTGAATTGCCCGTTCAGCGAGAATTCGGCCAATATTTTGACCGATATATTCCTTTTTTGTAGCCCAATTATCGAGATAGCCCACATATTGCCCAAGATTATTCTTTACCGCTTCTATCATTCCCATTCCTATCACTTCTCCCGTTTCTTTTCTTTCAGCGATGAGCGTGATTCGCTTTAAATTGGGTTTAAATTGACGAAGTCCCGATGACTTACGCCACCTCTCTTCATTCAAACCAATATCGTATTTATCATGGAGCTGTCGTAAAATTTCCAAGGTCGCCTCATAATCCGAGGTACGATAATTGCGGATGACTAAATTCTCTTCATTTAGGTCACTATTGGACGACATATTTATCCTCTTTTCTTTTTGTGTAGTAATTAAATAACTAAATCTTTTTCTTATTAAGCTTTTTTATTTTTTATTAAATCTATATCAATTTTTTTAGAAAGTAATTGCTCTTTTTGATCTTGTTCCACAATGAAGAAGAGATATTCATTAATGTGGGGGATAATAGGTGAAATAAATAACAACTCTTCCTTCGGATACCATTCATCAATAACTTGATTCATGATTTCTTTCTCAAAGAATTCTTTCACGTGGGTAATTTTTACTTTCACACCATTTAGTTCCTCGTCCGTATTATTTTTAACCACGATTTCAATTTCTTGAGAGTCTTCAATTATAGTAACATCGACAATCTTAAGCGGTCTCTTAAACAAATCTTTTTTTTTCTCCTTTTCCCCCCCAAATATACTGATTTCCGAAAATCTGGGAGTCCCTTCCTCATTGAAAATATGGTCGACTTCAATCCCTTTGAGCGAAAGAAACGAAATTGCCTTTTGTTTTTTTATGGAGTCAGTATCAGATTTCTTTTTAAGAGTTTTGGAGAAAAATTCATTTATCATGGTTTTGACGGTTTTTTTCAGTTCTTTCTTTATTTTCTCTCCTTCTTGAATGCATTGTTTCACTTTTGGTGTTTTGATCACTTCTTCTTTTGCAATCTCACATTCAATAAGATCGACTAACTGATCCCCGAAATTTTTTTGGATTACAACCGTCAGTTTCTTTATTAAATCATCGCCGAAAATATCAATATCATTGGGGAGAGACACGATTAGCACGATAGTTTCCGGAGTTTCCTCGTCCAATCCGGCACGTCGTTTTTCACGCTGGGATTTTGCATAAAATTTCTTCCCAAAAAAGGTAAACCCCTTATATTCTACGTCAACGTGATCTAACGCAGCTTCCTCTTCAATATCCAAGAACCAGATACTGTGATATTTGATAGGACGCATGAATTTTTTATTATCTTTTAATTCTTCATGAGGGTAAACAAATAACGGGATATGGCCCATCGATTCATCAAAATATAAGAGGTATATATTGCAAAACTCTTCAAAATGGTTTTCCTGTGAGGAATTGTTATTGAATAAGTCTGCCACTTTTTACCAGTCTGAATAATAATTTCAATTCAAAAGAATTAAATAATTCTTTTTCTAATAGAATTTATATCTAAATAATATATTCAATTTAATAAATAATTTATGAGATCTTATGAAAATAACAGATATTCAATCTCATCTTTTGGAATTGAAGTCTCCCCGCCCTAAAGGATGGGGATTCCTACGAGTCCACTAAGCGTTAGCTGGTGGGCATATCTTAGGGCTGTGTGTCGTAGAAAATCCGTTCCATTGCTTTAGAAAGAATTCCTCCTTCAAAGAGGGTTTATGCGATAGGTCATCAGATGTGAGAAACTTTACCATAATATTAACAGCGGAATTTAAGTCTCTATCCATCTTATGACCACATTCATAACTAATATCACGCTCGGACAAATCCAGTTTCGCTCTTCTTCCACATTTTGCACAAGTCTGGGTGGTATAAGACTCGTCAATTCTTATTCCTCTTTTACCTATTTTTTCTGCCTTATAGGTTAAGAATTTCATTCGACCCGATGTATCTCGAAGTGGCGGCTATTTGCAAGAGAAAAAGATCGACGCTATGGCGGAAGTGAAGGGTGTGCGCTGCATACCCCATATCTTCGGATTCGGCCATATTCTTGCGGCAAATCTGCATTTTATCATGGCGAGTCGCTGCGAGTGGTGCGAATTTCCCTTTATTCCGGAAGAATATCAGATTTTAGAGACCCCCCTCACGGTGGAAAAAGGATATGTAAACACTCTTGAGAAACCGGGGTTAGGAGTTGAAATCAACGAAAAAATGTTCAAAGAAAATGTAATTGAGTAAAATGTGATTTATCCTCCAGAAATCTACTTGAGCCAATCGAAATAAATCAAAAATATAATTTATTTTTTATTAAAGACAGATTTATATTATAATCTATTGTGAGAAATATATAGAGTTTTTATGTTCATTCAAATGAAAAATTGAGTTTTTAGATATAAATAGGATGGAAAATCAATTAATGAATGTAAAGAAAATCGGTCTTATCGCTATATTTTTAGTTGGTTTCACTCTTTCCGCCCTCCTTTTTTCCGTCACGTTCATGAGCGAGTCAAATTCGGGCTCATTGGACAATACCGATGCCATTACACCTAATGAAAATTCGGAGGAGTTGCGGAATTCTCTCTCCGTTGGAAACACTTCTTTTGGTGATGTGGGAAATGAGCAGGAGGCACAACTCACCCATCTTCGGAATGAAACATTCATCAACAACCATACAGATGATGGGGATCTCTCGTTTTCCAACTTGGAATCGGGATGGAATATGTCCCAGTTTTCATTGAATTTTACTGAGTTGTACTCCGAAGAAGAATATGTGGATTTTCAGACACGGGTGGATGGAGGAGACTCATTTGACCATGAAGATATTTTTTATGCCACCTCATTTCAAATCCCCAATACTTGTATACTTAGAAATATTTCGATGTTTTTACAATATGCCGGATCGCAGCAGCATAACCAATCTTTTTCAATATCTTTATACAATGCAAGTGTTAATAATGAAAATTTGGTGCCAGAAAGCTCATTAAATCATTTTTCGGATGATAATATGATAGATATGTCTAATCAAAATGTATCCCAACCGGCGAAATGGCACCAAGCAAATTTCTCAAACAGAGTGCTTAATATTTCAAAGACAAATAACAGAACATTTTTTGCTGTTTTTGAACCCTTGAAGTATAAAGTTCAACCCCTTGAGGATTCTTATATCTATTATGCTGATACACGGCCAGATGATCCTTATGATACACCTATATACAAAAAGCAGGGAACAGAAAGTGCAAATTGGTCTAGAATGGCAGGAAAAAGCGGATGTTTAAAGGTCAACCTTGCCCCAATTTCATCGAATCCGAATCCGGAACAAGTAAATCTTACGGTTTTTGATCAAAAAGTACCCGAATCCGGCTTTTTTGAATATGATCAGCTCATTTCCCCTACAAATGATCGATATAATATCCCAGTTTCATCATTGTGGTTTTCAGATATCACCTATAA
>JAWOCD010000107.1:0-41299 GCA_046483985.1 Promethearchaeia archaeon
TCTAAAAAATAGAATATAAAAAATAGAATATAAAAAATAGAATATAAAAAATAGAATATAAAAAATAGAACAGAAAAAATAGAATATAAAAAAAAGATTAGGTTAATTAAATGCTAATATATTGAATTCTATACCCACCCTATATCAAATACCATTAAAAACATCACAAAACCTGCATAGAGAACAATCAAACTAAAGATCTTTTGTACCTGATCTCCCTTAATCCTTTTACAGATTCCTACTCCTAATTGCGCCCCAATGACTGTTCCAGTACTTACTAAAAGCGGCCAAATAAAAACCCCATTAAAATTCCCTAGAAATAAATGAAAGACCGCTGCAAATACAGCAGTAAAGGTCATGGAAAGCTCGCTCGTTCCGGCGGCGGTTTTTGGTTCTACTCCAGCTAAAAGCATCGAACTTGTTTCAATGGTGCCTCCTCCTAAGCCAAGCATTCCCGCTATCATTCCCCCTGAGAAAGAACTAAAGGCGACTACTTTAAGGTTATCTACTCCCAATTTTTCATACTTATATTCTTTATTTGACTCTGATCTCTCAATCTCCGACTCTTCTTTGAGTTCTTCATCGTGTAAGCTTTCTTTTTTTTCTGCCGCTTCTAATTCACAAGATTCGTTCTCTAAATCCGACTTTCCTTCAACAATCTCGGTCGCTTTATGTTTATCCCTTGTTTGAAATAACTTAGTCCCTAAAAGTATCATAATTACACCGCATAACCCAGCTAACACATTTTCAAACAAGAAAGATGCTATAAATCCCCCCAATATCACACCTGGGTAATCCAAAACCGAATACACGGCAGCAAGATGATAATTTACATATCTATTTTTCATATAACTTAAAGCTGCCGAGACCGTTAATCCCATCATCCCAATTAGAGACATAAATATAGCGTCCGTCATCGGAAATCTGAAGATAAATAACAAAGCGGGGATGAGTAACATACCACCGCTTATGCCGATTAGAGCCGCGATTAAGCCGATTCCTATGCAGACTAACATAAATAAAAGAACCATACCTAATGTTGGATTTATCATATCCTTTTAGGATGTCAATGAATTATTTTTCATTTTTAATTGTTATTAAAAGATTTTTTAATTCAATTAATAATTTTTTTTAATTAAATATTCTCTTGATTAAATAAAATAAGCATTACTATTTAAATCTTTGAGTTTAGAATTATCTGATAAATATTTAGTTGAAGAAATTAACTAAAACTTAATTATAATTGAGTAAAATTGATTATAATTTAAATGAATTAATTTGAATTAATTATAATTAAGATTAATTAAGCAATATTATGAATTATAAAACACATTCTCTTCAATAGAGAGCAAACAATTTTATAAGATTGAAAAAATAAATTTATCTCTTTTTTTCAGTAAATCCCTCGATTTGGGCTGGAAATCCATCTCCATTCGAATAAAGGAAAGGATTAGCATGGCCTCCTATAAATTGTTCTCCTATGGAATCGTTGTTAGGATTGGAATTACTCTCGCGCTTTCATTAATAATACATTGGTCCATGAATCCCTCACTTCTGACTGTTCGAAAACTCGGTACCTAGTTCAGAATAGTTCTCTTATTCTTTTCATTTCCCATGATTAAGAACTTTAACCTCCGGTTGATTCAAAAACATCTAAGCATCGAGAATTCCACTTTCCATAACGGCAGTCCTCATTATATCCGTAATTCAGTATGTTCTAGTTACGTAGGTCTGCATGTTCTTCAGACGGAATATTAGAATCAGCTATGTTCTATTGTATCCTCTACGGTTGGATTATCGTCAACTTTTTCCCAGTTGGAATGAATTCTGGATTTTTTTAGAATTGGTGAGAATACTGTAACAATCTCAATGAAATCCTTTCTTTTTTTTTGAACTAGTCTCTACTCAAATTCCAGTATGCCATCAACGTATGTGCTTTCAGGAGTATCGCCTACATTAATATCAGTCATTTCACATGAAACCTTTCGCCGAAGCTTTTTGCTTAGTAAGGCTTCGACATAACCACCAATGATTTCCAAATGATACGAGAAATCCTTTTTTTCTTGTAAAATCGAAAAATTTGAATAGCGGAAAGAATATGACTTTTTCGGTTCGATGACTTGCACGCCTGAAAGAATTGTATTTTCATCAAAAATTTCATTATAGACATTAAATTGCTCAAGCAATTTTACAATGACCTCTAAAGACGGAGGTTCATCATTTTTCAAGTAGTTCACAAACTTCTGGAATCCGGGTAGGGGGATTTCAAAAAATTCGGCGATATGTTTGCCTAATAGTTTAACTTTATTTTCTTCATTCGGAAATTGCTTTTTCAGTCCGTAAATAAGTCCTTTATAGAGAGAGATAAAGACCGACTTGGACACGATCTGATCTTCATTGGTGCCGTAGTATAGGGTATAGGCACCCACCTTTTTCGAGGAGATGGCATTTGTATCTTCCAATTTCGTAAGATACTTGGAGACAGTATTTCTAGAAGCGGTAATCCCCTTAGCAATATCGGTAATTGTCGAGCCTTCAGCATTTGATTTTAAAAAACTAAGGATTTGCTTTTCAAATCCATTTCTCGTAATAGTTTCTTCTTCTGAATAGACTTTCATTATTGATCAGTATTTTGTGAATGAATGAACCTTTATTCACAATAGTGATCATTAAGTATTTAAATATTTTGAATTAATCTATTTTTGCTTAATTGTATGTGCAATAATGTTCAATTTAACAGCATTGTTGAAATTTTAGAAAGGGATCTTTCTGTTTAAGGAACATCTTTAGAGATCTTAAGTAATACTTGGAAAAAAATAATGTATTATGGACCTTTCCAGATAATTCTCGGTATGTTAGCTTTACTGCTCATTCTCCCCAATCTTTTTAAGGTTATTTGTCTAGGTAATAAGATAGAATGAATCTTCATTCGCGATTTTAAAAAAATTTTAAGGTTTAAAAAAATGTCAAAAAAACTCGCAATGGCTTCCATTGTTCTTTTAATAATTGGAGGTATTGCATTACCAGGCGGATTTGTACTAAATACAATAATTGATGATACAGTTGCAGATGAAGTGGATACAGGACTTACTGGTATAAAAGACCAAGCAACGCCCATTATTGAAAGCATGGTGACGGATTTAGGATCAGCAGAGGTACTATCGCAGATACGAGGCGCAGCTGTCCCAGTTATCGAAGATATGGTTACCGAATTGGGGGTTAGCGAGGTACTCAATCAAGTAAATGAAACAGCTATCCCTATAGTGGAACAAATGGTATCCGAATTGGGGGTTAGCGAGGTACTCAACCAGGTAAACGACACAGCTATCCCAATTGTTAAGGAAATGGTCGGGCAAATTGGAGTGGCAGAATCTTTATACCAAATTAGGGAGACTGCCCTCCCATTCGTAGAGGAGATAGTGAATGCCACGTTTCTTACTCAATTACTCTACAATGCTTACTTAGTAGGAGAAGAAGAAAATATAGAAGGAATATTTGAAGAAGGCGGAAATTGTCTCTTAAATATGTTCTGGGACTATCTTGAGGTCGATTTAGGCTCACTTGCTGGGGGAGTACAGTCATTTAGCCAAAATATCGAAGATGCTATTAATATTACAATACTAGGTGTCTCTGAATGGTATGGGAGCGATATAGAATTTGGAAGTTATGAGTCAGGATTTTTACCCGACCCAAATCCCCATTTAACATTGTCATGGGGGGACGGTGAGATTCCAGGAGTTATGTCTGAAATAGATGTCGGAACTGGCATTCTTGATCTATTAGCACGCTATGATGAGGCAAAGGGAAACACTACATTACAAAATGAGATGATTACAGATTATGCAGCTCCCAGTGGTGCTCCCGATATGGAATGGTGGAAGTTAGAGGCATTTGTAAATTATTACCGCAATTATTTCGTTCCGACGGTAATACCAATGATGGTAGAAGAATTACAAGATCCCACGTCAGAATTAAGTGATATGATGCCCGAATATGTCGGAATGGATACCGATGATATAGCCTATTACTCATTTTTAAAACAGTGGGCAAATTGTAGTGAATTCGCGGGCGGCATGGATTTTCATGAAGTGTCCGAAGAATTTCCAGCGGGCACCTACGGATTTGAAGTGAATCGTCCCGATGCATCAGGAATTACCATAGATGCTTGTTATTCCTTATGGAATGAGGGCAACGATTATGCACTAACGAATATGGACGCTATGGAAACTTGGTTTGCAGCAAATACTACTACTGATGCACGAACAACGTTACTAACCCAATTCCCTGTATTAACCGAATCTCAATTAGATCTCATTTTAGATTGGCTCTGGGGCGGAACAGATTCGTTTAGCGAATACTTAGTTCCGATTCTTGTCGAAAGCGAGCAAGGTTACGGAATGCCTATTGCAGATCTTGCCCAATTACTATTTATGGAGCAATGGGCTAATGGAACAATACTGGGAGAAGTAATGTATGAAGGTGGAATTGATTTCGGGGAGATGGTAGAAGAAATTCCCGAAGGCTCTGTTGGATTTGAAGTTGGGTATCCTACACCTACCAATATAACTGGAGAAGTAGTCAAAGATCTCTGGGATGGAACGAATCCGTATTCTTTATTTAATATGGACGGTATGCGTTATTGGGTTGATGCTCAAACTAACACCACTGTTAAAACATTGTTAATCAATGAATTTGACTTAACGGAAATGCAAATGGACATGATCTTGGATTGGCTCTGGGAAGGAGAAGATTGCTTTAGCGAATACTTAGTTCCGATTCTTGTCGAAAGCGAGCAAGGTTACGGAATGCCTATTGCAGATCTTGCCCAATTACTATTTATGGAGCAATGGGCTAATGGAACAATACTGGGAAAAGTATTATACAAGGGGGGATTAGATTTTGGAGAAATGGTAGAAGAAATTCCCGAAGGCTCTGTTGGATTTGAAGTTGGAATTCCAAATCCCACTAATATGACAGGAGAGGTAGTCGCACAACTCTGGAACGGATCAAACCCATTTTCCTTATTTAATATGGACGGTATGCAGTATTGGGTGGATGCTCAAACTGATGATAATGTCAAGATAATGCTGATCGATGAGTTTGGGCTCACGGAAACCCAAATGGATATGATACTCGATTGGCTCTGGGAAGGAGATAATTGCTTTAGTCAAAAACTTGTTCCTATCTTAGCAGAGAGCGAACAAGGATATGGAGTCCCAATAAGCGAATTAGCTGAGCAGCTCCTACTGGAACAATGGGCTAATGGAACAATCTTGGGAGAGAAAATGTATGAGGGCGGATTAGACTTCCATGATTTTATTGCAAGCCTTCCAGAAGGGACAACGGGCTTTGAGGTTGGAATTCCTGACGCAACAGGAATTTCTATGGATTCTGCATTAGCGCTATGGAATGAGACGAATCCAAAATCCTTGTTAAGTATGGATGGAATGGAAAAGTGGCTCGCTGCAAATGAAGATGATCGAGTCAAAGAGAATTTACAAGAAGAGTTCAGTCTCACAAGTCAGGAAATGGACATGATCCTCGAGTGGCTCTGGGAAGGAGAAAATTGCTTTAGCAAAAAACTTCTTCCACTCTTAATTGAAAGTGACTACGGATACGGGATTCCAATTTCCGAATTTTCCTTCCAACTCTTGCTGGAACAGTGGGCTAACGGAACCATTATGGGGAACAAAATGTACCCCGAGGGATTAGATTTTGGAGATTTTATTGACGCAATCCCCAAAGGCACCATTGGTTTTGAAGTAGGAATTCCAGAACCAACTGGTATGAGTCAGAAATCCGCATTAGCATTATGGGACCAAGATAGCGATTATGCCTTGGTTTCAAGTGAAGGATTAGAGAAATGGTGGAACGTCGTCGAATCTAAAGATTCTGAACATTATACAGAATTGAAGGAAGCAAACTTCTTGACCGACAAACAAATGGACATGATCATTGAATGGTTACCCGAATTCAAAGATGATGTAATGCCGCAATTGGCAAAATATGAGATGGATTTGCCAACCGATACGACTACCTTGGGGAATTATGTCCAGTTTGGCGGAATGGTAATTGGGGGTGCATGTATAGGTCTTGCATCCGTAGGATTTATGAGAAACAGATCCATAAAAAAGAAAGCGATTAAAAAAGGGAAGAACAAAAAATCAAAAAAAAGGGTCAAATCTCCCTCAGAGGAAAATAAAGACAAAGTTAGCAAAGGGAACATACTGATTGAAAAGAAACAACCGCCCAAGTCGGATACAGATATCGAAAGGGCGGAAGGGCTCAGCATCGAAGGAGGAGACACAAACAAAAAAGGCGACCAAAAAGAAACCGAGTTCGAATTTATGCAAGACGTGGATTATGATGAAGAAATGGGATAATAAAAACTCATAGCAACGAATTCCATCACTGCAAGAAAAAATTAATTATTTTTTTATTTTTTTTTTATCTTATACTGACTCTGAATGGAAAATAGAGTTTGTAAAGGACCAATTTCCGTCGTTTTTATTTTCCCATAATTTAAATAATGTTTTTTATTCTATACAATTGTATTAGAACATTTTAGGAAAATATTGGGAGCAATATACTGGTTCTATAAGATCGATTAAGAATTTACCGTTATACAATAAAAACAATTCTATTATGAATCAAATGGAAAAAAAAGATTATTCTGAAAGGATTTCAAAGCTAAATGCTATTTTAGAGGAAAATCCACAATATTTTACCACTTTGTATGAATTAGGACGAGCATTTAGAAAAAGCGGGAACTTGGATCAAGCCTTTTCTACATTTCAGGAATGTTTAGAGGTTTCAGAAGAGCATAAGAGCTCTATTTTGATCAATATCAACCTCCTTGGATTGCGTCAATTACGAGAAGAAAAATACAAGAAGGCGAAAAAGATCTTTAATTACTTAGTTGATTTCCAGCCTGAGAATTCCGCCCACCATAAAAATTTGGGGTTATCCTATGACCGGCTTGGAAAATCTGAAGATGCTATCAAAGCCTATCGCAGAGCTTTAGAGAAGGACCCAAAAAACTATATTGTTTCAATCAATTTGGCCAATATATATTATAAAAATGGAAAATTAGATCGGGCATTTGATCAATATGCGTCTTTACTAAAGCAAAAAGCCAATGACAATGTCATCCTCAATAATCTTATTATCTTAGGTCATAAATTTGTGGAGAAAAGGAGAGAAAAGAAAGTCAATAAAATATGTAAGATGGTTGGTAATTCTAATTCAAAAAATCCTATGCTCTGGATTGACTTGGGCAAATTATATCAAAAACTTGAGAAATATAAGGTTGCAATTAACTCCTATGAACGCGCGCTAACATTTAATCCGAACCATAAACTTTCGCTAAATAGCTTAGGACATACATATTTTCTCCAGCAAGAATATGACAAGGCGATCCGATATTTTCTGAAATCGCTGTATATCGATTCAAACTCCAGACTCCCGATTAACAATCTCTTGAAAATTGCCTCCGAATATTACAAAAGCAAACAGTATAAAAGGGCTATTCGGTTGTTAAAACTCATTTTAAACATAGATGAGTCCGTTACAGAAGCGTGGGTTGACCTTGGACTCGCTTATCGGCGACTAAGCCAATTGGAAAACTCGGTTCATGCCTACAAACGTGCATTAAAGTTAGATAAAGAGAATGAATTAGTGTGGAATAATCTGGGGTTCACTTACTATAAAATGAAAGATTATCCCAATGCAGTAGACGCATATCATCATGCATTGAAACTAAACTCAAAATTTGAATATCCGTTAAACAACCTCTTAGAAATATCAAGATATTACTATAAAAAGGAGAACTTTAAGGAGACAATTACACTCCTGAAAGAAATAGTCCAATTTCAACCGGATAATGCAAGTAATTGGATAAGGTTAGGACTTTCCTATTCAAAAATAGGGAAATTCGAAAAAGCGCTTAAAGCATATAAGCACGCATCCGTCGAAGAGAAAAAAAGCGAGAGAATCTATAATAATTTGGGGTTTGTGCATTATCAATTGAAAAATTATAAGAAGGCGGCAGATAGTTATCTGAAGGCTTTAGAGGTAAATCCTGACTATGCAATCACTATTGAAAATCTTTCAAATCTCGCATTAGAATTAACCGATAGAGGAAAATATGATCAAGCCACCAAAATCTATAGCGGCTTAGCAGAAAGGGAAAACATCCAAATTGGGGATCTCATTAATCTGGGACGCGTATATCGAATCAAGAAAAAGTACAAAAAATCAATTCAAATTTATAAAAAGGCACTAAACCTTGATGAAAAGAATGAATTGATCTGGAATAATCTTGGTTATGCGTTTGAATGTAAGGGAGAAATCGAAAAGGCTGTAGAAGCATATTCCAATTCATTAAAGGTTGATTCACAATACCCGCTTTCATATAATAACCTATGTAGTTTATCGTTCCACTGTATCGATCAAAACGAATATCAGATAGCTCTTCGCGTATTTAAAACACTATTAGCTAACCAAAAAGAAAGGTTCGAGTTTTGGAATGAGTTATTTTCTATGTACAGAAAGACAGAACAATATAAGGAACTTTTAAAACAATATAATCAATACAAGAATCTAATATCACTGAATAACTCAATCGGGAATGATGTAGGCTATAGTTACTTCTCAATAGGTAAGTTTTTAAGATGTATTGACAGCTACTATCAAGCACTCCGATCAGACCCCCACTCTGAAAACACCTCTGAGGATCTTTTAGAAATTACACATCAGTATATTTCAGAACAAAAGATCCAAAAAGCTCTGGAGATATGCGATCTTCTTCTTAGTTTCCAACAAGATAATGAAGATGCAGAAAAATTAATGAAAAAAATAAAAAAAGAGAATAAATCGATAACATAACATTTTACAGGAATTTTTACTATTGAAGCCTTCCCTCCCTAAAAAAAAGGTGATTCCTACGAGTCCAATAGGCGTTGGCTGGTGGCATGTCTTAGGGCTGTGTCGTAGAAAACCTTTTCCATCTATCCAAAAAGGATTCCTCATTCAAAGAGGATTGCTGCGATAGGTTAACAGACTAGGCTTTTGCTATAAGTTAAAGATCTGGAAATTTATTGTCGTGTTCTCTGACATAGACACGGTAGATATTTTTTACTTCTACACCGCACTCGATACATTTATCATTAAGGAAGACGACTCTTCCTCCACAGTTCGGACATCGCCATAATTCATCTTGTTCTTCTATCCATTTCTCGGGTCCTATGAACACGATTGTGGTGAGATTATAAAATATTTTATGACGATATTCATATTTGCTTTCGGTAAGATGGGTATTTCGGAATTTTATAAGCGCAGTGCATGGGTAGTTGGGGCATTCACAGCAATACTCTAATTCTTCTTTTTCTACAGCACATTTCCGGACTTCACACTCCCATTTAGGGTTAGAATCTTTATAGTGAGTATTTTTTGCTGATTTACACCCTTGACATTTCTCCACTTGAAAGAGGGGACAAGCATTACAAAAGATCCCGCAATAGCCTGCATGGTTTTCTTTTGTCATGACCTAATCGAATTTGAGATTTTCTGAAGAGATTGGCAAATCAAAAAAATTAATCGCATTTCTAACAGTCCGCTCTGCAACTCGTTTTTGTGACATATTATGAGTATAGGCGATAGCTGCAACCGAATATTTTACATTAGAGGGAATATTATAGGGTCCGCGTTTATAGGGATGTTGATAATAGCTATCTGTCTCAGTTACTAATGAAGTAAGAGGGGTATGACGTGTATTCTCCCGCCATCTTTTAAATCCATAGGCAGAACTGGGAACAGATAAAGTAAAACCCTTTTCAGGTAAGGAACGACCATATTCTTCCGGACCCGAGAAACAATGAAACATAACTCTGTTCGGGTCAAGGTCAAACTCTTCCATAATTTCCAAAATGGTCTTGGTGGCGCCATCTTCCTTATTAAATCGATGTTTTGGATTCCGTTTATCTAAATCTCGGGAAGAGGGATTTCGTACATGAATAATATAGGGTTTTCCTAAATCTATTGTTTCCCGAAAAATCCTTTTTAATTCAGAGATTTGCCGTTTACGTTTTTTGAGCGTTTTAGCATGATGAAAGTCTAATCCAATTTCTCCAATTGCAAGGAATTTGTCCGGATTATTCCTTACAAAATCTAACCATTTCTTCGATTCTTCCACATATTGTGATTTTGGGGTATAGGTAACGGTCTGCGGTGCCCACCCGCAGGTGAAACCGTAATTTTCGGTATGATTCTCCATAAACTCTAACGTTAATTGTAACCCCTCCCAGTCAATCGAGCATGAAATCAGATACAAACCCCCATCTTCAAAATATTGCGTGTATTGCTTACTTGCGGAAGGAACTGTGTTTTTTTTCTTAGGGTAAGGCATGTGGCAATGAACATCAATAAACTTTATATCTGTTTCTGGGTCTGGTACCTTTGATTTGTTCGTCAAAATCTTCACTATCCTATTATTTTTATTATTACAATTGTTTCTAATCAATTTAATTTTACGTCTAAATTTCCTAATTTTTTAGAAAGAAATTTTAAGCCTATAAACAAGAAAACTCTATGAAATGCGAGTCAAAACGACTAATCCAACAAAATTAGGTTCGTACTCCTTAATACGTAATACATACATTAGACAATACAGGGTTGAATAAGTATTTAAATCAAAAATTTCTCATGGTCTATTTTTTTATATAGTTCAAAAATATATACTAAATAAGAACGTGATTTAAATGAGTTCCCAATCGCTCGAACAAACCCACCTCACATTAGATAGGTTCTTCCAAACTCAACCCCAAGAGATCTTAGAGAAAATCAAAAAAATAAATAAAATCCTTCAAGGAAGGAAACATCTTTCTAAAGCTCAAAAATCCTTCTATTGTAAGGAAGAACGGAAGTATATGAAACTTTATTTAAAAAGGTTGATTTAGAAGGGAATATATTAAATGTGCCATAATATTAAATCACCTCCCATACGAACTAAACTATATTTTTAAAAGATGATTTTTTATTTAATTAGAGTAAAAAATGGCTAATTGGGATAATATAGAAAAACAATACCAAGATGTAATAGAACAGTTTCCCTCTATCCAATTAATCGATAATAAAATCTACCACTTTCGGCTACCACTCCTTAATCAAGTTTCTTTAGAGGTCAATTTCGAATCATATCCACGTAAACCCGATATTGTACTTGTTAAACCCTCTGGTGAGCAATATGATAAAATACAGAACCAAGTACCCACCTTAAAAAGATGGAAAAGAAGAGACCCAGGAAATATTGCCGAAGTGATTCAAGAAATATTAATGATAATTGAGTCCATGAAATCGGAGGAAATTATGATTAAAAAGGAATTAATGAATGGATTGTTTGCACTTTGTCAGGAGCAGCACCCAAATGAGATTTTGGGGTTCTTAAGAGTCGAAGGAGGGGTAGTTTCAGAATTCATTCTCCCTCCAGGGGCCAGTACCAATGAGCGTTCTGGGATTTTCAGTCCTCGGAGAATGGGGATTGACCACTCGATACGAGGGAGCGTTCATTCCCACCCTACTGGTAATCCATTCCCTTCTCAAGCGGATTTAAGAGGCGTTTTTCGGAAAAAGGAGTTCAATTTTATTATCGCCTCCCCTTATAATTCCTACTCTTGCGTGAAATGTTTCGATCAATTGGGAAATGAATTAAAATTTCGTACCGTATGAGATTTTCCGATCGAATTTGATTCGAATTAATCCTCTTGACTGGACTTTTTTTGACTTCTTTGCTTGCATTTTATCATTAAAGGCAAAAGAATACCCCGTCCTTTAGGACCCATTCGAACTCGAATTAATCGCAATTGATTAGTCCTATACTTCATCTACTTGTCCAGAGTGTCAAGCTAAAATATCGAAATGACCGAGATGTGGTGGGAAGCATAAAATCCTTAAAAAGTATAATCAAGTTCACCCTCCCTTCGGGGACGACCTTTTCTGGCTGGAACACCACCTTGTATTGTCCACTGTATGTATTAAGTAATAAGAACTTTGAATCCTACGCCTTTAGGCGTGAGTGGTTCAAGTAGGTCAAAAGGACTAAAATTTTTTTAGAGTGAAAATCTAAAATAAAATAATCATGGAATTAAAAGCTAAACTTAAACAAATAGCAGAACCTTTTCAAGAAGTAAAGATATGTGAAGATTCCGGGATCGTCGTAATGGACGAAAAAGCCGATCCTCAATATGTAAAGAAAATTCGGTGGTGGAATCTTATCGAGGCTTTTACGGTTTATGGTTTAATCTTACTTATTGTATGGGTAAGCATGTTGGATACTGCCTTGTGGTGGATGTGGGCAGGATTAGGAGCATTATTATTTTGGACTTTTATATTCTCTCCGATTGTTCATTATAAATATGAAAAAAATATTTATTTAACTGAGCAGCAGCAAAAACGCGGAGTTTGGTTTTATGTATTTGAATGTAGGGGGTTAGGGTCTCCTAAGAGATATTATTATTCAGAAGATGGCGAACAGCCGTATCTTAAAAAATATTTTAAACAAATCATAGTCGTTACATTATTTTTAGATATTCTTTTTATCGGAGCATTAATTGGGTATGATGCAGAAGTATCAGAGATTTTGGGCACACTTGCTGACAATGTGGTGGCGAAAATTTCTTTAGAAATATCACTTATCGCCTTAGTAGATTTCTTACTCATTTTTTTGGCTTATCCTGTCATGCTTCGATTAGATAATTTTAATGGCAGCGTAAAATTCATGATTGCCTTTATTCTTTTTACGATTCCTTTTATTTTATTATTTAACCTCTTTTTTCAGTTAGTCCAACCAGGTCTTGGTCCCATTTTGGGGGATAATCCATTTTTTGGTTTTCAAGGAGATACGGCAGCAGAGCGGCTTGCCAGTTTGAATTTGATTGAAGTGATGGGACAATGGGCAGGATACGTTTTTTGGGGGTGGCTGCAGCAGATGTTGTTCCTTGGAGTATTTAATACCTATTTTGCCCGTGGATTTGAGATTCGAGAGAAAAGGCCAAGACATCTTGCTTGTTTTTGTTCGGGATTATTCTTTGGTTTAATTCATCTTCCTAATTTCTGGTTATCGTTCTTCACATTTATCTCTGGATATATTTGGGCATTATTCTTCATGCAATCCCGAAATCTATGGGTTATGGGCATTATGCACGGATTAGGTGGGACTTTACTTAATAAGTTAGTACCCATTAATTTCTCGGTGGGACCTTCAGAGGTTGCTTAAAGGAATTTTATTTTTCTTCTTTTCTCTTAAACTTATTTTTTTAATTTAAATTCCCAGGCACAGTAATATTCCTCTGGATGGTCATCGGGTGGACAACAGATACATTTTGTTTCGATTCGAGGATCAACGGTCTTAGCAAATTTTCTATACTCGATAATGCCAACTTGTTTGCATGGAAAATCAGATAATCCTTTTTGGTTTCTCTTGGTTTGCACTCTGCACTTATTCATTCGAAAGATACATTTATTATGGGATACTTGTATTATCTCTTGTTCATTAATATTAGCATACACCCGATATCGTAAAGCCTTCATAAGGGCGGGGATACCTCCATTCTTTTCAATTCCGAAGCGTCTCATGATCCGTTTTGCCTCAACGACCGTGAATACTTTCCATGATTCTTGATCGCACCTGATGGCAGCCTCCATGCCAAACTCTTTCTCAACCGCTTGGAACCACGTGCCGTCAATGGCTAACCAATTCTTCGAGATATCCTCAATATAATCCAGTAATTCTTCCTTTGATAACTTTTCTAAATCTTTTCTCAATTTCCTGCTCCTTATACTTTATTCAAAAATAAAATAGTGATTTAAATAATTAAAATTATTGAAACCTAAAAAATTGAAAGGATTTTTAAATCGAGTAACTAAAGTATTTAATCCTTAGAAATCTGTTGAGCTATGTAATCAGGTAAGAAATACTCATATGAAAAGCCAAGATTCTGTATTTTCGTGGTATCTGCAATATTTCTCTGGAGCTCGTCGACCTCTGATTCTTCATATATAACATCAGTTGTATTGTTTAGCTGTTGGCTCATCATCTCGACTAAATCATTTACAGAATATTCTTCAGGTCCAGAAAGGTTAAATTCTTCATGGAAAGCCCTCTTATTTCCTAAAACTAGATTTATTGCAGCACAGATATCCTTGATATGCATAAAGGCTCTTTTTTGAGTGCCATCTCCGAAAATGGTGAGCGGTTTGTTATTTTTGATCTTATTTCCAATAATACTAATGATATTGGTCTGACCCCGCCCATACACCGAAAATGGCCTCACTATAGTATAGTTTAAACCTAAAGTCCCAAAAGATTTGATTACTTCTTCGCTCATTAACTTTGTGAAGCCGTATATATTAATCGGCTCCTTAGGAGTATGTTCATTGATGGGAAAAGATCTAGGTTTTCCATAGATTTGCCCGGACGAGAAATGTAAAAAATGCGAAATTCGGTAAGTAAGTGCTTTTTGTGCCAATTTTTTGGTGCCAACCACATTAACTTTAAAATATTCATCATAATGTTCCCGAGTCCCTTGTCGGACACTGGTCAATGCAGCGCAGTGAATAACAAAATCAATTTCCCTAAAATCGGGAAAATCCCAAGATTGGCTGCGAAAATCTTGTTCCCAGTACTCGATCTTTTTGTCCGTATAGCCCTTTTCTTTAATACGTTGCCTTAGTCGGCTAACACTCTTCTTTGAACTTCCATGAGCGAAAATTCGAAAACCTTGCTTTAGAAAGTTTTTCAATAGCCACGAACCAATAAATCCAGTTGCTCCAGTAATAAGGACGGTTTTCATCGTTTATTCTGTAATAATAATCATTTTATAATGTAGTATTTTTGCTAATATTAATGCAAATTAGAAAGAGAAAAAAGAGAGTTTTGCAAGTCGAAAAGTTTACCACACTAAATTATTAATCACATCGCGTGCTTTTTTTGCTGTTTTCTTTTTGATGATCTTCTTAATTCGTAGGTCGTTAATGGATTCCTCAAGCCTGGTGTCTAAATTTTTGATGGTTTCCATTAAGTTCGATTTTTGACCTTCTCGCTCGACTAAATTCACCATGGGAGTCAATTTGTTCATATATTTCGACAGTTGATCCCGGAAATTGTCTTTTACTTTTGGACTGACCACGCTGCCTTCATCAATCATAACTGGGAGGATAGGGGCTCTTTCATTAGTCTTGTTGGTTTTCGTATCGATAAAATAAAAGATAAAGATAGGTATGCCGACTACCACGTTGTCAGTCTTGATTTCAATGGTGTAATCGTTAAAGAATTCTTGTACGGCATTCAATTCATCATCTTTTATACTCTCAATATTTTGAAGGGCTTCTTGTTTTGCTTCCTTAATTTTGACAATAATTTCCTCCGCTGAAGCAATGTTTTGATTAAGATTTTGATGTTTCGCATCAATATCACTCTCAACTTCACCAATTTTTGTTTCTAACTCTGATATTTTTTGCTGGTGCATTCGTGCAATATCTCGTTGTTCTTTTTCCAAGTTACTTTTTAGTTGATCAAGTTCATTTTGATATCGGGTAATTGCATTTCCCATATTTTTATATTGACGATTTAGGTCTTTCATTGCCTCATCCAGAAGAAAGAGGTTCTTTTTGGTAATTGCTTTTTCAAGACGGGAAACGCTGTTTTTCAGGGAATTGATATTGTTATAAAATTCCGTTGTCTTATCATTTATTTTGTATTTCCCCGATTTTATCAGCTCTTCTGGAGAATTTTTCAAATCTCGTTCCTTTTCTTTTTTTAACTCTTTGTTGAGCATTTCCAATTTCTTTTCTTCTTCACTGGTATCTACCTTGGTTCCTTTAAATTTTTGAGCTTTATTTTTCCCTTGTTCTATCCACTTATCACATAACTCTACGATAATATCTACGTAATTATCCAGCATTTTTACGTCTTTCAACGCCACAAAATCGTAAATCTCAGGCGCTATTTTTATTTGATCCACGCTTTTGGCAATTGGTTCCCCTTCAAGTAAAAAGTAAGGCTGATTATAGTTGTCTAAATTATATTGATTACGAAAGAAATTGCGAAAATATCCAATTTGCTCGGTATTAAATAAGGCTTCTTGCACTATTTTATTTCTTTTAAATTTCTTAAAGAAAGTCCTCTCTTCTAAATATTCGTCATTATATTCCTTAAGAGATTCCAAGAAAGACTCCGGATCAGAACCACTGATGATATTATCCGGTTTAGCTGGGATTTGGTTCCATTTCCCGACGCGTATTTTCTCTTGGGAATTCAGTAAATATGAACACACACAAGCTCTTGTATCACTAAGAGGTATTAACTGTACCGGCCAGAAGGCCTGAGCAATCTGTCCAATTTTCCCATAAGAATCAATTTTTCTGCCATACACATCAATTAATTCCACTAACGCCATAGCTATTTCATTTAAGAGGGTTGCTTTTGACCTTGCTGGCAAGACATCACCGAGGTTAACCAAAAAAGGAATTGTTTTTTTCGGTGCCATTTTTTTTCCACTCAATTTGCATTATAATTTTGATCTTATTAATTAATTGGTTAAAAAAGAAATTTAAATTTTGTTTTTCTTTTAGATTAAATAATAATGAGTGTTAAGAATTTTGGTTTGAATCCATGAAAAAATTAACCCTATCTGTGTTTATTGGTTGTATTATTCTATATACTACCATATTCTCCCCATTTGCTTTCTCTATAGAAAGCAGTATTGATGTCACGGAAGGAGAGGAGTTTATTTGGAAGGTCGAAACATTTAAGGAAGAGATATATAATACATATTTCACTGAAGATGCGGATTTTATCGAAGGGGTTCAAGAGAAGAAAGCAATTACCGGAATTGAAGAGAGATCAGAGTATTGGGAGGTATCCTTTGAGTATTGGAATTATACGCTCAATACAGATAAATTAACAGAGGAAGCGGACTCCAAAAAAAGTTATATCATTTATAAAGATCCCGAAGTCCAAGCAAATAAAACTCTCACCATAGAAGATATATTAAATTTATGGCTCATTCCCACGCCGATCTCAAATTATCTGACGGAATACCGGGACCACTTCAATATCTCCTATGTTGCTCTCACTACCACAGATAATGGAGTAACATATGTCATTAGTCCGGTGGATTATGAGATTCAGATTCAGTATACGCCTAATGGAGTAGCAAAAAACATCAAATATGTGGAGACAGACGGTAATGTGTTTGTAGAAATCGGATTGTATTCCGAATTGATTCATGGATACCCTCTTTTACCGCTCCTTATCTCAGTTCTCGCAGCGCTTTCGTA
This sequence comes from Promethearchaeia archaeon, assembly GCA_046483985.1. GTDB lineage: Archaea > Asgardarchaeota > Lokiarchaeia > Sigyniarchaeales > SOKP01 > JAWOCD01. The sequence continues at coordinate 17,335 of JAWOCD010000107.1, forward strand.
TCTTTTTATTTGGATGAGGATAAAATATATAAGCAGAGATTAAGAAGATAGATGGTTTTTTATTGCTATCATTCCTAAATTATAGTATAAAAAACAGAAAATGATTATGATATGAGAGAAAATTTTTTAGAAGGAAAAGGCGCCTTAATTACCGGTGGGGCATCTGGGTTTGGAAAGGGATTTGCGAAGGGTTATGCCGAGCGAGGAGCTGATTTAGTCTTGGTGGATATTAATGAAGAAAAACTGGAAAAAACTGTAAACGAATTAACCTCAAAATTTAATTGCAAGGTATTACCCATTGTCTGCGATGTTTCTAAGTCTGATGAGGTGAAGGCAATGGCAAAACAAGCGTTTAATGAACTGGATAACATTTATATCTTGAACAATAATGCAGGAGTCGGTGATCCGTATGGAAAAACGCTGTTGCGAATTAAAGAGAAGTCGTGGGATAGAATTATGAACATTAACTTGAAAGGGCAATGGCTGGTCAGTAAGTTCGTATGTAAGCAAATGAAAAAGCAAGACTTCGAACCTCTAACCGGAAAGGTTATCCATACCGCCTCCATTGCTGGGATGGTTTCAGATAAAAAATTAAGCGCATATAGCATCGCGAAAACGGGGGTCATTGCAATGATGCAAACGCTTGCCAGAACGCTCGCACCTGAAATAACGGTGAATTCCATCTCCCCCGGATATCATGTCACGGGAATCTATAATAATTCAAAAGAAGTCATGAAATTTACCATGGATGATGGAAATGTTAAAACTCCCTTAAACCGATTGGGGACAGTAGATGATGTGGTGAAGGTATCATTATTTCTGGCATCGCCCGCATCCAATTTCATCACGGGTCATAATTTCCCGGTGGATGGGGGAATAGCCGAGGTTGGTGTTCCTCCCAATTACTTAGAAACCGACGTGTAATCAATCTTTTCTTCTTTTTTATTTTCTTTATGGATTTCACAATAATTTTAGGGTTAATTATCTCGATCTCCTTTTTTAAGATTTCCTTTGGAAATTTTTGGTTTTGTTTTTATGAAATAATTTCTGGGGTAAGAAGCTAATTATAAAAAGACCGAAAGATATCTTGTAAGTCTTCGGAAATCTATTGGAAAATAAGCCGCTCGGCGTTCGAGAAGGAGTTTTAAAGAATTGAATTAAAAATTTAAAATTTAAAAAAATATTAATTAAATAATCGGAGATTAATACATATATGATAAATATAATTTTAGCAGTATTTCAGATTCTGATAGCCTTAGGAATTGTTGGGTTTTGGATTGGGTTCTTTATCGGTGGAAAAGACAAGATGGATGAAATCGAATTAGTCCATGAAAAAACGTTTCCATTACCTGATTTGGGTTGGATAGTTCCGCTGTTGATTATTGCTGCGATTGGACTCATTTTAGAAGTTGGATTCGGATACCTCTTCTCAGCGGTAGCAGGTGGAGGGATGATGTTTTTGGGTTTAATAGATTTCGCCTTCCACGTACAAAATGACAAATACAAAACAAAAGACTTCGATGCCTATTTCAGCATATTCATAGACGGAGTTAACATAATCTTTAGCATAATTTTCATCGTATACGCTTACTTTAACCTACAAATCTAACTATTATTTATTTTTTCTTTTTCACTTTTTATTTTTCTAATCGTGTTTTTCCCTCTTATTTTTCGTTATACTTTCATATTGGAAGGGGCTTTATATTATAAAATTGAATATCTTGCCTTCAGAGGGGATGGAAATCTTTAAATGAAAAAAGAATTCAATAAATAATATGGTTAATCAAAAATTAATAGATAAGCAACCTTTTAAAGATAAGATAGTAATAGTAGTGGGGGGTTCAAAAGGAATTGGGAAAGCTACTGCAATCCTCCTTTCTCAATTAGGGGGAAATATCTGCGTTATCGCAAGAACGGAAGAAACACTAAAAAAAGCGACTCAAGAAATTAAGGAAAACTTGTATTCGGAAAACCAATTTGTAGAATATATTTCCTGCGATGCAACGGATATGGATAAACTCAAACCATTACTCGAAGATTTCATTATAAAACATCGTGTGCCGGATTATCTTATAAATGCTGTGGGGTATGCTTATCCAAATTACGTTCAAAATCTCAAGCTTAAAGATTTCAAAAGAAATATGGATATTAATTATTATGGACAACTTGTACCGATTCTTATCCTTTTACCGTATTTTATGAAAGCAAAAACGGGTTATATTGTGAACGTGTCTTCAATGATGGGATATTTCGGCATCATGGGATATGCAACCTATGCTCCAACAAAATTTGCCATTGTGGGGTTGACAGAAGTGTTGCGTCATGAATTGAAGCCCTACAATATTAAGTTTTCACTCCTATATCCGCCGGACACGGATACTCCCGGGTTCCATGAGGAGAATCAAACCAAACCTCCTGAATGTAGAATTATGTCTGAGCAGACAGATCTTTTATGTCCAGAGGAGGTCGCGGAAGAGTTGGTCGAAGGGATATTAAACGAACGGTTTGAAATATTACCAGGAAAAGCAAAATCTACTTGGCGGATGTTTCGGCACTTTCCTAAATTGGTAAGAAAAATAATTGATCGAGATTACAAGAAAGCGATGGACCAAATCAATAGAAAGATTGAATGAAATCTTAAATAAAAAAAGAGAGAAAGCGAAAAGAAGTGAAAGGGGCGATTTCTTTATTTTCCTTTTGTTGCTTTTCCCTTGAAATTTGAGAATTGGTCGAATATTTTTGGGTCTTTATTTACAATTTTAGCGAATACATTTATTGGTGAAGCAGCTTTCGGCTTTTCAGATGTGCTTGCGGGAGTTTTTCCGAAAAAAATGCAAAATCCCGAACCTGAAAGCCAGTAACCTATATCTCCTATTTCACATTCTTCTTGAGAATTTTCTTCCTCAATCTCAACAGGAATTGACCCATATAATTCTTTCCCCCACCGCGAGAGATCTAAATCCAAAGGTAAATTTTGCCAAATCTTCTCGCACGTTTTGGGGTTTTTCTCGGTTAAGAGTTCGGCTTTTACTTTACCAATATCTTCATTTTCAATGTATATATATTTCATAATTTCTCCTTATTTCTGACTATTTAAAAATATTGGTCTTTAGATTCCCGACCTAAAAAAACGGGAATTGGGGGTATTTATTTTAAACTCGTCCATTATAATAGAATTGTTTTTTATTTTTATTTATCCTCTTTTACATTATAAAGCTTATTTTTTCCTACTAATTTAACAGCAGCCTAATCGGCTTATTCTCTCTTTTTGTTAGAATTTATTTGTTAGAATTTATTACAATTATTACTACTACAAATATTTAATTTAGAAATATACTTTATAATCGTTGATAGGATATGAAGATCTTATTAATTCATTCAGACGGCGTGGAAGTTGAGAAACACCAAGAAGCAACTTCTAACCCCCAAGAATTTCCCGAAGACAAGATTAAAATGGATGGGCTTGTTCTGGTAGCATTTGTATCAGTAGAAGATCAAGATACCTACGATACGGATATTATCGCAAAGCAAGGAGCAGATGTAATTGAAGAGGCTATTCTTCAAATTGCACAATTTCCGGAAAAAATACGGCAAAAGAATGAAGAAATCAGGAAACATAATCAAAAAATTAAGCAAGGTAAAAAGCAAGGTAAAAAAAGAGAACTGAGAGAGCTCATCAGAGATCGGAGCATGTATCAGGTTGATAAAGTATTGGTCTATCCTTGGGCTCACTTGAGTAAATTTTTGAGTAAAGATGATAATGCCGTTGAGGTATGCCCGAAAATCGCCGAATATTTAGAAGAAAAAGGGATTAAATCTAACTTTTCTCCTTTTGGCTGGTATAAATCCTTCAATCTTAATTGTATTGGACACGAATTGGCTGAAATGTACAGAGATGTAAAACTATATATCCAGCCTGAAGAGCACATTAAAAATGCCGTTTTTAAAGTGATTACTCCTGAAGGGAAAGAAATTGAAATCGAAAAAGAACAAGGAGATAAGGTAGAGGATATTTCAGAATTAGATGAATATAATGATTTTACTAAATTTCTCAAGTCTGAATTGGGATCCCGACGTGTTGATAAAAATGAAGAACCAGCACATATAAAATTTATGCAACAAAATGAGTTGGTCGATTTTGAGCCAAACAGCGATGCGGGAAATTTAAGATGGTATACAAAAGGAGTAATCATGAAAAATTTAATTAAACGGTATCTAGAAGACCGAATAATCGACTTTGGAGCCTTATTGGTCGATACCCCCATCATGTACACGGTTAAGAATAAAAAACTAACAGCACAGACGGCACGGTTCCCCGCCCGGACCTATTGGGTGGAATCAGGGAGAGATCGTTACCTCCTTCGGTTTGCTGGAGATTTCTTACAATTTGATATGCTGAGTGATATGAATTTAAAACCAGAATATTTCCCTCTACGAATGTATGAATGGGAACAATACGATTTTAGACGCGAACAAGAAGGAGAGTTAACGGGTTTAAGAAGATTACGGGCGTTTGTGATGCCGGATTTTCATACACTATGTAAAGATTTAGATAATTCCATAAAGGAGTTCAAGAAGCAATATTATTTAGATAAGCAGCTTATGGATGAACTGGGGTTAAAATCGTTTATTATCTTTCGAACTACTCAAGATTTTTACAAAGATAATAAAGAATGGATTATTGACTTAGTGAAAAAAGAAAGTAAACCCGCGATGTTGGAACTCTGGGAAGAGCGATATTACTACTTCGTGTTTAAATTCGAAAGAGGGGTTTTATCAGCTCAAGATAAAAGTGGAACTTTAGCCACCATTCAAGTAGATGTCGAAAGTAGTCAAAAATATATGGTAGACAATGAAGGAAAAAAGCGCCAAAAATATAATATCTATTATGAAGATGAAGAGGGCGAAAAAAATTATCCCATCATTTTGCATAACGCCCCTGCTGGAGGGCTTGAAAGAATCCTCTGGGGATTAATTGAAAATGCACACAGAGAAATAGAGGATATCGTACCCGGATTTAAAACATGGTTATCCCCTATACAAGTAAGAATTCTAACTGTATCCGAGGATCAAGATGCACTGGCAGAAGATCTTCTTCAAAAGATTAATAGAGCAGGCTATCGAGCCGATTTTGATGATAGAGACGAAAGCGTTGGAAAAAAAATAAGACAAGCTGAAATTGAATGGATTCCTTATACAATCATAATTGGCCCCAAGGAAGAGGAAAAAGGAACCATTTCGGTACGAAAACGGTTGACCGGAGAGAAACTCGAGAAAAATGAGAAAGGATATAAAATAACCTCAAAGAATATAAAAAATATCAAACTCGAAAAACTGTTTGAAATGTTAGACGAAGAATGCAGAGGATTTCCGAGATATAAGCTTCCCGTTCCATTCAGACACTTTTCTACAAAAGTATCATTCAGAAAATAGAGCATAGGATGTTCTTAGGAAATGTTAATCACGGCAAAACCCGTGAGATTCGTGTAATATTCCGATAAATTTCTTTTTTTCATTTCATTTTTCATATCTTCGTATTCAAAGGCAAGATCATCCAATTTTCTCTTAATAAGTTTTATATCTTTTATAAGAACCTCAATATCTTCTTCAATGCTTTTAATTTCCTTAAGCTTCTTTTGTCTTTTATCTTCATCCGTAATTCTATAGATTCGATCAAGTTGTCTTTTTGAGGGTTTTTCAGTTTCTTTCTGTTTCTTTTTCTGTTTAAGAGACTCTCGTTTCAGTTTTAGAATCTCTCTTTTATGAGCATATATTTTTTTCTTTTTTTCTTGTTCTTTTTTAAAGATCTTATTATTCAAACGTTTTATCTCCGTTTTCCATGTCGAATTTCTCTGCTTTATTCGGTTTTTTGCGTTTTGCTTTAATTGCTGGAGATGAGCCTTCTTGAGATTGATGTGGGATGGAATTTTTTCTTGAAAATTGATAATCTCCCGAAGCTTCTCCAAATCAAATAGGACCTCATTCAAACCATTTATTTTGTTTCCATTTTTATCCAGCACAATTGAAGAGATGCGGTTTTCAACGATATAACCTTGAAATTTTATTTTAAAAATAAAAAGATATAATTCTTTTGCATCTTGTATTCGCTTCCGGAATTTTTGAGGAAATTGGTCCCTATCAACATTGAGAATAGTAAAGTCCCCTTCAAACTCGTCTTCCCTACATAAATTCAGGACTTTATTAATCAGCGGATGACCCAGGGCGAAAAAATCGATTTCCTCTCTCTTTTGCGCCAAATCCACATCAAAGGTGCCAATATACTCCTCTTTAGAAAATTTGAACTTTTTATTCTGCAAAAGAGGTTTATGGAGAATTATGTGAGAGGTGCCATTCTCCATATTGTGCTTTTTTTTATCTTCTGGAGAGTTTAATTTGCCGTATTTATGATCACCAATGGCAAAGAAAAACTGAATCCATTCAAAGAGATCGTCATTTGTGAGTTCAATTTCCCGACAAGAGGCAAGTGACGAAATCAAGCCATCCATCTGGAAGGATTTTTTATCAATTACTAAATCATCCAATTGCATTTCAATCTCATTTGCCTTTTTAATCCTATTTTCTAATTTGCGATTAAATTCTCTTAATTGCTTTTGCTGATTACCGTCTTGAGTAAAAATTATATCTTTCAGGTCTTTTTCAACCCTGCCGATGATTGGCTCTAAGTAGCCAATAGACTCCTCAAAAAGATTGATCCGTTTAATTAAAGCATAAACCACATCCGTTTCAACAGTCCCCTCCAAAAAGAAATTATAAATAAAAATCTCATTTGACTTCTGACCGATTCTGTCCAAGCGACCAATTCGCTGTTCCAATTTCATAGGATTCCACGGTAAATCATAGTTGATCAAAACGCGGCAAAACTGGAAATTCCTTCCCTCTCCTCCAATTTCTGTTGACAACAGCACAGAGAATTTCTCAGAGTTGCGGAATCGTTTTACTGCTTTACTTTTTTGATCCTTATTTAATCCTCCATAGAATTCTTGGACGAAGAAATCTTCATTTTCAGATTCTAAGAGATTTTTAAGATAAAACAAAGTGTCGATGAATTGGGTGAATATTAAAATTTTTTCTTGGGGATTTTGCTCATAGATTCCCTTCAGTAAATCTATTAATTTTTTTGCCTTTGAATCATAGGGAATCTTCCGTAGGCGTTTTACAAAATCTCGCAACATTTTTTCTTGGTTTAGTAATTCTAATTCTCTTTTTTCATTATCTTGGTCAAGTAGCTCCATATATTTCTCTTCATCAATATCTATAGATTTATCCGTTAACTCAAACTCAAAATACTCGGGATCTTCCTCTTTTATCTTCTGAATTTCTTGAATGACATTTCTTGAGTCCTTAATCTTTTCTAAACGCCGTTCTATGCTTTTTAGTATTGCATGTTTTGAGGAGGTTAGCATTTTTTGAAGTGTAGTGATAACAAATCCCAAACCAATATTATTCCCTCCCTTAAGGGAGGTATTGTAGATTTTTGCGAGATAAAGTCGGATTGCTCGGTATACATTCAATTCTTCCGTAGTGGGCTCAACGGTGATAGTCTTAACTATTCGTTTATTGAGATGGTCTTCGGAAAACACATTTTTTTTCCGGTTTCGAATAAGAAACTTGGAAAGTGTATGGTCATCTTCAATTTTTTGAATTAGCTGCTTTCTCCAGTTATCGTCGCTCAATTTTTGAATTATCTCTGTTCTCGGCACAGATTTATCCGCATATTCCAAGTCCTTAAGTAAATTTAGGGTATTCTTCGATTCAAATGTATTTAGTTTTCCGAATTTGGAGAGATTTTTGATAAGTAAATTAATAAAAGGAAGGTTTTTCCGAAAGTGTTCAAAATCTGAAAAGTTTTCAAATGCAGCTGGTTTGATGAGTTCAATTAATGAGTACAATTCAAAAGAATGAAGTTGGAGGGGCGTTGCCGTAAGTAACAATAGACTTTCGGAATTATGACTAATATTTTTTGCAAGTTTATAATTTAAAGTTTCTCGATAATTGCCGGTGGATTTATTTACTAAATATCTTCTTAAATGATGCGCCTCATCGAACACGGTTATATCCCAAGAGATCTGAGAAAGTAAGTCAATATATTTTGGGTTTCTCGCAAATTGAAGTGAGCAAATAATAAGATTGTCATAATAAAACGGATTTTGATAAATCTTTGAGCTGCTATGGTGTCCTTTTTGAAGGTTTTTTATTTTTTTTCCGTCATAAACTGTGAATTTTATATTAAATTTATTTTTCAATTCAAATTTCCATTGCTTGACGAGGGAAGCGGGAACGATGATTAACGCCCTCTCCACAATATTACGTGCCATCATCTCCTTAATATAAATTCCTGCTTCAATTGTTTTACCTAACCCCACCTCATCGGCCAAAATGACGCGGGGGAAGTAATCCTCGGATAGACGATGAGCAACATTTATTTGATGCGGGAGTAAAGAAAGACGAGAGTTGGTGATACATTTAATTTGATACGAAGTATAATATGCGTGGAATTTGTGAGCAAGTTGCTTCACTATAAACTTCTCGGGCAGTGCGGGTTTTTTTTCAGTAATTTCCTCCTCCAAGTACGGTTTATATTCCCGTTTGATTTCTGTTTCTTGAATTTGCTCCTTCTTGCCATCTGAAAATAACACTTCATAGGAAATAATTCCATCTTGGATCATGAAATCTCTTGAGTTAATTACACCGACCCCATATTGGGTCACAACCTTTTCATTCACTCCAAAAATATAATGAATCAAATCAATGGGATGGATAATTTTTGTGATATTATTCCCAAAAGAGACCTTGTATTTTGTGATCTCATACGTGTCAGGCTCATCCAATTGTTCTGAAGCGGGAATATCCAATTGTTTGATAACACGTCCCATCCCCAACTGCGGATTTAGGCGATTAATGACCAAGTTTCCTAAATTAAATTCTTGTCCCTTACAATACTGATTAAAGCATTTGGAAAATCTCGAGGGAAGATCATTCCCGCAGAATGGACAATGATAAGTATTAGAAGTTGAATTGCTTATTGTCAAAATAGGATCAATTCATCAAGTAGATTACTAATAATATAATCTTCACATTAGTTTAATTTTTGGGTTATATTAGATAAATTGATTAGAGATCGTGAAAGTATTTCATGCTCTTAAGGACAACATGGATTTCTTATTTTTTAAGATTTATTAAAATCTATTCCTATAATTAATTATAAGTAGACTAATATTTTAGTAATGATTTATGAATAGTAATGCCTAAAGTGGGAATTGAGCCAACCTTTATCGGACGGAACAAGGACTTTCAATTTGTTGTTCCAAAAAAGTTATTTAAACTAAAACCGCCTGAGGAAGATATTGAGAGAGCCACAGCAAGAAAATTCAGCAAATATCTTAGAGGAACATTTAAGGGATTTCAAAATGCCAGAGAAACAAAGTATCATAATAAAAGTAATACAAAAACAAGGACGGAAGATGGATTTTGGAAAGAATTTGAGAAAGAAGCTCATTCGCTTGGAATAGATCTGATAGGCTATACAGCCGTGCGAGAAGAGTTTGTCTTTTATGATTTGAAGGTATACGGAAAAAATGCCATTATTTTAGGAATGGAAATGAAATGGGAAGAAATAAAAAAGGCGCCTAGTGTATTTTGTGAAATTGAATGCTTTAGGGTTTACTATAAGTTAGGGGAGATTACCATACAGTTAACCGAGTTTCTAAAGGGTAAAGGATATAAAAGTGAAGCTCATCATCCTTTTGGAGGAAAGCTTTTATATCCCCCCCATGCTGTTTCAGCTCACTTAGGTATTATGGGAAGGAATGGGCTGGTAATTACTCCAGAATTTGGTCCAAGACAACGATGGAGCATTATAACTACAGATGCTGAGATCCCAGAACCGCCAGTAAAAGATTTTAATGAAATGAAAAAGTTTTGTAAACAATGCGAATCATGCATAAGAAATTGCAAAGGAGGGGCAGCTCATGAAAATCCAATTAAAAAAGATTGGGGTCAAATTACTCATATCAATCGGTCAAAATGCATCCAGAGTATTCTAGATAATAATTATTGTTCTGTCTGCTTGAAAATTTGTCCTCAAGGGAAATAATGCAAAATCAGAAGAATTCTCAAGATTTTTCACATTTGAGTTGGACTTTTTCTTTTAAATTCGTGTATTTTAATTCATAATTATTGAACCCATTAAGTTGAACTTAACTTAAGGATTAAGTTAAAATTTAGAAAAATTTTTTATAAATTTAGAATATTCTAATCTAATTATTAATTAGTTCTGGTCAAGTATAATATGTCACAATTACAAAGTAGTGTCTTGGTTATTGGCGGGGGAATTGCAGGCATTCAAACCTCATTAGATCTAACTGAGCTCGGCTTTAAAGTTTACATGGTGGAAAAGAAATCCACTATAGGTGGAGCAATGGCGCAATTAGACAAAACTTTCCCCACTTTGGATTGTTCTTTATGCATTTTGGCTCCTAAAATGGTAGAAGTCTATAGAAACCCCAATATCGATCTATTCACTTATTCATATGTAGACAAAATTGTGGGTGAAGCTGGGAATTATGAAATAGAGGTTATAAGGAAACCTCGATATGTAAAAGAAGGGATCTGCAAAGGTTGTGGTGATTGTGCAGATATTTGTCCTGTAAGAGGAATACCAAGTAATTTCGATGAGGGGTTAAAGACTCATTCTGCGGCGCACGTACCATTCCCCTCAGCTGTACCGCCCGTCTATTTAATTGATGACAGTAAATGTTTACAAATAAATTACGGGATTTGCGGTCTTTGTCAACAAGCATGTCAAGCAGATGCCATAGATTTCACACAAGAAGAAGAAAAAATCTCACTTAAAGTGGGGGCGATAGTCATTGCAACTGGGTGGATTCAAGATAATCCAGAAAATTATCATCGTTTAGCAGGATCCTCTCCCAATGTAGTGTCTAGTATGCAATTTGAACGATTACTCTCAGCAAATGGACCTACGGGAGGAGAGTTAATTCGTTTAAATGATAAAAAGCACCCCAAAAAAATTGCCTTCATCCAATGTGTAGGATCGCGTGATTTTCACCATCCCGAATGTAAAAAATATTGTTCTGCTATTTGTTGTATGGGAGCCGCTAAACAAGCAATAATTGCTACTGAACACGCTCCAGATACCGAGACATTTATATATAATACAGAAATTAGAGCAAAGGGTAAAAACTTCTATGAATTTATCGAAAAGAGTCAAGAGGAGTATGGAGTCGAATATATTAATGGAAGAGCCTCCCAAATCAAGGAGGACCCTAAAACGGGTGAGCTTTTAATATCTTATGAAGATATGGATAAGGGAATTGTGACAACAGATAGAGCAGATATGGCTGTATTGGCCAGTGCGCTATATCCAGATAAATCATATTATAAATTATTAAACTGTTTAGATGCAGGAATAAATGAATTAGAATTCGTCCATGATGACGATGTAATTAAATTAGAAGAACAAAACATATTTTTTACCGGTTATTCTCGTACGCCAAAAGATATTCCTACCTCTGTAGCAGAGGGATCAGCATGTGCCGCAAAGATTAGTGAAAAATTGTATCCCGTTAGATTTGAGGATACGGTTGAATTAGAATTCCCTCCAGAAAAAGAAATCAAAATTGAGGATGAACCACGTGTTGGAGTATTAGTCTGTCAATGCGGGATAAATATTGGTGGAGTTGTAGATACAACTGCGGTTGTTGACTATATTGAAAGTTTACCGTATGTTGTTCATGCTGAAGAAAATATGTATTCATGCAGTTCCGATTCCCAAGAACGTATAAAAGAAATGATTGAGGAATACGACCTTAATCGGTTTATTGTAGCCTCTTGTACTCCTCGTACGCACGAACCTCTGTTTCAAAATACCTTACGAGAAGCGGGGTTAAATCCCTTTTTATTCGAATTGGTAAATATTAGAGATCAAGATTCTTGGGTCCATCAAGATGAACCGGAAGCTGCCACAGAAAAAGCGAAAGATCTCATTCGGATGTATTTAGCGAAAGTTGTTAATTTAAAGCCCCTCAAAAGACTTAAAGTTGATGTTAAAAAGACAACTTTAGTAATTGGGGGTGGCGTGGCTGGGATTACCGCAGCCCACAATTTGGCTGAACAAGGTTTTGAAGTCTATATTGCAGATATGAAACCAAAATTAGGGGGGAATTCAATCGAGTTTATTGATTTATATAATCTCCCCATCCATAAACGAGATATTATAGAGGAAATTAAGGATTTAAAACGGCTTCCCAATGTTCATGTACTAACTAATCACAAAGTAAACAAGGTATATGGTTATGTTGGTAATTATCATATTTCTGCTCAAAATTTGAAAGAAAGTAGGAGTAAGGAATTCGATGTGGGTACGATAATTGTTGCTACTGGATCAAATCAAGGCCAAACTGATCGATGGCAAAAAGTAGCAGAGAAATACCCCGAGAGAGTTATGACACAAAGTGAATTGGAAGCTAAAACAGAAGACGAACTTCTTGAATTTCAAGATGCTACGATTGTGCTCTGTGTTGACCAACGTAAAAATGAATACAATAAGGGTGAAAATGTAAAAACATATTGTTCTAATATTTGCTGTATGGTGGCACTGAAAAATATTGAAAAATTATTACAAATAAACCCAGAAGCTAATATTCACATATTGTACCGTGAATTACAATTTTCTGACTTGAATTCGGAAAGATTGTGGCGAGAATTAAGAAAAAAACCGAATGTTTCCTTTGAACGCTATCGCTCTATTGATAACATACAAATTACAGGCAGAAAGAAGCATCTGCACGTTAATTATCCCAACGTGGGAGCTGGATGTAACGTGGAATATGATTCAGATTTATTAATCATGGCAACTCCCGAAATACCTGCAAAGGGAACGGAAGATTTAGCAAAGATGCTAAAGGTGCCGACAACAAAAGATGGGTTCTTCTTAGAAGCCCATGTGAAGCTGCGCCCTGTTGATTTTGCAACAGAAGGAATATTTTTATGTGGAGGTGCTCATTGGCCAAAATGGATTGATGAAAGCAGAATTCAAGCGTATGGAGCTGCGGGAAGAGCGACAATTTTAATGGCGAAAGGAGAAGTAGAAACGGAAGGAATTACCTCTTACGTACAAGAAGAAAAATGCGTTGGCTGCGGACGATGTGAAGACGCATGTCCATATAGCGCCATAGAAATGATTGAAATTAAGAAAAAAATGGGACTTTATGAAGTTACAGAATTAAAAGCCCGTGTAATTAACGCTGTTTGTAAGGGATGTGGAGTTTGTGTTGCTGAATGTCCTTTAGGAGCAATAGATCAAAATCATTTCAGCAAACATCAAATTAGCAAGCAAATTGATCTCCTACCTGGAATTAAACAAGAATCCATTGTAAAAGAGGGAAACTAAGAGGCAAATAATTATGAAAAAATCTAAAGAAAGTGAAGAACAAGAATTTCAACCAGAAATATTAGTTTTTTGTTGTAATTGGTGTAGTTATGCTGGGGCGGATTTGGCTGGAGTATCTCGATTTCAATATCCACCGAGCATTAGAATTGTACGGGTTATGTGTTCTGGTCGGGTACAGCCTTCCTTTATATTGGAAGCGTTCTCTAAGGGTATTGACGGTGTATTAGTTACCGGATGCCATATTGGAGATTGCCATTACATTTCTGGAAATGAATATACTTTAGAGAGAATGGAGCATATGGAAAAGTTACTCGAAAAGTTGGGAATCGAAAAAGAGCGATTTCGGTTACATTGGATATCGGCATCAGAAGGAAAGCAATTTGCAGAATTGATAAGAGAATTTACGAGGGATGTTAAGAAAGTCGGACCTTCCCCCATCTCAAAAAAGCTTGGTCAAATAGAATTTCACAGAGAAAGTATAAAACAAGAATCAACCTAAAAGGAGGAAAAATGAAAAAGAATGGTTGAATCAAAAAAAAAGACTATGCAAAAAAAAGATGTAAAGACCTTCGAAGATTTAGAAAAGGAAGTAATCCATAATGATCTATGCTGTGCTTGCGGTGCTTGTGTGAGCTATTGTGAAAGTCAAGCATTTGATGTAATTAAAATGGTGAATTATACCCCCCAATTTAAATCCGATAAAAATGCCGAAAATTGCACTGAGTGCGGTGTATGTTATTATATCTGCCCTCAAACAGAACCAATTTTAGAGCAAATAACTCAAAAATATAAAATTGAAGATGAAACTGGGCATATTGAGGATGTTTTGGCGGCAAAAACGACTAATGAGAAAATAAATGAATTGGGTCAAGATGGAGGAGTCGTTACCACCTTGCTTACATATTTATTTGATAGACATTTGATCGATGCAGCCGTAGTATCTCAATACGACGAAAAGTTAGAACCAAAGCCAAAACTGGTCTTCAATAAAGAAGAACTACTCAAATCGGCAGGCACTCGCTATTCGGTTTCTCCCCAGTTTCTCCCGCTTAAGGATCTCTATAACCTTGGACCAGAATCTCTGAAAGAGGGGAATATCTATGATATCAATTCTTTGCGGGTGGCATTTGTTGGAACTCCTTGCCAACTTCGTGCATTAAGAAAAATGCATTATCTTAATATCAGTCCAGCTCATGTAATTAAATATGTTATTGGGTTGTTTTGTTTTGAGAACTTCGATTACAAAAAACTCTACGATATATTAAAGAAAAAGACCAAAACAGAGCCTTCAGAGATTCAAAAAACATGGATTAAAAAGAACTTCTTTTTGAAAACAAAGGAGGGGGACGAGCATGAGGTAAATATCAAAAAATTAGATCCGGCAGTCCGGAGCAATTGCCACGAATGTGATGAGTTCACCTCAATGTTTTCTGATATCAGCGTGGGTGCGTCCGGAGCGCCTCAAGGATACTCAATGATAATCATCCGTACAGAAACAGGGGAGGAATTGGTAAATCATGCCCTCGCAAACGAATATATTGAACGGTATATTGTCCCACCCGAAAAGGGGCAAGAATGGAAGCAGAAAAAGAAGGAATGGTTTAAGAAGATGGTCTCATTTAAAACAAAATAACGAATGTGCGCCATAATGTCCTAATAAACTTATTTCTTATTCTTTAAATGCCCTTTTAATTATCTTCCTAAATAGTATAGAGATTTTGTTGTAATTTTAAATATTTTCAAAATAATCTATAAACAAGGTTATTTTTTAAAAAATCTTTAATTATTATAATTAAAGCTGAATATTGTTCGAAAGATAACAAGTAAACATATAAATATAGAATCTCTATTATTAATTGAAGAAAAAATATACAAAAAAAAGTGAAAAGTGAAAAATGAGTAAGGCTGAAGAGAAAACTCTTCCGGAAGAAATCAAAGGTTATTCTCAAAAGCGACTTGACATCGATTTAACTAATGGTTCGATCAAGGAAACTGAACTCTCAGAAGAATTCTGTCGTGATTGGATCGGCGGATATGGATTTGGTGCTAAAGTCCTCTGGGATGAGTTGGAGCCTGGTGTTGATCCTTTAGGGCCAGATAACGTTTTTGTTTGGGCAATAGGACCTTTTCCCACAACTATATTACCAACAAGTTCAAAATATGGAGTATTTGCTAAATCCCCTTTAACAGGAATGTTCGGGATGTCAATCTCCTCGGGCTCAGTTGGTGCTCAAGCACGACGCGCTGGCGTCAATATGATTGTAATTAAAGGAAAGGCTCCAGAACCAGTATATTTAGTAGTGGACGGCGATGATAGATATCTGAAACCGTGCGAGGATACTGTGTGGGGGAAAGGATGTTGGGAAACCGAAGAGATGATTAGGGAGGAATTCCAAGACCAGAGAATGGCTGTTATGGCTATTGGCCCCGCTGGAGAACGGACAAGCCGAATGGCATGTATCACCAATGATAGAAATCGCCAAGCTGGTAGAACGGGGATGGGTTCTGTCATGGGAAGCAAAAATCTGAAAGCAATGGCGTTTCGGGGAACAGAAGGAATAAAGGTTACCAAGCCAGTAGAATTTTACCAAAAAGCAAAAAAGCTAATTAAAATTGCTAATGGACCAGCAACTGGAAAATACCGCGATTTAGGAACTCCCGCGGGTTTGACAATTTATAATAAGCTGGGGATGATGCCTTCTTACAATCACCGGGAAGGAGTATTTGATGGAATTGATGTAATAAATGGAGAAACTCTCAATGAGGAATGGGTTGAGAAGAAGGTTGCTTGTAGCCAATGTCCCGTTGCATGTGATCACCTTGCCAAGGTCCCGAAATCTCATCCAGATTATCCTGGATTAGTAGCTAGCGTCGATATTGAACTTATTTATGGTTTCGGCACGGGCACAGGTTGTTCTGATTGGCCGACAATCTTCAAATGCATTCAACTTTGCGATGATCTAGGAATTGATGCTATTTCTGGTGGCGTTACCGCTCAGATGGCGTGTGAATTGTATGAACTCGGGATAATTACCAAAGATGATTTGGGATATGAACTACCTTTTGGCTCCACCCATAATTTGGTGCGATTTACCAGAGAAATGATTCTTGGTGAAGGATTTGCAGGGGAAATTTTTGGAGATGGAACCAGAAAGGCTGGAAAGCGACTTGAGGAAATGGGTCGTGAAAATGCAAGTTATTATGGAATGAATATTAAAGGTTTAGAGATGCCCGCTTTTGATCTCCATGGCATGAGTTCTTTTGCTGTTGGTGAAAGTGTAGCCATACGAGGTGCTTGTCATCTTCGAAACGGAGCATACGGTCTAGACAGAGATGGTAAATTTGATCGGTTTGCTTATGACAAGCCTCTTAAACGGGGAAAAGCAATAATGGGAAAAGAGGACATATATACAATCATTGACAGCTTTATTATTTGCAAATTTACCCGTGGAATCTACGAAGACGAAAGTGAAATGGCCGAAGTCTATGAATTAGTAACCGGCATTCCAATGACTGAAGAATTCCTGCTGAAAAGAGGAGAAGCGATTACCAACTTGTCTAAGTGTTTTAATATCAGAGAAGGGTGGACACGTGATGATGATCATCCCCCAGAAAGACTTTTTGAGGAGGCCCATTCAAAAGGACCCGCAAAAGGAGTCACCTTAGAGGAAGAAGGTTTCCAAAAATTGTTATCGGGATACTATGAAACGAGAGGCTGGGATACAGAAACCGGCATTCCAACTGATGAAAAATTAAAAGAACTCGGATTAGAGTTTACAATTGATGAAATGAAAAAAGCGAGGGAGAATGTTAAATGAGTTCACAAAAAAAGAAAAAGATGCACGAATATATCTTTGTTGACCCCGAACTGTGTACGGGATGCGAAACGTGTGAATCAGTTTGCTCCTTTGTGCATGACGGAGAATTTAATCCCATCAATACGCGAATCCATCGGGTACGTATTGAGCCGTTAATTAATATCGCCTTGTCATGTCAAAAGTGTGAAGATGCCCCGTGTATCCGTTCTTGCCCTGAAAAAGCCTTGGAAAAGGATGCAGAAGGATCGATCATTGTGGATGAAGATAAATGTAATGGTTGCGGATTTTGCGTACGAGCGTGTGATTTTGGTGTAATTTCCTTGCATTTAGAGACTCAGAAAGGAATTGTTTGTGACCTCTGTGAGGGAATGAAAGAAGAGTTTATCGACCCTGAAGTGGGAGAAAGAGAGCCACAGTGTATTGAAGTATGTCCTAAAGAGGCTATTTCGTTGAAGAGCGTGGAGCAAATCGGAGAAGGGACGCGAATAGATGCAGTTCGTCGATTATTCGCCGAAGAATTAGAACAATAATTGTTTCTCTCTTAATTTTAATTATTCTTTTTTTAATTTATTCTATTCCTTTTATTTTTTTTGATGTCAAGATGAAATCCTAACTTCTTACATTTAATGATTTTCAAATATAATCAAATTTTTCGAATAATTTATCCCCAAGTATCTAGTCTATGAATGACTCTAAAAAAGAAAGAGCACCCATTCGGCTTTCCAAAGCAGATTATGAAAGAGCATATGAAAAAGCAAAGGAATTCAAAAAATTAGTTGAGAAGGGGAAAACAAAGGAAGAAATCTTTAAGGATTTACTCAGGTTGATATCTGTTGACTAGTGAATCTTTATTACAAATTATTTTTCAGAAAGCTAACCAATTAGAAATACCTATAGTGATTCTTGGAGGATTGGCATTACCAGCTTACAATGCTGCTAGAACAACGTTTGACATAGATATTGTACAAATTATAATTAACAATTATAAAGAAATAGATTGGGAATACCTGCGATTCAGACTAGAGTGGGGTAATGTTAAAAAAGACCTAAAAAAGATTCTAGAAGGACCCGAGGCAACTATGAGAGATGAATTAAAAGATATTTTAGATAAGGCTTTAAAGCAAACCGAATGCTAACTTAAAACCAATTATAATAATATAAGAATTGGTATTATTCGACAAAATGCCATTTAAAAAAGGTTTTATCTGATTTTATGGTTATATTTTTAATGGTTTTCAAATATACCTAATTTCTCCGAATAATTTACCGAATAGAAAATTAATTTTTTAATAGTTAGACTATTTTCATAAATAATAATATTCTTATAAAAAAAACAAATAAACTATATAACAACAACTACTAAGAATAATTTTTGTTAGAATCTGAATAAATAATATTCTTCGGAGGAGAAAAGAACAAGGTATAGAATAATGTCTGCTAAAGAACAGACCAAGGAAAGTGAACAAAGAATTGGAGTTTTCGTTTGTCGTTGAGGTATAAACATTGCTGGTATATTAGATGTTCCAGAGATTGTAGAACGGATTAATAATCTGGATGATGAGAACGTTCGAGCCTATGAGTATTTATCTATGTGCACGGAAGGAGGATCTACATATATCAAAGAGCAAATTGAGGAATTCGACTTAGACCGGATAGTCGTGGCCGCATGCACCCCAAAAACGCATCAACCCGTATTTCATGCTATTTTGGATGAAGCAGGTTTACCACCTCGATACTTAGAGTTTGTCAATATCAGAGAACATTGTTCATTTGTACATCAACAACAAAAGGAAGTTGCCACGGAAAAAGCCATTGAATTAATTAAAGCGGGAATTGCACGAGCAAGATTATTAGAAGATGTTCCAACCAAGACTGTGTCGGTAAAAAATAAGGCATTAGTAGTTGGCGGCGGAATCGCGGGATTATCCTCGGCTATAGATCTTGCAGATGCAGGATATCAAGTTCATTTGGTTGAGAAAAAAACCACTATCGGTGGCAGAATGTCTCAATTGGATAGAACATTCCCGACTGACGATTGTTCCATCTGAATCCTCGGACCAAAGATGCTTGAAGCTAATCGTCATCCAAATATCAACATATTATCGTATAGTGAAGTCGTAGAGGTAGATGGGTTTATTGGGAATTTTGAAGTAAAAGTAAAACGGAAGCCCCGATATGTTGAGGAAGATTCATGTACCGGATGTGGTCAATGCACTGATGTATGCCCGATTTATGTTCCAAATTATTTCGATGAAAACTTATCGGCTCGTAAGTGTATTGATATCTCATTCGCGCAAGCGGTGCCAGCAATTTATGATATCGACCGAGAATCATGTGTCGAATGTTTTGCATGCGTAGATGCATGTGATCAAGAATCCATAGATTTCAGTCAGAGAGAGTGGTTTGTTGATCTCGAAGTGGGTACAATTATAGTCGCAACGGGCTGGGATCTCTATCAAGGAGATGATTACGGTTATGGCGTCTATGATAATGTCATTAGCCAAATCCAGCTTGAACGGATACTTGCCCCGAATGGTCCAACCTTCGGACATTTAATACGGCCTTCGGATAGAAAACGACCAAAACGAATACTTTTCATCAACTGCGTTGGTTCCAGGAACCTCAATACTAATGAGTATTGCAGTGTAGTGTGCTGTAACCTTTCGGTTAAAAACTCAAAACTCATCAAGTCAGAATATCCAGACTCAGAAATAATAGTTTCGTATATAGACATGCGTTGCGCTGGGAAAGATTATGAGGAATATTTTAGACGAGCTCGTGACGCGGGAATTGTCTTTACCAAGGGAAAAGTAGGGGAAATCGAAGAGGACACCGAAACAAAAAATCTCCGTGTGAAAATGGAACCAGTAGGGACAGACACCGTCTTAGAATCTGAATTTGATCTGGTTGTTTTATCATCGGCCTCTCTACCATCCCAAGGCACGAAAGAGATCGCACAAGTACTCAATATTGAAAAAAGTGCGGATGGATTTCTAAAAGAGTATCATGCTCGCTTAGATCCTATTAATACGAAAGTACCCGGAATCTATTTGGCAGGATCTTGTCAAAGCCAAAAAGGAATTGACAAAACGGTTTCTCAAGCAAAAGGTGCCGCCTCATCGGCTGCAATTCCCATGGGAAAGGGAGAATTCACAATGGAACTAATCCGAGCAAAGCCCTTAGATGAGAGATGCGCGAAATGTTATAAATGCATAGAATCTTGTCCATACAGCGCTATTTCAGTCAATGAAAAAGGAAATTTGGTCGTTGATATCATTAAATGTAGAGGATGCGGAACGTGTGAGAGTGTATGTCCTTCTAAGGCGATTGAACTAACCTATTATCGAGATGACCAGTATATGGCATATATTGACGAATTATTACCGATCGAGGATTAAAGAGGTGTCAAATATTACAAATAATGGAGATATTAGAATAATTGCTTTCTTGTGCTGGAAATGAGGATATGGTGCAGCGGATATGGCCGGAACCATTCGAGCTCAATATCCTCCATCAATCCGGACTGTTTTAGTTCCATGCACTGGACGAGTAGGTTCTGAAGTGATTATGAGAGCATTTGGACGGGGTGCCGACGGCGTAATGGTCGTGGGATGATATCCAAAAGAATGTGATTATGAAACCGGAAATTACTTCGCACATCGGCAAGTAGAGTACCTCAAAAATGTATTAGAGACCGCAGGACTGAGCAGTAAAAGAATCATAATGGAGTTTTGCAGTGCTGCAGAAGGTCAGAAATTCCAAAAAGTCGCTACGCAATTCGACAAGGAAATTAAGGAACTTGGTCCTTCCCCTTTGCGGGCGGATGACAAACGATAAAAGAAATAAAATGTGCTCCTAATGAGGCCAGATTACAAAATGTTAGAATTTGGCTGAAGAATAGGAAGCCCCTTTTAACGCACATTTATTTATCCACATTTACCATCAAGAAAAAATATAAAAATCATAACAAAAAGTTCCAAAATATTAAAATTTAAAGAAACAAGGTTTAAAGTATAGTTGAGAAAACTAATTTATCATTATTATTAAAAAAATTTATTAAAAATTAAAGAGTTGGAGTCAAGTGAAAGTTAAAGGAGAATATCTTATAAAATATGAAGATTTTCCACAATTGTTAAAAACATTATTAGATGAAGGAATAATCGATAAAATCATTGGTGCAAAACCCAAGATCAGCCGAAAAACTGAAGAGGAGGATAGATTATCCATCTCTCCTGAGGTTTACGAAGAGTCAAATGATATTGAATCTTTTCCTCTCTCAAACCTCATAGCATATGGCTATGCCAGAACAGACTCTGCTGCCAAGTATCTCCAGTCGAAACTAAACGGCGCCAAAGAGGAAAAGATCGGCTTAGTAGCACGACCATGTGACACGCGCGCGATAGTCGAACTGGTCAAGATTCGGCAAGTCAATTTGGATAATCTGTTCATTATCGCAATGGAAGATAGAGGGTTAATCCCGAAGGTCTCCCGTTCTATGCGAAAACACAAGGATATTGACACGACCGAAGTGGTTCGGGAAAAGATCGTGGACGATGGATTCCAATTTTTATTTGAAGGCGGAGATACTAAAACAGTAGATTTAGAAATTGCTGATAATTGCTCCCGTTGCGTTAGCAAGACTCCTGCTATTGCTGATATTTCGGTTTCCAATGTGGGCGTGCCCATTGATTCGGACTCGCTCATCTTGAAAGTGTATTCGGAAAGCGGACAATCTATCCTCGATAAGGCTGGATTGGATCTTGACGCCTTACCGGATGATTTGAAAGAGAGCCACACTGAAAAGATGGAAGAATTATTGCAGAAGGCACAAGAAAAACGGGAAGGTGATTTAGAAGAATGGAACAAGCTCTCGCAGGAAGATAAAATTGAAAAGTTACAGAAATGCACAATGTGCGGAATGTGTATACGCGCATGTCCCGTCTGTTATTGTGTCGATTGCATCTTGCAGAAGAAACGGAAGGAAAAAACGATCAATAATGAAACTTATCAACTGACGCGAATTGCTCATGTTGCAGACAGATGTGTTGAATGCGGAAGCTGCGACAATAACTGCCCCATGAGTTTGCCACTATCATTATACTTCCAGTCACTCAATGACGCATTTAAGGAGAAGTTTAACTATGAAGCCGGAAAGTCCGTGGATGACGTACCTTTCCGTTCAGGTGAGGCAATAAAGTCGATGGAATTAGAGAGAACATAAATATCTTTTTTACTTTTTTATTTATTGTCTCTTATTTAATATTAATAAGAAAAACCAACTATAATATATATCAAGCTAAGAAGTGTTTTATATGAGTCTTCCAAAAAAAGAAGCAATTAAAGAAGGACGTGTGACCAAATATATCTATAAAATGCTCAATCACATTCAAACGCTGAAATATGATGACGATAAGTGCATTGAATGCGGTTTTTGTCATCGTGTATGTCCTGTCACGACCATGGAAGAGGATGGAAAAGAACGGGTTATTAAGCGAACGGCAATCGGAACACCAGAGGATATGAAAATCGATAGCGATCAAAAGACCGTTGTGGACTTAGATAAATGTATCTGGTGTGGGTGTTGTACATGGATTTGCCCAGGTTATACGTTAGAATTGGATGTTAACGGGGAAGAGAAAGTAAATTTAGTCGAAAATGGATCTCTGCCCGAATTCAAGGAAGAGGTGCGAGAGTTAGAAGATGGTCAAAAGGTACGGAAAGTGGTGGAAGGAAGTATTACCATCACTAGCACCGAAGAGGACCCAGAAATAGTGGAGAGATTTGCCGATGAATGTTCTGTCGGCGCGTTATCGGTAAGTGAAGATAATGAAATCGTGGTAGACGAAGATAAATGCATTCTCTGTTTTAAATGTACCGAAGCCGCAGAAAACTACGAGAATATTGATGTAGATATCCACCGTGATCGATTTATGGATGTGAAAGGAGAAGTATCTTCCGTCTGGAACGGCATTATGCTTCGAGTGACCGGTAAGGAAGGAAAGATTAAAGGAATTAAGAGTCTTAGCCAAAATAAACTCGCCGATTCGGTCATGCGTTTATTAGGCCGGTTAGAAGAGGAAGAAGAAGAGGAAGAATCCTAAATAACCTTTCCTTATTTATTCTATTTATTTGGACGGAAAGGAACTTTCACTCATCCGGAAATTGATGGTCTAACCCTTCGAGATAATTTTTTTCTTTTTCATTTAAATTTCATTTTTCCTTATTCTTATACTTTCTTACATCTTATACTTTCTTACATCTGGCAAAATAAATAATTAGCAACGTGGTAACGAGAGATGAGAAACCAAATGTCAGAAAAAACGAATTAATCAAAATTCCCAACCCGATCCATAGGAAGATATAACCGAAAATCATTGCCCACCCCGCCCAGAAAAAGCCCCAGATTAAAAAAGGAATGCCGAAAATGAAATTCAAGGGATAATTAAATAATCTCGGCAAGGAAAGAGCATTATCACCATATAGTGAAATAAGAGTGCCTACCAGGGGAAAAATGACAAGTACTAAAAACTCGCTCCATAGAAAAACCGACATTTTCTCTGTTTTACCCCTCATAGGCTCTCACCTCCAATTTTTCCACTCTTCTTGTTTTTCTTCTACCTAAAATAATCATAGCTCACTATTTGAACAACCACGCCCTAAAGGGCGGTGGATTCGTGCTCCCTAATGTGCTATACACACTATTACTCTTGTGTCT
>JAWOCD010000128.1:0-8926 GCA_046483985.1 Promethearchaeia archaeon
TTAATATTCCATCGACCGTTATCTATATTGAAAAACTTTTTTTCTTTTAGTCTTTTCTCGGTCGTTTGAAACCTCTTCGCAAATGACTCATTGTAGGCCATAATAACCGCCTCTCTGTTTAGCACTACTATCGGTTCTTTCATTGAAGAGATAAAGGTATTAATGAACTGTAATGTTTGGGAATTCTTTTCAGGTATAATAATCAACTATTGAATGTATCTTTTCTATACTTTTGTAGTATCTTTAAATTTTAAATATTTTCTTTATTAAGTTACAATTTTTAAAGCGAAATTGAGATCACTATAATGTCTATTCCCTATAAAAAACTAAAGTAATGAGTTTGGTCTGAAACCACAGCAGCATGAATTATTTAGGAGATTCTCACAATTACTAAAGTCTAAATTCACTGGTAAGACAAAATTAGAAAGAATATCAGAGATAACATTAAATTCTACCTTTTTAACGTTTGGATTATTCCTGAAATGACAATTGACTACTCTATCAAGATCTTCAACACACTCACCAATGAGAAAAATACTCATATTTATAACTCCAGTTAATCGAAAAGCATTTATCATAAAGGGGCATTTTTTAACAATCTTTTTTATAAATCCTGGATTATTAGTTTGAATTTCTGCACGCGCAGAGACTAATTGGGCTTTTTTTAGGTTAATTCCCGCTTGAAACTGTAAAATGCCAGCTTTTTTGAGCTTTTCGATGCGCATCCCTATAGTTGGTTGAGAGCGATTGACTCTTTTGGCAATTTCAGTGTGAGTAATCTGAGGATCTTTTTGCAAGTGTTCAATAATTCCTTTATCTATAGGATCAAGTTCTGAAATGTTTTTCATTTTTTTCACACTCTTTATTTTTTATATTATAAATATACAGCACTTTAATATTTAAACTCTTTCCTAAAATTCTTGAAAAAAATGAAGCAATCAAAATTTTATAGTTTAATTATTAAATTCAATAGACCTAAAGCAAATTTCCAAAGAATTTTTGAAAATAAAAAATTTTTAATTGAACCCTCTCCTCCCTAATGGAAGGGAGTTCCTACAAGTCCGTCAAGCGTTTGCTGGCGGGCAGATCTTAGGACTTTGTGCCGTAGAAAAACTTTCATGGATAAAGATTTATGTAAGAGATTGTCTTTTTGAATAACGGCTCTGTGCTTTTAAATTTTCTTGTAATAACTTGGTAATTAATTTATCTCTTAATTCCTTTTCTTTAGCCCATAAATTGTTTAATTTTTCACGAAGAAATTTGAACCGATTTTATGCCTATTTTAAAGCAAAAGAAGGTCTTAGGCTTATTGTTATTCGGGTCATATGCAAATGAAACTCAGACGAACCGAAGCGATATCGATATCTTTATAGTGGCTCCCGAGGTGAACCCGCACGATCTGTATTCTCTCTGTTCGGTTCAAATCGATGTATTTACAAAGCGATATGATCTGAAATCTTTCTCGGAATTACCGCTCTATATCCAAATAAAAGTAATTCAAGAGGGAATTGTTGTCTATTCGCCCGATGAATTGGAATTATTCGAGTATTTCTATCGGTTTCGTAAATTATGGGCAGATCAAAAGCACAGACAAGAACTTACCAAGGATGAATTACTCTCACTTTTAGATTGAATTTCATAATCTTTAGAATAAGATTAGAATAGGGAGGAGGGGACTTGAACCCCTGCCTCGTGGATCCGAACCACGAATCAGTTTGGAAAGCGGATTAACGCTTTTTACCAAGCTAGACTACCTCCCCTCTAATTGGAACAGTTTATTGTTGGTTTTAATAAAGATTTGTTGAGCTTGTGTATAGTATAAGGTCAGAAAAGAGGGAAAATTAGAAATTAGTTTTAAATATTAATCTTGGATTGTTTCCAAAATAGAGACAATCCTCCAAATTGTAGAGCGAGCATGAAAGGGAAGATTGGGGTCCTGCGATAAATCATCGACCATATAGAGTACATTACTCGCGATAACTCCGGGAGTTTCATTTTCCTTTTCCAGTTCATCCATAGCTTTTTGGGCTTTACGCTTAATATTTCGGGGGACCGATCGATCATTAAGCATTCCGTTTAAAAGCTTCGCCACATTTTCAAACACTTCTTGAATCTTTTCGCTAAATTTATTGGACTTTTTTTCTTCTTCCGTCGACATCTCAAACCTCTCCTAAATCGATGTTGCAAAATATATATAATTAACCTTTAAAATTAACCTTAAAATTTAATTTTTGTGTTTTATAGGAAAAAGTAATTTAATACAAGCTAGGGCAATAGGATGCCAAATTTCTTTTTGTACAGATAAATTCCGAGTAAACTAAGTGAAAGAGTATAAAAGCCGTGCACCATCGTCATAAGCTCAGAAAACACGTCCGTTGAACCTGTAATGATATTTAATCGCTGATAGGTGTCATAACTACTCAAAAACAATAAATAAAAGAAAAAACCCCAAATAAGATAACGTTTCGACATCGGAATACGAGGGTGTACGATAAGAAATAATTGGAAAAGCCCCATTGCTCCATGTAATATTGGTCCTACAATAAGAGTTCCGAAATCATTTGTCACGTTGAAAAACCAGATGGAAATGGTGAGAAATCCGTAGACTGTAATACATGTCGTGGAATTGAGTAACACTGATTCGAATTTATTTATACAAGTTAATCCTATTAAGATAAGAGTTAGATACGTTGTATAAGTTAATGGTTCGAAATTTTGCAAAATAAATGAGAAATATATGAAATATGCTATACATCCAGCAATTATGCCCCACCCGGCTATTTCTACCCCTAAAGTAACTGCTTGATGTTTAAAAACGGATTTTTTTGGTTCTAAATGCTCAACTTTAAAATAATTATCTAAAGTATTAGAACGGGAGCTTTCTTCGCTCTCTAAATCGGAGTTTTTTTGAGCATCATTTGGATTTTCAATATCCACATTAAACAAAACTTCTACGATATCTTTTTGAGAATCCTTTGTTTTTTTCTCGCTCTTGATTGAATCCGTAATTCGGCCAACTGCCATTTCGGCGATCTTTTGAATTTGTTTATCGGACAATTTGACAGGTTGGTGCTCTGTGTTTTTTTTATCCTTTTTCTTGTCACTTGACGTTTCATTAACTTTTGTATTTTTTGCTTCTTTCATAACAGATCTCCACCTTATTCTTTTCTTTATTCTGTAGATATTCCTTCAAAAAAAATCCCTAATTTTTCCTTCAAAAATCAATTAAGATAGATAGAAAATCGATTTATAAAAACATTTTTATTACTTAATTAAATTTAAGTGAAAAGATAAATTTAAACAGAAAAAAGTAGAAAAAATTAAATTAAAAGAACTCTACAATGTAGAAAAAATTAGATAGACCAAGATGATGAATACGGTATGACCTCTAATATAGAGGAAAATATGGAAGATTATTTGATAGATTTTAATACAAGCAGTGCGATTAGTAATATCAGCCTAAAATTCTTATTTCTCTACGTCCCCATATTTTGGATGGGGGGTTTGCTTGCCTTAGTCGTATGGTTTCTGATAAGTTATATGAATATAATACTTCTTCTCATCGTTCTTCCATTTTATATATTCGCAGTAACATTTGTCTTTATTTTTGGATGCGTGTTTACAACCAAACTTTTCCTTATATTGATTAATCTCATCCACAAACCAAGGGAAGGCGTCTTTAAAGCGGAACCAGGTGACAAAGATTTTGAATTTTGGAGATTACGAATACAATTGAAAAAATTAGGTGTGTGGTTGTTTCATCATTCAGGGCTCCCATGGTCCGATGTCTTAGCGTTTAGATGGTTTGGAGTCAAAATTAATTTTTCGAGCCATCTCGTCGATGCTTGGGTTGATGTAGATTTCATTAAATTTGGACGCAGAGTGACTGTGGGGCAAGGCGCGGTGGTTATGAGCTCAATGGTGGTAGGACGATATCTTATCATAAAAGAAATTGTTTTTAATGATTATACCGTTGTTGGCGGCATTGCAACTGTTGCGCCGGGAACGGTAACAGGACAAGATACAGTGCTGGGAGCATTGTCCAGCACTAACTTTAAACAAGTATTAGAAGACGGCTGGATCTATTTCGGTCTTCCTGGGATTAAATTGAAACAAAACGATCTTGCAGAAAAACGGAAAGATATAATAACAAAACGAGAAGTTGATGATGAAATGAAATATAAAATTAAACATGAAGTTAACATCGATGAAGACAAAAAGCATTTAGTAGAGGCTGAAGTAAAAAAGGAGGAAGAAGATTAATGTCGAGTCCCGCTTCGATAAGAGTAGGTCCATTCAGCACGAATGTCTTGGTCAAGAAAAGGTACATAATTATTTATCTTTTTATCGTTTTTATGAGCATTTTTACGGTTCAATACGAGTTTTGGGTCTATTGGAAACTTATTTCTGTTAATCGTGAACCTTTTCTTTTTTATGTTTTCCTTCCATTGTTGTTGTTTATCATGTATGTATCCTTAACCCTCATTTCATTAATTTATTCAAAAATTATCCTATCTATCATTAATAGGATTCACCCTCCACGGGAAGGAACCTTTGTCAGGGATTCCAGTGATAAAGATTACTGTTATTGGTGCCTTAGACATGTGGTTAAAAAATGGCCCGTCTTGTTAGCACATAAATTTCCCTTTCCTTTTTTGGATAATTTATGTTTTAAACTATTTGGCGTGAAAACATCGTTTTCTAATTCTCTTTTTGAAGGTTGGGTTGATACAGAATTCATTGAATTCGGAGATGGGGTAGTTGTTGGCCAGGCCAGTATAGTGCATTCTTCTATTATTATTGGAAACCTCTTAATTATAAGAAAGACAGTTATTGAAGATAATGCACATATCGGAGCCCATACGGTGGTCATGCCTGGAACTCATATGAAAAAAAATAGTATATTAGCGGCAAATTCGATTACCACCGTATCACAAGAATTAGAAGCCGATTGGGTATATTTAGGATTGCCCGCCAAAAAATATAAAAAAAATAAATTTAACGAAGAGGGGCTTGAGAATTTACTTGAAAATTATGTATCCAATGTAAACGAAGTTAGAGAAAAATACGAAGAACTCTACATGAAACGACATGATAAAAATCTGTCGTTCCGAGAAAAATTTCAGCAAAGATTAAATACTATCCAACACGAAAAAGGGAGATATAAAAGTGTCGAAGAAAAAACAAGAGAAAAAGAGAAGAAAAAAACCACAGATAAACTAAAAAACATTATCAAAAAAGAAATCAACCTGCAATATCATTGGTACCTCCTTGGGTTTATTTTGATCTATTATAGCGGCTTTTTTATTCCTGCAACAGTTACGATAGTCTTTCACTTTTTGTTTTATAAACCATACTTTCTGGATGTGAACAATGTTCAATCCCTTATTCTTTCCCAGAGACCCCTTATTACGTCCCTATTCTTACCCGCTGTATTGATTACAGGGGTGGTGTTACATTTAGTTTTCGTGGCGTTAAGTACTAAAGGGGTCTGGGGACTTACAGAAAAATTATCTCCCTCACAAGAAGGAATAATCCCTCGAGGAATTCCAAGTAAAACCTTAAATTTCTATCATATAAGATCCTTTATCATTAAATATGGAAAAAGAGCTTTTCAAAAGGGTCCTTTTCCTTGGTTGATTACATGGTTTTATAATTTTGTGGGGTCGAATTCAATTGGAAAAGGAACCACAATCGAAGAACAATTTGGTTGTGATAGGTTTGTTGAGATTGGAGACAATTCTTATATCGGTGTTTACTCCGCGATTAGTTCTCATTTGGTGGAAGGTATTTTCGGTAATCTTTCCTATTTTAAGATTAAGATAGGAGATAATGTCACCACCACAGCAATGAATTGTATTGGACCGGGAACCAAACTAAACGATAATACCTATCTTTTTCCTATGGCATCTTCACCGAAACATAGCACCTACAAAGGCGATAATTATTATTTTGGAGCACCAGCACGTAGAATCTTTAGCCGCAAGGTGATGAGATATTTAGATATAGAAAAAGATGATTTGGAAAAGAATACTGGTAAAAGTTAAATAGCATTCTATTTTCTTTAGTTCTAAAACGAAATATTGATTTTTTTTCCATTCCGATCAAATGATATTATATCTTCTGTTTTTTTCTCTCCATTAGCATAGAGTTCATATTGGATATTCTCCCAAGAAGGGGTATAACTACCCTGAAGGGGTTTGATCGTAAGGGAACAGTTATTATCTTCAAATTGACATGTCGTTGTTAGAGTACAAAACAGTTCCTTGTTGGCATAATCCATTGAGTCTCCATCGTCTTCGTAAACGGTAAAAGAAGTGGAAGTTCCAGGATCTCCCACATATATTTTCAGAATTAATGTTTCAATTGGCTTCTGGCCCACATATTCAACTGGCTCTTGCATAGGAATAATTGCCCCCTTTCGAATAAAAATCGGAATATCTTCTAAAGTTATGGGGATTACATGCGTTTTTCCTCCTTCAAACTCCTCTTGGGTCCAAAAATGAACCCATTTTCCCTTCGGCAAATAGACGGATTTACTCTTAATGCGCCGCTTCCCAATGGGTATAATGAGTATATCCTCTCCCAAAAAGAATTGATTTTCAAATTTTTCATCAAAACAGTTCTCATCTTCCAGAGTATGATAAAATAGAGGTCGTAAAATAGGAGCACCATCCGTAAAGGCCTTATAAAAGAGCGTGTACCAATAGGGAAGAAGTTTATACCGTAGTTCAATATATTTCCTTGAAATTTCTTGAGCTTTCTCACCGTAGGAAAAAGGGTCTTGAGATTTAGTTCCAAAGGCGGTATGGACCCGGCAGAACGGATAAAATATTCCAGATTGTATCCATCTAATGAACTGCTTTTTATCGTGTAATATATATTTCAGTAAACCTGTAAAACCTCCCACATCCGAGCCTACAAATACTTGAGCAGAAAGATTTAGATTTACAAGCATTCTGATTGCTAATGTAATATTAGTCCAATTAGTCCAATTATCTCCTGTCCAAATTGCTGCATATCGCTGAATTCCAGCATATCCCGAGCGAGTCAGTATAAACGGTCGTGTATTAGGCATATGTTTCTTAAAGCCTTTCCGTGTACCCATTGCTTCACATAGGGCATAAATATTTTTACAAGCCTCAATGGGTGTATGTCGACCTTGATTATCCAAATACATATCTTTATGGTCCATTCGTTTTATCTTGGATTTCACAGGATTAATGGTAAAAGCTGGCTCATTCATGTCATTCCAGATTCCCTCCACTCCTAAATCGAAATAAAATTTATGCTTATCTGCCCACCATTCACGAACCTCTTCACGGGTAAAATCTGGAAAATGGGTAAGCCCCGGCCAGACTAGCCCGATGGAGGGCTCTCCATTATCCTTAGGAGTATAATATTCATTTTCAATTAATTCTTGATAAATTTGATAATCCTCATCCACTTTAATCCCTGGATCTACTATAACTACTGGTTTGAACCCGTCTTGCTTTAATTCATCCATAAAAGCATCTGGGTCGGGAAAACGCTCATGATCAAACGTAAAACAGCGGTACCCCCTCATATAATGGATATCAAACCAGATGCCATCACATGGGATATTATACTCTCGAAATTTCGAGGTAATTTGCCGTATTTCTTCTTCATTCTTGTAAGAATATCTACATTGATGATAACCAATACTCCATTTGGGAGGCATTTCAATCCTTCCCGTGAGTTCGGTATAGCGTCTTAAGATCTCATCAATAGTGGGACCATAAAGAAAATAATAATTTAAATTTCCCGTAGCGACATCAAAATAATATTCCTCTTCATTCTTGTTTCCCATATCAAAGGTTGTTTTAGAAATATTATCTAAAAAAACGGCATGGGCAATACCTTTCCGCACGTGTATGAAATAGGGATGATTTTGATAAAGCGGGTCTGTATCTCCTTTATAAGGTAAATCCCGACCATGCATAATGAGATGTTCGGCTTTCTTGTCCAATGGACCTGTTTTTTCACCGAATCCATAAAAATGGGTCTTGTCTTGGAGATTTTTATAAGAACGAACAATACCCTCCTCTTGATGAATACAAGCTCCTAAGCCATCCTCAAGATCCTCACATAACACATTTCCGTTAGGTTTATTCTCTCTGATGATTAATTGATAGGGTTTCCGTGCAATTTGACATATGAGACTCTCGGTTGTAATTGTAACCTTTTTAGGAGAAATATCAATGTCATATTCACATTTTTCCCATTTCTCCAACGATTTAATGACTGCATAAGAATGCTGCAAATCAAATTCCCCATCGAACGAGATAACAAACCTAAAAACTTCCGGAGACAAGATAAAAATCTTCCCCGTTCCGTTTTTAAATTCTAAGGTAATACCACGCTCAATTTCCTCAACAGCTTCGATATTGCCGACGCTTGCAAATTTATCTTTATTTGATTTGGAAAAAACCATATCTTCTCAATTTATTTTCCTATTATAATGGTAGTACTCTTTTTAATAATAAAAGAATTAAAACCTTATAAAAAATTTTGAATTAAGATAAATTAGATGAAAATTGGAAATAAAATTAAGAGAACAGACAATTAGGATGTGGTCGATAAAATTTTTTCTTATTTCTATTTTTCGCGAAGAAAACCCATTTTCATCAATTTCTGAAGGATTTTCTTATTTCTTTTGGTAGTAGCTATAGCATTTGAATGCTTAATCTCAAGAAGAAGTTCCAATTCCATTTCGGATATGAATCCTAATTTTTGAGCCGCATGTAGGATTTTGTCTGGTGGACCATCTGGATATTTAATCTCATTTCCAAAAATCTTCCGTACCGGTATTAATTCAAATTTTTCCTTTCTATCTGTGGCTTTGCTCATATTTTACACATAAATTTTTAAAATGTTACGTATTACGCTATTTACTTATAAAGGA
>JAWOCD010000007.1:0-4274 GCA_046483985.1 Promethearchaeia archaeon
GAGATTTTACACAACAGATGTAATGGTAGTTTAATGAATACACCGAATGAGCACCTTTATCAAGTTCGTATCCCATTCTATTCACTTGGTTACTAAGATAATACCAAAAACCAAATATAAAAATGTTTGTATAATATACGAAATTCATCCCCTCCCTAAAGGGATGGGGACTTCTTTCGCAGATCGTTAAAGTTCAGATTGGAGAAAAAACCAAATTCAGAATAAACAGCAATTCATATAAAAAATTTACTCCAACTCATTTTTTAAGGATTTTACATAGGGCGAAACCACTCCATTGGCTAAGAAAGTGATCCGGATTTTGGAGCCAATAGTCGGATCAATGCTGGTGCCAAACTTTAATTGAGAACTCCCTGGAATTACTTCTGAAATCGTAGAAACAATGCGATTGATTTTGGATAACTGCATCTCATGATTTCCCGTTATTGAAACGACACAATCATCTATTTCCTGGATATTGGGTTTTAGCAAGGGATTATTTACCGCCAGTTTCGCCTTATATTTTAAGTCTTTTTCGTCTCCAAGCGTCTCTGTAACACCAATTAACCCCGATGGAAGCGTTCTCTTTTTTTTCAAAACTTTTCGGATATCGGCATAATCAATATTAACCACTCCACATTTATGTATTAGACTCATGACTTCTTCCAATGACCGAACAATAACTTCATCTAAGACTTTAAAACAAGTTAACAGGGGAGCGTTGGGAATGATCGATAATAAATTATCATTAGGGATCGGAATTAAGGTATCGGAATATTTAATGAGATTTTTTAAACCCTTTTTGGCTCTCTGACGTCTGGTGGGGCCTTCTGATCTAAAGGGGATAGTACAAAAACTCACAACAATGGATCCATTTTTCTTTGCTTCTCTGGCGACTATAGGAGCTGCCCCAGTTCCTGTTCCACCCCCTAAGCCGCACGTAAGAAAAACTACCTCTGCATCCAAGGCATTTCCTATTCGTTCACTGTCTTTCCTGGCGGCCTTTTTTCCAATGGTTGGATCATTTCCCGATCCAAGGCCATTACACATCTCTTTTCCGATCAAGAGCTTTTTATCCGCATTCGAGTAGTAAAGATCATTAGCATCGGTATTGATGGAGAGTGTCTCCATCTCCGAAAGATTTGTTTCTTGTAAACGTGAAATTGAATTATTTCCCGCACCTCCCACACCTACCGCTAGGGACCGAACTTTCACAACATCTAAGAGTTCCGCCAAATATTGGTCCGTTTCATAGAATTCTTGCCCTTTTTGCTGCATTCGGGAAGAAAAATTGGGAATCTGTCCAGAGAGGGGATACTTTTTTGAATTAGTTTCTTTATGTGACTCTTGAAAATTATACATATATACCTTGTCAGCTCCTTATCTATTCATATAACTAAAATCTTATTAGCATAATATTTATGTGTAATATCTAAGTAATATAAAATCCTTTCTACTCCTTAAATCACGGCAGAGAAAAAAGAAAAATAAAAAATAAGAAGTCGATTATTGGTTATTCAATTTAATTTTATTAGGTAAGGTCAAGATTTTTCCATAAATGACAAAGAACACAGTAAAAAATACAATCCACTCCCATAGGGGAAAGGAATAAATCCCCTCACCTGGCCAACAATTTGTTTCGCATGTCATCTCCCAAGTTATTTGGGTATAAGCGGTCATCCCTACAACTATGAAAAAAACGATATATATGAATACCCAGGCACCGCTATTTATTGTGCTTGCTTTAAAGAAATCCCAAATAAATAAGAAAAAATCCACTAAAATACCAAATCCTAAGCCGCCAAACCCAAAAATTGAAACAATGTTATGTACCCTTCCCGCACTCAAGTCTGAAAAGTAACTCTGTCCCCCGTTGTCCGGAAATATTGCCACTAAAAAGATTCCTACACTTGCAATGAGATAAAATAGCATACTCAAGGTAGCCAATGGTTTATTAATCACTTTTAAGCGTCGGAAACGATAAAACGATAAAGGTATAAGTGAAATGCTAAAGAAAATAAATGAAACACTAAGAAACCACCAGCCGTTAGGATTATTATCCGCATCAGAAGACCCTAAAAATGAAATTGTGTCCTTCATGATGGAATATTGATTAGCCACAGGATAAGTCATCCATGCAAGCGCTAAAAATAAAAATCCGATAATCGCAGTTATAACTAAATAATCAATGAGTTCAAATCTCGTAAAATATCCTTTGAGATTCTCAACGATTCCGGACTTTTCCTTCTTTTTACCGATTTCCTCCCCTTCTTGAGTAGTTTCCATTCGCTTAAATCCCATGTAGTAAAAGAGGGCTCCCACAATCTGAATCCCAGAACCGATCACTACTTCCCATCGATATGAGATTTCCTCAGAAAACATATTAATCCATCCGACTTCCATGGAGACTACCATCCCCACAGCCAAAAATAAGAACGCAAAGACCCCATATAAGGCTCTCTGTCGTACATCTCCTGTTGCTCGTCTGCATAATTTTATGAGGATCAAAATGTTAAGGACAAATCCTACTGCAATCCCAATAAATCCCAATAGCACAAGTAAAATTGCAAACCAGCTGTTCCCAATAGCGGGGATAAATAGTAGCAACACAGAAGACCCACAAATCAAGATAATTTTCATAAACGGATTTTTATCCCAATTATTTGCTTGTTCCAGTGGATATATTTGAGCCGCTAGCACTAAGTTTATCAGAAAATAAAAGGAAAGGTAAGCTGGTCTCATTTGGTTGCTCACCGTATTGCCTACAAAATCATCTGATTTGATATACCATTCAAACCGCGATTTAAGATTAAAAGGATTTGCAACTGCATTCTGATAAAGTTCATATGATCCATAAATCACATGAAAAATGAACAAAATCAGAAAGAGCATGGTGAATCCAAGAAAATATGTGTTCTTAAAGCCCCGTTTTTTGCTTTCCTTATAATCGCGGTAGAATTTCTGAAAGAGTAAATAGTATATAATGACCATCACGCCTAATCTTAGGATGATGGCAAAAATATTATCAAGTTCCATAATTTATCTTCTCATAAGAGTATAAAAGTTTTTATTCATTCCTTATTCTAATTTTTAGGGTTATTGATTTAATTCAAAGAATCAACTTATGTTAATTACAAAATATGGATTGGATTGGCTTTTTTACCGTTTTTGGAATTCTGTTTCTAGCAGAATTAGGAGATAAAACCCAGCTTATGGTATTTAACCTCTCTCTGGAATATAAAAAATCTTTTAAGGTTGCTGTAGGCTCCATATTGGGTTTTGGACTAATAATCACCTTAGGAATTCTATTAGGCGAAATTATCACCAGTTTTATTCCTCTTTCGCTCATTACTACTATTTCTGGAATTTTATTCCTTCTCCTCGGTTTGATTGGAATAAAGGATTTAAAAACACTTTATCAAGAATATATAGGTAAAAAGCAAAAAGTAGGGAAGAGTGAACAAGAATCAGAGATTCCTCTCCCAGATACTACTTCGAAGTTTTCAAAAATACGTGATAACCCTTATTTGGTTTCATTTTCCCTCATTTTTCTAATGGAATTAGGAGATAAAAGCCAAATTTTAACTATTACCTTAGCCTCTATCTATCCAAATCCAATAGAAGTTTGGATAGGAGCAATATTAGCCCTCAGTCTTTTAACTTTAATGGGCGCTTATTTTGGAGACTTTATATCTAGGCTTATTCCCAAATTCCACCTAAAAATATTTTCTATTGCTATTTTCGTCATTATCGGAATTGTAGTGATTATCACATGAATTTAGTTGTTTTTCTCTCTTGAGAAAAGAGTTCGGAGAGCTCATCGGAGTTTAAATTTCTTAGAGATTACATGAAGAAAAAGCTAAATTCCATTTAGCCCAAATGCCTAAATTTTCGCATAAAATGAAAATTTAAATAGAAAAAGAACTATTTTTAAGGTATAGATCTCCAAGAAGAACCTTTTTTACTTGTTGGTTTTTACAGTTATGAACCAGACAAAAGATGAAGAAGAGGGAAAAGTCTTAACCTTATATGCGATTGGAACCGTGATGGCTGGTA
Organism: Promethearchaeia archaeon; assembly: GCA_046483985.1. GTDB lineage: Archaea > Asgardarchaeota > Lokiarchaeia > Sigyniarchaeales > SOKP01 > JAWOCD01. Next base: position 4,054 of record JAWOCD010000007.1, read on the forward strand.
AGCATCTTTTTTTCGACACACTTAATATTAAATTTCGGGAGCAAAATGGGCTATATAAATTTTATACTAATCAGTACTCCTACAATGGTAAAATTTATCGGTATATTCTCTATTTTATCTCAGGAAATTTTAAACAGCCGGGGCTATTGCCCAGTCAGAGAACAGCTTGTGATGCTTGTTTATTTTTAATTAATCCGCTCATTGAAAATGTATTTGATGAT
>JAWOCD010000004.1:0-82116 GCA_046483985.1 Promethearchaeia archaeon
TTGCTTTTCATGTTTAGAGCTAAAACTATCTCATGAAAACAGAGATCTTTTACCAATAAACATCTTTAAAATGGGCATGATAGTTTGTCCTATCTTTTAGATCTCGGTGGAACGTATTATATTTTATCAAAGCTCTAAAAAACGGAGGAAGAGCTAAAAATGGATCATAAAAAATTAGGCTGGTTGCCAATTCCTTTTCTATTAATATCGTTATTATTTGGTGGTATCGTAGTAGAAGTTTCAAACACTCGAAATACCCCTACTTCTAGCGTTTCCCCCTCCAAAGAGTTGCTTTATTCTTCATCTAGCACCCTTTCTGTCAATGAGAGCCAAAACCCAGTCCAAGTTGGCGATCAAGTCACTATTGCAGCAAAAATTGTCCCTCCCTATGAGGGAGATGTACAAATAGAGATTGACGGAGCAAATCACTCTATGGTACAAATTGATCAATTAATCTGGAGATATAATTGGACTGCATCAAGTCCAGGAGAATTTCCTTATATTGTGCGCTTTGATGAGGGAGAAAAAAGCGGAACCATTGAAGTACTGGAAAAGGAACCTCCTCAATATTCAAATCTCAAGATTCTTTCCAATCCATTGGAACTGGGTAATAATCTAAATGTTTCCCTCTTAGTCACAGACTCCGACACAGTGAATGAAGTTTTACTTGAATATGAAGGATCTAACCACACATTTGCCAATCTGGGAGGAGGTTATTATAAAAACGGTGAATGGACTCCCTCCAGTTTGGGAAACTATACATTTACGATTTATATGAAAAAAAATGGTTATACTTGGAATGTTTATAGTGATCTCTTAGAAGTGGTTCCGGATGCTTCACCGCCCACGTATAAAATTCCGGAGAGTCACAAGGAATCTGTTGTCATAAATGAATCTTTTTCAATAAAATTGGAAGTCTTTGATGCTACTGAGGTAAACCAAGTCCTGATTGAATATGACGGTGCCAACCATTCGATGATTAACAAACCCGATACAAATGTATGGTATCATGACGATTGGAAACCCGAAACTCCGGGGGATTATCCGTATACTATCTATATGGAAGATGTAAATGGATATTGGAATATGACTACGGGAACCCTTACTGTCTTGGAAGCAACTCCCGACACTGCCTCGGGGGGTAATACAGACTTTATATTACCTGTAATAATTATTGCCTGTATTGGAGCGATCTCGGGCATTATAGGTGTGAAAAAAATTAGGAAAAAACCAGCCAAACAGAAGGGAAAATTGAAGACCAAGAAAACCATAGGTAAGGTAAACCAACTTGATTCTGGAAAAAGTAAAGAGGAAGAAGATATTAATAAACATCCCGTTTCGGTGGTCTGTCCGAAATGTAATCGGGATTTCACGGTGAAGATTCCTAAAAATATAATAAATGAAGCAAAACAACTTACCACGGTTTCAATCCCGCGTAATTTAGGTTGTGAGCACCATTTCCAAATTTTTATAGACAAAAACTTTACAGTGCGGGGATATCAGAAAGTAGATTATGAACCTAGTATATCCCCTCAACATTTAGGAATCGGCGAGGAAAATAAGACTGACACTAAAACAGGGAGATCCCCCGAAAATGAAGCGCTATTAGAAGTTAAAGAAAAACTGAAAACGGAAGCCAAACATTCGGATCTTATTTCAGACGAAGATAATGCAATTTCCAGAAATTTTGAAAACCCTGATGCTATTTATTATGAGATCCGAAAATTTCTCGGAATACCCGATGAAAGTTTTGACCTCTATAAAATAGTCAATCATACCTATGAATCAGACACGGCTAAACTTAAGGTTCTGGAAGAAATTTATGTTTTTACCCAAAAGTTCTCGATGTTTAAAGATATTAACCCATTAATGGCTTCCTTGTACTCGTATGTGAGGCAGTGCATCAACCAAAAACCAGAGGATATGAAAAAAATTGACCAATCTCTGATCAAAACAACGCTCATGGGGTTCATCAGCGAATTCGTTGAATACACCCAAGAAGAACAGCAAGATAAAGTCTTGGATTTTTTAACCGAGTCGCTTGGCAAACTAAGTTTAGAACCGTTGGTCATAAATTTAGGACTCCTTTTGAAACCGATGTATGAAGACGAGGAATATCTTAAGGAGTCTACAGCGACAAAGATGGCTGAAGTAGCCTACAGTAAGGATGGAGATAAGGAAACATCAATAAAAGCAGCGATCAATAATTGGATTGAAGACCATGAGATCACTCTCAGTTCTCAAGAAAAGATGGAAAGCCAGTTGATGAAGCAGTTTAAAAAACTCGCACGCAAGCATCATATTGAAAAGGGAAGTGAGCTTTATAGAACCTTAAAAGTCGACATCAAAGAGATGCTAGCATTAAAATTTACCGTTTCTAGTTTGATGGAGGGAATCTCCGACGAATCTACGGAGCCAGATCCCCTAAAATAATAATTTTAATTTTTCTTTTTTTCCAGTTATAATTCAATTTTAGTTAGTGCAAGCCAACTCTCCAAGAGTTGGCTTTTCGGAGCGAATATTCTTTTGCATTATCTTCTTTTGGTCGAAACCCCGTGTTATTATGGTCGAGATAGTATTACCGTTTGTATCATTTACCCTATTTCAAGTCCATAAGAACCGATGGAAAGGACAGTAACATTAGTAATCACCCCATTGTTACTAATTTGGAACTTGACGGTGTTATTAATCCAGAAACTGTTAATCCCAAGATTATCGGAAGTATAGATTTATAAGCTGCAAATAATAAATCATATTTGTATCAATCTTAAATGGGTTTAAGATGAATAAATAATGAGCAAGAATGTTTAATCAAAAATAAAGTAAATTCATGGATGAGCAAAAGAACGTGGCGTTGATTTATATTGGTGCCGAGATAAATGAGACTGTGAGCGGTATTTTAACTCATGTGTGGCAACTTGCGAATAATCGGTTAGGAGAGGCGTTCGGTTATAAGTTTAAATTACTGCACTGCCCCGAATGCGGAGGTTCTCTGGATAATATGGAAAAAAGCTCAATACAATAAGATGTAAGTATTGTAATACAGAATTTAAAAAATCTGCATTAAGTCAATAAATTAATTGAATAAGAATTATGATTGGATATCTTATCTTTGGTGGGATTATCTTTCTCGGCCTGTTTCTCTTACTTTATTTTGGAATTAAGAAGATAAAGGCCTATCTCAAAAAGAAATATATCCCCGAAAAGGCGACCTCGTTTAAATGTCTTGACGGGCATGTGGTGCGCTCGAAGGGGGAATTAATTATCGATAACCATCTCCACCGGCTCGGCTTGGAGCATGAATATGAGCAAACCATCCGAGTTCGCGGCCGCAAGATCAAATATGACTGGTATCTGCCGAATCATGATATTTATATTGAATATTGGGGATATTATGGGAAGGATTATATGAAAAGGAAAGAGGAGAAAATTGACCTTTATGAAAAAGGCGGCCATACTCTAATATCGATCGAAAGCGTGATGTTTACGGACATTTATCCTCAGCTCGAGGAAAAGCTTGAACCATATACGCCCTTGGAAGATAAAACGAGAGAGAAGTTACATTGCCCCAATTGCGGAGAGGAATTAGATAATCGGTTTCGGAATTAATTTCCAATCAGAAAAAATAATTTCTTTAGCCAATTTAAAAGAATTTCTAAGGGCCTTATCTCATGATGTAAAAAATGAAACTGATGAAAATAAAATTCAAGGACTAATTTCAGAATTAGTACAACAATCTATACAGTTGATGGAATAGGCGAAAAGACAGCTAAAAAGATAATAGAGCATTTTGGAAATTTAGAAATTGTTTCAAATGTCGGGGAAAAAGCAGCAGAAAAGATATATAACGATGTTGTATATCGATTCTTGGTCTAATAGGAACAACGAATCTTGAGGAATCGTCTGTAAGATTCGGGGTGTGAGGGAAATACTTTTAATCTCAGTCATTATCTGGGGAATAGCGATATTGCCATAACTCTTATTTGGGCAAGAATTGTCTTTGGGTTCCGATTTTCTATACAAGTGAAATTTAAATTTGATCTGAGAAAATAATAAATATTTAAATCAATTAATAACAAATATAAGATTACTAAGAATTTATACAAAAGAACATTTATAGGGAAAATCAAATGGAGAACTTCAAAAATCAAATTAAAGACTATCTATGGATTATTCCGATAATTGGTGGAGTTTTTTTTATAATTTCAACAATAAGCCCAATTGGCTCAATAACAATGTTTATCACAACAAAGATCTACATGACAGGATATTATTCTTCTCCAATGGATACTGGAACTATGGAACAACTTATTCCAATCGGTCCAATAACTATGGTTATACTACTTGGAATAGGAAGCTTATTAATCATTACCGGAGTTTTTTTTAAACAGGGAAAAATTGACCTCGAATTCAATAAAATGCAGTCTTTATGGTTAATACTCGCTATAGGCGGGATGGTCATGATAATTATTTTTATCTCCTTGATAACCACAGAGCTTCAGCAAGATTTAGGGGGATATGGACAAGTATCTACTTGGGATATAATAGATCCAAGATTTGGAATAATCGGTCCTTTTATAGGGGGCGCTATAGTGGTTGTTGGATTTATTCTTTCGAAAATGCAAATAATTAATTCTCAAGAACAACTTCAAGGGTCTCAACATCAGAATCTACCCAAACCTCACCAAAAATCTTCATCCGCTTCAAGTTCTAATATTTGTCCCACATGTAAAAATAGAATAGATTCTAATAGTAAATTCTGCGATCAATGCGGTACCGAAATATAATGAGTAACTATTTAAGAAATATATCTCCACGAGAGAGACACCCATTATTAACCTTTTCTTTATAATCTTAAGTTTGCTTCTATCTCGTGCAGATATAGTTTGAACTCCCACGCCCTAAAGGACGGTGTTTTCTTTTGCCGTCTATGATAAATTCAATATTTTACTCTTATTCATTATTTCTTTCTGGGACATCGACCTTTTTTTTAACTCATCCAGAAGATCAACGAACCCATTATCTCAAAAACAGAGATTGAACCATTCTTAGACAAGGCAATAGCTTTCTCACCCGATCCAAAAGAAATAGAGTTTTTAAATAATTTAATAAGAAAGAACTTCAATCCCTTTAATTCTGGCGGGATGATAACGTGGATAGTGTGAAATTTTTCATAAACGGAAAGAATCTAAATACTACTCTTTTAGAAGAGAAAACCTGGAAATTACCCGGAATTTCAATAAAATCATCGACTGATCCCTCTTCACTGACGGTCAAGATTGTCGATGCGGAAGATTTCGGCACTGATTATGCCGTGCATGGAGACCTTGATACCGTCATGCAAGTCAAATGCGATACCTCATTGATAAAACTGACTGTATCTTAGTTATTTCAAACTTTTTCTTTTTTTTAAATTAAGAACGGATTACGCTATTTTTTGTAGACTATACTTTTTTTACCATGAAAACCGGTTTGTACGACTCTTTCGCCCGCCGTAGACCTTGAACGCCTAAGTCTTGTTCCCTATTGATGTATTTTATCTCACCGCAACAATGTTTCACAAACAATTGATTTATTGCTTGATATGAACCTTGGAATTTAATGTGTGCTTTTTCAATATGTATGACTGATGTGGTCTCGTTTAATCTTTCCCCAAAGTGTATGCCGCACATTCGTCCTCAATCATAATAAGCCCGCCATTGAAGCCAAGTTCCTCGAAATTGTCCAGAGCATGATTGATTGCTTTATTTTCTTCATGTAAGTCCTCGTTTATCCACCTACATCTATGACGATTTCAGACACCACATCCCCGGATTGACGGTTCCTTCAGAACAATTCTCGCACTAATTTGCATAATATGAAAATTATAGAAATGAATATTAAAAGATCAGTTTTTTAGGTTATAAACTTATGAACTTCAATTCCATTCTATCAGTTCAATCTGGCATCTCATTTTAATAAATCATAAGCTATAGATTCAAAAACATTGGTTGAATTTGTCATCATAAACTTAAGAGGTAATTCAAATGGGAAAGAAAAAAATTCAAAATAGTGCATATTTATATCCTCTGCCAATGGTTCTTGTAGGTGCAACCGTGGAAGAAAAGCCCAATTTTATGCCAATAGCATGGGTCAGTGTGGCTGAATATAAACCGCCGATGATCTCAATTTCTGCAGCTCAGAATCATTATACAAATAAGGGAATCAGAACACATCAAACCTTTAGTATAAACATTCCTTCGGTTAAGATAGTGGAGAAAATGGATTATTGCGGGATGCAATCTGGAGAGAAAATAGATAAGTCTGGGATATTTGAGGTATTCTACGGAGACCTGGAAAATGCTCCCATGATTGAAAGTGCGCCGTTAAATATGGAATGCAAAGTAAAAAAGACAATAGAAACAGGTCATGGGCATGAAATTTTTCTCGGAGAAGTTATCAATTCATATGCCAATGAAGAAATAATCCGTGATGGCATTCCGAACGTTAAAAAACTCCAGCCACTCATGTATATTACGAAAGATAAGGAGTATTGGACACTGGGAGAAAAATTTGGGAAAGCATGGAACATTGGAAGAAACTATAAAGAATAATTATCTAATTTTAACTAAAATAAAAAGGTGAAATTTCGATGGTACATAAAGAAGATACAAGGTAAATATACATAAAGAAGATACCAAGGTAATTATTTTTATCTCCTTGATAACCACAGAGCTTCAGTAAGATTTAGGGGGATGTGGACAAGTATCTACTTGGGATATAATAAATAAGGTTTCCATTTAGAAAAAGTTCTACAAGAGATGTGAGTTGTCCTATGGACTCCGGTAAGCTCGAAAGCCAATTGTTTTCTATACTAAAGAATTTAAGAACTTTTTAATCTATAGCCAATTGTTTTCTATACTAAAGAATTTAAGAACTTTTTAATCTATATTAATATTAACCCTGTTGAATGAATTTAATTCTTTAACTTTTTTCCGAAGCACAATCAAGGTGACAAAAATCCCAATAACCCCAATAAGAAGAGTTGTAATATTGAGTGCATTGATAAAAATTCGTTCCCCCGAAGTATCTATCACAATTTTCTCACGGTTATTACAAGATCTCGGGGTTATATTGATATTCTCATAGACTACATCGGCATGCCTTATATAGATGCCATAGGCGGGTACATCACCGAACATCCAGACTTCTGGACCTGCATCTGGAGCCTCAAGAACAGTGGAGGGAAATAAAAGCCGTTCTGCAGAGTCAAGATATTCCACAGTGAAATTATTAAGGGATATATTAGTAGCTTTAAGTACAGAATAGTCCCAACTGTTCCATTTCCACAATTGGGCGCCGCTGATGATGCTCGGCAGCTGGCAATCATAGGAAAAAAGATTTGAGACATTTACATTATCAATCTGGCTCATGAGGTCCTTATCATCATATTTATTGCGGTTTCCGACACGAATAAATAGCGGTGCCAGCACCCCGTCCATGGAGATATTATTCACCTTAATATCCCGTACTTCACTTCCATCTACGGATTCAATTGCTATCCCAGAAATCCCCCCAGGATAAAACTCTGTCGTAATGATCTCGCTATCAACAAAAGTTATATTGGTAATGTCTGAATAAGTCTCCGTACCTATCTTAAAGCTGTTACATGTTGATCTTATACGGGCATTTCGGACGGTTATATTAGCCATAGGAACCGAGGAGTCTAATTTGGGATTCTTAAGCGCGATTCCATCATCCGCCGTTGAAATGAGTACATTATTTATATTCACATTACTAGTTGCAACAATGTCTATCCCGTCTACATTTCCACCTCTGATATTATTATGTAAAACCGTGTCTTTAACGGAAATTGTATTGGATAATTCAAAAGTCAAGGTCCAGCCGGGAGAATTATTAACCAGCAAATTTCTGATACGAATATTCTGACTCTCCTTGAATAAAATAAATGGAGACGGTCTGTTTTCTTTTTTTTCTCGTTTTGCGAGGAAATGGTTTAATTGCAGCATCCTGACATCGGAAACTCTAAGGTTAGATTTTAGTGGTTTTAATATCGGGTTATTCCAGAAGTATTCTCCTTCGCCCATTATCTTGCCGCCGTTGCCCTCAACAGTTACATTACGAATATTTTCGCCAATAATAAAATGCTTGGGGGAATAATCGGCCCTACTTCGACTCCCAATGAGATTTCCTTCTATTCTTAATGTGACATTGCTCTTTAGCTCGATGGTACCAGAGACATAATTCCCTGCTGGGATGAGCGCCACTCCATCATTAAGGCTTGCATTCTTTATTGCAGCGTTGATGGCTTCGGTATTCTTTTGAATGATATCTTCATTTATCTCATCTTTATCGTAATATGCATCTATTGCGCCATAATCTGTAATATTGAAAATTGATCCTGACTCAAAATCTCCGTAAGGATTATCTGTTAGGTACCTTGTGGTATTTATCTCCTCGAAATCGCTCTCAAACAAAGGAATAGGTTCCTTTTCATAGAATTTTATGAATCTATCATTTAACAGATACGTGAATGGCACTGTAATAATAATAAGTATAAAAAATATGAGACAATATTGAAAAGTCCTTTTCATTATTTTGCTTGACCCATCCTTTAAGTATTATATAAGTTCTTTTAGAATCCTCTGTTACTTTTTAGTTCAGCTTGAGTTATGTATCTTGAGTTATGTATAGCAAGTTCTATTTATAATGATTTTTTTCATCTCATCCGAGAGTTCGTTGAAGTATGCGCAATATCCCGCAATACGTACCAATAGGTTCGGGTATTTTTCGGGATTTTCATAGGCATCCTCTAATATTTGACGGTTTACGATGTTAGGCTGCAGTTGCATCCCCCCGTTTGTAAGAAATGTCTTAAAGATCGTTGCCAGATTTTCTGTGCCCTTGTTGTCTTGAAATAATGCGGAATCAACTGTGAGCGTAACAGTTGTCCCGTTCTCAGCATGTTCAGTGAAGTCTACATCAGAAATAGAATTTAGTGTCGATAACAGATCAGACTGCTCCATTCCGTAGTGAGGAGTAATGCTATTGGCTAAAGGAACACCTTTTAATCTTCCTGAAGGTAAGGCGGGAGTCCTTTTACCATACGCTGTATTCACAGCTAAGGCATAATAGCCAGCGGAATATCTGCCATTACGGGGACAATTCGGCACCGAATCCAAGGCATTATTGTACATCTCCATTACTTTATTCATCCACGCTGTAGCCTCTTTTGATGAATCTTCGCCAAATTTCGGTACAGAAAGTAACGCAGATCTGACTTTCTCATATTTTCCTTGGAAATTGTGCTCTATTGCCTTAATTATCTCATCCATAGTAAAGAGATGTTTCTTGTATACTACCTCATTAATAGCGTGGAACGAATCCGCGACATCAGTGACCCCGACTGCCTGAATACCGCAGCTGTTGAACTCAGCACCGCCTTCATAAACGTCCTTTCCGGTTTCGAGACAGTTCTCAAAAAGCGTAGAGGCAAGGGGTGTCGGAAAATATTTTCGAAGTTTACTTTCAATTTTTTGGTGCTCGGTGAGAATGGATTTTGTCACCTCGTTTAACCTCTCTTGATATCGCTCAAGCAGTTCTTCCATGCTGGAAGGTGGATTATACTTATAAAGTCCTTTTTTGTAATTATGCCGTTTAATAAGTTTATTACAAATCCTTCTTATAAACCTTGATATTCGATTTTTTCCTTTAAAGAGAAATTTCATGAAATTAGTGACTAATATTAAAAAATGTTCACTGAGGCCAGGGTTCCACAAATCATGCTCTTGACCCTCGAGTGCTTGTAAAAGCGGAAATGCTAAATTTACATTTGCGCAATCAGTATTGCCAAAATGGTCATTTGAGGCAGTGGGTTCAACACAACCTACAATAGAATAATCTCTTGCGTTTTCCAGTGAGGTGGGATAATGTTTTTGGAGAGCTTCAATATAATTTTCATCGCTGAACAATTGCGGTAAGGGACATCCGCTGATAAAGATATCCGCAATCTTATTCAGATATTCAGGCGGGCTATTCTCATGGATACGCGCTCCCATATCGATCGAATACGATTGTAATTTACATGCATCCAAAAACATATAAGTTAGTTCGTTAGTGGCGTCATTCCCTTCTTTATCTACGCCTCCAAATGTCAAAGCTTGATCTGAAGAGCTGGTTTCCACTGTCTTATACGCTGAAACAAACGAGTTATCGCCGTCTGTGGTAAGAACGAGCTCATCCATTTTAAGTACAAATAGCGCAATAAGTTCTTTTGCCTCTTCGTAGGTGATTCTTCCCTCTTCTTTATCCTTTTTGTAATAGGGATACAGCATCTGATCGAGTCGTCCAAAGGATATAGCGTTTTCATATGATTCCATACAAAGTGCTATATGGATGAAAGTAATACATTGAAGGGCTTCATGAAACGTTCGGGCGGGATATTTGGGGACATGGTCGCAAATCTTGGCCATTTTTTCCAGTTCCTTACGACGTTCTGGATCCCTTTCTTTTTTACTTAATTTCGATAAGAGGTTCGCATATCTCTGACCAAACGTCTCTAATCCCTTGAGCGCAACTATAGTGGCCTCATAGAAATTTTGCTTTTTCTTATCCTCAGAATGTTCTTGCTGCAGTGATTTAATTTTCTCTCTGAGGCCAGACGTACCTAATTTAAGAATGGGATCGTAGTTGGCAACGAAATGTGCAATTGCCAAAAGATTATTATTTAACCCGTACTTCATATCAGATGTTCGGGAAATTGCAGCAATGATACCTGAAATTTTAGGATAAACTTTTGCCATAAGACTACGAAAAGCCCACCAAGGAAATATCTTTAAATAACAATATAACTTATCTTTCAAGGAAATTTGATACGGCATCGGAGTTTGACGATCGATGGCATAAAGAAATGAAAACCCAAGCGTACCGTGATATTCCTCCCAGAGTTGGCTTCCCTTTCTTTCCGGAGTAAAATTACCCACAAGTAATTCTTGCGGATATATATCGATCTTTTTATTTTCTAACACATGGGAAAGGCGTTCAGCTCTATGAATATAAGGAGACTTTTCAAAACCGTGTTCCTTATAATACTCTGTTTTTAGTCTTCCGCTCTCAATGCAAAGATGCCTTGGTGCATCTCTAACGTCTTTTTGAATTCGCTTGACACGCGGTGTAAAGGAGGGCTCATATCTTGAATCCATATTCAGATCAACGCTGTCGGCTTGAATCCCATAATCCCGGAATAATTTTGCTCCCTTTTCTAATGAAGCTTGGCTTTGTTCGGGCGAAATGCCTAACAAGGCAATATCCAAACCAAGACGTTCGGCTTTATCCTCGTACATATTATGGTATTTCATTAATTCAATTGAATCATAATCGATAGAGTGAAGAAACTCCGCGGTGGCTTGTATGTTTTCTTCGATGTCAGTATAACCCGGCACCATCACCATACGGAATTTAACATTGGCCCCTAACTCAAGTAATTTACTGATATTCTCGTGAATTACGGTGTAATCTTGTTTTGTATATTTAATATGAAGGCCTTCATTGCCGACCACCTTGAGATCAACGAGAAAAAGATCGATATAGGGGGCGGCTTTGCTGATAGTTTCCCAAGGTGCATGAAGTGACGTTTCAGCAGTGACCTTAATATTCTCTTCTTTCAATAATTTTAATAAATGTACTAGATTATCGGGGTTTTGTAAAAACGGCTCGCCGCCACTCAGTGTTACTCCACCGTTGGTTGAGAAGTAATATTTTTTATCTCTGGAAATTATTTCCATTATATCCTCAATTGTATAATTACATTCGGAAGCTGCACTTCCATTATGCTTCTGTCCTTCGGGATTTTGACACCAGAGACATCTCAGATTGCACCCTTGGAAAAAAATTGTAGTACGGATTCCAGGTCCATCATAGACACACGTGCGTTGGATATCAAACGGTTTTAATCTTTTTTGCGTTATTTGCATATTTAAATTTCCTTTAAATACATACTTTAATTACTATTTTTAATATTAACTAATATATGAAGTAAGTAATATTTATCTCTTTTCCTCTTACTAAATATGGAGACTATATCCATTACCCTAACTCAGACATATGGCTCAGAGGCTCGGATTTAGAGGCTTTGTTGAGTTACATTTTAATAGATATCATGCAAACGCTTATAATACCGTGGGGATCGATTCATGCACCACATGCAGCCGTAGATGTCGAAGTCTTCCAAGAACGGGATAATCCTATTCCCGCTATCGGTCATCACCTCCCAGATCTGGGCTTCTTTCATCTCGAAGGATAATACCGTCCCAAGAGATCATCCTCGCCAAATACATGCGTAAAGAACAGGTCACCGGTCACATAATCTGGCAAGATCAAAAAGTGCGCAATCTCAAAGTATTGAAAGATGTCCAGAAAGATTTGTTGCAGATCGGACAGCAGCGCGTTCTTAGGAAGATATAATATATATCGTCTATCATATTATCTTTAGATGTTTCTCTTCAAGCTTTACTAATTGTCTCTTCTGGAAATATTTTTGGATTCAGTTTACATCTCATTCTTTTTTCATATCATCGTTATCTGGTTTTTTTTCATATAGCATGATCCATATCCACAGAAATCCAATAATAAATGGAGTTAAATAAACAGCTATTATTTCAGGATCGTATTGATGTAATGATGCTATATGATCGACTACTCCTCCAAAAAAGTATGAATGTGTTGATAAGTACCAAAAAGTATATATCAACAGAGAAATACCTGAGATTATTACGATAGCCCATAGAATCTTTATTTTTGATTCTTGATCAACCATCCTTTTTTCACCTCCTTGATTTTGTTGGAGATTCGTTTATACTTGCTTTCCAAACGACTACTTGTCTTATTATTAGACTAGGCTAGGGAAGTATAATAGTTTAATAAACTGCCATAATTCTTTTCCATCGTCTCTTATAATCTAATCTCAATAGCTAATTTAAGTTCGCTTCCCAATTCAATTTCCAAGTCTCTTAAGAGTTACGCTTCGGATTCTCGTATTTGAGCACCCTAAAAAGATGAGTCCTCTTTCTCTTGATATAATCTCATAATTGTTTTCTGTGGAGGAGGAATATAAGTTCAACGAATTAAGTAATACTTCCGAGCAATTGCAATAGACCTTGCATGTAGTCTTTTAATGAAATACAACTTACATTTTTCATCGCGGATCTCTTCTAATTTCATCTAAGAACCAAGAAATTTTTCCAATATTATAATGATACTTACCATATTTAAATGATTTGTATTTTCCATAGACGATATTCTATCTCTATTCTAAAAGATAGACTACGTCAGATCAAGAGAATCCTCCAAACTCTGCTATTGACTTGGTCTTTCAATAGACATATATTGAAGAAATATTATATTTCTTTTTTAATCTTAGTTCAGAGGTTGAAAGAAGATAGTTTTGAAGCTCGGGGAGGGGTTGATTATATAAACGGATATTTGATGGATTCTGCGGATAATGTCTATAAAAATTATTCAAAGTATGAAAAAAGAAACTTTTCTTTTATTACAGCGAAAACGGATTCCTATTGCGTGATTTTTGAAAATCCAGCAACTATAACTTATTCGCGAACTGTAGTAACTAATATTTCTACAACAGATATAACGCCACAACCGTTTACCTTGAGTTCTCTAGTAATTAACTCTTTGCCAGCGCAACTCTCAAAAAGACTTTTTTTATATTCTGTTTATATGAGAGAATTTAAGAAGGAAATGAGGGCGATAAAAATCTAGGATTATGATTTATAGTTAGTTTCTCCTCTTTCTTGAGAAAAGGGTGAAAGATCCGTGCGTCTCTGAGCCTCAGAGAAGATCTGTAGACTCTCAAACGGTATAGGAATAGGGGTAAAATAATCACGCAAAAAACGCGCAATAACCAAAAGACAAAAATCCAGGGCAACGCACGAATCCTTCATGGAATAATATAAAATGATTCATCTTTTGTTCATAATAGCATTATATATTGGGCTTTAAAAACTTATATCTTATTTTCTATTGAGCCAGAGTTCCCATAATTTTTTAAAAAATGTCTTAAAGGTCTTTTAGCAGAGAAATAAGCTTTATCCGCACGATTATCAGAATAAATCATATTTTAAAAAGATACCTTTCAATAGAGTTAATCTACTTTAAGCAGAATTATAAAATTACTCCCTTGGGTATGATCTCCTTTTATTCGATTTTCAACCCAGATTTTTCCCCCGCATTCGTCTATAATCTCCTTAACCAGGGACAATCCAATACCCATCCCACCTTTTTTATTAGCCTCTTGATAATTTTCTTGGAAGATGTGTTTTTTACGATCGTCAGTAATGCCAACACCGTTATCCTTAAATTCTATCTTCACGAATGCCTTACCTTTCTTCTCTATTTTCTCTATATTTATCCAAATTTTAACCCTTTCCCTCTTATTATGGATTACTGCGTTCATTAAAATGTTTTCAAACGCCTTATTTAATAAATCTGTTCCCCTAATCTGGTTTAACTTTTGTGGGTAAGTGGTTTGGAGATTAATACTTCTTCTTCGGAAAAATTTCTTGATATAATCGATTGATGATTCAATCAAAGGCTTTATATCAAGGGATTCGGGCCGTATCATTTGTTTTTCCAATGATGTGAGATTTCGCACATCAGAAATCAATGAACTTCCTAATTCTACTTGTTCCCTTAGAATTTCCAGAAGATCTTCTTTTTTATATTTTCTTGAAGGGGATTTCTCCCTCATTTCCATTAATTGTATGGATGTTTTCATATTATTTAGAATATTCCCCATATTATGGGAAAGTAAATCCTTATAAAAATTTATCTTATTATAAGATTGCTTTAAATATTGTGTATTCTCCTTTTCTCTTGTTATATCCTCATAGACGGCAACGATTTCTCCAGAAGGAAGTTTATATACATAATTATCCCGCCATCCCTCGATATTATTATCTTTATAGAGTTTGGGAGGGTAATATTCTGGTTTACCGGTCTTCCATACTCTCTGAAAGACTTTCATAAGACCAAAATTTTTAATTCCTGGAAAAATCTTGGTTACTGGTTTTCCAAGTACTTCTTCTCTTTTAACTTCACCAAGTTTTTCTCCGAATTTATTAATTTCTACAAATTTGAAATCCTTTCCATTATCAATCGCCTCATATATAGCAACTCCGCTGCGTATATTATTAAAAAGTTCCCAATATTTTTTTTCTGATTGTTTTAATTGCTGTTTTACTCTTCTATCTCTACTATAGAAATAATTAGCAATGATGCTAAAAGCAAGAATAAATGATATTCCATATAACCGCATCCAGAGATCATGCAAGCTCGGAAAAGAAAGATTGGCATAAAAAGAGGCGCTTGGTCTAAATATAAAAAAATCCAAGCATGAATCAAGCAACCAATAGATAATACTAAAGAAGAAGCCAATTAGAATAATTTTATACCTTTTGATAATGTTTTCTGGATAATCTTTAGTCATTTTTTTCTAAAGTCTCTTTTATTTTTAATAAATCTTTAATAGTTTTAAGAAGAATGTGAATATCAAAAGGCTTAGTGAGAAATTTGACCGCTCCCATTGAAAGCGCCCTTTTTTTCACGCTGGGATCAGCACTGGCAAATATTATTTTCTCGTTCTTATTGATATTCAGAATTTCGTTCATAGCATCTATTCCATTCATCAAAGGCATCCGGTAGTCCATTATGATTAATTCCGGATCAAACTTGGAGCTTTTATATGTTTTAATTGCTTCTCTTCCGTTACTTGCAAATTTTATTGAATCTATATCTATCTCTGCTAATATTAACTTATACAATCTCTGTACATATTGATCATCATCTACAATCAAAATTTTAGTATTTATCATATAAATAAATCTGTTGGGGAAATCCTTATATATGTTTAAATTAACATTGCCTTATACGCCTTATATTCTCCGGTATAGTCTCGTGATGATCTCCAATCATTACTAAGGGAAGTTTAATTACCCAAAAAAATCCCCGTCGTAGATTTTATCAAAAAGTCTTGCTTGTCATAATCAATAAATTTCTTAAGGGTTTGGAGAGAGAAGCGCCGTTTTCTTTATTTTTTAAAAACACCATATTTCGGTTGGGTGAGAAAGTTAGTTAGGTAAATATCATTATGGATTATTAAAGCTATTCTTTAAATTCTATAAATGGAAATTTAAATTACAATTTTTTTCTTTCTTTCTATTCTCCGTCAATGCCACTATTTTTCTTTTTAAAGACACGTCAATTTTGGGATGTAAACATATCCATATCATACCTATAAAAAAAAGAACAAATTAGGTAAAACCGCAAATGGATCTTGAATCGAGTGCAGGTCAGAAAGGATAAAAGGGGGCCCAAGAGGAGAACGCTGCCGTTCTTAGGTTAAAATTAGGGCAAAATCCATCCTCGTCCTAAAGGACGGGGTATTCTTTTGCCTTTAATGATAAAAAAGATTTTTTCTTCCTTATGCTTCTAAAATTTCAGATCGACATTTAGATGCAGTTTTTGATTCTAAAATTTCGAATTTTAATATACTTATCGAAGTCTTTCAGATTCAAATAATTTTCAAGAGTTTGCTTGAGAATTTCTTTCATTATCTCAATTCCGTCTTGTAATGCGTCCTTTTTCTTAGCAATGAGTAATAGGTACTCCGAAGTTGCCTTCATAAAATAACAGTTCTTATCGAAATCCTTATTCTCATATTCTTCCAAGATGGTGTTGGCTTTATGGATTTTATCGGGGATGGTGAAAATGACCATTAAATAATTTTCTCCATATTCTGGCTTGATATAAGAGTCGCGGATTCCCACAGCCAATAATGCTTGTTTCAAGTAGCTTTTAAATAAGTATTGCAATGGATTCAAATCCTTTCGAAAAAAACTTTTATTGTGATAAAACCGGAATTTATTGTTCAATTTTAACGGTTCTCCATCAGAATAAGATATCTCGTTTGGTGCATTATCAAATTCATATTCTTTAATATATTCAGACATTATTCGTTTTTCACACTTCTTATCTTAGAAATAAAGTTAATTTATTATCACACATGTTATATACTAAAGATATAGTTAGATTTTTAAAAAAGTTCTGTATTATAATTCAAAATAGCGCCATCAGATTCGCTTAGAGATATTAGGGTATGAGAATTGAAACCTTAGAACTTAAAAACAATCTTTTTTTAGCCCCATTACAAAACGTCACCACCGCACCCTATCGGCGGTTTTGCCGATATTATTCTGAAATTGGGATGGTTTCTGTTCCCATGCTTTATATGCTTCGGGTAGCAAACAGTCCAAATTCCGTTAAACCCGAATTAATTAAAATAGAAGAAGAGCGCCCGATAAGCATTCAATTAATCGGAAATAAAAAGCAAGCGTTAATAGATTCGATTGATTTCCTTGAGAGTTATCGATATGATATGCTTGATATTAATGCAGGATGTCCTTCTCGGAGGGCAATAACTTCTAAAAGAGGAGGGTATTTAACGGGAAATCTTAAAGAACTCAAAAAGATAATTAAAACTGCCGTTAAATACTCTGCAAAACCCGTATCCGTCAAGATTAGAATAGGACTTAATGAAGTTGTGGATGTAAAAAAGTTGAGTACTATCCTTAATGATTCCGGAATTAGTCTGGTCATTGTCCACGCAAGAACTGTTCAAGATCGATTTAGTAAAGAGGCTTTAAATTTGTCATTCGTAAAGCACTTAACAGAGAAAGTAAACATTCCTGTAATCGGAAATGGTGATATTTGGGATGGAAAAAATGCCAAACACTTTTTGAATTTTACGGGAGTTGACGGATTGATGATTGGACGGGCAAGCAAGGGAGATCCCGACGTTTTCAATCGAATCGAAACGTATCTGAAAAATGAGGAAAAAGTGCCCCACAAGAATTCTATGAGGATTTTACGAGAAAAAGTAAAGACCTATGAAAGGATCATTGATGAATTTTTACAGGACACAGATTTAATCAGCGAAAAACCCGATTTTAAATATCATGAATTATTTCGGAATGCCATTTGGCTGACAAAAAATTTGCCAGACTCAACCCAATTACGGAGAGAAATTAGCCAATGTAGAACAATAACAGAGATTAAGCAATTGCTCAATATCTAAAGGCTTTTTTAAACTTCTTTAAAGAGTCATTCTTTTATCGAAATCTCATACTCGTGAAGCTCAGAAACGAAGACACAAAACATAACCGAACAGAGAACAGATCTCCCAGATCGAAGAAAAAATGAGATCTTTTGCGAAAGTCTGGTCCACCAAACACTGCAGTCCAGAAATGGCCGAAAAAATTTTGGAGTTGGCTTTATCCTATCTACTTTAAAATTTCTTCTTTTTTCTTTTAGAAATATTGATTTCAATTGGAATTCCTAACTTTGGGAATTTAGATCACTTCTTAAGTTCTTTTTTATCAGGAAATTTCGCATTTGTGAACATTCAATTCACCGCTTTTTGGTGATTCTTTCAATATCATCCAAATCATAGCATTTCACATTTTTTCCCTTATATTCCGTAAGTGTTTGATAAAATGATCGTGCAAATATCATAAAATTTTCTTGTCTCTCCTTAGAATACCAATCAACATGCTCGGTTTTCTTAATTAAGTTTTTCATAATCCGTTTCGCATTTACATTTTTCTGCCATTTGCACTCAATAAAGGTTACCACCTTGTTTAATTGATTAAGTGCTAATAAATCTATTTCGTGGTCTTTCCACCACCATCTTCCTATTTTTGTAAATTCCAGCAAATCCGAAGCCCGAATAAGAAGGTTTTTGATGATATCTTCGAAAATAGGTCCCAAATAGGCGGGATATTGCTTTTGAATTAATTCAATTTCGAAAACACCTTCCTCAATAGAACTCAGATTAGGATAAATAAATCGAAACCAGAACTGTAGAAAATGATCCTTAAGGAAATAGCGACCTCGCCTTGAATTTACATTCTCCGTGATTGGAACCTCTCGAGTAATCATGTCAACTTCAATTAGGTTTTTCAAGTAGGGACTAATATCAGTTCGTTTGCTCTTGATATACATTTTAATCTCATTTAATGTGTTATTTCCGAATGCAATTGCCTCTAGGATTGATTTATAAGTTCCAGGGCGGGTAAATTCATATCGCATTAAAAAATCAATCTCATCAAGGAAAATGGTGCTTTTCTTTTGAAACTCATTCGCAATCCAGTTCCAAAATGGTAGTTCAATCATGTTTAGGTAATATGGGATTCCATCGGCAAAACTATAGATTTCAATTTGCTCTTTGAGATTTTGGCCCGGAAAAAATTGAGCAAAATCGAAAAAATCAAGCGGTTTAAGTTTCAGTGAGGCGGAACGACGCCCATAGAGAGGGCTAGCGTAATCAAGTACCTTGGATGTAATTATCGAGACTGAAGAACCGACAAGAAATAGTTTCAAACTTGAGGATTTTAAAATATTATCAGCTATTGATTGGAGAAGATTCAAAATATTGGCATCTTCTTTAATCATTTCTTGAAATTCATCAAGTATTATAACCTCTACTTTATTTTTTAGATGATCAAATAAGATCTCATAATCCTCTTTTAACTTGGAAATCTCGGGTAAATTGGAAAGACTTGCTTTATAAAATCGCTCTAAGTTATTTTCGCCAACGGCAAGATAATAGAGTCTTTTTTTATTCTTAGTTGCTTGCAGTATCAATTCTGTTTTCCCGACTCTACGACGCCCATAAATAATTACAAGTTGAAACTTATCTCGATCTAGTATTTCCTCAAGTTCATTTAGTTCTTTTTTTCTATTCTGAAATTTCATTTTGTATAATCGTGATTAGTATAATCTTTATTATACAATTATTTTTTTATTTTTTAAATTTTTGTATGAACTCCCTCTACCTTATTTCTATATCTCATCAAATAATTAGAATGTTACATTTTAACAAAAAAAAATAGAAAATAAAAAGAGTAATAAATATAAAAAATAGATCTTATTGATATCTTTCTAAGAGTTCTTCAGGCGTAAATACCCCGTCTTCGGTAATAATACCGGCGACTAAATTAAACGGCGTAATATCAAAAGCATAGTTCAAACACTCAACGCCATCGGGGACGATCTTGACTTTTCCTAAGACGTTACTAACTTCTGAACTATCACGCTGTTCAATCTCTACATCATCAACGGTGTCCTCCAGTGAGAGCGTGGAACTCGGGGCAGCTACATAAAAAGGAATATCATTATCGTTTGCCGCAAGAGCGACAAGATATGTCCCAATTTTATTAAACACAGCATCTGAACTAACCCGATCTGTACCCACAATTACCTTATCTATTTTTCCAAGACGCATCAGTAAGCCAGATGAATTATCAACGATCACGTTAACGGGGATCTCGTCGTAATGCAGCTCATAGGCAGTTAACCGGGCACCTTGGAGGCGAGGTCTGGTTTCATCGGCAATCACGGTAACGTCTTTTCCTTGCGCCACCGCGGAACGTACAGGGGCTAAGGCGGTCCCGTATTGGACGGTTGCTAAGGATCCCGCATTACAATGCGTAAGGACGGTATCCCCATCCTCTAATAACTCTGCTCCATGCTTCCCGATGCCTTTATTCACGTCAATATCTTCTTGGGCCATTCTTTTTGCTTCCTCAATTACGTCCTCCGTAATTGCTCCTGGATCCTTCTCGGATTCTTTGATTATCTTCCAAATTCGCCTTACAGCCCAAAAGAGATTGGATGCGGTGGGTCTGGTGCTTTTAATGACCTCAGCAGCCTCTTCCATTTTTTGTAGAAATTCGTCCTTTGGCAAGGTCTTGTATTCCAAAGCCGCTTGAGCCATTCCCATCGCTGCAGCAACACCAATTGCCGGCGCACCTCGAATATTCATAACTTTTATGGAGTTCGCCACATCCCGATAATCATCAAACTCCAAAAATTTCAGCTTGTGCGGTAAGATGGTCTGATCTACCATTTTGACCTTATTATCTTCAGTCCATTCAATTGAGGGGATCATTGTACTTAAAAAAATGTTTGAACCTTTAAAATACTTGATTTTGTCCTTCGATTATTATTCATCTGAATGATCATTCAATTTCGTAATACTTTTTTCTAAAGGAATAATATCCCGCGAGGTGATTTAAGGAAAGGTCCTTTAATTTCTGTTCATACTGGCTCCTAATCTATTCATATTATCCTCTATAAGCCAAGAGTTTAAATATAATCTTACGTCAATACTATATAATATAATCAAAACAAATTGCTGATCGAAAATGAAAATCAAAAAGAAAGAAAAAACTGTTGTAGCAGCTTGTAAGTGCGGGGGCGGATGCGTCTCTACCAGTTGTAAATGTGGAGGAGGCTGTGCCTCTACGAGCTGCAAATGCGGTTGCGGCTGTTAGGTCGCAAAAATTTAATAACTCTTTTTTATTCTTTTTTCTATTATTTTTCATTAATATGTGCCCAAGATTATCAAAAAGGAATATGATCGTTATCATAAGATCTTAGGAAAAACTAAAATTTTCAAGGAGATTATTAATTGTGTGGAAGATTTAAATGAAACATTTGACTCCATTGAGGCTATAATTTCAGAAGATTTAGAATCCGGAAGATCATTTATTAATAAGGTTTTTACCAAGGAACCGCAAGAAACCGTTAGCTTTAACCAAGGAACCATAGAAGAACTGTTTGAACTTTTGAAGTTAGCTCGAAGTAGTTTAAAAGAGCTCGAGCAAAACCATTAAATAGGACCCTCTTTATATTATATTAACTACATTACACAAAAAGAAAGGTAATAAGGAGGTAAAACCTATATTACATGATTTTCATGGAAAAAAAAACAAAACGAATCGCATTAGGCATCATCTTAACAGTAATAATAACCTTTAGTTCTATCGGTGTCTTTACAATTCTCTTTTTCTGGAATAATTACAGTATTCCTCTGGATGCACAAGAAAGTGTAAATTCGGTCGATCCTGATTATATATTTGACACGGGAGATCTTACAGAATCCGGTCAAACAGAGGAATATAAGGCGTACAATGAATGGACAACTTCACTAGAAGGAAAAGTTTTTGCCGTTCAAGGCGGCCATGATCGAGAACATCGAAGAGGTGACCCATATGGTACCGGATTTTTTACTGAATGTAACTTTGATTCTCCCACCGGTGTGCTAAAAATGGGGAATAATGTATTTATATTGATCTCTGAAGACCGATATTATCATCAAGAAGAAAATATATGGATGCATCATATAACTGACCAATTGCATCAATGGATTAGCGAAAAATTGGCAGAATATGCAGTAAATGACACCAATATTTTCATTTTCGAGCATTGTCCCATAAAAAATACCGTTGCGTGGTCCGATGGAGAATGGTGGGCAACGGGCAATGATCCTTGGGAAAAAGTGTCAAATCGCTGGTTGGATCTTATGGGAGAATATGATGACCATATTGTCGCCCATGTTTCTGGACATATACATACTCATTATGCGTGGAAAGATACACCAAACGATACGGAAAAATACGGCTATGGAGATGGGGATGACGGCATTGAAGATGTAGGTCATTTTGTGAATGGGAGTGATAAAGAGGGGTTACCTAAGGTTTATTTTCTTAATCCACAAGCCCTCTGCTATACCCATGGAAGTGCATGGACCGAATTTGAAACTGCGGCTATTTATTATTATGATATGGAGCAGAATAAGGACCAGTTTACCATCAAGACACGCGATATTCACACGAAAAAGGATGTCGATTCGTATACGGTTAAAACCAATTTTCCTATAGATCTGGGAGACGGACAAATAAACTTTATCGAATCTAAGACCACCATTGTCTCAAAAAGTGAGACTAAAATAGGAAAAGAGGATTGGTTATTGGTCTCTAAGGGAAGTATTGTCACTTTTCACAAAAAGTGGAATCTTCCCGTTGATAATTTCAGTATTGAATTTGATCCAGAAGACGTCCATTATACTATAGAAAGTATTGAAGAAGGAGACAACGAGGTTTTTATGGAGATCAAGTTTGAAGAGCAAGCAATCATTCGAGACGTGAATATCTTACCCTTCAAAAAGAATACAACCGAAAATAATGCGTCAATAGAGAACAAAAGAATGGTGTTTCTCACCGACATTCATTTTGATTCTCCCAAGAACGGACATCAATTTGGAGGGGTCCAAGTAGATGTATTGGCTCATTTTGGCATAATTGGGAAATTTCTTGAAAAGCAAAGTCCCATCGTGTTCATTATAGTAGGAAGTTTCACAGTATTACTGTTGCTTGCGGTCGGAGTCTATATTTGGCAGAAAAAAAAGAAATAGATCAACAAAAAAATCAAGGCAAAGGTTTTTTTCAATCTAAGAGGGCTTAAGTCCTTTTCTAATTATTTGAATCACCATTTATCGATAGAAATCATTTCATCGATTTTCGTCGGTCTTAAAATGGCAATTTTCAAAAATAAATTATTCTTATATGAAGTTAATATGAAAAAAGTTAATTGGGAAGATTTAAATGCTTTATATAATGTAATTCCTTTAGTTAAACAATTTACTGATAAAAATCCAATAAAAAAATACTCCGCAAATCTTGATAAAATTGAGAAAAAAATTAAAAATCTGAGAGAGTCATTAAAAACAGAAAAAAAATCGGATATAATTGAGAAACGATTTAAAAAGATACTGAAAAGATTAAAGAAGATTATACACAAAGAGGACTTTCCCCCCACCATTTTTATTGTTGGCGCTCACGGCGGTGTCATTGTTAAAGACGTTCCATTTTGTGAGTTTGATTCTCCAGAGTATGCAATGCATTCTCTTTTTGAAAAGATGAAATTAGCAATAAAAAATGAAATACCTTATAACTTAGAAATAGCAGTATGCTGTTTAGAATGGGTACGAAATAACCATTCTAATAACATCTCAACTTTTTTGGACTTATTTCACAAGGGTATGTTTGAAATCATCAATCCCACCTATTCCCAACCATATAATTTACTTATCGGTGCTGAATCAAATATCAAACAATTTGAATATGGGATCCAAGTTTTGAAGGAATTAGGGCTAAAAGCGAATATCTATTACTGTACCGAAAGCTCTTTACATCCACAAATCCCCCAAATCCTCAAAGGGTTTGGAATAGAATATGCATCCCTTAGGGTTCGGCTTTTAGGAACAAATCCAACATCTCATTCTGGAAATATCAACTGGAAGGGTATAGATAACACAAAAATCAATACACTATCCGATCAACCCGGACTTTACAATGGAGAATATTTTCACGGAACCTTTTTTCAAGAGATTCCAAACTTGCTATTCCAAGCAGTTTCACGCCCTATCTTGAACAATATTATTTATTCTTCTATAGAAGATTTTGTTATGCCCTTACCGTTTCAAGAGGATATATGGAGAGTCCATAAATATGCTGATCTTTTTGGGGAATTTTTTTTAAGTACTAAGGTATTTCAGCAATTAGAGAGGAGTGGTACATATAAATATTCCCGGGACGATTTTTTCTTGGGAGATAAACTTTTTAAGCTTTCCAATTTACTCCTCCAGAATAAAAAAGCAGAAATCTCTCTTATATCAGCAGAAATTTTTAATGTATTGGCTGGTTTTTTCGGGTTACAAGCAGAAATTCATCTTTTCGAAAAACTATGGAGAGATTTGCTTTTAGCTCAATCGCATGATGCCTACGCCGTTCCATATATTCGGACGGGAGATTATTCTCGGTTTCAATTAAGTAAAGAGGAAATAAAAAAACTTTCCTTAAAGGATTCGGAGATTTCAATATCAGCGCTAAGCATTCAGATTTGTAAGGAAATTCAAAAGAAATGTAATCAGTTTATTTCTAAAGGGCTTGAAAATATGACATCTAAAGATAATAAGAGAAAAAGGGTAAAAAATCAAGGAATTGTTATTTTTAATCCAAGTCCTTATTCCAGAAATGATATTGTTGAAATTTCCTTACCAAGACAAAATATCTCCAAAAGAATTTTAACAAGGAAAGAACAAGAATTATTACATATTAAACAAGGTTCAAAAATCAAGTGTATTGTAGATCTACCGCCTTTTGGGTTTAAATTTTTAAAATTGAGCAATAGAAAGTACGAACAATCGAACATTCAAGCTGAATATCTTTATGAAGTAGAGATCTCAAAAAATAAAGAAAGAATCCAATTCAAATATAAGGATAACCATATCTTTAATATAGGATTTCGTGCCCCAGAATCTATTAGAATTGAGTCTTACGAAAAAGTAAGTACTGATATCGAAAAAAAAGATGTCATAACAGGTTTTAACCAAGAGGAAAAAGAAATTTTTTCTATGGAGATAATCCAATATTCCAAAATTAATCGATTAGAATTTATACTGGATAACGGAGACTTGGTTGAACTCCTGATTGAACCAATCATAAATATTCAAAAAACGTTGATTAATTATCCTTTCGGCATAGAAGAAACGAAAAGAAACCAAATAAAAACTCTAGATTTTATGTTACTTAAAGGGAAGGATAAGGGGCTAATTTTTATTCAAAAAAATTGCCCTAGGTTTAAAATAAATCACCAGAATTACCATATTACAAATCAAGTTGAAAAAGGGAGACAGTTTGAATTTTCTATTTCTTTTCTGAAGGATCCAAGTATTAAGACTGCCAGAAGGTATGTCAATTGTTACTTTTATAGATCTTTCGGAGTCTATACCACTTTAGGATTAAAAGAGTTCCCTAAAAATGATTTTTTCTCAATGGATAATGCAAGTACTTTTGTAAATTTATGGAGGAGAGGAGAAAAAATATATCTCAGGGTGTTTAACCCTTCTGATAGAATGACCAAATTAAAAATATGTGGAAAATTGATGAGGGATCAAGTTGAAATTCTCGACTTTAATCATCGTACAATTAAGAACAGTAATCCGAAAATTCTTGAACTAAAACCATGGAAAATAATGACTCTACGAGTTAATGGAGGAGAGGAGAAAAATGCCTACAGCGAATAAAATTCATCTTAGTTTTGAAATTGGTAAACTTAAAAATCAAGTAATTGAAGCGGGAATAACCAAATCCTTTAGGAAAGACCGTATATTTGAAGAGGTAATTAAAGAGATTTTAGAGTTTTATCACGGAAAGAAGGAGTTCGAAAAGAAAATTGACTTAAACAAAGTAGAAGTATTTGTAAACCGACCCCCCGAAAAATCTCATAAACCTACTGAAGAGAATTTGGACAAATATTGTCCATTAGCAAGAAAAGTGAGGATTCCCTCCCATAAAAAGATGAAGAATAAGAACTTAGAATTGTCCGTAGAAAAAGTGGTAAAGACATCTAAAATTGGAGTTTTTACAATTTATTACTAAACTCATCCTTCAATCCATTTCTCAACCCTTGGAATCACCGGTTGTTTCAGAATTTTTCGCAGCCATTCACGGCGAGTTTTTATCTTATCAGGGACTATACTCCCAGGATGATCCCCAATGGGTGTAATTAAATGCCCTTCTATCCATCTTCGTTTGAGGATACTATTCCAAAAAACCGATTTTAACACCATTTGTAAGGACTGATGAAGGGGCGCATTTGCCGAATATGGGCTACACTTCCCGGTTTTCATGGCAGCGACAAGATCATCGGGGTCTTCACTATTTACAGCTACTTGCGTGAAGGCGCACCCAAAAGTTTCCGGGCTATGTGCATCAGAACCTGCGATCCTCCTTCCCGTGGGAAATTGACTATAAACCTTATGAGTCTTAATATTTTGATGATAAATTGTCCCGTTTGTCCATTCAATCCCGTCAATGTCCAATCGCTTTACCACTTCTGGAACCCATAAGCCTTGGTGTGGATTTGAATATGGATGAGCAAGGAAAATTGCGCAGCCTTGTTCCCTCAGATATTCAATTGCGATATCTGGATCAATAGTATCCCTTCGATAGGGCCATTCATTTACGCCATAGGCAAGAATATGGTTATAATTTGTAGAAACTTCTATTGCAGATATACACGGTAAGTTTGCTTCCTTGGCCTCTTTTTTGATCCTTCCCGCTCCTTCCACAGTATCGTGTGCCATCGCGCAGACATAGTTAAAACCTTTCTTTTTAGTACATTTTATAAAATCTCGAGGGGAAAGTAATCCGTCATGCAAATCAAAATAACTGTGAATATGGGCATCAAAAACTGCCCCAAATTCTTCAATACTGTACTTTATAGCCATGTAAGTCTGATAAAAATAATTATTTCTCTAATATAAATTACGGGAAAAAGTTTCTAAATTGATCTTGAATAGAAAACCAACAATAAAAATATTTGCGTACAAAATTCAACCCCGATCTAAAAGACGGGGACCTCTTTTGCTATAAGTTAAAAAGTATAGTCACTCCTTTTCACCTTAATTCATGCTAAAGTCCTTTTTTATTATTAGCTGAACATTTTTATTCCCAGAATTCTATTCTAACATATGCATAACAAGTTCATCCCCATCATTCCGAACCATATTGTTTTAAGAAGATATGAAAATATAAATATTTACGACATAAAGTTGGATGAGTCCTATTTAATTGATGAAGAAGCTTATTCAGTTCTTAAATTAATAAATGGGCGAAACACCGTGGATGAAATTTTAAAAAAGTACCCCATGGATAAAAAAGAAGAGATTAGAGAAGCTTTAGCAACGTTTTCGGATTTAAAAATCATTTCGTTTTTGCCCGAAAAACCCAAAGATTCCAAAGAGATTAACACAGAACATTTAAATCTTCCCGAGAAAAATCCTTTAAAACAACCTTATTTAAAAAATTTAATGGTTAATATTACCGAAAGATGCAATTTAAAATGCAAACATTGCTATATAACAAATAAAGACCCGGTAGATATGGAACTTCAAAAACTAAAAAAGATTATAAAGGATTTTTACGAATTACAGGGAATTCGCTTAATTTTAACCGGCGGTGAGCCCTTTATTTATAAGCATTTGAAGGAACTCCTTAGTTATTTAAAAGAATTCGCACTTCAAAAGGTACTACTCTCTAATGGAACACTTATTACGCAAAATAAAGAATTAATAGATTTATTGAAAGATAATAATGTAGAGATTTTTATAAGCATGGATGGTTTAGAAGAATCACATAATGATTTTCGAGACGCTAACTGTTTTCAAGACACAATAGACGGAATAAAATTTCTCCTAAGCAATAGCATAAAAACTTCAATCAATACAATGGTTCATAAGCAAAATATCGATGAGTTTGAAGAGATGTTTAATTTGATTAATGCATTGGAGGGAAATATAGCAAATTGGTCAATAGATATTCCGACGTTCGAAGAAGACATCCCAGAAGGAATAAGAAAAAAGTATGAAGTACCCGGAGAAGAAGGAGGCAAAATCTTAAAACATTATGGGTGGGGCGAAGTATATGAGTCTGAATGTCACAATTTTGCATGTGGTCCAAATTTAATGGCTATAGATGTAAAGGGGATTGTTACGAAGTGCGGATTTTTTTATAGTCGGAATGCAGGAAATATATTTAAAATCGGGATGGAAAAAGCGTGGAAGCGAATTCAAAAGAACTTGAATTGGACTTTGGATGAATTAAAATGTGAGGATTGTGATTTTATTGAAAATTGTCGGGGAGGATGTCGTTATAGAGCATTTAAGCAAACTGGGAACATTCAGGGTATTGACAAGTATAAATGTTATCAATTTGGAAAAATCAAAAATAATAATAATGTAAAATAATATAATTCTAAAAGAAATAGGTTGATCAAAAATGGTTAAAGAACATGAAATAATCAGAACTGAGGAGGATATCACTCCTTTAAACCGTAAATTAATTAACACTATCTGCCATAAATGTAATTTCTATGCCGAAGATCAAGAATATTGGGAAAAAGAGTATGAATGTGGAGCTTATAAATTAGTTAGGCAAATGGTAAAAGAGAAAATAATCAATATAGATGAAATCGAAGAATTATTCAAGGCAGTGGATCTAAATCCTTCAAGAGACTTAAGGTAAGTTTTTAGATTGTATATTTATGTATCTCTTTACATATTTTTATAGGTTTAACGAAAGGAAAAGACAAAAATTACATTTGTAGAGACGGGAAAATTTAATTTCGAAAAAGGATTACTACAATATGATGGCTAAGAATTCTGAAAAATCTCTTCCTTTAAGAACCTTTCCGCTTATTTCTTGTTCTCGACGAACAGATATCCCTGCATTTTTAATGGAGTGGGTAAAAGAAAAAATAGAGCAAGGATTTGTGGATGTAACAAATCCTTTTAATCGAAACCAGATTACTCGCGTCTCTTTAAAACCAGAAGATATAAAATGCTGGTGCTGGTGGAGTAAGAATTATGGACCTTGGATCTGGACATATAAAGCAAATCCTAAACTGTTCAATCAATATAAAGGACATTATTTTCAATTTACGATTAATAGCCCTTCAAAGCTTGAGCGAAATCTTAAAATCTCTTTACGGGAACGGTTTTCTCAACTCGAGTGGTTAATAGATCAGTTTGGAACTACGGCGGTAAATTACCGATTTGATCCAGTTATTCTATACAAAAAGAAAGGAGAGAAAAAAATAAGGAGCAATCTCAGCCATTTTGAGCAAATTATTAAAAAAGTGAGTTCCTTAGGTCTTGAAGAGATGGTATTTTCCTTTGCAACGCTCTACAATAAGGTAAAAAACCGAATGCCGAAAAGAGGGTTTAGTCCTATTAAGATCTCCTTAGCGAAAAAGAAAGAAATTTTAGAAAAACTCAAAAGCATATGCGAAAAATATGGCATTCAAATGCGTGCCTGCTGCCAGCCAAAATTATTAAAAATTGAAGGTATTCAGCAAGCACATTGTATTGACGCACACAAAATCGAAGCAATAATAGGTGAATCTGTTCCGAAAAGAAAAGATACTGGACAAAGAGATGCGTGCGGTTGCCATAAATCCAAGGATATCGGAGGGTATACGGGAATCTTCAGATGTAAGCACAATTGCGATTACTGTTATGCAAATCCCGCGAGAAAATAATTAAATTAATCCGCTTTTGGTAAAGTGAGAATAAATTTACTTCCTCGGGTATAATCATCTTCAACTTTATTTTCAACCCGGATTAATCCGTTGTAACTATCGACTATTTTTTTAACCAAGGATAAACCTACCCCATGCTGGGAATCCCCTTTTCCGATTTTTGATTTGAATAAACCATCCTTCTTCTCATCTGGAATCCCAACTCCGTTATCTATAAATTCCATTTGAACCATTTGCTTATCATCTTGGCTTATAATAGACACGTTTATTGTAATTTCTATATGTGAAGAATCATTATGAATGATGGCGTTCATTATCAGATTTTCAAAAATATCTCGAAGCAGCTCATTCGCTTTCACTTGCAGATCATTAAAATCATAATTGAGGAAAAAAATGATTTTATGTGATTTATAACTTTTTACTATAAAGTCCATAGTGGTTTTTAACTGATGATAGAGATCGATATTTTGTAGTTGAAAATCTTTATTAATTTGAGATAATTTAGAAACATTTTTTATTATTCGAGCTCCTCTTACAACTTGCTCTTTAAGAATATGATTTATTTCTTTAAACTTATCAGATTTAGGAGGATCTTTCAGATAAATCGAATTGAGATCCACAGAAGTGCGAATGTTTTGTAAAATATTATTCATATCATGGGTAAGGAGATTTTGGTATAAATTCACCCTCTGGTAAGCATCTTTGTATTTTTTCTCTGATTGTCTTAAATTTTTGGTACGTGCTCTTACCTTTGATTCCAATTTTTCATTCAATTCTTTAAGTTTTTCTTTTGATCTTTGGAGTTCAAAGAGTGCTTTCTTTTTTTTGGTGATATCTTGAACGAGACTTATAACATATTTGGGTTTATCATTAATATCACGGACCAAGGTTGCTGTGAGATCCCCCCAGATAATTTTACCGCTTTTATGAATGTATCTTTTTTCGATGTGGTAAAATTCTCGCTTTCCACATACCAATTCACGGAATAAATTTAAGTCGATATCTTTATCCTCTGGATGCGTGAATTCTTGGAAATGGGTATCGTTTAACTCCTCCTCGGAATAACCAAGAAAATTATGGAGATATGTATTCATCTCAAGGGGGCGCCCTTTCATATCAACTCGGGCAACTCCAATAGAACTACTGGAAACTATAGCGCTGTAGCGTGATTCCCGATCCTTTAATTTTTCTCTAATTCTTTTTATCTTTCTAATATCATTAATAGTGCAGATCATATTTGTAAACTGATTCTGCTCTTTTAACGGAATTAACCATCCTGATCGGAATCTTTGGGTTTTTCCAAGAGTTAGAACATTAATACCATCATAAAATATGGGTTTAAGATGTCTTTTTGCTTTATTATAATATTTAATAAACTCTTTAACTGACCCTTCCGGAAAATCCGTATAAAGATTCCTTCCAACTATTTTTTCACTTGGGACATCAGCAATTCTCTCTAAACTTTTATTACAGTAAACAATAATATCATTCTCATTTGTAATCCAAACACCATTCCGAACAGCATCAAGTATTTTTTGATAAAATTCTTTTTGGTTCTGAAGCTTTTTTTCTAACTGATCTTTATCTGCAGTTAATCGCTCTATTTTTTCCTTAGATTTTTGTTTGAATGATTTAAACTCATCAAGTAATCTATCATATTTATCTTTCAGATCCATCAATAAATTAATTATACTATTACTATATATATATATATATATTTTTTTCTTGTATCAAGCCCCCATATTCAAGATATTGGAGGAAACACGAGTGTTTTCTAAATGCAGACATAATTGCGGTTATTGTTATGTAAATCCCCCAAGAAATTAAATTCCTCTCCCTAAAGGACGGGGTATTCTTTTGCCTTTAATGATAAAAAGTTTTTTAGAATTATTGACTATTATTGATCCTTTATATTTTATTAATTCCTAGATGAATTATGAAGATTAAGATTTCCTCAGAAGCGCATGAATTCTTGAAAGAAAAAGAGAAAGTTACCGGTCTATGGATCCTCATAGATCAAATTGACGAAGAATGCACCAGAATTTACAATCCTTCCATAAAACTTCTTAAAAATAATAATCCCCCTCCATCTTCGGAAATCGAAAGGAAAATTGAGTCAAGAGACTATAGTGTTTTCATTTCTAAAAGGTTTTCAGAAATCTATGGGGAAGCTGACGAAGTTCAAATTGATACGGGAGGGTTTTTTGAAAAGATATTGCTTATTTCTAATATAGATGCAAAATCGAAGAACATTTGTAAGGTCTAGTTAAGTTCCCTACGATTTTCGCATTGTTTTGAATTTTCCCGTTTTCATAACATCACACGGGAGAAAATAGTCTTTTCCTGTTATTTTAGCTATATCCCTTAACCTTTGTGACCATTGTTCATAATTTCGTTTACCGGGATTAAAGGGGCCTGGAATTCGCATCCCAGCCATCATTGCTTTATCTATTATTCTATATCCGCTCACAATCTCATCGTGTAATAATCGACATCCCTCATTGAGGTGAATTGCTAAAAGATCATCTGGCTGAGCCAATCCCGCCCCTTTCTGAGCCTTCTCCGACTCATCAATTTTCTCCCCGTCCCATTTATAAAACCCTTCTCCAGTTTTTTTGCCCAATTTGCCTTCATTTACTAACGATGTAAGAACTTTTCCAGGACTTATATCTGGATGTAAATTTTCCTCTAAATATTTAATCGAATTATAGACCGTTTCTAAGCCTAGATAATCCGCTATCTCGAATGGCGCTCTTCCTTTGATTGCTGTTACATCTTTGTCTAAGTGTGCGGCTTTATATCCCAGTTCGTAGGCTTTATCCAACATTGCCATAAGATATGCCATTCCCACGATATTTAATCGATTCACAATAAATCCTGGACTTGCTTTTTGAAGTCGGGCAATAAATCGTTTTCCAGAGAGGCAAGGCAGGTTCATTCCCAGTTTTGCGGTGATTTCCATAGTCTCTTTGGAAGTGTGAGCCCCCCTTATAACTTCAATAAGCGATAATATTGGGATCGGTGTAAAAAAATGCATACCTATCACATTCTCCGGGCAAGATGATGCGGAAGCAATTTCGGTTATATTCATGGTAGAGGTATTGGTAGCTAATATTGTCTCTGGAGGGGTTAATGCACCGATCGTTGAAAAAACATCCTTTTTTATCTTCATCACTTCCGGTACTGCCTCAATCACAAAGTTTGCTTTGGAAACCGCTGATTGAATGTCTGTTGTCAAAAAAAGATGATTTAAGAGGTCCGCTGGGGTTTGGTCTTTCTCCAGTTTTCCCTTTGAGTATAATTTCATAAGGGCTTTTTTAATAAAGGCCTGGGCACTATCAAGAGGTGGTTGCTTAATATCGTGCAATATTACTTTAGGAAATCTACCCAAAAGAAGTACTTGTGCAATTTCTCGTCCCATTGTGCCGGAACCTATAACTGCTACAGTGGTAATCCAATCCATTTCGTTCATAATGATAATTTTCTTTTGCTTTTTTGAAAAAAAGTTGAAAAAAAGTTAGAAATCAAAGTGGTATTGATCTAGGCCGAGTTCTTCCTTCATAGTTTTAATATCTTGCTGTAGACTCTTATTTAAGGGAATACCTTGTTTGCTCCTTTTCTTTTCCGCTTCATATTCTTTTTCCCCGGCAGTATAGATCTTATCTTCGCCTGGTATTTTTCGGGCACTTCGCAATCCGCGCATTATCTCTCCCGCGGTCTTTTTAAAGGAATTTAATCCGGCAAAATTCTCAATATTGACTGCAAGGAAAAAATGTCCTACCTTAAGGCGTTTTTGCCCGTCTTCTTCAATTCCTAACGTATCTCTAAGATATATCCCGTCTTGAAGTGCAGCAGATAATAATTCAACTATCGTAGCATAGCCATAGCCTTTATATCCAGATTTTTCTTCTCCGGGACCTCCTAAGGGAAGCAAAGCGGCTTTTCTCTCCAGCATCTTATCCAAAATCTTTTGAGGATCTCGCATAGATTTTCCATTTTCATCTATGACAACTCCTTCAGGTAGGGGCTTGTTCGTTCTGTTATATAATTCTACTTTCCCCCTTTGTATAATGGAGGTTGCACAATCAAGGCAAAAGGGAAATTCCTCATCAGTAGGCGCGCCAACCGTTAAAGGATTGGTGCCCAGCAGCGGTTCCGCTCCGAATGTCGGAGGGATGGAAGGTCGAGCATTAGTCGTGGTTATACCAATCATTCCTTCTTCAATGGCCATTAGGGAATAATAGCCCGCAATTCCAAAATGTGTCGAGTTTCTTACTGCAACAGCCCCTAAACCGTACTCTTTTGCCTTTTCAATGGCGGTACTCATTGCTTTATGAGCAATGACATGGCCCATTCCACAATTACCGTCCCATAAGGCAGTCGCTTTCTCATCCTTTAGTACATCGATATTAGTCTTAACCTCATAAATCCCTTTTTTAATACGATCATAGTACATTTTACATCGCTGAATGCCGTGAGTATCTATCCCCCGCAAGTCCGAGGTAATTAAGACCTCCCCGATAATCTCGGCATCTTCTTCAGGAACTCCTAATCCGATAAAAACATCCTTCATAAAATGTTTCAAACGTTTTGCGTCCATATAGATGACTTCTTCATTCATATTAATTCTCCTATATACTTCTATCTGTTTAAAAATATTTGATTAAATATAGGATTGCAATTCTTTTTATTCTTTCATATTCAAATTTCAATCCGATTTTCCGTTACCTCGTTTCTGACCGAAATTTTACATATTACGCAGATATTCTATAGTTTTAAAATCCAAATCAAGATCGTTATAAGTATGAAGCCTAAACAGAATGATGATAGATTACGAGTTGGATTTTCTCAAGAAATGATAGTTGAAGATACGGGGAAAAATATCACAGTTCAATTTCCAGATACCCAAAACTTTATCAGCGAGATTGAAAGAAAGAAAAATAGGCAAAATCTTCATAATATCTTAAAGAGAAAATTATGAACACACCCCTCCCCCCAAATTGATAAAACAATTTTTTTCCTCTCTTCATTCTAAATTGAGTCTCTTCAATCTCGAAATTAAATTTGGGCGATTAATCAGATTTTATGAAAAGACTTTAAGGAGGATTATGAAGATTCTAATTCTTGAAATAAAAGAAGCAGACTAAAGAGGAAAAAGTTTTTAAATATTCCATACTTATTTAGTTTGGGCAACTAGGGCTCTGCCTGAACCTTCATTGCTAAGGGGAAAGCAAAACGCTCTATAGCTTAAATTGCCCAATCTGAGGCTCCATGAGTCACTAATACCCTATATTGTGTTCCGTAGAAGCAGCAGTCAAGCAGGTAGATCTCTGGGCAGTATCCCTTGTAGGGGGGGTATAAGCTCATAATAACCAACCCGACCAGGCCCGGGAGGGAGCAGTCGTCCGTTGAGAGATTTACGTTGTTTGAATTTGGTGCGGAGGAGCACAGTATTCTGGTCGTATTAGTGGGATTGGGGTCGAGGATTGGGCGACCTTTTTTCTTCTTTTCATTTTAATCCCGGCGAATTCATTTTAAATTTATGAGGAAAGAATTTAAAAAATAAGATAGCAATCTTCAACATGAACTCCACGTTAAAAAGAGGTCAAATAAATAAATGAGCGATCAAATCGATAAATTTGAAAATCGAACTCAAGCTGGAAAAAAATTGGCAGGCGCCTTGAAAGATCATAAAGAATTAATCGAACAGAGCATCATCCTTGCAATTCCTAGAGGAGGGGTTCCAGTAGCCTATGAAGTCGCTAACGAATTAAATATCCCTTTCACATTAATAATCACTAAAAAGCTTACCTCCCCTCAAAATCCCGAAGTAGCAATTGGCGCTATTGCCCCTGATGGCACCTACAAAATAAATGAAAGAACTTACTCGTTTTTGGATATTTCTGATGATAGGTTTGAACGAATAAAGAAAGAGGTGCTCACAAACGTAAAACAAAGAGTTGAGAAATATACGGACAGAAAAGAACTAAATCTTGAGGAAAAAAAAGTAATAATTATCGATGATGGAATAGCCACGGGATTTACATCTCTTCTCGCTGCAAAATATGCAAGAAAAAGAGGTGCTGATAAGGTTGTATTGGCGGTACCCGTTGCGTTATCATCTAGTATTACAACGGTTAAAAAGGCATATGATGACGTTATTTTCATCATCTCTAAGGGAGCATTTTCAATCGGTGCATATTATAATGATTTCCATCAAAATACGGATGAGGAATTATTTGATTATATCGAAAAGGCGAAGAAAAAGGGTCTATATTATGATTAAACTACTCACACTTGAAGGCGTGAGATTCACACTCCCTAATGTATAATACACACACGAGACAATACGGAGTGGTTGATTATACTTTTTAAAGTTTTTTATAATTCCTATTCTCCGTTTTTAATATTTTCTCTCTTTTCCAATTTTAAGGTATATGAACAATATTTTTCACTGGAATCTAAGATACAATCATGAACGATATGTTTATACTTATTTTTTGGATCTAATTCGCTGAGGAAGCCTTGAGAAAAAGGAATGCAGATGCTTTCTTGAATTAACTCAACATTTTCGGGATCGGTAGACCCTCCTATGGGGCAAAATCCACCTGGATATTTAGTTTTCACTTTAAACGTGTTTTCATCGACTTTTTCGATGGTGGGAATTCCCTCTATCGCTTCATAACTTTTTTTTAATCCCTCAGTCATATCCGCAATCCCCCTTCTTGTATAAACTTTTGCTAATTTAGCTCCTAAATGAGAGGAAATCGTTTTTGGGAAATTAGGACCCCCTACATTAATCATTTCCCGAATATAAGCATGGAAGAATTTTAAGGCTTCGGTATTCATCAAAATAGACCTTCAATTAATTATTTTTAATATATTTAATTTTGGTTGTTCGAATATTTATATTTTTAGGATTTGTCTAATCTTGATCTAAGGTGAACCGTAGAAGTCTATCTTTATCTTCTTCCGCATAATCGATTCCGACTCGTTTATGAGCTGAGATTTCCTTTTCCTCTTCCTTTCTTTTACTTCCTTCGCAGAAATAAAGCGCTGCATCTGAAGTACACGCATCTTTTCCGTTAAACAAATCCTTGGTGATTTGGAATGCCATACAGAGTTTACTCGGTCCATCAATTAAGTTTTTATAATTTTTCCCGATTTTGACATCGCGGTTTTCTTTCATAAGCTCTATTCCGTTGAGTGGATAGCCTTCCCGGATAAATACGGCACAAGGTTTTCCCGTTTCTTCGGTAATTACATTCAAACAAAAATATATGCCGTAAATGTAATAGACGTAGAGCGTTCCAGGGGGCATGAACATAATTTTTGTCTTTTCGGTTTTCTTATTGCCATAGGCATGACATGCTTTATCATCAGGACCAACGTAAGCTTCCGTTTCTGTAATTTTGGCAACCATTTTTCCGTTTGTAGTCTTTCTAACCAAATATTTGCCTAATAAGGCTTTTGCCACTTGTTTTGTATCACGGGCAAAAAAATCTTTTTTAATTCGCTGAAGATTATTCAAATTCGGTCTCTCTTGTTTTTCAATCTCAATTATCGACTAGTAAGGTTAGGAATGGATAAAATTTTAAAATTTGGTATCAAATATTTAATTTCTGAAAGAAGTTACCTAAACAATTTTATAGGACATTAAAAGATATATATATTATTGTATTTAATTAATTGAGAAATTTTATATTTAAACAAATTTGGGATATACTAACATGTTAGGTCAGATTCCAGATACAATGCCAAATGAACATTATCGTCCCATAAATATTCATGGGATTATAAATCTATATGCATATATTTTCTTTGCTGTCCTTCTTATCGGATTCGGTATCTATTTTTTCCTCCAAACAAAAAAACAAGAGTTAAAAAGCGTAAAAAGACTTAAGGTTGGATTGGGGCTATTTGGAATTACCTACGGAATAACCAGAATTCTATTTGTTCTTATGTTTAATATCAATCCCGATGTTTATTATGATATGTTCGCTTCTTTAGCTTATGCTGTGGGGATGGTCGGATTTACAGCGATGATATGGGCGTTAGAGCAAGTGAAGTATAAAAAACGCTATTTCTTCTTGGTATCTATAAGTACTACAATTATAGTGATTATATCCGCGGCGATGGTAATTATTTTGACTCTTTCGGGGATCACAGCAACAGAACTACGAATAAATATTCTATATGTAATTTATATCGGGTCTGGAATTGCAATGATATTAATAATCTTTCTGTATATTGGTCTAATTCGATTATCCACTGGTCTTATTAAGAAAAAGGCAATCTATTCATTTCTTGGGTTGATTATAATGACACTGGGAATCTTGCTGGATAGTCAATTTTTCTTAGGTTTAGAGTTCATACCCCTCTGGATAAAAATGGATCTCGTACCCATAATTACTATTATCGGATATTTAATATTTGCAATCAATCAAATATAATCCAACGAGTCAAAATTTGAATAAAAAATGTTAAAAGTAAATATTAAATATATTGACTTTAAAGAGGAGATGTGTTGAATAAATATGGGACATTTAAACTACGATCTAGGATTAAAAACCACATTTTGGATCATTGTTATTTGTTACTTGACAATTTTAGCAACCCTCTTTGTGAGAAAATCATTTAAGTCAGAGGAGATATCATCTCAGAAGAACTTGAACAGAGCAATTGCGATTTTCTTCTATATGTATGTCATTGCACGGATTTTATTTATTTTTTCTGATTTTGAAAGAGATCCAAATGGGCAAACGGCCCTTTATTTCCAATTTGTAGCAGCCTCATATGTCTTTAACGTTGTGGGTTTCTTAGCATTAATAATTGTTGGAGAAAAATACCTATTCAAACCCGGAAAGTTTGTAATGAGTTATATTTTAGGAGGAGCCCTTGTCTTCAATATTGTCCTACTGATTTTCTTTCCACAGTTGTTTACTATCGCCCGATACATCAATTATGTAATATTTTATACTGAGGTGGGGATATTGATATTATTATTTCTCTTCTTAATTAGAAAGACTCCAGGAAAATTAAGAAAGAATTCTATATTTTCACTTATTGGTCTGATAGTAATGTCTGTTGCTTCTATCCTAGAATCAGATGCGTTGGTTTCGGAAGGGATCGTACAACCCTATTATTCACCATTTTTATTTGCTATAGGGATAACTATATTCGCCTATGGTCAAATGAAAGGGATATAGGCTACAATTCCCTATTTTTTTTTGCGATTTTTTTCAATTCATTCTTCAAAAATGATTCCAGTTTTTTATTTGAGGCCACCAATGGTATATGTGCATTGATCGTTAACTTTATATCTAAATCAACCCCAAGGCGAGAATATAAATTCCCCCCCGCTTCCCTTATAATCAAATACCCTGCTGCGATATCCATTATCCTGCTGCTTTCTCGAAAATCAATCAATCCATCAAGGCTTCCTTTGGCAATAAGACATAAACTTAATGCACAGCTTCCCATTATTCGGGGACGATAAATTTTTTCAATTATAGAACTGTAATCGATTAAATTTTGCTTGATTTCATTGCTCTCAAAGTCAATTTCAAACATAATTGGGTCCTCAACTCCTTTCTCTGACACCGTAATCTTCTCATCATTGAGAAACGAGCCTTTTCCTTTTTCGCTCCAGTAAATATCTTTGGTATTAAGATCAATTATCACCGCCTTAAGAATCTCCTCTAACGAATCACCCTCCGCATATGCAATAGACACGCAGCAAAATGGAATACCTCGTACTGCATTATTTGATCCATCAATAGGGTCTACAATCAATTTCGCTTGTTTCTTACTTGCTTCTACTTGGTCTCCAATAAAAACTTCGCCAATTTCCTCGCTGATTAGCAAAACATTTACATCGATTTCTTCCAAAGCGTTTTTAATTACGTCTTCTGCGTGCCTATCTATGATCATGGAAATATCGCCTCCTGCTCCTTCTTCCAATTGAATTGCTGCTTTTTTGGTTCCTATCAAATCATGAACTTCATCATACACAGAAATTGCCAATTCCTTCAGAAAATCAATCGTAACTTCCATTTGAGGTTATTCTCCTTTAAGTATTTTTAGTAAGTTCTCTTTCTTTATCAACTATTTCTTTTACAGTTTTTTTGTCGGTCACGACCATTTTCGTCATACTATTGGTAAAAACCAAACGCGGTCCTTTATTTAATTCCTTCTGCACATAGATTTTATCGATTTTTTTTCCGGTCAACCAATCTGAAATTAGTATCCCCTTTCTCTTTTCTCTATCGATAAATTTATTTTTTAAAAAGTCTTGATGAGTTAAATTACCCTCTTCTAGCGTGAATATGGCAAAATACGGGGCTTCCCCGTACTTATCAAAGATTTTGGAATCCAAATCTTCATTTTCTTCTAAGGGCACTGCAATTTTGGTCAAAGATTTCTCCTCAGATTCCGTAATTATAATAGTTTTAAAGATTTTGGGAAAATTTTCCTTAATCTCTTCGTTAAGACGTTTTTTAAGAGTGTCCATATCGGAGCTTGACAATCGGTGGCTTACAACAACTTCAAGTTCCAGAAAGATATATTTTCCGTATGCGCGTAGATCTAAACGCTCAATTCGTTTTACTCTGGAAAATTCTTCAATTAACTCGTGCAATTCCGTTCTCTTTTCAAAGTCAATTACAGCATCCAAAAGTGTTTTAGTGGAATTGAGAAATATCCCATAGCCCCCTCTTATAATGAATAAAGAAATCAGAATTCCAAATATGGAATCCAAGATGTTCAAATTGATAAGAGCTCCAAGAAATCCTATGAGCACAGAAAGCGAAATAAAAATGTCAAACCACTTTTCTGAAGCTTCCGATTTGATAATGGGGGATTTAATACGGTTTGCAACAATTCTCATATATATTGCTACAATTAAAGAGATTATTAAGGATATAATCAAAAAGATAAATACCGGAAATGAAAGGAGCAGGGGTCTTTCGGTTCCGTTAATAAATTGAATGATATCGACAATAGATTGTCTGATAATATTATATGCAGTGTAAAAAATCACAATAGAAATGATTAAACTTATGATATTTTCGATTTTATAATATCCATAAGGAAATTCCTCGCTCGGTTTTTTATTTGCTAAAATAATGCCGACCAGTGCGGCAAATACTAACACCAAATCAGTTAGGTTATCGAACGCATCAGCTTGTAAGGCCCGGCTATTGGTTAAGTAAGAAAATATAATCTTAGAAATAAACAGCCCAAAATTAACAGTAAAAAGAACAAAATTAATAAAAATGGGCTTTTCAAAGAAAGGTTTCTCATTCGTTTTTTGAGAACTCATATATAGAATAAAAACATAGTAATCTTTTTTAACGTGACAGTTAAAAAAATTAAAAACCAGTCATAAAAATGGGAAACTTAGAAATTTACCTAAGCTCGATTTCGACGAGAACTGACTCCGGAATTTGAATCTTCATAATAAGATGCATGCTTCTTTCATTCGCAACTACGTCAATCAACCGTTTATGAATTCTCATCTCAAATTTCTGCCAAGTATCGGTACCTTGACCAGAGGGGGCCTTCAATACGGGGACTCTTAAACGATTTGTAGGGAGAGGGATTGGACCATGTTTTTTAATGCCCTGCGACTTGCAAACATCTTCTATTTGTTCACAAACTTTTTTTAAGGCAGGTAATTCAGTTGATGATAATCGAATACGAGCTTTTTGCACGGAATTTGTTCACCAATTTATAATATTTAAAGCTTACGGTTTATTTTCCATCTATTCAAAAACTTATGTAAGGACAATAATTATTATTATTAAATAAATTTTTTGTATGGCTTAATAAATTTCCCATACTTTATGGATATATTTTCATTGAGAAATTCTCCATTTCCTTTTTCTCCAAATTTATTTTTAGTTCCACTTCTACCGTTGTTGCTAATTAATATGGCTTTTCCAGCTTTTTTAATCCTTGAAGAAAGCGTTCCCTTAAAGCGTATAAACTCAAGATTGAAGTTAAAGGTCCTTTAGAAATCCAATAAATAGATATCAAAAGTTAATTATTAGTGTAATAAAAATTCATTCCCTAAATGGACATGTTCAAGGTATGTTTCGGCAATCTCCAAGCATTTGTATGCTTGTTTTTTAGATGTATAAGGGAGGTCCTTCATCATGTAATCTGGATGAAAGACTAAAAGAGAATAAGGGATTTCGGGATTGATATTGGCAATAAATTTTGCAATCCGCTCAATTTCTTTAGAATTTGTGTAACCCGGTACCAATAAGGTACAACCACTTAATTCTGGTAAGGTATTTCTTGTTCCAAAATAATTTTCTCCCAAATATTTGAAATTTTTTAAGGTCCTTTTATTACTTGTGCCACATAAAGCGATATTCAGCTGTTCATGATAAGTTTTCAAATCGAATTTAATGTTTCCGCCAGTTTTAAGGGCAATCTTCATGCATTGCTCCATGAGATCTTGTCTCCCGCTCCCGTTCCATTCCCAGCAGACTCTAAACTTTCTATTTTCCTCTCTTGCCTCATCGATTTTTTCCAATACTAATTCAGCTAAATGGACTGTAAAGGGAAGTTGTGGTTCTGGATCGCCTCCAAAAAAACACATGCAAGTTATATTCTTGTTTTTAAAAATGCGGTCGGCAACGGCTTCTGCCTCCATTAAATCGTCTTTAGTGAAATGTTTATGGGAGGAGTTTTGGCAAAAGAGACAATCAAAAGAACATCCATAAAGGAAGGCCGCATAACTATATGTTCCAGTTTCATCTCCGTCATATATGGAATATTCCGGGTATCCTCTAGATGTGCCCGCGGGACAGAACCATGAATTGCAGCAGTTGGTCGGATTAGAATCCAAGTACCCATGCATATATGCTTTGTCCTTCGTGGGGTAAGATAAATTACCTTGTTCATTTTTTTGATAATCTCGAAGACCACAGTAACTTTTATCATCCTCTGAAACCTTACATTTATTAATACAGAGATTACAACTAAATCTAATATTTTTTTCCTTAGATTTTGGAGGAATAACGGGTAAGTTTTCGCTAAGTCGAACTTTGGAATGCACATTAAGAAGGTGTTCCTTGACTTTATTTTTATCTGCATTTATTATACATTCTCGACAAATCTGCAATATTTTGGAAACTAAACTGCTTTCCTTACCACAGAACTTACAAGTTGCCATCTTTAGATAAAATATATATCAATCAATTAAATCTATCTTTTTGTGAGTTGACTTTTTTAAAAGCAAGAATGTTTTTCCTGATTTTTGTTCCTCTTTTTCCTTAATGGAGAAACCATCAAATCCTGCTTTTATAAAGGATTTCTTAAAAATCTCCAACATTTTTTCACTTTCCGGATAAAATTCAATGATAAACCGTCCATTTCTTTTCAAAATTTCATTTATATACTGAGCAGTTGTATTGACAATAGAAAATATCTCTCTTTCAGATTTTGAATCATGAGTGATAAAATTATACGCTGAAATTGAAATTATATGGTCAATCGAACGAGAGCGAATCGGTAATTTCGTAATATCAGCTAATATCAACTCTAAGTCTTTTGATCTTGGCAACGCTTCCTTCTTTCGTTTACGAGCCAGAGAGATCATATCGGTTAAAATGTCAATTCCAATTACGTGAAAATCATAATTAATTAAAAATTCAGAAGAAAAACCGCTTCCACAACCTAAATCAAGGATAAGCGTCTCTGAGGGCAGCGATACTTCTTCCTTGCCTAATTTTGAATCGTAAAGATATTCAATTACCCTTTCTGTGGTCTTTTTTTGATTTCTTTCCATCCATTTCTCATTATCGTATTCTTTTGCCCGTTCTCCGAGATAGCTATCCGGAAATTTGGGAGTTTTATCCTTTCTTGGCATTATGACGTATTAGAACAATTTATTCATTTTATTTTATATTATAAATTTAAAAATAAATATTAAAAGAGAAGAGAAGAAATATATATTTAGTTAACCTAATAACTTATTTATGGAACTTTTAATTTAATATAAATAAGCATTTACTAATTATATTAATGGATGAGTAAATTGTCAGTGAAAAATTCAGAAAAAAATACCGTATTAGTAGTTGACGATGAAGTCGACATCCTAAATCTAACTCAAAAATTTCTTAAATTAGCCGATTTTAATACCATTACTACCAGTAATGGGAAGGAAGCAATGAAAATCCTTGAGAAAAGATATGATGAGATTGCCCTTGTATTATTAGATATTATGATGCCAGGGTTATCTGGGTACCAATGTTTAGAGGAAATTAAAGAACATGAGAAGTATGAGGATATCCCCATAATCCTTTTTACCGTAAAAAGTTTTAACGAAGATATACAAAAGGGGAAAAAGCTCGGAGCCGATGGATACCTTACTAAACCTTTCTCAGGTAAAGAGTTAGTAAAATATATTGAGGAAAAATTAGAGATTAAACCTTGAACTACCACGCCCTAAAGGGCGGTGTTTTCTTTTGCCGTCTATGATAAAATTTTCTTAATTTCTTTTTCTTATTTACTTCGTTAATTCATTACATCCATTGCTCAACTATAATAAGGGGATCAATAAATTACGGATTAAAAACCAATAGATCAATATCAATATTATTCCTATCCCTAACATTTTTCTAAAGATATGA
Source organism: Promethearchaeia archaeon (assembly GCA_046483985.1). GTDB lineage: Archaea > Asgardarchaeota > Lokiarchaeia > Sigyniarchaeales > SOKP01 > JAWOCD01. The sequence goes on from JAWOCD010000004.1 coordinate 44,661, forward strand.
GTCCATGAAATTCCGATGGGATTTCTTTGTTCTTTATCTAATAATTCAGGATAAAGGGAGTGATCATGGGGTTCTTTTTGATACCAATATGCTGTGGAAGACCAATCATCTGCACGATGATTATCGTGTCCATGTTCAATAGAAACTAAGATTTGTTTATTAAAGTAGATAGGGTCTTCGATATGGTATCGATAATATGTGATCTTACCCCACCAATTAAAACCGCCAGGTTTTATGGTGCCATGATAGGGCGCCGAATATTTCGTGCGAGGACAATAAGCTTGATTCACATAATCTTCCGTACCCGTGCCATATAGTGTAGGTGTCTTCTCATCGAGATCGTCATCAATAAAAATCATATCGTCTCCCTCCCCCGGCCAGTTTATCCACCATGGCATAAACGTGCGATTATCAATATTAAGATGACATCCCACAAAATGCCCTTTCCCTTTTGCTTCTAAAATTCGATAATTGTACTTTAAAGGCTCAGTGTTCTCTATACCAAATAGATTAAACCGCTTAGGATTTAATTTTGAGATTTTTTTCCCCTCATTATCTCTCTTTTTTGTGGACGGAGGATTTTCTCGACGCCATTGCACATGGAATCTTCCATAGTCTTGTTCATCGTCCAATCCCCCCTCATATTTTTCAAAATCGATATAATAATAGAGTCGAAAGCGTTTTGAGTTATCGTTTTCTAGGGTAATCTTAAATCCCTCTGAAAAGGGCATGGGCCACCAGCAATTTAAACCTTTTCCCCCTTGAGGACTCATTTGAAGGGGAAGAGAAACAAATTCTTTATGCTCAGCGTGTCCTTGTCCAAAAAAATCACCCAATGGAGCCTCAACACTGGGTTTATCTTTCCTTTCTCCATCCCAATACATTCGAATTATAGCATTTCGAAGTGCATATCTGCTTCTACAACTAAAAGTACACCAGATATGGGTAATACACCCTGCATATTCCCCTTCGCCCAAAATAACGGTTTGCTGTGGGTCAATATCAATCCAATCGTAGTTATCACCGCTCTCATCATAACTTGAAATCCGTTTACGCTTCACCGAATCTGGCTGTAATTTGGCTATATCATTTAGACTTGATTTTCCTAATTCCATTTTATTATATTTATTTTTGAAATTTAAATAAGTTTTTATCAATTATCCCTACTTAAATCGGTAAGCAGTATCTTGAAGTACAAGAAATATTAACGAATAAAAGTTAATAACAGATTATTGAAGCGGAAATAGGATAATAAACTTACTGCCTTTTGTATAATCATTCGGAACCCTATTCTCAACCCAAATTTTTCCATTGAAAGAATCAATTATTTGTTTTACAAGGGTTAAGCCAAAGCCCATATCTTTTTTGGATTTTTTTTTCATTACTTCCTCTTGAAAGATTAATTCTTTATTCTCCCCCTTAATCCCTTTTGCATTGTCAATAAATTGGAACTTCACCCAAGATTCTGCATCTTCGATCTCTTTAGTAATCTTTATATCAACCGAAATAGTATCGTGTTCATTATGTTTAACCGCATTTATTAATATATTCTCGAAAATATCTCGGATTAGATCATTAGCCTTGATTTTAACATGTTCGTCATAGGTCTCTACAGAAATATCAATTGTTTTATTAGGATAACTAGTTTTTACAAATTCAATACTTTCTTCGAGCTCGTCAAATACTTCAATTTTCTTGGTTTCAATCGTATGTTCTTTAATTTCAGAAAGGCGTTGAATATTTTTTACCAGCATTTCACCTCTCGTGACTTGTTCAGATACAATCTCCCAAGATTCTTTCAGTTTTTGCATATCTGTATCATCCGAAAGTATAATAGTCGCTAACTCGGAGGCAGTTTTTATGGTATGTAAAATATTGTTGATATCGTGGACTAAGAGATCTTTATAGAAATTGGCTCTCTTAAAAGCATCTTTATATTTCTTTCTTGATTTCTTTAATTTTTGTTTTGCAATTTTCTTTTCAGTTATATTGACTAACGCGGCTAAATCTGCTGGCTTTCCATTATATTTAATTGATTTAGAATATGCGGCTCTCCATTCAATTTCTCCTCTTTTATCCAGAATCCGAAAATCATACCCAGATAAAAGGTCTTGGGAATCCCCCTCTTGTTTCTTTTGGAGTTGTTCAGCTACCAATTTCCGGTCTTCAGGATGAACAAGTTGGAGAAAGTCTTTTGGGTCCCAATCTTTAATTTTATCTTTTGAATATCCCACATCTCTCCCGAATTGAGGATTCATATATTTAAATTCATCATCTTGGATAATTGCTATGCTAAGTAGCGATTGATCTGAGATCATTCGAAACATTTGCTCCGACTCTTTCAATTTACGCTGAGATTTTTTCATCTCTGTGATATCTATTAGCGATATAAAATCTGCAGTTCTACCACAATATTGTATGGTCGTGGAATAATTTTTTACCCATATTGGTTTACCAGATTTCTTAATTGCTTTAAATTCGTAATTTTTTATCTGATTGCCTAATCCCAATTGTTTCTTTTTTGCTTGCTCCTTTACTATGTCGCGATATTCGGGGTGAATGATCTTTAGAAACCCGCCAGGTTCTAGATTTAGAAGTTCTTCTAAAGAATATCCGCTCATTTCTGTAAACCTTTTATTCGCATAAATCACCTTATCATCTTGTACTATCGCAATACCCATTAGAGATTGCTCGATCAACTCCTTAAAAAACTCTTCTGAATGAGAGAAGCTTTCAGATTTATCTCTTTCAGATTTTGGGTCATAGGATAAAAAATCATCAATAATCTCTAATATTATATAGTTTTCATTAATGTAATCAGCATAAAACCAATATTTCTTTTTTTTCCTTATTCCTCCTAATGATAATGGTTCTCTGACACCACTTTTGTTTTTATAGGCCCTACGTATTAGGTTTATAATTGGTTTTTCTTGCTCAAAATAATTTGAGATTTTATATTCTCCCCTTTCTTTAGGAAGTCCGCCAAAAAATTCTTCAGCGGATGAATTTAAATCTACTATCATAAAGTTTCCATTATCTTTTTTTAAAATCCATAAAGGCTCGGTTTTTTGGTTAAGGATATATCGATAAGTATGGGAAGGTAAGGGAGAATTCATCCAAACTCGGTTTATCTCTTAAATTTGTTATTACTTAAATTAAATTTTAAAATATCTCAATTTTTATAATTATCAAAGATATTTTAAAGTTTTAGCTTTTAGCAAAATAATTATAAAGAATTCCTAAACACTATTAGAATCTCTTATGGCTCGATCTTAATTAAGATCTTTTATATACCGTATCATGGAGCCAAATATGTCTCATAAATTAAGGGCAGTGCAATAAAGAAAGCGTTATTTGCAAAATATACAAAATGTTAAAGCTCTCAGTATCGTTTTTTCCCGAAAGGATAACATATAAGAAAATTCTTAGAGCCACCTTACCTCATGGGGAATTTGCTGAAGTGCCCGAAGATTATGAGAGTTTTGCATATTGGTATCAACAACATTTAAGCCTACCCTTAAAAATTAAATTTTCAATTCTAAAGTTCAAGGAGATAATAGAAAAAAAGAAACATATATCGCAAATAAAATAAATGTTTTAAATTTTCCATCAAGATATTAATTAGATAAAAAAACTTTTATAACGATTGATTTATTTATGAGTTCGGAAAATAAAACAAAAATTGTTGTTATCGGAATGGGCTATAATTATTAGGGTATCCCTAATAATGGCTAAGTTGGAATTCCGATGGCAGCTCTCTTAGCTGATGTTCCAGAGTTTTACGTTACTGGGATTCAAAGACGTTCAAAGCGTTCTGGATGGAAAATTGACTGGCTAAATGCTGGAAAGAATCCCTTTGAAGGGGACGAGCCAGGATTAGATGACCTAATCGAACGAGTTGTTAAAAATGGAAAGTTTTCAGTTACTCCTGAATATGACGCTTGCGATACTGCAGATTATATTTTAATAGATGTCCAGACCCCAGTTGATGAAAAACGGGTCCCCAGATATAAATCTTTGAAAGAAGTGTCAAAAAAGGCCTCAAAACATCTTCATAAAGGAACCACCCTAATAATCGAATCGACCGTTGCCCCAGGAACTACAAACAATATTGTTGAGCCAATATTAGAAGAGGGAAGCGGATTAACACGCGGAGATGATTTTTATTTAGTCTTCTCTTTCGAACGTGTCATGCCTGGTAAATTGATTGAATATATTACGGACTTTCCGAGGGTGATTGGAGGAGGATGTGAAAAAGCAAATGAAAAAGCAAAATTTCTTTATGGAAAAGTAGTCAAAAAAGACCTACAAGTTACCGACACATTAACAGCGGAATTAACGAAATGCATTGAAAATACTTATCGGGACGTAAATATTGCATTTGCGAATGAAATGGCTTTGGTTGCAGAGGATTTTAAAAGAGATGTATTTGAAATCATTGAACTTATCAATCATCGACATGACCGAATGATGCATATTCCCGGTTCTGGGGTAGGTGGGCATTGTCTCACGAAAGACCCGTGGTTATTAATGTACGGGCTTGAAACCTACACCGATAAACAAAATTGGGACAAAGTTAAAATTCTTCCGTTTTCAAGAAAAATAAACAACTCAATGCCGTCACATTTAGTGGATCTTATGGAAGATGCATTTAAGGAGGCAGGAAAACCCGTGAATGACTCAAAAATCACCATAATGGGGGTTGCCTATAAACCAAATTGCGATGATACAAGAAATACTCCCGCAGCAGAAGTCTTCAATATTTTAAATGAACGTTATAATTCTAAAGTCTCTTATATTGCACACGACCCTTATGTCAAGAAAAAATACTTTACATACACGGACTTAACGGAAAGTCTTCAAGAAGCAATAAGTAATGCTGATGCCTTGTTATTTGTTACGGATCATAGGGAGTATTATAATTTGGATTTGATGGAATTAAAAAATAAAGTAAATACCCCCATTTTAATTGATGGACGAAACATTTTCAATAAACAAAAAGTCTTAAATTTAGGCTTTATTTACCGTAAAATAGGGGAAGGAATAGGAAAATAAGAGATATTGAATAACTAATAATCCATAAATTCCTTTATTCTTTCTTTTTCAATTAAAACAGGGATTGTTCCGATCCTTTGGTTCGGTTGGCTTTTTAGAACCTGTCCAAGCTAAAAAGAGACATCCCATTCCGCCCCAAACGAGACCGCATTGAAATAACCAGCCATAACCCACCAACGGATTCAAGGGAATACAATTTTCAGGATAACTCAAACAAAATTCTCCCTTGATCCACGTCATAAACTGACCGTAACCATGAAGACCACCGACGCCAATTCCAAGCGTGATAGCAGCAATCACCCATCCTGAGCTATAGGGTCTTTTCTTTTTTTCTGAGCTTTCATAAGAAAGAAAATACCATGCCAATGCCCAGCCTATGCCAGAAAACACTGCCCCAGACGACCCTCCATATCCTTCAGTGCCCCGTATTACCCAATAAAATGCTCCATAGGTGCTGAAGATCAAAACAGGGATAATCAGTTCATTGATTATGCTTTTCTTATCTTTTCGTAATTCTAATTTGAAAAAAGAATCATCTTTTTCCAGTTAAGGTTCACTCATAAAAGTATTTCAACGTGATTTAATATAAATTTTGAATTAGAATATTTACTAGATTCTGGATAATTATTCAATAAATTTAATAAGAAAAACTTCTTTTTTATATATAACAAGACTTATAATAAGGTGTATTTTGTTATGAAATATGCAATTAGTAGTTCAGAAGGAAAGGTTTTTGGACATTTTGGGCGCGCACCTGAATTTACCTTCATAGAGGTTAAAGATGGAGAAGTGGTAGAAAAAGAGACTTATCCAAACCCCGGGCATAGTGTGGGTAGTATCCCCAAATTTGTTAATAAAAAGGGAGCTGACTATATGATTGCAGGAGGGATGGGAAGGAGAGCAATACAATTTTTCCAAAAATACGGAATTGAACCTATACTCGGTATTACTGGCTCTATTGATGATATCATTCAAAAGATTCTTAATGGGACTCTAGAGGGAAAAGAAAGCATTTGTAAACCGGGTGCAGGTAAACAATCGGGAAGAGGGATACCAAAAGAACTAACTGAGGCAGACTTTAAGAGAAAGAAAGAAGGACATCATAACCATTAAAATTTTTCATTTTCTTACCAACTCTTTTTATAAAAAAAGTTGATTTCCTTATCTATTTCTTAGTGGTCATAATTTTTCTGACAGTTGAGAATTTATTAGTAAAAGCAAAATAATATTTGTGAAGTAGTATTTGTGAACATATAACCAACTTTTATTACTTCACAGAAAAAAATCAAGAGTGAACAAATTGTTTGGAATTAAAGGGTTAAAAAAGGAAATGGAACAGATGAATAGAGAAATTAAGGAGATGAGCAATAAAATCTCAACTATGTCAAAAAAGATCGACAAACTTTCCGATGATATCTCCAACTCCATGGATTCTATGACAAGCGAGCTTCACGACACTAATAAGACAATTCAAGAATCGTTAAAACTCACCTCCGACACAATCCAAAAAATGAGTGAAAATTTCTCAGAAACTCTGGAGAAAACACTCACCGAAATGCAGAATATGAAAATTAATATGGATGTAAGAGAGAGCGTATTGAAGAATCTCGGTTTAGAGGGATTATTGCCCGATCTCTTCAAAAAAAAGAAATAACTGGTAAAGCAAGTTAAAATAAAAGATCTAATCTAAATAGCGATTCATTAATTTAAGCATTATTGCCTTTTGGAGATGTAATCTATTCTCTACTTGTTGGAACACAATGGATTTCTCAGAATCAAGAACCTCATCCGTAATTTCTAGCCCCCGATGAGCTGGTAGACAATGCATAATGTAGGGGTCCTTACCGCTGGATTTAATTAATTTCTTATTCACCTGATAAGGTTTAAAGATTGATAACCGTTTTTCCTTTTCTTCTTCTTGACCCATAGAAACAAATGTATCTGTATAAATGACATTCGCTTCTTTCACCGCTTCTTCCGGATCCTCAGTCAAGGTAAAAATGTGCATTTTTTCTTGCCCTTTTACCCAATCAATAACTTCTTGATGGGGTTGATAACTTTTAGGGGTTGCCACAGCAATAGGAATATCAAGCATCATACATCCAAGGATTAAAGAATTACAGACATTATTTCCATCTCCGCTCCAAGAAATCTTAATATCCTCGAAAGACCCGAACTTTTCGCGGATTGTCATGAGATCAGCAAGAATCTGGCAAGGATGATATAAATCTGACAGACCATTAATAATAGGTATATTAGAAACCCCGCTCATCAGTTCGAGTGTTTTATGTTCATGGACTCTTGCCATAATCATATCCACATAAGTTGCCATAGATTTAATTTCGTCCCTTAAATCTGCTAAATGAATGTTTGTAGAGCTCCAATCAAGATAGATTGCATCTCCTCCCAACTGATATATGCCATTTTGAAAAGAAATACGGGTCCGGGTAGACGTTTTTCGGAAAAGTAAGATAATACATTTTTCTTTTAACGTGGTTCTGAATTCTCGAGGATGTTTTTTTACATTATCCGCTAAATTTAATAAATTTACAATTGAATCTTTATCTTGAAAATCTGTAATGGTAAGCAAATGTTTCATAATTTAAACGTAAGATTTTATAATTTTTATTAATATTTATAATTTGAGAATACAAATAAACTATATTAAAGCACAAATTAATGTGATTCAAACGTGATTAAAACAAGAATTACTGAATTGTTTGATCTAAAATATCCCATTATCCAAGCTCCAATGGGACCTTTTTATACAACGGAATTATGTGTGGCCGTATCAGAGGCTGGTGGATTAGGTGTACTCAGCCATACAAATTTAATGGGAAAAAATTCAATAAAAGAAATGAAGAAAAATATCAATTATGTTATTGAGCATACCGATAAACCTTTTGGTATTAATATAAGAACCGCGCGAATGCAACCAGATGCAATCCCAATAGCAAGAATGGTTGCAAAAATGATCAATCAAAATCCTAAAGTAAGAGAGCAATTAGTTTATGGCGTTACATCAGCGGGGTCACCACGAAAAGTTGCACGTATTTGGAAAAAAAAATGCCCTACCTTACAGCATTTCCATGTAGCACCTGCATTATATTTAGCCCAAAAAGTGATAAATGCTGAATGTGATGGTTTGGTCGTGACTGGAATTGAAGGCGGAGGACATCAAAGTTATGAAAAAATATCCACCTTAGTTCTTGAGCAACAAGCAGTAAGAGAGTTCCCTGATGTTCCTTTGGTTGCTTGTGGAGGGTTTGCCAGTCCTGAAGGGGTTGCAATGGGGATTGCGGGTGGTGCAGATGCAATAGCCATGGGAACCCGATTTATTACAACTAATCAGAGTGAATTTCATCAGAAATATAAGGATTTGATATATCCCGCTTCGGCACGAGATACCCTTATAACTACTGGGGCTTTTGGACCTATAAGATTACTCAAAAATAAATATTCCTTAGAGCATGGTCAAGTATTAGCTAAGGAAGAAAAAATTGCCCAAGAAGAAAGCTTCAGTGTAGAAGAGTTACAAAAAGAAATGGAACGATATGAATTAGTGTATCGGGGAGATGTCGAAAATGGCGCTGTTTTAGCCGGGCAAACCGTTGGTCTTATTGAGCATGCAATGGATGTCGATGATATCTTATCAACTTTTACAAAAAAGGCCGAGAAACAACTTAAACGGTCCGTTGGAAAAATTCATTCCTAAATTTTAATTCAAATTGAACTTTAATCTCTTTTGATTTTCTGTTTTTGTAAATCAGATTTATTGGCTTCCGTTTTTTGCTTTTTTCCATACACGAAATACATTACTCCCAAAGAGAGAAAATAGATAATACAAATTGCCAGCCAAAAATAGAAACCAAATGTATTTTCCGCTAGGAAAGAAGATATTGCTTTGTAAATGAAATAGATTGAGAAGAGTGATAATAACTGTATTCGAGATTTTAATTTATTCATTGTTTTGAGTTGATTTAATAACTATTTTTATATTAGATAAAGAATAAATAAAATTAAAACTAATTAATTATAAATAAGATAAAGATATAGTGCTAAATTTATTATGCCTAAAGAACCTCCTTTTTGTGTCATATGTGAGAAGGATTTTACTGAAAAGTTGGATCAACTTCACTACTGCATCTTCGATAAAGCAGTTTGCCGAGATTGCCTTAATTCTGTCAGAAAGAATGACAAAATGTGGATTTGTCCAGTTTGCCAAGCTGAAAATGATATAAAATCCACCGAGTTATTTAAGAATGCAGAAAGATAATATTTATGCAATAAGTTTACAAAAGAAACAAATCATTCAAAATCAATAGATCATTATACCAATATATAGAAACGATGATGAAATAAACTCATAATATGATTTACCATGTAAAGATGATTGATATAAGAGGAAGTCTGAGTTTCTAGCTATCTTGAGGTGGACCCCAATGAAAAAAATTTCAAAAGTTTTAGAAATAGATAATTGTCCCACAGATGTTCTTTTAAAAGTAATTTATGAACCCAAGTTCTGGGAAGAAATTAGTCCAGTTAGCGAAATCCATGTAAAAAATACAGCACCTAATGTAATTTTCAGTCAAATTACGGACCATATTAAATATATCAATTTCCCTTTAGAGATGGAGGGAGAATTGGTAATGGTAGATAAAGGAAAACAGAAAGGAAAAGGTAATTTAATTGAATTTAATGTGCGAAATAATAAAGACGTCAAGAAATTAGAAGGAAGACTACGTATTAAAGCATTGGGTCCAGATAAATCTAAAGTAGGGATTTTTATCGTTAATTTCTTATTAGAAAATAGTTTTGTGGAATTACTCGGCAGAGATCTAGCAGAAATGATTCTAAGGAGGAAAATTTCCGGCTTGCTAAGAGGAGTCGAGCAATACTGCAGAAATAGTAATTTAAAAGATTTAAATTATGATTAAAAGAATTTTTAAAAGTATAAAATATTATAATAGTATAATTAATCTCATAGATTCTCCATTTATCCAAGATTTGGTGAAAAACAATAAACATATGGATACTTGATTCAGATTCGGGAGTAACATTGTTATATAAAGCTCATTTAGATATCTCTATAAATGAAGATCTTGTTTCGGGGTTATTGACTGCACTAAACCAATTTACGATCGTAGAGTTAAAGCAGCCAATAGAATCAATTGAGATGGGAGGTCTTCGGTGGGTCTATTTAGGACCTACGGAAAACAAGCTTCTTTTTATCGCCGCCGACACGAAAGATGTTGATGCTAAAATCTTAAAATCTCGATTGGAAGTAATAAAGCAAGCATTTATTGATAAATATATTGAAAATGGAGCATGGAAAGAAGAATTTGATGGGAATACGGAACGTTTCAAACCATTCAAAGATTTAATCGATGAATATTATAGTCAATGGTTAGCTGCCGATAAAGTTTCCACGATTGCTGAGTTTTTTGATCTTTTAGGTATTTTCCAACAGATTTTGAATTTAATTCAAAATATATTAGTAAAAGTAGATGATCCAATGGTGTTTCATAGATTAGATACATTTTTTGAGCATTTTTCAAGGAGACCCGTGATTTTAGAGAACCAAGAACTGCAAAAGATAAATTTTGATAAGAATTCAGGGTTTAATATCATAACTATAAACCCAAATAATTGCGATATGATTGTGGTTGAGAAACAATTAGTATATCTTCTCCGTCAAACAGTAAATATTATAAAATATTCATTAGGTCACGTAGATAGTCTGAATTATTTCTTAGAAGAGAACATTTTTGATTATATTTTAAACAACATCGACTTGCTTAGTTCCTTAAATTTAGATAAATTTCTATTGCGACTGTTTCTTACTAAATCGGATTAGGATTTGAAAAAATTTAATCCAGTTAACCAAATATTCCAATGATAAGTTTATAACGAGGCAAAAGTTAGATTTATTAAATTAATTAAATTATTCATACTTACTAGATTGGATAACTAATACTCCCATGGCTTTCAAGAAGGTTTTAAAATGAATCCTACTCTCTTGATATTAATTTTCATCATTTTTGCATTTATTATTATCAGTTATATGATAGAAAAATTAGATTTTGTGGCAATTTCCCTTTTAGGCTGTTTTATCGCAGCAACTATTACTGGGATAAGTCAGAGCTTGCAGATTCAAACGTTTATATCCTTCATCGAATGGGAGGCAATTATAATTATATTGAGCATGAGTATCATTACAAAAATTGCCCAAGATTCCAACGTGTTGGAATATATTGCGGTTAAAATGTTTAAAGTTTCGAAAGGGAATCAGAGAATCTTCTTTTATCTGCTCTGTATTCTTTCAACGCTTTTAGCTTCAATTATAAGCGATGTAGTCGTAGTTCTTATTTTAGCTCCAGTCGTTATCAGACTCTGTCATTTTCTTAAAATTAGAGCGGGAACTTACCTCTTAGGAATGACAGTCTGCATTAATATCGGTTCGATTATCACTCCATTTTCAAGTGGAGAGAATATTATTATTTCCACATACTTTAATATAGGTACGAGTTATTTCTTTCAATATTATTGGATTTTTGCATTTTCCCTTCTTTTTCTTACCACTTTTCTCCTTGACGCTAAAATGCTAAGTAAAGAACCGAAAATTGAGGCTCAACAAAAATCCTTCGTGTTAGAGTTAGTTGATGCTGATGTTATGATTAAAAACAAATTTATCTTTTATTTTAACAGCATCGCAATCATAATCACAGTTATTCTTTTTGTGATTTTACCGTATCTTTATCTTACAGCTGCTATTTCCGCACTGATCCTTGTTTTAGTGAATCAGCGGTATACGAACAATAAAATGAGTGATATCTTACAGGATATTGAATGGGAAATCATTTTCTTTTTTATCTCTTTATACGTGGTGGTAGGCTGTTTACTGGAAGCAGGCTTTCAAGAAATTATTTCAACATTTCCGTTCGCGGATTTTAATCTATTTTTCTTAAGTTTAATTATTTTATTGAGTGTAAGCTTTTTATCAGGCGCTGTGGCGAATACTCCTACCGCTTTAATCTTTATTCCTATTGTGGGCACTTTAATTGACTTAGGATTTGCACCCATTCCACTCCTTTTTGCCTTTATAATTGGTATTAATTTAGGGGGTAATTTCTTACCTCAAGGCGCTGCTTGCGATATGATGACCCTTAAAATCGCCCAAGATAGCGGCGTGGAGAATTTTGATAAAAAACGATTAATTAAATACGGTGGAGCTTATGCAATATTCCACTTGGTTTCATCTATTGGATATCTTTTATTGTTGGTTTTTTTCTTTGGATAAAATAAAGAAAAAAAATACGTTTTCAAAAATTTATTTTTGATATTTCTTCCACTTTTTTTCTAAGTCGGGCTTCTTAAGCATCTCAAGTAAATATTCCGTAAACTGGGCACCCGTTGCTCCTGTTGATCTTCCCGTTAATTCGAATCGTTTTTCATAGGAAGAACAGATATCCAGCGCCATATCTAATTTTTTTGCTTTCTTATTAAAATTGATATGTTCTAACATTAAGACTACTGCACGGATTAGACTGGAAGGGTCTGCATATTTCGCACGTCCTTCACGGACCATTCGAGGGGCTGACCCATGAATAGCCTCAAACATAGCATAGCGCTTTCCAATGTTGGAGCTACCAGCTGTACCTACGCCTCCTTGCATCTGCGCCGCCTCATCAGTAATAATATCTCCGTAGAGATTTGGAGCGACAAATACACGAAATTGTGATTGCCGTTTTGGATCAATTAACTTTGCAGTCATAATATCGATATACCAATCGTCCCATTCCACTTCGGGATAATCTTTTGCTACTTTTTCTGCCATGGCAAGGAATTTTCCATCGGTTGCTTTCACCACATTTGCTTTTGTCACCACCGTCACCCGATTTATATCATTTTTATTTGCATAGTCAAAAGCCAGCCGAATAATTCTCTCCGCTCCCTGAGCGGTAATTACCTTAAAATCAACTGCAAGATCATCGGTAACGTTAATCCCTTGGGAACCTAACACGTACGCACCTTCTGTGTTTTCTCTGAAAAACATCCAATCGATATTTTTTTCCGGTACTTTCACGGGGCGAATATTTGCAAATAAATCTAGCTCTCGACGCATAGTTACGTTTGCGCTTTCGATATTTGGCCACTTATCGCCTTTTCTCGGCGTCGTGGTGGGCCCTTTCAATATAACATGACATTTTTTAATTTCTTTGAGCACCTCATCCGGGATTGCCTTGCCTATCTTTGCCCGATTTTCAATCGTTAACCCCTTTATCTCTCTTAACTCTACCTTCCCACTCTTAATTTCATCTTCTAACAATAAATCAAGCACTTTTTTGGCATGTTTGCTAATTATCGGTCCGATTCCGTCTCCTCCTACTATTCCAATGATTAGTGGTTCCAATTCTTCGTACTTTATCCAATCTTTCTCACTTTTTAGCCTTTCGACTCGGGATAACTGGTCCTTAACCAAGGTTTTAAAATGTTTCACGGCTTCATTAATCTCTTTTTCCATAATTGACTCACATAAACTTTATTTTGAATCGTGTTTTGAAAAAATTTGTTCTCCACACTTTTTAATTATATATACAAAATTCACCTAAAAAGATAAATTTTCAGTCGTCTCTTAATGCTTATAAACAATTTGAATCATTGAGTCTAATTTACTGGGGAAAAAAACAAAAAAGAAAAAAGCTCAAAAATAGTAGCTAAAGTTAGAGCCAACCACGGAGTTTCATAGCATCAATAACTCGTTCAATCGAGATAATGTATGCACCCATCCTGTTATTTGATTCATACTCCCTAGCTGCTTCCACTGTACTTTTATAGGCTTTGGTCATAGTGTTATCTAACGCCTCAAACACTTCTTTTTCTGACCAGAAATAATGATAATAACCTTGTACCATTTCAAAATAACTTACAGTCACTCCTCCCGCATTACATAAGAAATCGGGGATTACAGAAATTCCCTTTTCAAATAAAGTTTCGTCTGCTGCCGGAGTAGTTGGACCGTTGGCAAGTTCAGCAACCACTTTTGCCTTAACATTATCGGCATTTTTCTTCGTGATCACATTTTCTAAGGCAGCAGGAATTAAGAAATCACACTCTAACTCGAGCAATTCTGCATTAGTTATTTTCTCCGTTCCCAGAGTTCCAACCACGGTGGAGGTGTCTTTTTTGTGTTCAAACGCTTTATGAGGGTTAAAACCCTCCTTGTTTAAAATCGCGCCTTGGGTATCAGAGGCGGCAATGATATCACATCCATATTTGTCATATAAGATTCGTGCAGCGTGAGAACCAGCATTTCCATACCCTTGAATTGCAACTTTTGCCCCGTTTAAATTTATACCTAAATCTTTTGCTGCTTCCCGTATACAAAAGGTTCCTCCTTTTGCTGTTGCGACAGAACGTCCAGCACTACCTCCCAACTCTAAAGGCTTACCAGTGATAACAGAGGGCGTATGAACTCTTTTAATTTTTTCATATTCATCCATCATCCATGCCATTATTTGAGGGGTCGTATACACATCGGGAGCCGGAACATCGATATTAGGGCCGATAAAATCCGCTACTTTTTGAATGTACGCACGAGCTAAGTGTTCCAATTCATTTTTGCTCATTTCCTTTGGATTACAAATAATTCCTCCTTTTGCTCCTCCAAGCGGAATATCGACACACGCACATTTCCATGTCATCCATGCAGATAATGCTTTTACCAGACTCGCATTTTCATCGGGATGCCATCTAATTCCCCCTTTCATAGGACCTCGGGCTGAGTTATATTGACATCTGAATCCCTTATAAGTTCTTAAGGTGCCATCATCTAAGCGGGACGTAATTTTAACTTCAATGAATCTCTCCGGTTCACTTAATGCTGCATAATAATATCGGTCATGACCCATAAGTTTAAGTGCCTTATATAGCTGTTTCTGCGAAATATCGAACGGATCTAGATTTTCCTCTTCTTCCATCATCTTTATTATGTAAAATTTTCTAAAGTATAATTTGTTTGAAGAGTATAATTAAAATAACCAATATATACTTGTTCATATTATACAAATATAACTAATATAACCAATATAATAGAAGTCGAAAAATATCTATTTGATTACTAATCAGCATTTTAATTTATATCCTAAAATCTATATGTTTTAAGGCAAAATGAAACTTCCTCCATAAATAAGTGCAAAAGTCATATAAAGAGGTATAATCCAGAAAACCAATTTATGGGATGCCGATTCATTTTTTAATCTCTTAGGTAAAATTTTAAAGTAAAATAAAATCTCAATAAATAGATTAGATTGAAAGAAGAGAAGTGCCTATTTAAGCCTTGTGTAAGACAAATTGAAAGTGAAGCAAAATATTAAGTATTCGTGCATATATCTAAGCATTCCCCAATCTACGAAAATGGTTAGTTTTTCACTTGTTCCAAAGATTCATTTGGTTTTTTTTATATCCATATCAATGGCCCTTGCCGCTTTTCTTCCAGCGCCCATGGCAGAGATTACCGTAGCACCACCAGTGACAATATCGCCTCCCGCATAAATCCCTTCAAGATTGGTCCGTCCCATCTCATCCGTTTCGATATATCCCCATTTGTTTGTTTTTAATTCGGGATAAGTGGAAGTTAATAGAGGATTGGCATTATTTCCAATTGCCACGATCACCAGATCGGTCTCTATTTTAAACTCAGAGCCTTCAATCGGTATCGGTCGTGGACGTCCAGATTTGTCGGGTTCTCCCAATCGCATTTTAATCACTTCCATTTGCTCAACGTGTTTGTTCTCATTTCCAATAAAGCGAACAGGGTTTCTTAGTAGGCGAAAACAAACACCTTCGTCCTCCGCATGATGGATTTCCTCCTCACGGGCAGGCATCTGTTCTCTTCCACGTCTATAGACAATGGTAACCGAATTAGCCCCAGTTCGAAGGGCCGAACGAGCGGAATCCATGGCAACATTCCCACCGCCAATTACGGTGACATTCCTCCCTTTCACGAGAGGAGTATGATACTTCGGAAATTTAAATCCTTTCATCAGATTAACCCGTGTGAGGTATTCATTCGCTGATACCACACCACTTAGATTTCTCCCTGGCAATCTTAAAAATCGAGGGGTGCCCGCACCAATCCCAAGAAAGATGGCTTGATTTCCCATCTCCTTCAAATCATCGATAGTCAAAATTTTGCCTATCACCATGTTGTATTTGAACTTGACTCCCATCATTTTTAGTGTTTCCACTTCATCTTCTACAATGGCTTTCGGTAAGCGAAATTCGGGAATACCATACGCTAACACCCCTCCCGCTTTATGAAATGCTTCATAGACAGTTACGTCATATCCTTTTCGGGCAAGGTCTGCCGCACAAGTTAATCCAGCAGGTCCAGACCCTACAACTGCCACCCTAATACCGTTTGGTGGTTGACAGTCGGGACATGACTTTACCATGTGTTCTCGCTCCCAGTCCGCTAAAAATCGTTCCAAATTCCCAATTGCAATAGGTTCAAATCGCTTTCCCATAACACATTTCCCTTCACATTGGTCTTCTTGCGGGCATACTCGTCCGCAAATGGCGGGTAAAAGATTGTAATCCTTGATGCAATTAATTGCTGATACAAAGTCGTGTTCCTTGATTTGTTTTATGAATGTGGGAATATCAATATCTACGGGGCATCCTTCAATACATAAGGGTTTTCCACATTGTAAACACCGGTTTGCCTCTCTTATAGATGTTTCCTCGCTATAGCCTAAATTTACTTCATGGAAATTCTTGATCCGTAATTTGGGATCTTGTTCGGGCATTTCTCGGCGCAATTTCTTCACTTTTTTACCATTCTTGGTTTCGTTATTCATCAGAATCCCCCCTCTTTAATTCTTCTAATGCTTTACAAGAATGTTGCTGGTACACCATTTTTTCTGGCTGAGTAAATTGTTTCGTCCGTTCAATTAATTCGTCCCATTTAATCAAATGACCGTCAAAAGCTGGACCATCAACGCATGCAAATTTCGTAACAATTTCCCCTTCTTTTATAAGAGAGAGTCGACATCCACCGCACATTCCAGTTCCGTCAATCATAATGGTATTTAAGCTCACAAATGTGGGAACTTTCCCTTGCTTTTTCGTAAATTCAGAGGCATCCCGCATCATATGCTTACAACCGATAAAGTAACAGCAATCAATTTCAGGATGCTCCTGAAAAATAACATCTAAACCTCGCGTGACTTTTCCTTTTATTCCTTTTGAGCCATCAGCAGTACAATAATAAAGGTCGTCGGCAATTTCTTGGAACTTATCTTGTAGGTAAAATAATAATTCATTCTTAGATTCTAATAAAATAAGTATCCGATTTCCCATCGATTTAAGGGCTTTCGCAATCGGATATATACCACCAATTCCGTAACACCCTCCGCCCAATAACACAGTTCCGTACTTTTTTATTTCAATTTCCTTGCCCAATGGTCCGACGACACTATAAATCGAACTTCCTTCCTTTACGTTCTTTAGTTCCTTGGTTGAGAACCCAGCCTCTTGATAATAGACCGTGATTGTTCCTTCTGAGCGATCCCAATCCGAGATAGTGAGCGGTATTCGTTCGCTTCTTTCTGTAGTCATTATGATTAAAAAGTTCCCGGGTTTTGCCTTATTGGCTATTAACGGAGCCTCGATGGTTAATTTATAAAAATTGGGAACAATTTCATAGTTAGTATGGATCTTATATGGATAATCAATGTTTTCCTTAGCAGTTTCTGATTCCTCGGGCTTAGCGCCTTTTTCTGATCGAAATTCAATCATCTGCTTAAAATCGGGAACTTCTTCGGTTATTTTTCTGCCTCGGTAATCAAAGTTTTCAAACTTACTCAGAGTGCTGGCAGAATTTGAAAGCATCTCGATTTTTTTAATATCAGCAGGGACATAAATATTGAAAGATGAATCTAAATCTTCTCGTGAATCAAAGATATTTGAAAAGTTAGGATAATCTTGAGTGATTTGGTCTAAAACGGCTTCTGGATTCTGGAAAGTTTCTTCAGTTTGAGCCTTCAAGATCTGTTGTCGAAGGTCTTCTAATATGCGCCAGTCCTTTTTCCGTTGATTATCTAAGTTTTGAGACGTGTGAATTGCTTGTAACCGCCTTCCGGAGTTTAAAAATGTGCCCTCATCCTCTGCAAACGAATTAGCGGGAATCATAATATCTGATGATTCTGAAATTTCTGAATCAAAGGGAGTCTGCGTGATTAAAAATTCTACTTTCTCTAATACTTCTGTACGTTGAATTGATTGGAAAGTATAAAGATCGGTAATTTTCCCTTTAGTAATTCCGTCAAATATTTGGTTGCGCTCCATTACATCTAAATATTGGGCAAGAATCTGATAAACACCCTCCAAATTTGTTTCTCTCCACAACGGAAGAAGACCTAACACTGGTACAAAGATGCGAAAATTAGAAATTAATCCGAGCAATGTCTCATAGTACTCTGTGGAGCAGTCAGAGAAATGCCCCATAATAGATAAAACTTTTCTATCTGCTTTTTGTGCTCGAAAATGATGTAAAATTGTAGTTAAAATAGCCGTATTCTCTTCACTAAGGTCAAGGTTCTCGAATTTTGCCTTAAACTCATCAATATTTTCTAAATTACTTATATCTTTATCTTGGATTTCTAGAGAATTCAATAATTCTTTCGTCAGAGCAATAAATAATTCTAATAAATCTGATTTATTAAGAATAAACTCATCGGTCAAAAGTCTCTTAAGTTCAACAGATTGGCTAAACGGTTCAAAATTAATCGCGAAGATTTTCGCGCCGTTATTTTTAGCCCTTTTAAGATGGACTTGTAAAACGGGATGAGTTTCTTGTATATTGGTATTTATTAAAAAGATAGTATCTGAATTTGGTATATCTCTAAACCCAAATCTTTGAAGAAGATGAGAGGAAGTGTGAAGGAAATTATAATAAGCTTTAATAAAGTGCAAATTAGCATTAATTGTGATGTTTTTTATGTTTAACTGAGCAGCAATCTTTTTCAAGAGATATGCGGACTCATTAGTCATAAAAGGTGATGCAACAAAAGCCATAGAGTTTGTTTCGATATTTGCTAATTTTTGTCCCAACTGCCTAATCACGCTTTCCCAATCTACAGGAATTAAAGTCTCCTTCTTTCTAATCATAGGATAATCTAGCCTCTCTTGGCTGCCGATAACTTGTGGAGTACAAAACCTCCCAACTACACACGCTTGTCCTAAAGTTGAGCCATTCTTTTTCGCGGGAATAGACTCCACGAGGGTCCCATCATCATAATAATATGTGAAATCACACCCCACGCTGCAAAAACCACACGCACTGGAGATTTGTTCGGTATCCTTGTCGACCCATTTTGTATTTTTTGGAGTTAAAGCGCCAGTAGGACATACATCAACACATGCTCCACAAAATTGACAACTTGAATTTATATGGAGAACATCTAAAGCTGTTGAGACTTTTATTTCATCTCCTCGATTAATAAAATTTATTGCCCCCACGCCTCTTAACTCGTTGCAAGTACGCACACATCTTCCGCATAGTACGCACAAATTATAATCACGATCAAAAAATGGATCTTCCTTTTTCACTGGATGATCCTTATAATCCAAAGGAAAATCTATCTCCTTTAGGTCCAAATAGTCGACCAATTGGCAAAGTTCACATTCTTCTTTCTTCGCACAAGAAAAACAGCCAAACATGGTTCCTGCTTTAATCTTATCTCTACGGGTTTCCTCACATTCTTCTTTATTCTCGCAGGTTAAACACGCATAGGGATGTTCACTAAGAATAAGTTTTAATACTTCCCTCCGTAATCCTTGCAATTCTTCATTTTTTGTAATGATCTCCATACCATCTTTAGCTGGAGTCGAGCATGCTGGGATATATCCTTCCATATCCTTAACCTTCACAATACATAACCTACATGCTCCGAATGGTTCCAACTCCTTCAAGTAACAAAGTCGTGGGATATAAATATCTGCTTCTTCGGCAATCTCAAGAATTGTTTGACCAGCTTCAAAGGAGATCTCTTGATGGTCAATAAGGAGGGTATTTTTCCTTTCGGTCATGCTGAATTTCCTCCTTCCGTTGAATTCGTGGACTTATAAATTGCATTATTTGGACAAACACTCTTGCATAATCCACATTTTATGCAAGTCTCAGTATCGATTCGATGGGGGGATTCTGATTCTCCGCTAATCGCTTCCGCGGGACATTCCCTTGCACACAATCCGCAGCCAATACATCGTTCTTCATTAATATGATACACAATTAAACTTTTACATACTAACGCGGGACAGGCTTTATCCTTGATATGTGCCTCATATTCGTCATTAAAATATTTAACTGTCGTAAGAACGGGATTGGGGGCCGTCTGACCTAAGCCACATAAACTCGTTTTCTTAACAACTTCAGCCGTTTTTTTCAATCTTTCTAGATCCCCCATTGTTCCGTTCCCGTTTTTTATTTGCGTTAAAATCTCGAGCATCTTTTTGGTCCCTATTCTACAAGGGGCACATTTTCCACATGATTCTTCTTGGGTAAATGAGATAAAATAATGGGCTAAATCGACCATGCAAGTATCCTCATCAAGAACAATAAATCCTCCAGATCCCATAATGGAACCCAAGGAGGTAAGGTGTTTATAATCTAAGGGCGTATCCAAATATTCTTTTGGAATGCATCCTCCTGAAGGTCCACCCGTTTGCACGGCTTTAAATTCCTTTCCATGAGGTATCCCGCCCCCAATATCGTAAATTAATTTTCTAATCGTGGTGCCCATTGGGACCTCTACAAGACCAGAGTTGTTAATTTTTCCAGTGAGAGCAACCACCATCGTCCCAGATGCATCCTCGGAACCTATGGAGGAGAACCATTCACATCCTTTTTCGATTATTTTTGGAACAAAGGCAAAAGTTTTAGTATTATTAATATTTGTCGGACATCCCCATAATCCAGAGGTTGCCGGATAAGGAGGTCGAGGTTTAGGCATCCCACGTTCTCCCATAATGGAGGCCATTAATGCGGTTTCTTCTCCACATACAAAAGCTCCAGCGCCTTTTCTTATTTCCAAGGAAAAGTCAAATCCTGAATTGAGTATATTTTTACCGAGAAAGCCTCGCTCTTTAGCTTGTGTTATTGCTGTAGAGATTCTTTTGATTGCTAGAGGATATTCGGCACGAACATAAACATATCCTTGGGTTGCTCCAATTGCATACCCACCAATAATCAATCCTTCAATTACGCTGTGGGGGTCACTTTCCAAAATGGAGCGATCCATAAAGGCTCCAGGGTCTCCTTCATCTGCATTACAAATAATGTATTTCTTTTTTCCTTCTGCATTGTGACAAAATTGCCACTTTAACCCAGTAGGAAATCCTGCTCCACCCCGTCCTCTCAAGCCAGAGTCCAAAATTTCTTGGATAATCTCCTCTGGATCCATATTCGAAAGTGCCATTTTTAGCGCCTCATAACCATTACCATTGATATAATCGTCTATTTCCTCAGGGTTTATTTCTCCACAATTTTTAGTGATAATAGGCATTTGTTCATTATAGAAGTAGATTTGTTCTGGACTTTTGATTCGTTCCGCCGTTTTCGGGTCTTCATATAAAAGTGATTCGACAATTTTACCATTTTGCAAATGACTTGTAACAATCGTTTCTATATTTTTCTTTTCAAGGTGGACATAAAGTACATCGTCTGGTTGAATGATTAACGTTGGGCCGACTTGACAAAAACCATGACAACCCGTAAGCTTGATTTTTACGGAATCGGTCAACTTATGGATTTCAATTTGGTTTTTTAATTCTTCATGGAGAATCTCAGCGTTTAACGAATTACACCCCGTACCTCTACATATTAAGATGGTTTTTTCATTAGATTGCGTCATTTTCTTTGGATCCTTTTTTTTTAATCTTTTTAAGCAAGTTTTTTAATTTATTAACCGATAAGTTGCCATATATTTTCCCATTAATTACACATACCGGAGAGATTGCACAGCATCCCAAACATGCAACCACATCTAAGCTAAACATTTGATCGTCGGTAGTTTCACCAGGTGAAAGACCAAGAAAGTTTTCGACAAAATCCAAAATAAGCGGAGATCCTTTGACGTGACACGCAGTTCCATCACAAATCACAATATGATACTTTCCAGGTTGTTCAAACTTAAATTGGGTATAAAAGGTAGCAACGCCATAGACTTCAGCAAGTGGCATCTTTAATCTCTGTGCTATATATTCTAAGGCAAAACCAGGAAGATATAAATAAATATCCTGAATCTTTTGTAGAATTGAGATTAAATTACCACGTGTTGCCTCAAAAGACTGAAGGATATGATCAATTTTTTCTTTGTCTGTGTCAGATAACGTCTCTTCTTCTATTTGCGTCAAAATTATAGATAAAACGAATTATTTTTCTTACAATTTGAAATTAATTGGATTAATTTAAATTTTTGATTATTAGTTTTAGTTAAAGAAATTAAAAAACTTATTTAGATAAATAATAACTTAAAATAATAATATGGATAAAATTATTGTGCTCGATTTTGGCGGTCAATATTGTCATTTAATTGCACGACGCGTACGTGATTTAGGTGTCTATTCGGAAATATGTCCTTTTGATATTGAAATGACTGAATTAGAAGACTTAGATCCCAAAGGGATTATCTTATCGGGAGGTCCTAACAGCGTCTATAAAGAAGGCAGTCCGAAATTATCGAACGAATTTTACTCTTATATCGAGGCAAATGACATTCCAGTTCTTGGAATTTGTTATGGGCTACATTTATTGGTACATCAATTAAAGGGAAAAATTGAGCCCCATAAACAGAAGGAATACGGAAAGACAAAATTAACCATTATAAATCCAGACATCCTATTAAAGTCCCTTGACAAGAGGGAAATAGTTTGGATGTCCCATGGTGATCAAGTCACGGAGTTACCTCCTGGTTTCAAGGTGCTAGCACGGACCAAGACATGTTCCATAGCCGCTTATGGACATCTCCAGAAAAAAATCTATGGTGTCCAATTCCACCCAGAAGTGGTTCACACCCCCCACGGAAATCAAATATTAGACAATTTTGTTGCAAGAATTGCAAAGTGCAAAAAAGAGTGGAAACTGGAAGATTGGATCACTAAAAAGGTAAAAGAAATCCGAGACATCGTAGGATCTCATAACCGAGTAATATTGGGGCTTAGCGGGGGGATAGATTCTTCCGTGGCGGCAGTTTTACTTCATAAAGCAATTGGGGATCGCTGCCATAGTATCTTTGTTAACAATGCGGTTTTGCGGAAACATGAGGAAATAGAAGTTCAACGGCAATTCGAGGAAAAGCTTCAATTCAAGAATTTTCATTATGTTGACGCCGAAGATCTCTTTCTTGACCGTTTGAGTGGGGTTGCAGATCCCGAAAAAAAGCGAGAAATTATTGGACATACGTTCATTGAAATTTTTGAAGAAAAGACCATCGAATTAGAAAAGAAATTTCCAGGTATCAAATTTTTAGCACAAGGAACAATTTATTCAGACAGAGTAGAAACAGCGACCACCAGCAAAAGCGCAGCTAAAATTAAATCACACCATAATTTAACCTTGCCAGAGAATATGAAACTAGAAATAATTGAACCTCTGAAAGACATATATAAGGATGAGGTCCGTAAAATCGGTATAAAGCTCGGACTGAATGAGGAACTTGTGAAGCGACACCCGTTTCCCGGACCCGGTCTTGCTGTCAGATGCATAGGAAAGATTGATAAAAAAAAACTTGACATTCTTCGGGAAGCAGATCAAATTTTATTGGAGGAAATCCGGAAGGCAGGGCTTTATGATGAACTATGGCAGATCTTTTGCGTTTTTCTTCCTATAAAAACGGTTGGAATAATGGGCGACTTCCGAACCTATGAATACATCTGCGCCATACGGGGAGTCGAGTCACATGATGCCATGACCGCGAATTTTGCAAAAATACCTTGGGATATTTTGGAACGAATATCCACGAGGATTATCAACGAAGTAAAAGGATTTAACAGAGTTGTCTATGATATCTCCAATAAACCCCCTAGCACAATTGAATTCGAATAAAATTAATTGAAGCATAGAAATTCTAAACATAAAAATAAGCTATGTTTAAAAAAAAGTATTTAATGGGTTAAATATTGTTCTTTTTTATTGTTATAATTTCCAGAGTAGATCTCATTCTTGACTTGCTCCATATCAAGCGATTCTTGGGCTTGAATTCCTAAATTCCAATTTTTACAAACATCAATAGCTCGTTGAGAAATGCAAGCAATATCCTTTCTGTCCAAAAGATTCAAATTGAATTTACGTGTACCAGCTAAAAGTTGTTTGATCCCAATGCCCAATTTGCTGGCTAAGTATGTATACACACCGACGGCTGCGGGGGGTATCTTCTTATCGTGTTTTCTGGTCAATTCATCATATTCAACAAATGCTTCACTCAATGCTAACGTCTCTGGGTCTTTATCGGTTGGAAGGCCCAAATTGTTTAATAGGGCTTTATTAGCGTCATCATTTGCCACCACATCACCCACATATTTTGCTTTCATCGCAGCCGTTATGGGGGCTCTGGCCATCGCAATGCAATTCACATATGGCGCTCCCATAGCCAAAGCCTTAAACATTTGAGTTTCATTTGCAAATCCACCAGCCATCGCAATAGTGGGGATATCTGCATTTGGGTTTTTCTTTTTAATCATATCCAAGCAGCCGACCACCAATGCTTCCAAATATGCTGTAGGTATAGAACCTTCGTTCATCATACTTACCGGGCTCATTCCCGTTCCCCCACCAGCTCCATCAAAGGTCATCCCATCCACTCCGCCTTCTACGCCCAATCTAATAATCCATGCAGTGGCAGCTGGACGGTAAGCTCCCGTTTTAATGAAGATATTCTTCGCACCCCCTTCTCGGATCGTATCAATCTCTTCCAACACTTCATTGGTTGTGGAAAGTCCAACTCTGCTATGGCGCTCAAAATCAGGAATTAGTCCCTTTTTCCACTGATCAATCACCAAGGGATCTGAAGGGTCAGGGATAACTAAATATCCTCTCTTTTGAAGTAATTGTGCCCTTTCTAAGGTTTTCAAGCGAACCTCTCCTCCAATTGCCTTTGCACCTTGTCCGAACTTGATTTCAAGAGACTCTACATCTAAATCTGAAGTCACATAATCAAAAGCTCCCAGGCGTGTATCCTCCACGTTCTTCTGGACGATAATATCTCCGTGTTTCCCATCCCAATATTCTCGATACGTTTCTACCCGATTTTTCATATCTTCGGTATCAACGACTTGAGGATATGGATCTTTATCTAAAAAGGTTGCATTTTGATCCATGCCTACCACGTTTTCTCCTACAGTAATTGAAATTCCTGCTAAGGCAGCCCCCTTTGCCAACCCTTCCCAATTTTTCTTTGCAACTTGCGTGCTCCCCAGTCCCGCAATAACCAGAGGATTTTTTTGATCGATGTTTCCCCATTTAGTACTTACATCAGCATTGGGAAATATCACTTTATCTTCGTGTTCGGGAATTCCTTTGGCACCTCTGACTTCGAACTGAATCTGGAAATCACCATAACTAAAACCAAAATCTTTTGGAGTGCCAGCTGTTGAGCTTCCAAAATGTTCACGTAAAGGATACAAAACTTCACGTCCTCTTAGTGCACTCTTACTCACCTCACAAAAAACAGGACAATCTTCCAAGCAAATAGGACAGAGCCCTGACTCACAAGAGTCCTCAGCCCGTGTCCGTGTACCGATCATACTGTTCCTGTGAGTAATCATATTGAACTTTGTCATAATTATAACACAATATTATTTTTTATATGTTTGATTAATTTTTTTATATATAGTAAACAATACTTTTTTATATATTCTATTTATAATCTATATATTTATTCTAGATTGGTTATATTAGACTATATTAATTATACTAAACCCCGATAGTTCGTTAAAGAAGTCTAAATTTATTTATTGGAAACGATTATGGATTCATTATTTCTTAGAATTGAGCTTATCATTACAATTCCATTCATGTCGAATTTTTTTTTTTTTTGAAATAAGATCCCAAAGAGCTTTTTCTCTTCTTCACATTCATGGAAGATAGATCGTCCTAAACTAAATCTTTCGCCACAAGAATTATATTATACTATATAACCAATATAAATAATTCATTAGAGCTAGGTTTTTAACTATATACAAATTAAATGATACTAAAAATGAGTGGTGAGAATTTAATGGATGACAATATGAAGGAATATTTAAATAGCGTAAATAAGACATTTAAAACGTTAGGGAAGAAAAATCCAGAAGCAATTAAAGGTTTCAGAAAATTCATGGATGCGGTGAAGAGAGATGGGGCCCTTTCAGCAAAAATGAAGGAATTAATTGGGATCGCGCTCTCAGTTCAGAATCATTGCAAACATTGTGTGTCCTTCCACGTTAAAAAGGCATTAGATAAAGGAGCAACAGAAGATGAGATAATTGAGGCATGCATGACCGCTATTACATTAGGTGGGGGTCCATCGTTGATGTTCACCTCTTATGTTCTAAAAGCAATAAAAGATTTTCAGAAATAAAAAGAATAATAAAGCAGTTAAAATATCATGAGGGTTTAAAGATGGTGGATTTCTTAAAAAAAGAGATGGATATGGACTTTGACGAGGCTGTAAAGCATGTTGAGAAAGTTGTTCAAGAGGAAGGGTTTACCCTAATGCTTACAAAAGATGTTGATAAGATTTTCAAACAGAAATTAGGGGTAAAAGAGTACGATAGATATACTTTTATCTTGGCT
Organism: Promethearchaeia archaeon; assembly: GCA_046483985.1. Classification (GTDB taxonomy): domain Archaea; phylum Asgardarchaeota; class Lokiarchaeia; order Sigyniarchaeales; family SOKP01; genus JAWOCD01. The sequence goes on from JAWOCD010000004.1 coordinate 71,551, forward strand.
TGTGCTCCTTCATATGCAAAGGCAGCACTGGATGTTTCGAAGAATGTTGGGCTTCTCTTTCCTTGCAGTTTCGTTGTATATGAAGATGGGGGAAAAGTTTTTGTCAGTCATGTGTCAATTATGAAAATTGCCCCAGAAGTTGGGTTAGCTCCAGAGGAGAAAATGGAGACCGTAATCGAGATGACAGGTAAGGGTGTTCATGCAGCGTGGGAACGGTTTTAAAATATTTAAGTATCATAGAGGGTTAATATCTTATAATGTCATCGGAAGAGAACATAAAATGCGATATGTGTGGGAAAGAAATTCCCGAGGATGAAGTACATTGGGTCCGGGGAGATCCTTACTGTAAGGAATGTTACAGGGAAGCTGAAGTTCTTTATGGAGATTTTTAGGTCTCAGATGCTATAACGTGATTCCAGTTAGTAGTTAATTTTTATCTAAAACGTGGGAGTTCAATTTTTATTATCTTTTTTCTTTTTATATTCTTCATTAGAAAATTCTAATAAATTTTTAGCAACAATTTCCCCTTTCTCTGTAAGTAACCAGTAGATATTAAACCTGCTATCGCCTCTTGATTTTTTCTTTTTTTTCGTGCCCACCGGTTTTACTAATTTGTATTTTTCTAACTTAGTAAAACTCTCCCGCAATTCCTCATCAGTGAATTTAAAGGACTCGTGTAAATCGTCCAAATCCATAGGCATACCTAACAGAGCGAACAATAGTTCTCTTTCTAAATCAGTAAACTTAAATTTTCCAATCTTTTTTTGTTTATACTTTATTCTTTTTCTCCATCTGGTAATCCTTATCTTCGGTGGTTTGAGTTCGTCCCTCTTATATTTTGATTCCTCAGACTCTTCCTTCGTTTCCTTAAATTCATCTTCCAATAATTTATCTGCTTCTTCTTTATACTTATCAAAATTATCCATTTTCTATCTCCTTCTTTAATTGTTTGGCTTTTTTTCTTTCTTTTCTAGGGAATTTATTTCCACATTCCTTACATCGTTTAACGGAAAAAGGATTGTAGGCGCCACATTCTACACATACAAGTAAAAAATCTTCCTTGGGAATATTTGCATTTATTGCATTTATATTAAGATCAATTTTATTCAATAACTTCGATTCCATTTTTTTATTTTCAATTGATTTAATTAATGCATGGGCAATCTCCGCCCACGCAGAATCTTCTTCTTGGGCTTTAACAATTATATCAAGAGCTTTTTTTTCAAGGGAAACACATTTTCGATATTTCTGAATTTCAAAATAAAGATACCCCAACAAGATAAATCCTTGATAATAAGAACTATCGGCAGATAATTGACGATGAAATGCTTCTATAATAAATGCCCTGATAAAGTCCGGAGTAAAAATAAGTTCATCAGAATAGTAATCAGTCACTGAAGTATTAGGAGAAACTGAATAAAACAGATTGATTATTGAGTCTAAGATAATATCATTTTCCTTTTTTCCGAGCTTGATAATATATTTCAAAAGCTCTTGAGCTTTCATATTTGAATTAATGTCGTGATAATTATATATAAGTATAAAATTTAAAGAAAAAATGTTTGAATATTCAAACAGAAAAATTCTTAAAAATTTAGGTTATTTATTTTAAAAAAATAATTTAATATTATATAATATTTCAAAAAAAGTAAGGAAGATCTTTAATGCCGTTAGGGATTTTTATCGTTGGATGGAATGATAATTATGGAGCATACATAAAGGAAAGCCATCCAGATGATTTATTAAATGAATTCTCTGAAGACGATTTATTGGCAATTTTCTCCTCCCATTCATTAGCAGAGTCTAGAGGGATTATTGGTTTAAAACTAGGTGATAATTCAATTTTAAGTTATTCTGCCGGCAGTAAAAATAAGAATGTTGAAGATCAATATGTAATTGGGCTAATTTTGAAGAATGATGAAAAAGCGAATTTATATGAAAAGATCTTACCAGAAATCAGTACATCTTTACTTAATAAAATAGATTCCCCGCAGTTAAATGAAACAATATCTCATACTTATCGTCTAACCACTAATATCAATAAATTTACACTAGAACAAAGATTTGCTCTTCTTTACAAGAACGATATACAGAATTTAATTCTAAATATTTTAAGAGATGGGGCGATTGACGAAGAATCCCTAATTAAGTGGATTTCACGTGAATTAAAAATAAAAATAAACGACTTAGATGATGTAATCTCGCCGTTTGAGGATTTTAACTTATTGGTTAGAGAAAAGATAAGCGAAGATAGTAATTCTTCCAAAACCTATTATTTTCTTTTATATGATATTAGTTTAATGCGATTACCGGCAAAAAAGTGTATAGAAAATTTAAGAAAATTAGATATCAATCGGAAATTAAAAGAAAGCTATTTTAGTGCCGTTCAAAATTTTTTTAAACATTATGAAATTGGCCCTAAGGATATAAAACTCATTTCGAAATTAATCAGTAAACCTGAAGATTTCCAAATTATTGAGAAATTAAGAGAGAATTTTATCAGTAAGAAAAAATTAATCGAAACTTTGAATATTGACGAGAAGTATATTAATAAAGCCCTCGCCGAATTAAAGCAAGCAAAGATTATACATACCTATCGAGACAGCAAGCAAATAACATGGATTTTTCTTTTAACGGATATACAAGGAAGTAAAGTATTTGCAGAGTATTTACTCGATAAAATTTATAGGAGCTTGAAAAGTAAGGAAATAAGTAAAAAAGTTGCATTACGACATCTTAAATTACTTAAAAATGAATATACTTCTATCATCGAGAATTCAAGTTGAAGCACCCCCTAAAGGAAGGGGATTTCTACGAGTGCACTAAGAGTCCGCTGGTGGACATATCTTAGGGCTGTGCGCCATAGAAAACCCTCTCCATCTATCCAGAAATGATTCCTTCTTTCGCTATAAGTTAAAAAAGGTGAATAAAAAGAGACTCTTTTTTAAATATGTTACGAAAATAAAAAAATAATAAAGAGTATTAGACCTATATTTCTTGGGTTTTTCAATGTTTAAAAACTTATCTCTCTTTCACTCTGCCAAAGTCCATGGATATTACAATATGAAAACGCGATTAATTTGCCCGGTTTTTCGGTCTTAAGGGAAACTACTGTTGCTGGCTCGGTATAGACTGTACTTGTGTCTGGACCTTCTACAGATTCTCCATGTGCATTAAATTCAAATCTCCCCAACTCATAAGGGAATTTTTCTCCTTCTGGTAAAAAGAGTGCTTTAATCCATCGGATATGATGTTCTGTAGTATTGGGATGATGAATTTCCTTTCCAATCATTAATTTAATATCAAATGGATCCCCTTTAACAGGGTTACCTAATATTTCAATCACAGGGCTATGCTTTTCTTCTTTCCAATCGGCACTTTGATATAATTCGTTTAAATCTGACATTATTTAATCACTTTTCGATTTTTTATTTACCTTTTTTGAATGGATCATATACCTTACAATTAGATCCTAACTCCTTTTAAATATGATTTTTATGAATTATGTATTGCGCAAAATTATAAGATATATAAAAAAAAAACCGCATAAAAACTACGGTCCAATTAAAATTACAAAAATGGACTATAGGGCAATCAATTATTCCATCAAAGCATAGAAAAAACCACGGTTCTTGGAGAAAAGGAAAGAAAAAATAATACCGCCTGAATATATTGATCAGTTACTTGACTTCGCCCATAAGGGCAGAAGATCCAATAGATTGTCCGTCTTTCCAAATTGAAGATTGGCGAAAAGAAAAAGAGAGGATCAAGGGCATTGTCGGCTTGTCCCGATATGTCCAGACATTTTCTGACTATCTTCATAAATAATTCAAATACAATATTTTTATATAATTAGTAAAACTAAGGAATACATACAATTCAAGAATATCAAACATAAGGAATAAAAATGACATTAGGAAAAATTCCAATTCGCTTGGATAAAATTAGGAAAGAAGATATCGACAAACAAATTTTGAGAACTGGCATACTGGCTGAACTTGACGCGATCAACTTATATGAACAAATGGCAAATTTAACGGAAAATACAGATTTAAAACAAGTTTTATTGGATATCGCAAAAGAAGAAAAAGAACATGTTGGAGAGTTCGAATACCTGCTTCATAAGCTAGATAAGCAACAAGCTGAAGAGTCTGAAGAGGGTAAAAAAGAGGTAAAGGAGCTCTTAGGGGAATAATAAATCTATTTATCAACACCACCTTTTATTTTTTATTTTATTGTATTACACTTCTGAAAGGGGTATTTTCATTTACTTTAAATAAAAAGAAAAAAATTATGTAGAAGAGAATGAAGGCTATTTTCTTGGATAGAGACGGTACCTTAAACTATGATCCTGGATATGTGCACAAAGTCAGCGATTTTAAACTCTTAACTGGGGTAATTGAAGGATTGCGACGTTTAAAAGAACAATTTTCCTTCTTTATAATCACAAATCAATCAGGGATTGGGAAAGGATTTTATACCTATGATGATTTTAAAAAGTTCAATGATCATTTAGTCAATGTGTTAGAAAAAAAAGGAATAAAAATCCAAGAAACCTTTCATTGTCCTCATACAAAAGAAGAGAACTGTAATTGTCGGAAACCGAAATTAGGATCTATAGAATATTTAACAGAAAAATTTCCAATTAATTTAGAAAAATCTTGGATGATTGGTGATCATCCCTCCGATGTTAAATTAGGTGTGGATGCGGGTTGTAGGACCATTTATCTGTTGACTGGACATGGAAAAAAACATAAACACGAATTAGGAGAGAATTGTATCCAACCTACCTATATTGCCAAAAATTTTTTGGACGCGGTTCAATTTATCAAAAAATCACTTCAGAAAGCTTAAGTGTTAGCTTGCGAAAGAGTCTTTATAGAGTTACCAAGCATCCAAGCGGGGGTATCCACAGATAAAGACGTGATCTTTTTATAAATTGGGGGTTTCCGTTATCTCTGAAAATGTCTGCAATACCATTTTTTTTGAAGAATAAGAATAATATTCTAATATTAGGTTTACTTGATATATTCACAAAACGTATTAATATAAATTAGGCGGCTGGATTATAATGGATTGTAATAATTGTGGAAAATGCTGCATGAATCTTGATGCAATCATGCTCTTACCCTCTGATCTTAGCCAATTGAAAAAGATTGATAATTCTTTTAAAGAAAAAATAGAGAAAGTTGATGGAATTTTTTATCTTCTTCCCGATGAGGAGCAGACTTGCCCTTACTTTAATAAAAAAACTAAAAAATGCGGAATATACAAATGGAGACCGAAAACATGTCGAGCATATCCACTTTCCTATAGAACGCCGGCTATACCCCAAGACCCTTCCGAGGGGTTACAAATCAATCCGCAGACTCTTTATTTAACCTTATGTGAGTATTTTTGGACACTTAATGACCAAGATTTTAAAGAAGGAGCAAAAGCAATTTACCAGATGAGACAAGAACAATATAATTTAGGAATCCTTTCAAACTCCAATCAACCCACAGAAAAAGAGATTAAGATTAGAGAGTTTGAAGAAACATTACAATATGAAAAAAAAGAAAAGAAATTTCCCTTTGATTTGTATCTCAAAATGATGGAAAAAAACCAGAATCTTTTTCTTATTTATTTAAAGTTGTTTGATGCATACTTTGATTCGCTTAAAGATCAGAAACAGGAATATGACGCTTATATTAAGAATTATGTATTAAGATTATATTCTGAACCCGAACTTCTGGAAAAAGCCTTTACAGAACTCAAAAAGAGATGGAAACAGAATGGGAAAGGAGAACTGGAATTTTCTTTTTCAATATAAATCATTTCTTTCAAGAACTATTTCTTCTGGTTTTCCCAGAGTTTTTAAGAGGGAGTGAAAAAATAAAGGTTGAGCCTTTTTCTTTACCTGCCGATTCTGCCCAAAGTCTACCGCCGTGTGCCTCTATAATTCCCTTGGAAATAAAAAGACTTAATCCTGTACCTTTTCCTCGAGGATAACTATCAATATTTAGTCCAAGTTTCTCGAGTTTTTTAAAAATAAATCGTTTTTCTGTTTCGGAAAGACCACGTCCATTATCTTTAATTTTAAAAATGAATTTATCTTCCTCCTTTTTTGCAGAAATGATAATGTGCCCTCCTTTTGGAGTAAATTTAATGCTATTGGATAATAAGTTGGAACAAACTTGAAATATTCGTTCAGAATCAATATTTAATGTCAAATTTTCTTCCAATTGAAGGGTGAGTTCTTGATCTTTTTGAGTTATTAGAATTTGGAGTTCGTTGATACATGCATTTAATACTTGCTTGAAATTTGTCTTGGTTTTGTTTAATTTGATCGTAGATTCTTCTATTTTCATTACATCTAAAAGTTGATTTATAGGTTTTTTTAATCTTTTTACATTTCTCTGAGCAATATGTAAATCATCTATAATCGATTGGTCAATTTTATCCCTATATGCAAGGAGGATATAATCGATATATCCATATATTGAGGTAAGAGGTGTTTTTAATTCATGGGCTGTCATGGAGATAAAATTATTCTTAATTTCATCCAGTTTTTTTAATCGAAGGTTTTTTTCTTCTAAATTTTTCTTGGACTCTTCCAGTTTTTTTGTCCTTTTTTTTACTTTTTCCTCTAATTTTCTATTTAATTCCTGAAGCTCTTTCTTAGATTCCATTAATTTTTGTTCTGCCTGTTTTTGTTCTGAGATATCCCGCATAATGCAGTGAAATTTTTTCACTTGACCATTAACCATAACAGGAGATGCAGTCACTTCAATGGGAAAGGGTTTTCCCTTTTTAGGTTGATAATAGAGCTCTATCACCCTATGCTGTTTGTCTTTTATAGCTTCCTCAATTATGTTTAAAATTTTAGTAAGGTCAGATTTTGAGGCAATATACTTTTCTATAGGTTCTCCTATTTCTTGTTCTGGGTCATAACCTCCAAATTCTTTTACTGCCGGACTGCAATAAAGTAGGGTTCCTTCAAGGGATATAGACATTGTTACATCTTTCTGGTTTTCCGTTAAAAGTTTATACTTTTCCTTTTCTTTTGTCAAACGTTCTTTAATCTTTTTACGTTCTGTAACATCTCGAATTGAAACAATATATCCAATGAGCTTCCCCTCTTTATCGAAATAATTACTCGCTAGACATTCAACATATATAAATTTTTTTTCTTTATGGATAAGACGAGTTTCTATCTTTTGTTTTTTGTTTAGATGTTCTTTTTCTATTGCTTTTTGAAACTCATTCTTCCAAAAGGGAATAAGACTAGGATGAACAATATTAAAAATATTATCACCTTTCTCAACTTTTACTCCTCCCAATAAGTTAGAAAGTTGAGGAGAAACATATTTAAATTTACCTTCTGTGCCGATAATAACAATACTATCACGCATATGTTCAATGATGTGCTTAGGTCTTATTAGTTCTTCGTAGTTAGTCATCCGATCCTCATTTCTTTCCATATTCGATAAATTTTAGATTTCAAAAATATATACAATTAAAAATAAGAGTTTTCAAATAAAAATCTATTTTATTTATCATTAGAGGCAAAGGAATACCCCGTCCTTTAGGACGTGGATGATTTTGCCCTAATCTTAGCCTGAGAACCGCATAAATCAAGAGATTTAAATGATGGAAATACTATATACTATGTATGCTCTGGACTAATACTAATACTTATGTTGGTCAGAAGTAGTGCAATCTGGAACTTAGCTAATTATTACAGAAGAGAATCTTTTTTCGATAAGGATAAAGAATTTCCATCCTATATGGAGCAATATCACGACTTAAAACACCACGAACTCTATAAAGAGTTAGTTTCTGCGTATTCTCATTAAATAGTTAGAAAATTGGACAAAATGTGGAAATCTTTTTGGAACTCGCTCAACTCCAATAATATAAACCACAAGGTATCCATACCGAGTTACTTTAAGAACTACAAGACCGAGTAGCCCTTACCCAAGTTGTTCATTTATCGAGTCAACTGGTATCGTATTGACAAAGACTACATCTATATTATTCCAAATACTATATAACAGTATTATGAAATTGAATGATGAGCAAAAGTCTATAGGAATCAGATATATTCCATATATCAAGAACTTCTACATCTATCAAGCTGAGCAAATCAATCCTGCACCGTTTGAAATGGAATTGAATAATATTTGTTCGATAAATATAGGTATAAAGCGATATCTGAGTGCTAATATCAAGAAAGAACAAGATTTTAACCTTAAATATATAAGGTTACAAAAAAAAAAAGAATTAATTATCCATTACCACCCAACTTGAGACCATAACGCCGGATGGTCAGATTGCGGTTCGGTGATGAATCGAGCTTTATTCACTGAAAAGTCTTCTGAGATAAATATATGGTCAATACGGTCCGTCATATTTAATCCTAAATCATCAGTGGCATTGGGCCACTTTTCTAACCATGCATCGTCTAGAGTAGAAACTACCTCATTATAATAAACGGAATCTTGTCTAAAGTTAAAGTCTCCCAATGCAATAACATTTTCCCTACCTTTAGCGCGTTCTTTGAGAGCATTAACATGAGCTAATTTGGTTTCTTGACTTCCCGCCGGATGGTTCACAAATACAACACAACTCTTGTCTCCCATTTGAAGCTCCACTTCCGTTGTTCCAATCTCATCCACATCACTATATGTAAAGAAGACCTTAGCATCGTTTATTGGATATTTAGAGAGGAGCGCAGTACCGTATGTCCCCGTCACTGTTTTTGGTCCATAATAGGAATAGTAAAATTCTCCCTCTGCTGATAACTTATTCTGAAAATACCGAACTAAATCCGAATTGCCTCCAGAAATACGAGCTGTATCACATTCTTGTAAGCCAATTATATCGGGATCAATTTCTCTTATTAGTTGTAACTGGTTATCGTAGTTCTTTTCCCCAGAGATATTCACTCCTTGTTGAACATTATAGGTAAATACAGTTAAAGTGTCTGGTGTTTGAGAAGGCGTTTTACTGGGTAATTTCGTTGAGATGAGGACTCCCGTGCTTATTCCTCCAAATAAAATCAAGGAAAAAATAACCATATAAATCTTTTTGGTCATTTTAGGAAGCTTTATCTTTAAATTGATGTTCTGCTTTTGGATCACAACAACTGCGCACACAATTATAATTCCAGGACCCAAAAAGGGAAGCCAAAACAGATTACGAAAGATTAAACTTACCATACCAATATATCCCCAGACATTCGTGAATATTAAGATAAGGGCCATTAAAATAAAAAATAAACCCCCCAGAGTGAAACTTGTTCCATAAGTAGAGATTTTGGGTCTGAGATTTCTCAATTCTCTAGTAACCAATATGAAATCAACGAAAATGACCGGGGATAAAATTAGCATTAAAAACAAGGGAATGGAATAATACCATGGAGAGGGGGAATTAACAAAAACTGGTTCAGCTTCTGGACCAGAAGGAAAAGGGACCGTATGGATATAGATTGTGAGAAATAATAAGAAAATAAATGCGGCATTCAACAGTAATAGAGTGATTTTATTAACCTTTTTGAAAAACCCGGTTTTAATTATTAAAATTATAAAGCTTACAATTGCGCCAGATAAAATTAATGTAATCGCAATGTAATTCCCTTCTGTCCAACGAGCAATTACCGTAGGACTATTAAGTGCAAAATAACTAAGCAATAAAATACCAATTAACCCCAAGATCAAAAGATACACCTTTAATGTCCCTCTGGCAGTTAAATTATTAGGTTTTGTGATTTTTTTTTGTTTTCTATTACTTTGTAAGGCTCCCAAAAACAGAAGGAAGACTCCCAATCCAGCAAGTCCCCATCCAATTATTTGGAAATTTTTATACATGGAAATATCTACAGTGGAATTAGAAGCTCGAAATAAAATTAATAACAGTACCGCGAAAGCTAAGGCAACACCAAGGCAAAACGATTTCTCATCACTCCTTTCTTTCTCATTTTGTCCAGAACTTAAATAAAGGGGAAGAAAAAGCAAAAAGCCAGCAACTCCAATTCCCGAGCTTATGATTTTGTAACTTGGCTTCAATAGTGGGGTTAAAATTCGGCATATAAATAGAAGCGTGACCAAAATTTCTGGTACTTTTTCAGGTACATCCTTTTTCAAAAAGACAAGTAATATCGGAGAGAAAAAGAATAAGAGGCCCAAAACCTTTTCATCCAACGCTAAGTTGAGCAAGTCCAACATATAGATGGATTCTACTAGTCTGGTACTCAATTCGATGAAAAATAGAAATGTAATGCTTAAAACCGCAATTTTTGAATAGATGGATTTGGAAATTTCTATTAAATCAGACATATTATAAGAAAGTACAAGCACATATATAACGATTTTTAATATAGGGAATGGAATTGAATTCAAACCAAATATAAAAATGTTTGTATAATATACAAAATTCATCCCCACCCTAAAGGGATGGGGACTTCTTTCGCAGATCGTTAAAACTACAAAATACTTGAACTACCACGCCCTAAAGGGCGGTGTTTTCTTTTGCCGTCTATGATAAAAATCTACAGATTCCCAAGTACATAAGAAAAAGTTTAAC
>JAWOCD010000062.1:0-2723 GCA_046483985.1 Promethearchaeia archaeon
CCTGGTTCTATGGGATGCTCTTCGAATACTTCCTTAACATGCTCTTCACAGCAGATATCAAGAACTCGGAAATCGGTCTCTTCAAAAATAAGATCATACACTTGCGGAGACAGCGTTGGAGCGGCTTGCGGAATGAATTTATCATGAATCAAATAATCCACAATTGCAGTTTTTCCCGTACTCTCTCCTCCCAATATGAGAATTTCTGCCAATCCTAAATTATAAGTGGCGTGTAATTTATTTGCTTCAAAAAAGCCGTCGGTCAGAATTTGGATCATTCTGCCAAATAAACTATAACTTTCTCTATCTGCGTGAGGAGTATTGACATAAAGCACTTTGCTGAGGTTTTGTAAGCCTAAGAGTTTGGAAATGGTATCTTCTAATATTTCTTTAAAAAAATGCGTATTCTCATGCTCTTCGAAATAGAGAGTTAGCATCACTATGTCAGTCGTATCGGAAAACCATGTGGAGTTGATTTTAAATATGGCGTTTAAGTATGAATTCACCTTTATCTCGAATCAGTTTTAAATTCCGCTGCATCTCATCGGAAATTTCTTGATCGGGCAAGGCATAAACGATTTTAATCTTTTTCTTAGGACTTGACTTTCAAAGTTATTTTTTATAATTGGATCTGGGGGCTTCTCTCTAAAAAAGATTTATTTTTTGCCACTATATCAAAATTACTTTTTTTGAAAGCGCTTCAAACCCAAAATCTTGAACAACCTACGCTGGAAAGACGACATCCGAGTAAGAAGCACCTCAGGAGGCTCCCCATCATCGTAATGCAGTTGGATTTCTTTTATCTCCTCCAACGCTTCGAAACATTGATCTTTCGAAGCCGTGATGCCGGCTAAGCGTATCTTCCGATAGAGGAGATTGGAAAGAAGCAACGCTAACACGCTGATATATAAATGTACACGGATCATCCGATCGGTCCAAACATACATGGGCATCACGCTGATCCGCTCTCTTTTATTTAATTCCTTGAATTGACGTTCCACATTGATTTGCGCACGATATGTTCTTACGATCTCCAAAGTACTCCACTCATTCCTGTTGGAAAAAATCAGTGACTTCCCTAAGGGTTTCAAAGATTCTTCTCGGGCTTTCTCATCGAGTTTCCACGCTATTTTTAGCCCATTACTTGCGTTTTCAATGGAATACGGGAGAAGTGCCCGTAATTTTTTGGTAGTAAGGATATCACGCTCGATCTTGGTCGCTACTTTTTTAGGGTCCTTCCATTGCGGCTTAGAATTCAACTTATCTTTAATGAAAGCCTTCAATTTTAAAATTGCCGTATCAATCTTCTTGTCAAGCCTATGCTCTTGTAAGGCAAACGCATCTTCGTCAAAGGTGACAATTAACGTATTTTGCTCCCCCTTACCGAGATATACGCTTGTCTTTGTTCGATATCCAAACACCTTCCTTCCGTTTTCTTTTGTCCATAATTCTTCATATTGGGACAAAGGCACGGTCAAGAGCGGTTTTGAGACTTTCATGGAAGGACGGATGCTACTGACAAAATGGATCTGTTTAGAATCCAAAAACTTATAGGCCTCCTCTGAATTGTTCCCCTTATCAAAGACTAACGTGATATTGGGTAAATCAACCCCCATTGCTTTAAAACGCCTTTCTAGGAGCGTGAGCACTTGCTTAAAGTGCGAGACATCCGGGATATTCCCTTCATAGGTCTCGTGCATCAACGGTATATTGCATTCGTCTCGAGTTACCAATAAGGACATGGAAACCTGCCGAAGGTCATTCCTCTTTTTCTTGTTATGCCCCCGTTGGGCGATGGTGTTTTTCTTGTATTCTCGAATGTAGGTAAAAAAATTGGTCGGGTCAAATAAGAAACAATCGGATTTTAACCCAAACTCAGAATACACTTTTTTACAAACCGTCTCTTCGATGCTCCGAATAACCTCCCGGTCTAAATATCCCATTTGGTTTAGAATATTTTGTGCGGTTAAACACTCAGAAAACCCGGGAAATTGCCGTGAAAGCGGCGTTTTATTAAACCATTTTCGGACTTGACTCTTGGAATTTAACGTAATTGCGCGATTTATCGCCAATAAGGTGAGATATTCCCCGACCGAAAAACTCTGGTCTCGCTTAGCCGTGAATTCGTTAATGATTGCAATTAAATCGATCTCCTTGGAAATCGCATAGAGAGCATAAACAAGACCAAACTCTCGCTCTACGGGCTCTGGAGGGTTTCGGGACAGCTTTCGCTTTATCTCTGGAAGACTTTCCTTTACTTGATCCTTACGGCATAGAATTGTTTCCCATACTCGTCTGGATTTACCATTTACGCGTTTTGTTTGCCCCAGACAGATATATGTGTAAGTTTTACTTTTTGTTTTGACATTTTTTTCAAAAAGAAATACCATGAATATATATTGCCACTACATCTATTTAAGCTTTCGGTTTAAAGAAATAAAAATTGATTGATCATGTAATAGGATTTGCCACCACGCCCTTAAAAGATTTGTCTGTTTCAATTCAGCTCAAACCATAATTGTCCGTCAACAAGCGAACTACAAGATAAAAGAATTAATATAGAAAGAGAAATGCTAAAATTTGTCGAATTATTTTCGCATTTTTAAGAAGTTTCAAAATCTCACGTGAAATGGTATAAGAACGAATGCCCTCTGGAACTATACGACAAAATTTATCTAAAATGAAAAATATGAATTCATGAACTTTTATCTTTGAAAGTCAAG
>JAWOCD010000066.1:0-2667 GCA_046483985.1 Promethearchaeia archaeon
GCAACCGATGAATTAACTGCATACATATTCATTATATTCGTTGGAATTGGGCTTGGGGGGTCTTTATATATTTATGATCAAGGAATAGCCGAGTTGATTGATGATGATGAAGTACGTTCCGGTATTAGTGTAAGAAGAGAAGGAGCTTATTACGGAGTGGTTGCATTATTTAATAGATTATCTGGTGCCATAAATCTTATCGTTCTTGCTTTAGTTTTTGGTGGGGCAGGGTGGGGAGATTATGAGCTTCGAGATCCTGCTCAAGGACCAATAATACTTCCAATTGTCCAAATTTACTGGCCAGTAATTGTATTGGTAATTGCGTTAATTTTGCTATATTTCTATCCTTTGACTCAAGAAAGAGTTGCTGAAAATGAAAGATTAAAGGAAGACTTGCATGATAAAAAACGAAAAGAGACGATGTAATTAAAAAAATATATAATTTCTTGAGTTTATAAGTTAACAAGAACTCAAGTTTTTTTTTCTCTATAACTATGAAAGATGGCATTATCTATAAATGTGATAAAAAAGTTAGGGATTACACAAAAAACAATTTATATAAATGCTTCGAGCTCTAAAAATTGAGACAATTCCGTAGCTTCTGAAGAGATCTCAACAAGTTTTTTGATGGTCTTTTTGGACCCCTCGTAATCAACAATTGCTAATTCGATTTCTGAAAGAAGATCCACGATATTCCAAAGACTCATTTGTTTAAAACCGAGTTGGATTTCTCGGGTCAAGAGCGTTAAAAGTAATAGTCCAAGTACGCAGGTGAATAAATGCCCGCGGATACTATCATCCGTCCAATGGAACATCGGGCGTATGGAGAGGAGATGAGGGGATTTTATGTATTTAAATGCTCTTTCTACCGTGTACTGTTGCCGATATACCCATGCGAGATCTAAGGGTGCCATAGTGGGATGGTTGGAGAGAAAAAAGCTCTTCCCGAGCGTATCCAGATGGTTTTTCAGTGCCTTTTCATTGAGAGTTATATGATACGAGACATTTCCAAATGTCCCAGAAACGGAATAATCCACTAATTCGAGATGTTTCTTGGTCTTAAGGATACTTTTTATTTTTTTCTCAACATTTTCCGGTTTTCTCCATTTTTTCACGTTCAGACGATCAGTAAACCATTCGTGAACAGTTTTAATTTTCTTTTCGAGTTTTACCTTGAGATTTTTTTCTTGCCATGCTTTCATGCGTGGATTATACACCACCAAAAGTCTGCCACCTATTCCGTATAGTTGCCGTTCAAATTCTAAGACGCCGATCTCCTTTCCATTCGGAAGTTTTTTGAGTGGAAAATCGGCAGGTGTTAACTCGTCAAATTCGTTTTGCGTGCTAGGACGGATGGAACAGATAAACCGAATATTAGCATCTTTGATTTGCTCAAAAGCTTCCGGAGAAAGGTTTCCCTTATCAAATACAAGGCAAATCTCCTCGGGATCGATATTCACTCGCTTTAACCCCTCAAGTAAGTGCGGAACTTGTTCTTTGAATGCTTTAGCATCTTGAACATTTCCGGGATAGATATCGTGAAATACTGGCAGCCCCCCATCCTTCGTACAAAACAAGGTCAATCCCACCAAATTGAGCGTGAATCGATTTTCCTTAGAATGACCGTGTCTTGGAAGTTCCACACCCTCATTTGGATTGATGTAAGTAAAGAAATTAGTCGGGTCATAAAACAACGTGTTCATGGACACATTAAATTCTTCAATTAACTTCTTATTAATATATACTTCGATCTTCTCGATGACATCAGGAGTTAAGTACTTGAAATGATTCGTATATGCCATGGAATCTAAATAGGTGTCAATGGACGGAAATTCCTTGAAAAGGGCGGTGTGCTCGAACCAGCGGCGCAGTTTTGCCTTAGAGGTAGGCTTTACGCACCTGTTAATAGCTGCCAAAACAATATAATGCCCTACAGAGAGACCTTGGGATCGCTTGTTCGTACATTCGTTAATAATCTCAATGAGCTCGAGTTTTTTAACTAATTGTAAGAGTGCAATCGGGAGTCCAAAATCAAGCGTTGTTATGTTTGGCGCAGGTTCCATCATCAATTTCGTTAATTCATTGTATTTATCTTCGGGACCCAGATATTTTTGCCAAATTCTTTTCGGTTTTCCATCAATTCGGGCACTCGCTGCAAGATAAAGGTAGGTATTGCCTTTAATTACTTTTTTGATTAAATGAACCATGGTATATATTAGGTCATACGCATATTTAAAATAATCGGATATTTCATATTATTAATAAGTCTTAACTAAGGATGATAGTTCGATTGTTAGGCACTACACTAATCTTGAAATGAGGAATATTGCTACGTGAAATGAATGGATTATTCGTCAAGAATTAAGGAATATTTAGGAATGAAAATGAAAATGAAGAAAGTTAAAAAAATGTCGTCGTCATACAATGAATTAAGAAGATTAAAATTATAAAAAAAATGTTATCTTATAAACTCAAGAATTTGTTATGTTTTCTAAAGATAAGAAAAAAATTTTGCTATATAAAAATATTCTTAATTATCAAAAAGTGCTTTTAGGTTCACAACTTTGAAGTTTTTTTATGATTATTTCTATATTTTTCTAAATCTTCTTGAATTTCTTGCTCATTCATCCCAAAAGAGTTTAAAAGAATTTTTAATTGTTGAATAGC
>JAWOCD010000079.1:0-3424 GCA_046483985.1 Promethearchaeia archaeon
ATATTACGGGACAAATAAAATACTATATATAAAAGTCCGAATACCTACTAAATATGTTGGAGATAAGAAATGCGAAAAGGAAAAAACAAATAGAAGAATTTATAGATGATGAGCATCGGGAAGTTGCATCGAAATATTACGAGATATTTGATAGACATTTCCTTGTGCATGATCTTAAAAGAAAAATGAAAGGTTTAATCAAGAAAGACCGCCGCTATTTTGATCCCTATCTTATGTTAGCGGATATTTTGTACGATGAGGGAAAGATCGAGCGATCGAGAAAAATTAGGGAGTTGGCGTTTCGAAAAGCAATGCTCAGAGTGGTGAATAAAGACGGGAAGTTCCCGAAAGTTTTGTCGTGGGGGTGGCTTGAAAACCGTCACATTATAAGAGCGATTCAACAAGGGGCGCTCCTCCGATGGGAAGAGGGAAAGACCGAAGAGGCCCTAGAAATTTTCAGGAATTTGCTGAAAAGTAATCCCAAAGACAATATTGGCCCCCGCTACGATATTTTAGCCATAAAAATGAATTTAGGACCGGATTATGAGGAGCAATTCCAATCTTCTGAGAGGGGGTTCATCGACGCGAGCAAAATATACCGCTGGTTTGAAATCCACTCGAAAAAATTTACGGAAGAATTTGGCTGGTGGTGGAATGAGATGGAACAACAAGGATTAGAAAACCGTCTTTTTCATGAGATTAGAGATTATATATCTCATCGAAAACTTTAAGTGCTTCTAGCATTTCAGATCTTCAATTATTTATTTCTCATTAGTTAGCTATGATAGAAACGGATCTTAAGAAAATTAAGGAGCTTGGAAAGGAGCGGGAAAGGGAGAATCTTGAGTTTCGAACCTTCCTAAAAGTATGCGATGTTTCTTCGTCCCAAATTGACGAAATCGTGCACGGCCTTTACGAAGATTTTTTATCGAAAATAGATTGCAAAAGTTGTAGGAACTGCTGCAATACAATCTTTAAGGAAAGACCTTGTCCCTTTTTAAAGGATAATCGGTGTCAAATTCATGAGGTTTGCCCTAAGGAATGCCGAGCATATCCTTATTTGCATAAATCCGGGTTTACTTGCAGATTGCTGGGGGTTGTGGAAAATTATTCGATTTGTCCGATTGTGTTTAATGTCTATGAAGCCCTAAAGAGAGAACTGTGGCATTTTTAAAGAAATTTTTATAAATCTTCATTCTAAGAATATTGTATGAAACAAAATTCCCCTCATAAAATTATCCGGCGACCGTGTCCGTTTTGCGGGAATTTGTGCCCCCCGCGCGCCCAAAAATGTCCAAAATGCGGAGAACGCCTGAAACCCCTGAAAAGTGAACAAGAAATAGGAGAAAATAATGGTTCTCTCAAAAAAGAGGAGAACAAATCAAGAGGAAAAACCTATCTGAGTTCCCTGCGTTCAATTATTGGAAAAGAAATCCCGCGCCGTGAAACTATTACAAATAAACAACTGGGTTATAAGGAGGAAAAAGGACACGTTACCGGGATCTCCTTGCCGCGTTGTCGCCTGAAAAACCTCCCGCCCCTCATCTCAAAACTTTCCTCTGTAAAAGCATTATTTTTAAGCCAGAATTTTATCAGTAATTTTCCGAAACCGATTTTGCAGATGCCTAACCTTGAGTTACTCCGTTTGGATCATAATCGATTCACCGAATTTCCTTCTCACCTTACCCACTTACCTTTGCTTCGAAAATTAGTTATGGACTCCAATAGCATCGAGCACATCGCCCCAACAATTGATGACCTTTCGAATCTCACGAGCTTGAGCTTGCGACGCAATAATTTGAAAAAGCTGCCGCAATCATTTGGTCTTTTACCGTCCCTTGAAACCTTGAACTTGCGGTTGAATCAGTTTCGGGACTTTCCGACACCGCTCTGTTATCTCCGGAATTTAAAGCGTTTGAATCTGAGTTCAAATCAGCTGCGATCTTTACCCTCCGGTATCGGGAATTTGAAGGAACTTGAATATCTTAATCTGAGTTCAAATAAATTACGTGAAATCCCGGCTACCCTTGCCGACCTTCCAAACTTGAGGGAGCTCAATCTGAAAGGCAACTTTTGGATCCAAATTCCAGAATCGGTGAAAGAGCGGGAAACAACGGGGTTGAAGATTAAAAAATAAATTTAGTGAGAAATTAGGGAAATTAACTAAAGAACCAATTGAATTTAAAAAAATGTTATAACTCCCCCTGATTAAGAGTTATAATTTTATAAGAAAAGAATTTTATATTTAATTAACTACTCATGCAATTAGATAAATGAACAAGATAAGATTATGAAACTACCAAAAGAGTTACAAAAGAAGGAAAAAGCAAAAAAAGAGAAAATGTCAAGGAGAAGTAAACGGAAAGGTAAAGGTGAAACTAAGAAATGGTCAAAGTTCTCAAACGCAAAAAAAATAAATAAATTCCGTGCGATAATCGATTCGAAACCATCTGGAGATATTCAAAAACAAATTTATCAATTAAAGATAACAATCTCCAATATTTCACCACCGATTTGGCGTCGTATTTTAATTTTAAACAGAGAAAATCTACAAGTCCTTCATAAACATATTCAAAAGTGGTTTAATTGGAAGGAGGCTCATCCACATGAATTTTTCTTCTTTCCTGAGAAAGATCGGAGATCCCAGATTCGTATCAAAGGGGCTGCAGGATTGTTTGCTCCTGGACCTTCAAAAAACGAGCTAAATGAAAAAGAAGTGAGGTTATATGATATCTTTGGAATGAACGTAAAAAGATTGTGGTATCTTTATGATTTTGGCGATAACTGGGAACATGAAATTAAATTAGAAAAGGTTTTCCCATATAAAAAGGATTTTAAAAAACCAATATGCGTAGGAGGAAAACGGGCAGGTCCACCAGAGGATTGTGGAGGACCTTGGGGATACAAAGACCTTCTTGGGATATTAGATGATCCAAAACATCCCAGGCATTCTGAGTTATCCGAATGGGTCGGGGATAATTTTGACCCAGAAAATATGGGAATAAACATCGAAGAGATGACACCTCAAGAAATTGAACAAAAATACGGATCGGAATCATGATACCTTATAAATAATTAATTTAATCTTAATCCCGGAATCCACTTTTATAATTTATAATTTATAATTTAACGATCTTTGCCCAAAGTGCGATTCAAATATAAAAATGAAGGACAAACTATTCTATTTGGTCGTTGAGATTAACCATAGCCTAATTGTAACCTTTAATATAGACTGTCAATTTTGTCAGAATTGTGATCTGATTATTATTAAAAGACGGGAGCTGGAGTCTTATCTATGCTATACCTGTGAACAGCAAAACCTTTCGGAACTTATTGGAACCGAATATTCTGTTATTGGATTAACTGATAAGGAAGTTTGGAAAAAGCATTTAGAAAAAGCTGGCTCTTTCCTTTCAATAATAGA
>JAWOCD010000026.1:0-15028 GCA_046483985.1 Promethearchaeia archaeon
TGACGAATTTTGCGCTTGCCTTTTTACTCTCGTTGTGAGGGATAATGAACTAATGTTTACAGACGAGGATGTTTCCGATTTCTGGTTTACTGAGAAGTCGGAAAGTGGAGTCTTAGAGTTCATTAAAGAGATAGAAAAGGAAGTCGGAAAAAGGCACCTAAGATATTGGGTAAGTAATGGAAAAGAGCAAGTAAAGCTATATAAAATCTTGGAGGAGGGTAATTAGATGCCTAATTATGAGTATTTGAGAGAAAATGTGTTCACGAAAGAGAAAGCTAAAGATTTTTTTAGGCTCGAGGAGCGAGAAAGATATGAAATCTATAAGACTGACACCGATACAATACATATTATCTATGAAGATGATTATGGAGAGAGTATCTTTGTAAGCATCTTCATTGATGCTTTAGAAAATGGGGAATGGAAAACATCAACGATTGACTGGTGCTGTGTTGCAGAAATTATATTAGATGAGGGAGATTTTAAAGCTTTCAGAAAATTCAAGGGCGGGGAATTAGAGTGCACATTATGCAATAATAAAGTAAGTGAGCATGATCTCTGTACGGAAAAAAACGGTCATAAGCTTTATATTTGCCGAGATTGCAAAACCAATATTATCAGTATGGAGGAGGATGACTAAAAATGATAGGGAACAAGAAAAAACATCTAAAAGGATTAGCAAAGGAGCAAAAGCAAGAAATGAAATACCTCAGAGAATTATATAGTGAATCGGTGTTAAAATGGCTTAATGTGTTAAAAATGACTCATCAAGGAAAAACGGTTGAGACGCTATATTATGCAAAACAGAAATGTGCGTTTTGCCGTGAAGTAGATAAAGATCTCTATGGAGATTGTAATGATTGTTTAATCAAACATGATATATGTTATATATTAGAAGATAAAAATGATGACCGCGGTTTAGTGGGGGAGTGTTACAAGGTATTAGAAGAGTGGAGTACGTGTCAAGAGACGATAGATTCTGTTTATGAATCAATTCGCAAGATATTAGTTGCGCTGAGAAAGGAATGGAGGGATAATAAGGATGCAAGTAAGTGAGATTGATAACTTAGCTAAGATCTTAGACGCGCTGCACCATTACTGGTTTGTAAAAGGAGTTATTAGCGATAAGATGATGAGCAAGGCGCTCTTTAAGTTAGAGCATAGACAAAATCCCTTTTTAGATGAGGATTTTGTAAGAAATCTGCGGGAAAATGCTGCTAAGAAAAATTATCAGATCAATCATGATGCGTTTTACGTTAAATTAGCAAATGATGAGGAGGGTAACTAATGAGCAAGGAAAATATGCTGCAAGACTACCTTCTACATCTTGAAGAGAAGGTTAAGAAATTAGAAAAGCAAAATCGTTACTTGAAAAAGGCGGGAATTGCGGTCGTTAAGTTCCTGAAAAACGGAGGTGCAAGAAAGTGAGCGAAGGCGAATTAGAGATCAGTAATCCAAAAGCATTTAATCCGCTCTTGAGATATATTAGAGAAGATATCAATCCAAAAACATTTAAGAATTATCATTATGTCGTGGAGGAGGATTTCTTCGAGGAGGAGTGGAATGGCATTACAGGGTTATTTAATTGCTCGCACACAGTATTCGTGTGTAAGACAAAAGACGTGCAAGATAAAATAGAGAAAGCAGAGGAAATTAATTGCGCGCAAATGGGTTATGCAGATACTCATTTTAATATACAGGGGATCGATGGAGATTACGAGCGAAATTTCGTTTATTTCGCTCTGCGAGTGACTGGAGTGAAGGATGCGCAATTTTGTTTTCAAGGTGCTAAAAATAGAAACTACGAGCAAGGGCTCTTGATAGTACATAATGATAAGTTCTGTATTTTTATTGCGCCGCGGTTAGACGTTATAGAATGGCGGAGGTGTGAGTGCTGTGGGATTTATATTGATGCAGATACAATGTGGTGGAAAGTTAAGCAAGTATGCCCGCGGTGCGGAGCAACAAAATGGAGGGACCTTTTCGATGGTGAATAACGGAGGCGGTTTTAAATGAGGTTTCATTGGGAATATAATAAGAAGAGAGCCATTTCTTTGGGATGGGGGCGTGTGGTTGCAGTAGGTGATCGGGATAATAACTCTCTTAATGAATCTCTTAAGTGTTTTATAAATGAGGAAATAGATATTCTCGATTTAATTTTAGAGTTAAATAATCAATCCGATCCTGATATTCTTAAAATAAATAAAAGGAAATTTTATAGACCTCTGATAAAATATTTTCTCAAGATCCTTGGGGACCAAACCGAGATCTTCGTTCCTAAAAAGCATAGTCCATTATTTATGAAAAACTCACGGTATATAATCGCTATTGCGCCAAGAGCGTTAAAAGAGGAGGAGGAAAGGGGAAGCAAATGGTTTTTAAATAATTATAAAAACATAACGGGTTGTAAATGTCCATCTCTGGTTAAGATAATCAGAGAAAGACATGAGAGGGGAGGATTCATCAGATGACGAACAATTTTCTCGATTGGCAGCAGCAATTCAAAAATAAGCATTGGGATAAAACGCACTGTAATACCAATTATAATACAAATTTTTATTTTTTTAACTCAAAAGCAGCAAAAAGATTGATCAAAAAATGGAGAAATGAATTATTAGAGGAGATGAAAAATGATAAAAATCAAGAAAGATGAATTTATCGAGATTCTAAGCGAGGTAAACGGGCTGCGCGGAGATTTAGAGTTTAGTGGAAGTGAGTTAGAGGAAGATGCACGGAAGTTGCATAAGCATTTGTTTAGGTTTTGGGTAAAACAAGTATGGGAGAGGGATTACGAAGATTGGAAAAAAAGTATGCAAAAAGAATGTAATTCGCAGCATTCTGAGGGGTAAACTTCAGAGTGTGTCGAATTATATTTTCTAAAATTTAAGATTTAGGAGGAAAAATATGAAAAGTATAACAATAAATCTTGCTGAAGCATACGTGAACGCAATAAAATCGCTCACTGATTTGGGAATATATCCTTCGAGAAGTGAGGCGGTCCGCGTTGCGCTCAGCGAGTTTCTGCAAGATGAAATTAAACTATTAGATGAACTAAACTCGGAGGTTGCCGAATCCTTTTTTAAATCGGCGCTGAGAGAGCGAGGTGAGAATTAGAATGCGAATTGTAACTGTAAATGTGCCAGAATCATATATTGACGCGATGAAGAAGCTTGTCGGAGATAACGGTTTTTATCCCTCGCGAAGTGAATTGATTAGAGTAGCGGTCAGAAAATTTATTATTAGGGAATTAGAGTCGGCAAAACAATTAGTAAAATACGGTGTAATCGAGGATGAGGATAACGAATTAGAGGATGAGGATTTTGTCAGGGTGCCAATATCAAAGAAAAATGAAAATAATGAAGAGGTCCGCGAATTTGAGACCTTTAAGATCGTGGAGAGGTTAAGGTGAAATAAATTGAACTGGAAAGATTTAGGGAGTTATAAAAAGATCTTAGTTGTCGATCTTGAGACCGACGGACTTAATCCAAGCTCAGATCGGATTGTCGAGATTGGGATCGCTAGCTTGGACGCAAGTACATTAGAGATAAGCGAAGAATACTCAAACTTGATTAAGGATAAATATTTGAATGCAGAGGCGTGGATTTTTGAGAATACCGATCTTACGAAAGAAAAAGTGTTATCTGCAGGAAAAAGATTTGAAAAAATTGAATCGGAAATACAAAAATTATTCAATCAATTTCCTGCATGCGCGTATAATGCAAAGTTCGATTTTGGATTTCTCAAATCGTATGGAATTCGTATCGAAAATACAATATTTGATCCGATGCCTATTATGCGCGATCATCTTAAAATCCCGCATTGGAAATACGGATTCAAACTTCCAAGTGTTCAAGAATGCTTGGATTATCTCGGTATTAAGAAGCAAGAGCCGCACCGCGCACTTAGGGATGCAATGCTTGAAGCTGAAATTATAAAACAAATGATTAAAGAGGGGATCGTGTAATGAATATTAAGATTGATGGAGATCCTGATAAGATTAAGGAGAACCAGTATTTTATCGAGACAATCATTGAGATCTTTAAGACCTGCAAAAACAGTAAAGAGTTCATCACGCGTATAAATAAATTAGTCAACGAGAAAAATGGATTTATAAAAGTAAAAAAAGACGGGAAAACGATTATTGACACTGAAAAAAATATATATACGAAATTGGAGGCGGAGCGAGAAGGATGACCGATTGTAAAGAAGATATAGATTTGATCTGGTTGATCGAGAAGTTTGATTATGCGCTGCAGTCTCATTTTCCGTTTGCCTATACAGAATCCCGGGAAAAAGCAGAGCAATTACTTATGGAAGAGGATACGGGATTTAACGAGTTCCGAGTGAGGAAAGTCAAAACACTAAAGGAGGTGGAGCGAGAGAGATTTAAGACGATGAGTTTAGAGGAGAAATACGAGCAAGGCATTGATCTTCAAGATGGAGAAATTAGGCTTATACTTGCTTGTAATCAAGATTTTTACCGACAAACCGGAGGAATTCCAATTCGAAATAGAAAATATACAGAGACTTTCAAACAATGGCTAAGAGAAGAGAGAGGGTGGAACAGATTAGTAGATTATATAGAAAAGAAGGAGGCTGAGAGAGAAGAATGACCGATTGTAAATACTCTGAGTTCGAGAAAGCTGCGGGAGAGGTACTCTGTGGACATCCAAGAAATGTAGTAGGCCTCTGTCGGTTATATTGCTGTCCGTTTATATTAAAACTACAAAAGGAGGCGGAGCGAGAAAATGACTAAAATACAACAGAAATTGAGAAGGATGAGTAACTCTAAAATGGAACACTATCAATTCTCCAGCTCATTAAGTACTTGTAAATCTTGCGGCACAGAAATCACCACTCAAAATCGCTTTAGCAATCTACCATGTAACCACTATTGCTGTCATTGCTGCTCACATAAAGAAGAGTTACCATGTCCAAGAGAAAAAGAGTTTGGAACTATCTTAGATAATATTAAATCCAATACAAGAGAGCAAATTCTAAAAGCAATTGATCGAAAGAAGATTTTCATCGGTTATATGATGCTCTGTAGATATCTGAAAGGAAGTAAAAAGACATGCCTAGAAAACACATACAGAACGGATTATTAAAGAGGAGGTCAAACAAAAAGAATGAATAAAACCACAATTCAGAAAATTCTCAAAACTTTAGGAATTAAACGAGGGACCATGTACGACGACGCCATCCAGAGACTCAATTTTCATGTGGGTTGTAAATTCAAATGTAAATATTGCGCGCCGACATTTCAGAGACAAATGAAACGACAAAAACAAAACTGTATAGACTGTTATCATTATGTTCCACATCTTCATTTAGACCGTTTAGAGGATTATCTGGATCATACGACAGGGGATGAATTCATTTGGTTAGGCGCTTCAGGCGATATCAGTTTTTGCCCAAAAGACGCGATGCGAGAAGCAGTTAAGGTAACTAAAAGGAATCAAGACCGGACATTCTTTTTTCAGACAAAAAATCCCTCATATTTTCACGGATTTAAGTTTCCGGATAATGTGCTGCTCTGTATCACATTGGAAACAGACAAAGATCATATCGCAAGGCAAGTTTCCTTGGCCCCAGCACCGAGCAAACGCATAAAAGATTTCAAAGAGTTAGACCACCCTCATAAAGTCATAACAATCGAACCGATTATGACGTTTCACTTGAAAAAAATGAAACAGATTATTCTCGATAAGATTAAACCGGAACGGGTTTACATTGGTTATGATTCGCATCCAGACTATTCCAATCTAATCGAACCGCGGTTAGAAAAAACATTAGCATTGATCAAAGCAATCTCAAAGCATACAAACGTAAAAACAAAAGAGATCCGCTTTCCGCACCAACATCAAGTTAATTTAACACAATGGGGTGTCAACTAAAATGAACCAGAATTTTTCATTTTCCTCTAAATTTGGAAAAGCATACGTCGCAGCAATTCGCTCAGGAAGAAAAGATATGACGAATCGATTTGCGTCTGAATTCAGAGCAAAATGTAAAATTAATGATCTTATGCATTGTTTTTTAGACCTTCGTTCCGAAAACAGAAAAAGATTATTTGATGTCCCGGTCCAGAGGAGGATCTTATGGTTTGTTGATGATATGCCTCAGCCAGAGGTCGCACATGAAGTCATGTCACCGCGATACTCGTTTAGTTGGAGGGATTTTGCAATTAAGGACGGCCTTTCAACATATACAGAATTTTACGAATATTTTCAAAACCACAAAAAGGGCAAAAAGTTCTTTTGTTTCATCTGGGACCCTGCGCAACGTCTAAAAAAAATTACTTTAATGCGATTTATAAAAAAAAAGAAGAAGATTATATAAAAAAATAAAATGACGGAAACAAAAAACAAGATTGATAAATCAACCCAGTGGTGGGAAGATAAACCATTTGGCGCCCCGTGTTCTCAATGTCGAAAAGCACCGATGCGACATGTTGGGCTCTATACTGAAGAATGTCCGCGATGCGGCCATTATTATGTTTATGATTTTATTAACGATACCGTGAAAGAAGAAGGATTTCGGAACCATTTCTGTGAGCAAGGAGAGGTGTTAGTATTAACAAATTGTAGTAAATCGAAAGCAAACTCGCCGTGTCAAGCAAAAGCGCTGTACCAAGGCCACATCTTTCAAAAGGCACTAAAATTAGCAAACCGATTTAAGTTTGATTTTTATATAATCAGCGCAAAATACGGCTTTCTTTCAGGTGAAGCCAAAATTGCACCGTATGATAATGAAATAGTTACAAAATCAGATAAGGACAACTTGCGAGAGCAAATCACCGACGAATTTATACAACATATTCAAACCTATAAAACGATTATCTTGGCGATGGGTAAAAAATATCGGGAAGTCATAAAACCATTGCTAAAACATAGCGATGCCCGAATATTATCTGTAAGTAGTAAGAAAGGGTACGGAGGGTATCTTCGTAAATTAGACAAACTCATAACTATGGACCCTATTAATTTTAAGAAACTTATTCTAAAACGAGGCGGTGAGAGCGATAAATAAGAAAAGAAATACGGGGGCGTTGGATTCATTTTTATCTAAAAAGACGTACCCCAAAAAGACACAGCCACACAGAATAAAGGTCCCACCACAACTGAAACAAGTAAACTGTGAGAAATGCGCGTATTATCAAGGAATATATTGTCCACGTTGCATGTGCGTATATAAATATCTAATCCGACACATACGAGGTGTTGAGAGGTTAGAGGGGTCCTCGAAGGACCTCAAACTTATCAGAGAGTTTGAAAAATTAGGTTTTCAAGTCGATTGGGAAGATACCCGGTATGACTTGAAAAAAATTACAAAAATAACCATTCCGGAGGAAGAGTATGAAAGATAAGCCCAAAGTTCAGAAACATAAATTAGGAAAGATAATCTTTTGCGATTGTTTAGATACGGAGTACGGCCTCCCCAGCATAGAAGATAATTCTTATGACTTAGGATTTACCGACCCAAAATGGGGAGTTAAAATGCAACAAAATACCCGCACCTATATCGACGGTCGCGAGATGGATAATTCAGATAAGGTCCATTTTGACGATACAACATCCCCCGGATTTAATAAAACATGGTTTTTGCATTTAGACCGGATATGTAAGCGTATCATTTTAGTTTTAGGCGATAAACAGATTATATGGTTTATTCGCCATATTCAAAAAGAACCGAAAGGAATCTTACCGATCTTTTGGAAGAATTCACCATTCGGCTGCGGATACGCAAAACGCCGGCGACATTCACATTATTTGTTATACGGAAAATTTGATACTAAATTCATGCATAGCATCTTAGCAAAACGGTATACTTCATCAAACGTGGAACCATTTACATATTATTGGGGTGCCACAAATAAAGAAAAACACTTTAATCATCCGAGTCCTAAAGGCTTGGAAATTCCGATGCGAATTTTAAAGGAATTAAATCCCAAATCTATGATTGACCCATTTTCAGGGTCGGGGACGTATGTATATGCGGCGCATATCCTAAATATTCCCTTTTTAGGTTATGAAATAAATGATAAAGAATATTGTAAAGATCATGAATGGCGATTTGCCCAAAAAAATATTAGCAGGTGGATAAGCTGAAAGAATACAAAAAATATAAGTTTAAACGGTATACAATGTCTGCTCCTTTCTTTTCAAAAAAAGACAAGATAAAAAGGGTTTCTCTTTTCATTTTATTCTTTTTATTATCTACTTTTTATTTTGTAATTATACACCCTGTATTCCATAATCCTCTTCTCTCGTTAATTATCTCCTTACCTATTTCGCTTGTACTTTTTTCTCTCTTTTTAATTTTAATTCTGGATACGATTAACAGAATAAAGGTAGACTCAGAAATAACTTCTTTCTTAGAAGGTAATAAAGATTTGGGGGTGGAGGATTAAATGTCGGCACCAAAAAAATTCGATGTTGAGGCGGAGCTTCAGAACCAATTCAAAAAAGACCTTGTTACTCAACTCAAAAAACATGGATTTAAGGAATGGAAGTTAGAATTTGAAGAATATACAGACGCGAAGCGAACATTTAATTATCTCAGACTCTCTATTGAGCGATCTAAAAGAGACCCAAATACCGGCTTTTCTGAGAGTGTAAAACTAAATGATAAGGTTAATGGAGCCCTTTTTCCGTTACGCGAAAAGTGGGTATGGGAAAACGGAGCATACCACGGACCCTGCGCAGTTGACAAACTTCTTGACGAGAAGATTATATCAAATCACCATTTTTATGACATTAGATATAATTGGGAATGGGTCAAGAGACAGCACGGGACGATGCTCGGCCACAATATAAATATAAATGGTTATTACATCAAAATGCTTCAATATCTTTCTTTCCCCCATCCCGATTGGTATTATTCATATAATTGGTACTATTTTCCAAAAGAGGGTGATATTTATCTATCAAACTTTAGCGCACAGAGAGTTTTTCGGGCGACAAGACAATATATACAAGAATTTGATCACAGTTATCCATATATTTTCATTCCTATGCGCGATTCATTAATTTCATGCTTGTTAAAAGACTCGGAAAAGCATGTATCAGTTTTAACGTCGAATGAAGGTCGCTACTTCGTGGAGGGACGGAAATACACATCAAGAGAGGAAGTAATCAAAGCGTATGAACAATATTTAGAGACGCAGCATATTTCAGTTCATTTCAATAGTGAAGTTTGTCTTTTCTTTAAA
Source organism: Promethearchaeia archaeon (assembly GCA_046483985.1). Lineage (GTDB taxonomy): Archaea > Asgardarchaeota > Lokiarchaeia > Sigyniarchaeales > SOKP01 > JAWOCD01. The sequence continues at coordinate 9,212 of JAWOCD010000026.1, forward strand.
TTCTTTATGAAGGAATTGTTTAGCGTGACATGGGATAAGAAACATGAAAAATGGTATAGAACGAAGATTTATCAAATTAATAAACATTTATCAGTCCGTAATCGAAACGGACAAATTTCGGTTTATGTTAATGATAAAAAGTTCCGACAATGCACATATCTCCTCTTTAACTTAGATACAAATAAATTAGAAGAATATGACCGAATTAATTCTATTGACGAGATGAAAAGCATATATTCTAATGATAACGAAGCCGGAAAAGTAAGAATCGACACCGATACGGAATTTTGGGGCCACTGTTCCAATTTGCAAGCATGGTACGAAAATGATTATGATACCAGGATCCTTGAAATGCGATTGGCCTTCCCCCTACTCAAGAAGCTGACCGAAGCCGGTGACTCTCAAGCAAGAAAAGTATTTAAAGAAGAGGTTGCCCGTAGGTTCCAGAGCGGATTTCGCCCGGTACAAGAATATTTGATGATGGAAGGATATACTGACGTTCTAACAAACGAGGAGCAAAAGTCGATAGGTCTGCTTGGGGATGATATTTTAGGCCCGTATAAGAGAGCAATAAAGAAACACTGCGCTGACTCATCGGTAAAAAAAATGATTCAAGAGCTTCACTTAACTTATTTAGAAGAGGAGAGATATGATGCAGAAATACGGGTGCCCGTGTTATTACTCAAAAACGGCACTTATCTTAATCTCTCTCATCGAGCGCTTATAGAGTTAGGATATAAACATCTTCTCGGTCTTTTACATCCTTATAAAGATGAAATTGTAGAGCAGTTTCAAACCGATGTAATCATAAGATTATTACGACATTTAATTGAGATTCCGCATTCAGAAGGTGAAGACTTTCTGAAAGGATTGAAACTTAAGCGATGTGAATATCTCACAATGAAAAAAGAATATTGTCCTAATTTTCATCCTAAGTTTTGTGGAGTTGAGTTTGTCTGTTTTTGTCAGGATACTTGTAGTTTATGTAATAAACCCTATTGCGCTCATACACAGTGCAAGGTTGACCTTGTTCATTTCCGGGAGGTAACAGGCAAACATTTTGTAAACCCCTACAAACAAAAGAGATGGGAAAAGCAAGAAGAATTACGAAGCTTTCATAAGCCGGATAATACGCTGACATTAGATTATTTTATGCAAAAAAAGGAGGCACATTAAGAAAATGACTAAAATAAATATACGGTTAAAAGCAGAGAAACCCCACTTTAGACAAATTACAGAATATACGGAGGGGATAGACCATAGTAGAAAGTAAATCGCAATTTAGGACCTTCACAGAGTGGTTAGAAAAGCAACAACAATCAATCGAATTTAATATAAATAATACAATTGCCTATTTTCAAGACTTTGAGCAATTCCAGTCAAATCTGCGACAAAATGCGCCGTTATCAAAAGAACAAATAAAACATCTCAAAATACATCGGGACCATCAAGACCAATATTATTTAATTCTTCCCGAAATAAAAGAAATATTATTTCGGGACCAAGATCAGCACGACAAAATTCAAAATTCAAAACCGATATTTTTATCCGATCTCCCTGAAGATATACAGTATTTTTTACATAAAATAGCAGAAGATAATGTTATTGAAATTAAAGAGGAAAAACAAACAATTCTCAAGTTAGACAAAAAAGACCTTTATTTTATGGCCATCAAAAATTATCAACCTAAGACCCAATTTTCAAAATTCTTAAAACAAATTATTACAACACATTTTCAAGATCAAAATTATCTGTATTTTAAACCATTTTTTGCGCAATTTTCAGAAAAACAATTACAAACTATTAAGAAATCACAATCTTCAAAAGAAATCAAAAAAACAACCTCTATTTCCGATGGAAAAAAAAAAGATACCTCATCGGCGAAAAATAAAGGAAATAAAGGGGGGGTTAACATCGAATCCTTGGAGAATGGTCGTTCACGGCTCGAGCAGACCGATTGGCAGGAGATCGACGACCGATCCTTTTCGTATTTAGGAGAGAAACAGAAAAAGGCGTTAGATAAATTTGGGATGTGGATCAGTGAGGATGCATACATTCATTTTCACAGTTTTCGGTGCGACTTGGATATAAGACACGATCCGAACGACCGGGATCTGTTTGAGGCAATTGTAGAGTTGTTCGAACCGAACTGGAGTAACCGGAATAGAGCGACACCAATTCCGAATAAACTACAAAAGAAGCTAAAGATCTGTTTTAGTATGCAGATGAGCGCAAAGGGTTACCTTCAGTTGCATTTAAATTCGCGTGACGTGCAGCAGGTGGTTACGGATATTATGAATGTATTCGCGGGCAAATATTTTCAGGGAAAAGAGGGATTAACCGAGCAGCAGTTACAACTGTTATTTGACCGCATTCATGATACGGAGACAAAACGGAAGATGTTTACGTTGGATGTAAAGCACGGGCAACAAATGCATGTTGCACACGAGACAGGTCCCAAACATGTGATTGATAAAGATTTTAAAGGGGCGAAGGTTCGAATTATGATGGCAAACCCGTTCGGAAAAAATCGGTATAAAGCGTTTGTCGATTACTCGGATAAAGTGAACCCGCATTACGAAGCTGATGGGGCGGCGGATGTGGTCCAGAACTTTATGCAAACCGCGTCGGTTCCGATGAAGGTAACCTCGGGATTGGACGAAATGCGAACGTTAAATTATAAAATACAGCGAACAAGCGAAGAGACGTTTGCCGGTGTCGGCCAGATTTATGATACGGTACATGACGTGCAGCAATCGCAAGCTACGCAAACCGATATTGACGACTTATCGAAGCAGATCTCACAGAAACTTACGCAAGTATCGATATCGAGCGAATTAGATAAAATTGAAGTGATTGACTTTATCAAGAAAAATATTAACCGAAAGTTGGAGTCGTTACTAACGCAGCAGCAATTATCGCTACAAGAACGCGCAAACTTAAAGACAGCACTGATTAAAATGTCGATTGATTTAAGCGCGTCTTTACTGAATTTAGAGGGAAACATTAAAAACGAGATAGGGCGCACCGAACAGCATGTAGAACAAACCGTTATCGATACAAATAATTTAGTGATGAAAAATAACGATAAAAATACGAAGAACCTTAAAGCGCATATCGATAAAAAATTTGAAAATCTACATCAATACCTAGATAAACAATTTTCGCAGGTCCAGTCGCAGCGAAAACAATGTTTATATTTAATATTAAAAAAAATAGATAAAAATCGGGAGATGACAATGGGCGAGCTTCAGAAACACATAAAACAATTTCATCTTCCACGCAGCACACTGCATTATTACCTAAAACGGATGCATGCCAAAGGAATAGTGCGTGCGGAAAATAAACACACTAAGACGCGGGGGCGCCCACCAAAAATATACCGTCTTACGGAAAAGATAAAAGAATTATTCAAAAATAATAATAAAACTGGAAGTGAAAAAAATGACAATTAAATTGTTTTACCGGGACCCATTTTCATATCTCGCTTTTCCATCACTTAATAAACTTACTCAAGAACGAGGTGAAAGCAGCCAGTGAGCAAAAGTAAAAGTAAAACAAATCAACATAAATCGCATCAGCCTGCAAGTAAAAAATCACGGTCCAAATCAACCTGGGTCGAATTATTTTCAATAAAAAATATAAATAAAAAAGGAAGTGAAAAGAAAATGTCGTTTATAAAATGTAAAAAATGCAGAATGATCTTATATGTCCCCAGAGGGACTACATCCATTAGCTTTGGTGAAAGACTCTCAAAAGTAGAACATCAACCGGAGGCCCTTGAGGAATTTATTGGAGAATTAACAGACTTTGATTATTTCAGAGGAGTTCATAACTCTATATGCGCAAATCAATTGCCAACGGAGATCGACATTAATGAAGAGAAATGGGAAGTACTTGATACAAAAAATACAAAAGATCTTTATTGGGGAGATTGGATTAGACCATTCTCAATAAATCAAGTTGTTCATAAAACATATGAGGACTACGAAAAATGGATGAAATCTAATTTGAATAAAAATAAATAAAGGCCCGAGAGAGCCTCTTTTTGAATCTCCTAAACAATTAAATAGAAAATTAAAGGAAGTGAAAATAATGGCAATAAAAGCCCGAATCTTAAACGAAGAAAGAAAAAAAGAATGGCAAGAGACGTTAGGCACCGACACCATTAATGTACAGTCGCCTGTACCATCTTATCATAAAGTATGCGGAAAGAAAAGATTAGTATACTGGATGGATATGCGTAAATTAACCGAAAAGCAAAAGGAAAAGATGATTATTCATATCGCGCAAAAATTTGAAGAAACAATTAAAGCAGCAGACGACTTTACGCATGATACGGTAGAAGAATACGTACGACAAAATATAGACACATTCGCCGTCCCAGTTCTTGCTGATGACGTTATAGTAAGTATGAACGCATCAATATTATTTTAATAGAGGTTTGAGGGTACCTATTTTTTTGAAACCCTCAAAACAATTACCATTAATAAAAGAGTGAATAAAATGCCAAGAAAAATAGAGTTTTATATCAACTTTAAGAAGAAGATCGGGAAACGCGGTGTACAGTTTGACGTATACAAAAGTACAAAATTTAACCCGGCCAAGAATAGTGAGACAATCAAATGTACGCTTGCTATTCCTGACGCATATTTCCAAGAACAAATACTTCAAGCGCATTTTGAAATTAATCCTCAAAACCCACACATCGCCGAAGCAAAAATCGAGGATAACAGGTTATCTAATTTAGAAAAACAACTAAAAGAACTTACCAAGGAGGAATAAAATGTCTATTTTATTAAGATCACAGCTCAGAACCATAATTGAGACAATTATCAAGGAGGATAAGCAAGACGGTTTTGTAGACCCCGAGATCAACTTCAAAAACGCAATTGCAAGAGTGCTGGAGTTTTTACAAAAGGAAGTATTATTGGGAACATTCAATAAAAGCGTACCGTGGAAATTAAGAGAAGAGATCCATGATGCGCTTGAGCCCGTGGTAAAAAAAATAATAAAAGTAAGATAAAATAAGGCCCGAGAGAGCCTACTTTTTTTAAATCTCTCATATTTCATATACATCTAAAAAAAAAACAGCGAGAAAAAACAATAAAGTGAAAAAAATGGAAAAATCAGAGCAAATTGTTAACTCATTAATATTCATGAAAAAATACAACGATCAGATCTATGATGAAACAATCAAAAATAAAATTAACGAGGGAAATATTAGAATTAAAAATAAAATCAATAAATAGGTTTAAAAAATGAAAAATATTTGGTTTTTTATCTTCATTATTTACATTGTAATTATTATTATCCGATGTATATATGTATATTATACCGGAACCCGAGAAAGGTATGAAGCAAAAAAAGAAGCGATTGCGATCGGTAAAGCAAAAACTCTGAAATTAGTGAAAGATAAAACTGAGTAAAGATAATTAAAATTGTAAATATAATGTTTTTCTTTTTTTTTCTTTTTTTTACCTGAATAGTTGTTCCCCCCATAAGTTTCGAAAGTTATTAAATACTCATCGCATCAGAAAAGGCATAAAATCTGAGACCCGCAAATTGCTGCTAAATCACAAAATAAAATCAACAGAATTTAATCACTATAATTTAGACACAAATCAGTTTAAAAAAATACAAAAATTATACGATAAAACATTTCCGTACCCGGAGTTTATTCCAAACCCTCAATATTTACAAGATTATTAATTTTAATAAATTTAAAATTTAAAACCCTTTTTGTGTTTAATTGCCATACTATTGTATTACAATTGTAGGATAGGTTATAAAAAAGATGAGAAAAAAAACAAGACA
>JAWOCD010000080.1:0-92095 GCA_046483985.1 Promethearchaeia archaeon
TGGTCAATATCTTCCGGTGACAGTGGAACCATAACCATGAGCGGGGAAATAGACCCCAGTAAGATGAGCGGAGCATCGGATATAATCGTTCGGTTGGGAATAAATTTCGAACGGACCGATAGAGGTGACGGATTTGAACTGGAGTGGAATAGTGAAAAATCATCATCACATGTGAACTTTTCGAACACAGAATTATGGATTAGATCCATACCAAAACCCGAAGATGTCGATTTAAGATTAGGGTGGGAGAGTGATGAGCAAAATCTACAAACTGAACCTCTCCAAGGGGAAAACCCCGGAGAGGGGACGATCACATTAGATAACAATGATATAACTTGGAGTGCTGACAATGAACCTGACTTTACCTTTTATTCTACCTCAAAACAATTATCCTTTGAGGTCGAGCACGAGATTCAATGTGACTTTGAAGAAATAGGAAATGAAGGGATTGACACGGTAATAACTGCGGAAAACGACTCAGACGAGGTTAAATACGATGTGAACTTTGATTGGGAGGTCCCTAATAATGCGACCGAAACAAAATCAGGTTATGATTTCTCGGATTCCTTTAATTTTACGGTAATCTACCCGCGATTTGAAGAAGAGGGAGAAGTTTATTGGGCTTTTCAGGAGGGAACGTTAACTACCGACTCATTAACCGAACAATTTACTCACCGCGATGGTGACTTAGATATATTAGAAAATACAACCTATGAGGATTCCAATGAGGATTATTCAAATACTCAACTCATGGGGGTAGAGCACAATCTAGCGGGTGCTGGGATTGATGAAGACACTGGGTATGGACAAGAGTGGGACTTTAACTTTACCGCACCGAATGCCATCTCGAATATGATAATTGATAGCAATGAAGATTTTGACTCCCACATGGATCAAATTGTGTATGGTGAAAATGCGAGCTTTCAAGTAGATTATAGCAATGAGACGAATACCGGAACAACTGGAGCAAACTGGGCAAATGAAACGGGCTCTCTACATTCCAATTCAATTGGAACTAATGGTATAAGCGACGCTTTTACGGGAGAAAATTCTTGGAATACCGGTGATGCGGAGTTGGGGAATTATTCTGCAATAACAAACTATACCGCTCAAGGAAGCGATTATGATATGCCAAAAGGGATGGACGAGATAGCCAGATTCGGATACATGTATAGACCTTTCGATATAGTGAGGGATACCGAAATTGCGTGGGTTGAGGTGAGTCACAACAAGACGTATGACACGAGTACGCACGGAATGGACGGAGAACTAATGAACATTACGGCAAAATGGGTTCAGAGCGGTGGTTCGGACGATGGGGACGGTATAACAGAGGGAAGCGGCAAAATATCTATATTTGACTGGTTTCACGATGAGCCAGTGGAAGAAAACGGTGTCGAGTGGTCCGAGCAAGAGATGATCGATAACGATGACGGAACATACTCCGTATTTATAGATCCCACATCTAAGGATAATGAAGGGAATATGACATGGGGCTACCGAGACTTCACAATTTCGTTTTCGAAAAAGGATCATCTAGCAAAAGACGCGAACGATAATTTCAGTATTATCGTAGATACGGATTTGAGCGTGAGATCGCCCGATTCTAGTGGTGACTTCGAGCATTATACAACAGCAGATATGGCAAGTAATGTAACGGGAGAAGAAGAGACAGCGGATTTTAGGATGACGTATGAGCAGAATACGACCGAGTCTAATCATCTCACCGATAACCCGGGTACTCGCTATCACGATATGATTGAGTTAAATTATACGTGCTTAAATTATACAAGAGGAGAACTCGATTGGTGGAACTGGACATGGAATGAAGACGAATTTTCCGAATCCAACGCGGGCAATCCGATCAATGGAACATTTACGTGGTCTGATTCCTCAAATCGATGGGGAGCGGATCTTTATTACCCTCGTGAAGAGCCATATTTTACTAATATCCCAGAATACGATGCGGGTATTATGCTGGAATATAACGTGACGGCTCGTGTAAAAAGAGATGATACTGAACAGCCGGATGAGGTGGAACCGCAATGGCTTGAAGAAGATAATACCATTTTTGTAGAATTAACTAATCCAGATGAGGGAAATTTTACTCGTGTGGTGCCGTTCAATGATGAAGAACACGATGGAAACCCCTTTGCAATGGGTGAATACGACAATAAATCTGAAACATATAAAATAGAACAGTATCATAACAACCAAACAATTGGACCTCACGATAATACAAGCGATACATTCAGGCTCAGAGTACTATTTAACTGTACCGTAGAAAGATATGCCGGCGAAGATAACTTTGAGCATCCGCCGTGCGGACCGCTTAATGATACCGAAACCACCGAGATTACTCTTTCCGGGTGGGGAGATGAAATTAAGTTAGAGAGCGATGAAGATTATCTTTGGAGTACCGAGGTTTTGTACAATGAGAGCGGAGAAGATGATTATAGAACCTATTACGGCGTTACGTATGTCACGCCTTGGTTGAATTTCTCAGATCGGGATGCTGGAAACCATAAAATTATAATAGAAGCCGATAGAGAGGGGTATCGGACAGGTAGAGCCGAAATCGATGTTAAAATACTTGAGCAAGAGACGGAACTTTTACATAAAAACGAGACCGTCTCGGACGAGGATACTTCTAAATCTATAACTCAAGACGTTCCATATTTGAATACAACGAGTCTCACCGTCACCTATAACGATATAACAAACGAAAATGTGGAAGGTGTGGGAGATGAGGGGATAACAGGAGCAGAAATAACATGTGTTGAGGATTTTTATGCTGCAAATTATTTTGTGGAAAATAGCACGGGTGATGGAGAAGCGACATGGAGATGGATAGATGAAGGGAACGGGAAGTATACAATAGAATTCCTATATACCGATTTTATAAATTACATGGAAGACCCAGATAATACAAGGTTAGAGTTTAACATCGACTACATTAACGCTAAAGAGAGGTCATTTACGGTCAATCTAAATATTACAAGCCGAAGGTATGAAATTGACTTGCTTTCCTCTAACAATGAAAGCGTTTACACGGAACATGAATTTGAGGAATATAAATCGGAATATCAATTTTTAACCTACGAGTTTGAGATACTCGATTTGGATAATAATTCAAATCCCGTTAATTTTGACCTCTCGGAGGGTACGGAGGGTACAAGCCCCCGATTTGATTTCGATTGTTGGGAAGGCGAACAAGATCCCTCAAGTAGAGACTACTATGTAATAGACAAAATCACAAACGGATCTTCAATAAGTTATAATATCACAATAGATCATTCGAAATCTGACGTAGGAGAGTATAATCTAATGTTTAGTATCTCTCCGAATGATGATAAACCTACATTTTACGAAACTCATCTCAATACCTCGTTTGATGTCATATCAGCACCAATAACGTTAGAGGACGAGGGACTTGATTCTGGAGAGGAAATAGAATACATTATATCCACCATAGATAAGGGAGAAATTTCGAAAGATAATTACGAGGATCTTTTTCCATATCTCACCATAAAACTAATTGATACTGCTCATACAGAAAGAGCGGGATCCGATAAAGTTGTGGAATTCGACGGGATGTATGTCAGTACAAATTACAGTAATGATAATTATAGCGATTTCAATACACATTCACCAGAAGTATCTTTTGATAGGATGGATGAAGATCTTAGAATTGTTGAAGATGAAGGAATTTGCGAAGTTTTTATAGATGCCCAAACCCAAGATACTGGTTCTTATGATCTAAGTCTTACATTTAACAAATCAAACTACATTACAACGAACAAGACATTTTCATTTACGGTGGTTAATGCAACAACAATGTTAGAAGATGGCGATGTAAATTTTGATTGGCAAGAAGATGAAATTAGCGAAGATGAGAGGACCGATTTTCCCCATAGAGCTGATTTCTATGGTGACGGAATAAAAATAATTCCGTGGGGAAAATATGTGGGAATAAGATTTGGTTATCTCACAAATAGTACTAACAAAGAAATATCCTCCATCGGTGTCGACGATATAGAAGAAATGGACACTAAGATCAATATAATTTCCACGAATATGTCAGATATATCCAAGGGGGAAGTTCTCAACTCTACGAAGTTCTATGAGGTAGGAAGTGGAGTTCATTATATAGATCTTCCGCTTAATTTCACCGATACAGGAACGATTGAAATTAATTTCAGTTTTGGTATAAGCGCCGATAATTTTGACCCCGTTGAGTTTCCAATAAATTTAATTATTCACGATCGTGAAACGGACTATTTAAATAGATCCAGAACTACGGAAGTTGAATGGACTGACTCAGCAGAGGTAGAGAACAGATATAGAGATCTTGACCACGAGGAGAGCAATTACTATATAACGAAAGGATGTTATATCAACGGGACATCAGACGGATCCGGAGGGATTATGGATTTAAATGGAAACCTTGCCCGATGGAACTATACGGAATATCCAAATGATGAATACCACAAATTTCAAATAGAGACGGAGAATTTAACAGTTGGAGAGGTATATGAAGTACATTTAAATTTGTCAAAACCGCATTACAAGGAACAGATAATTTCCTTTAAATTCGAGATATCTCCGCTCCCGTTAGAAGCCGAATATACGATTTATCCTTCGGATGAGTTCGAAGCAGAAGAGGAGGATACGATTGAAATTCACATGAGTATGTTTATCGAATTAAAAAATGGAACCGGGGAAACGGAGATATTAGGCGATTGTTCAATATTACCAAATATTTCAATCACGTATCAGATTAACGGAAGTGAGGGGATAGTCCATCAAGGAGAATTCGAATGGTCGGATGCCGAACAAAACTGGGTAGCAAGTTTTGCAACTCACGATGAAGATGACGACCCCTTAGCAGGTATCTTTGAAGTCGGCATAAATATTACCACGAACAGTGAAAATGTCCAAGGAAAAGTATTATCCACCAGGATTTTCGGGGTTGGGGAACCACCTGCGGAAATACCGGGATGGTTCTACATCTTGTTAACGGCGGTTATCGGAGCTGCGGTGGCTATGGCGGGATACGGAATTCGAAAGGCTCTATATCTGCGGATTCCATTTGTTCTCAGAAAGATCGATGAGACAATTAAGAAAATTGAGAAAGATAAATATCCAGCAGTCGGAGTAATGACGGGACGACAAGAATTTATAATCAACAAAGCCATAGAACACCTTGATGAATGCGGAATACAGTGGGAACGAGAAGATAAATTCGAAGTGAAAAAGGTAGGAGAAGCGGGAGTAAAAGAGGAATTACCGCCATATTCTGAAGAAGAGATCGTAGGAGAATTAGATCAAATTCCGGGTCTCAGCAAAGAAGAATCATCATTGTTTGTCGAAGAATTAAAACGGCTTGATCGTGACGCGCAAGACGAATTTTTGGCATCATTAAGAGGAGATATTGGAGAGACTGAGAAATAAAATAAGATCGCTTAAAGTTTTAAAATTAATAATTTACTTTTTTTTTTTAATTACTGATCATAAAACTCAATAGTAGTTCAATTTATTTTTAAGTTTAAAGACTTTATAATTAATTAAGAAATTAGAAATAGAAGAAAGTTAGTTTCTTTTTTTACTCATGGAATGAATAAGAGTGAATAAAAAAATATGAGCAATAATAGAAATAAAAAAACAAAATTACAGTATCGGTATATCTCTGTTCTTTTTATGATTTTTCAAATTCTTTGCTTGAGTTTAATCTTAATGCCTACAGTAAACGAGGCGTATCCGAATATCGATTTTAATGAGCATTTGGGAACCCAGACGTCTCCGAAAGTTAGTTCTTTCAATCTTAGTGGTGTCGTGATAGATTTTTATGTAGAGGGCCCAAACAAGCACGGTGAAGATATCGTAAACATTAAAAATGTAACAATGTCTGATGAAGATGGTGGGATTATAGAGGAAAGCGACATGGAGGTCGTAAAATATCATATCTATAAAAATATAGACAACAATGAGATCTTAAGTGGAAATTTAAGCTGGAATGTAGATGAAAATTCGTGGGATGAGGAAGAGATTAGTTTAACGGGAACTGGTTTTGGCACATTTTATGTAACCGTTGAATTTCGGAACGAAACATGGGAGGACAGTAGGGAAACACTTATAAGTGAGGAGCCAAAATATACCTACGAAAGAACAGAGGAACTCGATATAGATTTTTATGTGGTTGGCCCAAGCGAGTTGGAAAGAGATCAAGTAAATATAGAAGACGTGGAAGTTTATAGAAACAAAACAAGAGTTACCGATAATGAAATGAAAGTGGCAAAATTCCATATTTATAGGAATATGGAAGGGGATAAAATTTTATCCGGAGATTTAGAATGGGATGGGGATAAACAAGTGTGGAAGAAAGAAGGAATTGACCCAGCTTGGACAGGAAATGGTAAATTTCACGTAACGGTGGAATTCCAAACGGAAGATATGCAAGAAAGCATTGAAACGGCTATAAGCGATGAGCCAAGAGAAACTTATGAAAGAGAAAATATTCTCGAGATAATAATTCAAGCAAGCATAATTATTGGGATAATCCTTCTCGTCGGAGCGCTGATTATCGGATTTTACTTAAAAAAGCAAAATACTAGTCTAAAGCGGAAATCCAAGAAATCGGAAAAACCGGTTAAAATTAAAAAAATTAATAAAAAGAAGATAAAGGATGTTAAGAAAACTAAAGAAAAAAAGGAAAAGGAAAAAGGAAAAACGGAAGAAACAGAAGATCTCATTTTCTCAGTTCCAAAATGGGAAGATGAGGAGGAAGATTAGGTTATCCTTGTGTCAATAATATTTTTCTTTTTAAAAAACATAACTTTTAATTCTTTTTTGTTGTGAAATACCATTGAGAATTAGCTATCTTCTTCTACTCCCAATTGCGCTATCAATGTCTCCTTCATACGACTCTTATTCTTGGGGAGCCCAAACATTTCCGCATATTTATCGGTTGTGGTTAATTCGGAAGTTCTGCCCTTTTTGACAGAATCGACAAGCCCTTGTTTTACCAGGTACTTCACATGCTGGTACGCTCCGGTTCCTCTGAGCTTTACCAACAATTTTTTCAAGATAGGCTGCTTCAAGGCAATAACCGTTAAGGTTCTTAGATACTTCTCTTTAATGGCGCCACCCTCAGCAAAGTCCGAAATACTATCGGTATATTCGTGCTTGATTTGCATCTGATATTTATCCCCCGTTTGTGCGATGATTAATGCTGTAGATCGTTCCAGATAATCAAATGCCAGTTCATTAATTAATTCTTCTACTTCCTTTTTCCCAATATCGAGTTTAAGCGAAATCTCCTCGATGCTTAAAGCTCGACCAGAAGCATATAAAGCGGCTTCCACTTGATTCTTATGAAATTCTCTCAGTTGTTGTTCTTCTGATTTCTCTTCGCTAATCTCTTCTTCTATCTCGTCTTTATCCTTTTCCTCTATTTCTTGGTCATTGTGATCCTCCCCATTAGGTTCCTCGGATAATTGGTCAGCTTCTCCCTTAGAACTTTCTGCAACTTCTTCCGTCGGTTGAGCTTCATTCAATTTATCAGATTTTTGGCTTTTTAAATCTTCCATCTTTTGTTCTTTATTTTTCTCTTCGGTCATACTCGCATCATTTTTTTCTTCGACCATATCCGCTTCATTTTCCTTTTCTTGATAATCTTCCGCCTGTTCTTCCTCGGGTTGTCCATTATCTGTTTTTTTTTGGTTATTCTCACTCATTATTATCAATCTCTTCAAAATTTTCGATAAATGACAAATTAATTATATTAAAACTCTATTTTCGTAGATCAACATTAATATTTTCAAATTCCCCCTCTTGACGTAATCGTAATTTTTTACCGGTCCCATCATTTGAGAGAAATAAGAGGGCTAAAAAGAGGCGAATAAAGGCAAATTTTTTGCTAGTATCATCCTCTTCTTCTTGCTTAATTAGGTCAGTAAGTTCATACAAGCTAGTTTCTTCATTCTTTAAATTAATTGATGCTTTAATGCGGTTATACCATTTTTCATGTAATTCATCGATAGTCTCTTCACTTCCCGTGATATGTTTTAGAAGTTCTTTCGGTAAACGGGCTTTCGATCTTCTCTCCTTTTTTTGTTTTTTCTTTCTTTCCCTCCGTATCCGACGCCGTTTTAACTTTTCTTTTTTCTGCATGATATCAATAATTGACGATTTCATCGCACTGAACAGTTCATCTTGAGTTGAAACTTTCTTTTTTGGCCGAATAGGTTGAGAAAGCGTCTTTGGTATCTTTCGGCGGTGCCTCTTTCGCATTTTTTCAATTTTCTCTTGTTTTTGAATTTTTTCTTCTTCTTTAATAATACTCGAGATCTTGTAGTGATGTAAGGATGCAGCAGATTTGAGAGCAATTCCCGAGATCTTATAGTTAATAAAATCTTCATGGAGCATATTATCAAAAAACTTGTCAACTAAAGTCGATAAATCATAGAAAGCGGCATCAGACTCTTTGGCAAGCTCCTCATTTAACAAAACCCTAAATTCTGGCTTTTGCCAAAATTTCTTTTCCATCTTATTCCTATATTCTTCCGCGTGATCCTCTTCTGGACCCGCCACGATTTCCTCTTCCATATTTTCCGGTTTAGTTTTATCCACAAAATCAGGATCGGAAACCGCTTCCTTTACAATATTGATGATGTCTGCTTTTCTCGAACCAGAAGGTATCGTGATATCATTAATCATACAGAACTCTCTTAATTCTTCCACTGTCCAATCATTTAAATTTGCTTCCTCCATCGATACTTCATCTTCACTCATTTTATACTTTCCACCCGTCTAAGTTTCTTTTACTTGAGCTTGGTTTTCATCCACATCAAGTAACCTTTTAGCCTCTTTTTGTAAATTCACGCTGAAAATATCGGTAATTCCGCTTTTCTGCATCGAAACCCCATAAATCCTGTCCGCATTAACAATATTCTCTTCACGATGACTTATCACCAAGAACTGAGCATCAGAAGCAAACTCTTTTATAAGCATGCTAACTCTATGTACATTTGGACCATCTAAAGCGGCGTCTATTTCATCCATAACGTAGAACGGAGCAGGATAAAACTCCTGGACCGCAAAAATAAAGGAGAGGGCAACAAGGGTTTTTTCGCCACCGCTGAGGATTTCCAATGAACTTATCTTCTTTCCACGGGGTCGTGCTTCGATAGAGATCCCTCCCTCGAAAGGTTTATCGGGACGATCTAAAATCATCTTCGCAGAGCCTCCCGGCGAAAGTTTCTGAAATATTTTAGAGAAATCACGATTGATATCATGATAGGCTTTCATAAAGGTTCGAGTCTTTTCTAATTCAATTTTCTCTATTGCATCAAGAATGGATTTACGTTCTCTTTGAATGGCTTGCCGTCTCATATCTATCTCATCGAACCTCTCCTTGACCTGATCATATTGGTCAATAGCCTTTAGATTTACTGGTTCCAAGGATTTCTTTTTCTTGGTAGCAACAGCGATATCGGACTGTAAGCCCTCTTCGGAAAGCTCATCAGTAACTGGGGGAAGAGCTCCATAATCTTTTGATCGCTCATATAAGGTTTCAATTTGATCAGTTGTAATTATTTTTTTCTGTTCAGAATTTGATAATTTTGATTTTTCCAGTGATAAATCGGATTTGAGATTAGAAATTTTCTTCTGGAAACTCTTTTGTTTCTGCCAAGATTCATCTTTTTTCTCTGTGAGGTCGTCAATTTCCTTTTGTTTCTTCTCTTTTTCTGAGACTCTTGATTCCAACTCTTCTTCAATTTGGGCAATCTCATCAGTTATTAGGGTCACCTTATTTTCATTTTCTTTAATCTCTTGGGTTAATGAAACGATTTTTTGTTCTCTTTCTTTATTTTTATTGAGTTCATTTAAACGTTTTTGAACTTTTTGAACGTCTTTATTGAGTTTATTTAATTGTTTTTGGGCAGCTTTTTGTGCAGATAATTCTTCGTCTTTTTCTGCTCTAAGGGAATCAATTACTTCTTGTTTCGCGTCCACCTTTTCTTGGATTTCCGCAACTTCCGCATCGAATTTTTCGATCTCCATATTGTATTGTTCAATATTTTCTCTGGCTTCCTTTACTTCCTTCTCAAGTTCTTCGATATTATTGATAATCCGGGAGATATTCTCAAATGCTCGAATCTTATCCAATACTTTTTCTAAATTCTCATTTTCATCATCAATTTTTTGATTAATAGCCTCGGTTTTTTCCCAATAATTCTCCTTCTCTTGAGAGAGTTTCTCAATCTTTCTATTAATCTCATCTTTCTCAGAATGAATTTTCTGAACCTTTTCCTCTGTATTTATAAGAACTTTCTTTTTCTCCTCTATTGCTTCCTGTAATTCTTCTTGTTGGGTGTGAATATCTTCAATGGAAGAGTATAAGTTTTCAATTCCCTTTAGTTCTTGTAGCTTTTCTTGCGTAGATTTAAGGTCTGCTTGCACCTTTTCTATGTCTTCTTTTATTTCGGATGACCTATCCCAATATTTCTCTTTCAGCTGTTTCAGCCCATCAATCTTTTTCCCAATTTTTTCCTTCTCTGCAGTTTTTTCTTTAATAGTTTTGTTACGTTTGTTAATTTCCTCCTCGAATTTATGGATTTTTTCATTTAAATCCTCGGTTCTCTCCTTAATCTCATCAATTCTTCTGTTTGCCTTTTCAAGCGAATCTAGGTCATGTTTATTCTCCATTTCTACGCCAGCAATTTTTTTCTCAACGGTATTTAACTGAGATTCTTGAGAATTGATATTTTCTGAGATATCCTCAAGTTGTTCATATAGGTCCTTACTCTTTGACATTGTCAATCTTCGCAGAGAGAGGTGGACATTCTCTAAGATCTCCATTAGATCTTGAACAAAATCATCAAAATCAGCAGTCGAGTTTTGGACTGCCACATCCGCAGACTCTTTTACTTTATCAATCAACTGCTCTATTGTGGATTCAGTATTTTCTGTGAATAATTTTAAGGTTTGCATACTTGAGTTAAGCATCGATACAGTTTCTGAATCTGGATCCTCTAAGTTGATATCTTCCAGAGGTTTCATAATATCGACAATATCTAATACAAACTCCCTAAAATCTTCTGCAGACTTTTCAATAGCTGCTGCATTTGATTGTTGGAGATTACCCTTGATGCCCTCAACAGAGACATTAATATTTTGGACAAGCATTTTGAGGATCTCTAAGATTCCTTTAATATCCTCTTTATTTTCTTCATATTCTTTTTCGGAACGTTCAATTCGTTTTAACAAACGCTTTTTCTCTAAGTTGAGATTCCTTAACCGCCTATTTATATTTTTTTGCTTCTCTTTATAAGATGCGCGTTTGGACTTTCTTTTATCTACTTGTTTTTCTAACGCATTTGACTTTAATTTTAGGCTTTTTTCTTCTCTTGCTAATTGTTTTACTTCTTTTTGATATAAATTCAATTCTGTTTTTATATTATTTATTTTACTTTGATTAGACTTGATTTCGGTATCGAATGAGTCCTTTTTCATCTTAGCCACTTCAAATTTCTTTTCATTGCTTCTGAACTCATTCTCTTCCGATTTTAGGGCTTTTCGCAAATTCTTTATCTGCTTAGAATATTTTTCTTTTTCTTCAAGAAGTTCATTCAATACCTTTTCTGTGTCTTTCCCTTTGCTTAAGTTTTCTATTTTTTGTTTGATATTTGATTCTTTATCTTTTAAATTTGAGAGGCGCTTTTTATTCATTGAGATTTCCGTGTTTTGAGAAGAGAGCAAGGATTTTAACTCCGAAAGTTTGTCATTTAACTCCGTTTTCTGCTCTTGATAATCAGAAATTTTACTTTCCAGCTCTTTTCTTTTATTACTTTCTTCTGTGATCTGATCTTTATATTTTTCAATCTTATCTCTTATTTCTGTTTCTTTTTTCTGAGCTTCTCTTTTGGCTTGTTCAATATCTTCTGCTTCGCCCTTTAAGTCTTTTAATTCCTTTTCCAGTTTAGATTTTTTCTGTTTATTGTTTTTAATGTTTTTTTCAAGAACTTTAATTCTGGCATTATTGGAAGAGATTTTTTGTTTTACCTCAGAGATATTTGCTTTAAATTGGGCTTTTTCATCTTCATTGCCCTTTATTTGTTCCTCTATCTCAGCTTGATTTTGTTGTCGCTTTTCAATTTCCTTATCTGTTGTTTTTATCTCTTTTTTGAAATCCGAGATCTCCTTTTGAGTTTCCTCTATTAATGAGTTATACGTTTGCCCCTCTTCGAGTTCCATTTGTTGTTCTTCTAAATTCTTTCTATTTTGGGTTAATTTTTCAATTGAGTTTTTGGCGTGAGTTAGCGTTGTTTGTTTTGAAGATAATTCTGTTTTTAGGGTGGTTATTTGTTCACTTATTTGTTCTCTTTCCGATTCCCTATCATTAATATTATTTTGTATTCCTTCCATAACGAGTGTTTCTTGTTTCAATAAACTTTCTTGATGCGCTATTTTTTCTTTTAGCTCCTCTATGATTGTATTAGATTCCTTAATCTTCTTCTCTAATTCATCCTCTTTGCGTTGTAATTTAGATATTTTTAACGCAATTAACTGAGCATTATACTGGTTAATTTTCTCGTCTAATTCCTTCCATGCAAGGGCGTCATTCTTTTCTTTTTCAACCTTTTTCAGTTGTTTCGATACTTCTTTGAAGATCGCCTCAAATTGACCTAAATCTCTCTCTGCCTTGTCCAGCTCTTTCATTGTATCTTCTTTCATGTCATCGTATTTCTGCAAGCCAATTAAATCTTCAATAAAGACTCTTCTATCAATGGGATTCATGTGTGTCAACTCCACAATTTTTCCTTGAAGGACAAATTGATTACTTCCTTCCGGATCAATATTAGCGCTTGCAAGAGCAGTAAGAATTTGCTTCCGTGTTGAAATCTTTCCGTTCATTTTATATTTATTGCCTTTATTTTTCCGTACTACTCTTGATATTTGAAATGTGTCACCACCACCAGGAAAGAGATTATCTGAATTATCAAAATATAAGGTAACAGAAGCTTTATTGGCTGCTTTTTTGCCTTTGGCTCCAGCGAAAATCAGATCCTCTAACGTATCGGCCCTCATACTCTTTTTACTCAGACGCCCCAAGGCAAAAGTTAAAGCATCAATAATATTAGACTTACCTGCTCCATTAGGTCCGATAATACAAGTAAATCCGCTCGATAATTTAACGGTGACCGTTCGATCGCCGAAGGATTTAAATCCTTTCATCGTAATCTTCTTGATATACGTCACTACTAATAACCCTTATTCACTCTTTTAAATATTCAATATATATATAAAAAAGTTCATTTTAATATATTTATTTCTTTTAGAAGCCAGATGCTAACGTCCATTTTTGTGAGAATGGAAATTTAAGAAGATTCTCTGAAACGTACCTAGGGCATAGATAAGGGTAATTAAGCATTTCAATAAAGGAGTTAAGTAAAATTATTCAAAAATTTTGAATAATTGAAACTCCACCTAGACCTTTAATTCAAGATTTAGATTCTCTGCCTATTCCTGCCTATGACCTCCTTCCAATGAAGGAATATACAAAAGCCTCAATTTTTTATCCTTACAGTGCTTCCATTAATCATAGTCGTGGATGCATAGGAAACTGTAAATTTTGTTCTTGCTGGATCCATATGGCTAAACATAAACTGAAAAATGGAGAGGTTAAGAGATATCCTAAATACAGGAGCGAAAGCCCTGAAAAGACTGTAGAGAAAGTCGATTTGTTGGTAAATAAATACGGTGTGGAAGGCTTAGTGTGGGTCGATGATACATTTAATTTAGACCCAGAATGGAATCGCAAGTTTTCAGAACTTATCATAGAACGTGGATTAGATAAGTTGCATTGGTGGGCTTTTCTTCGTGCAGATTTTATTGTGAGAGGTGAGAAATTAGGAATCTTCGAAAAAATGTATAGAGCCGGATTAGAGCACGCCTTAATAGGTGTAGAAAGATCTTCGGCTCTTGAAAGAGAAAAAGTTTCTAAGTCAAGATATTCACAGCAAATAGTTAAAAAAGCGTTTAAGATATTACGTGAGAAATATCCAAATATCTTCATTCAAGCGACCTTCTTAACGGGAACTCGAGAAGAAACTAGAGAAAGTATGTTAAAATTACTGGAATACGCAAAAGATCTCGGAGTAGATTATCCTTCATTTTATGCTATCACGCCAAATCCTGGAACCGATTTATGGTATGAGGCAAAAGAAAAAGGATGGATTGAAGTAGATGATTTCCGTCAATATGATTGGTTTTAAAATAATATTGAATAATATATTGGAGAAATTGGGGCTCCAAAAGATTGACCCAAATATCGCTGAGATGTCCGGTTACATGCATCTAAAGAGACCCAGTTGGTATAATTCTTAATTCCAGACAAATCTTAATCGAAAAAGGTTTCAGTAAGAAAAAAATTAGGAAGGGGAAAAGGTCGGATTTGAAAAAGAGGCATCCAGAATCCTTTTTAATTGATCTTTATCAATAGTGATGAAGAATTTAGGGGATGAAGGGGTTCTATTTTTGGAAAGACTTAAGATTCCAATATTTTGGAGCATATTTAGTGCATTATGAAATTCATTTTTATTAAATGAATATTCAATTGACTCAGCAGAAAGGAGGTATAATTCTCGTAATTCTTTAAGGGTAATATAAAAAGATGAGCAATATTTAAAATGATTTGATAGATTATCTAAAAATAGGAGCATAAGGATATCTCTTTCTGAGAGAAACGATAATAAATTAAGTTCATCCGGAGAGAAAAATGTGTCGAGTTGAGTTTTAGAAATCCTTAAAATATCTGTTGGGGTATAGGTCTTTCTTTCGTTCAGATACGGATAAAGCCTTTTAAGAAGATCAATGCCTTTTCCAGGGACGGGAACATAATATTCGAATATCAAGTCGGTAAGAAATTCAATCAGTTCGTTATCAAGCGAAGAGGGGAATGCTAAATCGCACCGTTGCTTTAATATTTTATTTAATTGATCATAGGAAAAATAATCGAGCTTATTCTTTAAATCAAAATCTTGAAGGAGATCTAAGGTAGAGGTTTGAAGAATTTTATTCACCGTGGATAAAATCGGTATTTTTGCTTCTTTTCCGTACTGAAGGATTTTCCTAAAGGTTTTTTCACTTAAACCGTCAATATTCGTAAATATGATGAGAACATCGTTATCGTGTTTTCTCAAAGCAAGTTTGAAGGTGGTCCACAGACTTGTTAATTCAGAATTGAGGTAGCGATTAACATCAATATTACAAGGAAACTTTTTGTTTACATCTATTAAGAGCGAATATAATACTTCTTCAATCGTTTTATTCAAGCAGTTTATATTAATAACAGATAAATCAGGATTTCGGTTTTTTCTAAGAAAGAGTTCATCTATCACTTTAATGATGAGAGATTTTTTTCCGATCCCACTAATTCCTTGATATAATATATTAATGGAGAAATCATCCAATAGAGAATCGTTTAAGAGGGTCCCTAAAGCTTTCTCTTCTTTCTTTCTATATAATAACTTCGGAGGCACAAAGTTAGGATCGAACAACGCTTTAGGACCAACAAACATATCATTTTTTATTTTATTTTGAATCGTTTTTAAAATCACCAAACTTATCACTCTTTTTCAAATAGATATTTAAACCCCACAGAGAGGGGGGTGATTCAAAGTAAAAATAAAATCATAACTCTATCCAGTAAAAAAAATTACTCTATGTTTCTAAGACAAGAAAAACAGAATATCTCAATTCTATTCGAATGTTTCCAGTACATTTCTTAATTTTTTGGCTAATATCGGTAAATACTCGTAAGATTTCTTTTTAATTCGTTTGTTAAGGCAAAGCGTCACTAAATAAAGTCGCTCTTCCTCGATATCCAACTTTCTTAAGAAAATTAGACCCTCTCTATTTGTTTCTTCTGTTTCAGTTGGAAATCTAACGTTAGTAACGATGTCTATTGTCTTAATCTCCCATTCTTCTAATTTTTCGATTGCCCTTGTCAAGCGGGGAGCCACAGATTCACATGTTTTTTGGTAGTATTCTTTAGTAGCACGACTTGCTAAAATAAAACTATGGATATCCAATAAAACGGCAGCACTATTAAAAGTGGTGGTCATATATTCTTTAAGAAGAGTATGGAGCAGTTCTGCTTTTGGTGATAGGGAAATAACTCCCTCTGAAAAGGCTCTAAGTATTGTTTCCTCGTTATAGATTGATGTCTCGTAATAAATAGGCCTAAATCTTTCCAGTACTTCAATCTGCGATAATTTCGTCTTTAAATTCTCAATATCTTCCCGGAATTCTTCATTATGTTTTAAATCCGGGTCACATTTATGGAGTAAAATTAAAAATTTTATATTTTCATTATTCTGCTCAAATACAATATTGGCTATTTCTCTGAGATAACCTATTGCTTCAGAATATCTTTCGCTATCTTGGACATCAATGATAAAATAGATAGTCTTGAGATCTGCAAAATATTTATCTTTCTTTGAAAGATATATCTCCCGATAATTCTTTTGTCCTCCCAAGTCCCAAGTAGAGACGTTTAAGCCTAGCAAAGAGATTGATGTAGTGGAGACATCAGCCTTTTTAGTGGGAGATAATTTATTCATTAAGCTGAATTTTCTGTCAAGAAGTAAAAGGATAGAAGTTTTTCCTCCATTATCAAGCCCACAAAAAACCACTTTTTCTTTTTCTGCTATGTTTTCCATTTAAATATCCTCCTTTTAGTCTTTTTATTCGGGAACCTTTTTAACTTTAATTTGATCTTGGTCAACTTTCTCATTTAATCTATGTTTTCTTAGCTTTCTTGGAAATTCTAAATCAAAACTGTCGCAAACGAAGGCCCGAGAATTGAAAGGACCCTCTATGATCTTTAATTTTGAAGGAGTTAAAGGCCCTTTTAAGAATGATATTAACTGACTATTGCCGGGAAATGTTTTTTCTCCAATTTCCCCCAAAGTGTTACATGCTGCTACGGGAATCCGGTTCTCTAATGCTCTTGCCCTGAGATAGATTTTCCAATTTTCAATCCCTTCTCTTCTTATTTGAGTGGGAGAAAACAATAAATCCGCGCCATTTTCTGCTGCTAATC
Source organism: Promethearchaeia archaeon (assembly GCA_046483985.1). Lineage (GTDB taxonomy): Archaea > Asgardarchaeota > Lokiarchaeia > Sigyniarchaeales > SOKP01 > JAWOCD01. The sequence goes on from JAWOCD010000080.1 coordinate 17,111, forward strand.
GGGGAGTTTCATAAAATGCCATATCAAAGCAGATCAAAATAGCAAAATTATAAGCCCCCAATTTGAAAATCTTTATTTCTTTTCCTGAGGTGAAAAATTTTCGCTCATAGGTATAAAGATGTATTTTATTTTGACGCCCTATTTCCTCTCCTCTTTCGTTATAATAATAGCATGTAATGATTGGTTTTTCTAAATGATCTCTTTTTTCCCAGATGGCTCCGGAGATAACGTTAATAGAATATCGCTCTGCTAAGCGTTTGGCAAAAGTATAATCATCCCCTCGTTCTTTCTGGAGATTTGAATTCATATCCCCATTTAAGGGGACCCATCTCTCTGGCAAACAGACAATATCGCAATCACTGTGCTCTGCTAAGAGGTTCTTCAATATGTTTTCAATCTCTTGATAGCATTTCTCTCTGGTATTTAAAATCTTTGATTGAATACAAGCAATTTTCATTTTTTATGATTACTTTTGATTTAATTCATCTATAATATCATGAATCTCTTCTAAGTGACTTATTTCATAATCTGGTGAAGTTTCTGGGGGTATCTGGACGTTGGTTTTATAGCTATCATATTTTCCTCCTCTATGTATATAGACACTATGTATATTATTTAATAAAGCTGGAATTATATCCTTATCAATTCTATCTCCAATATATATAGTTTCTTCTCCTTTCACGCCAAACTTTTTTAAACAATGCGAAAATAATTTTGGATTTGGTTTTCTAACTCCAATTTCATCAGATACGACAATTAAATCTATGAGATGATCAATTTGAAGCCTTAGTATTTTTTCGTATTGTTTTATTGGTCGGCCATCCGTAATAATTGCGGTCTTTATGTTTGAATTGTTTAATCGCTTTAAACAAGGAATGACGTCATCAAAAACACGGATTGAACTAATTTTTTCCTGATGATATGCCATAACCGCAGCTGCAATGAATTTAAATTGCTCAGAATAAGGAATCAATACTTTATCGTGTTCGAGTCGGTTATATCGTCTCAAAAAATAGTTGTAATGCTTTGAAGAATTGGACCCGTATTCTTTCACAATTTCTTTAATTATTTTTACGGCCTCGTTCCTCTCTATTTCTAAGCCTAAATCAATCATTGCGTCAATTCCCGCAATTCTCGCACGTTCAGACAGACTTGTGGAATCAAATAAACAATCATCCAGGTCAAAAGCGACTAATTTAATTGTCATTTAAATCATTACGTTATTAGATATATCAGATATAATAAGTGGTATTTTTTCTCAATCCTTATTTAATCCTTAATTTAATATATTTAAGATAGTTATAAGATAACTATAAGATAAATTTATTTTAAACAATTTATTAATTTTAAGATAGTAAATAATATATTAGAAATAATTCAATTAAATCAATGCATTAATGTGGGAAGTAATAATTGAACACTATAGTTAGCTTATCTTGGTTTCATAGAAAAGTAGGACCAGTGGTATATTTCTCGTATCCGGAACAATTATTAAGCGAAGATTTATCTATGAGAATAGCCAATATAATGGACCAAGCAGTTAATGAAGGCCCGTTTACTCATTCATTTGAAAATCTAATCTCAATGAACTATTATTTTGAGATATTTTCAAAATTCGCACGGGGTCAAAAAGAGATGCTGCTTCTTACAGTAATCAAGCCGAGTAGCGATATAAATGCCGCTATGGAGAAAAAGATATTAAATCTCTGTAAAGAGTTTTCCAAGCGGTTAAAAGCTAACGAAGAGATCTATACCGCATTCTACATCAACGATATCAGTAACTATAGTGAAAAGATACAAGAGAAGATAATTAAAAACGATTCGATGATTAAATTATTAGTCAAAGAATTCTATTGGGAAATCGTTGAAGAGACAAGAGAGAAGACCGAGGAGGAGAAGATCGCTGAACTAATGAATCAAAAACATATATTTCTTACTTTAGAGAAGCTATCTAATGGTCCAATGAAATTAGAGGGTCTTAAAGAGTGGTTTGGGAATCATTTTCCAGATAAAGATTTTGAGAAAACAAAAGACACTTTAGTTGAGAAACAGTTCATCTTCATAAATGAAATCGGAAGAGTTCAAAAGTATGTACTCCTATTAAAAGAAGTCAATGCTGAAAGAATTCCTCCTGACAGTGTTATTGAATATATTGATGATAAACCGGAATTAATAGAACTGCTTTTACCAAAAGTTCAAGAATATTTTAGTCAGTATGTAAACAAAGAAGAGGCAGATTTAAAAAAAGATGCCTTCACTCTTTTTCAAATAATGGCTGATTCAAAAAAATACAACGTACTTTCAGAGTTGAGAAATGATATCATTCTCCGAAATAAATTGCCAAAATTAGTATCAAAATCAACTTTAGAAAGCCTTATTGAAAATATAAAATTTCTGAAGAAAAAAGATATCATAGAAGAATTAAGTGTAAACGAAGAAACATACGTGGTCTTAAAAACTAACATAAGAATTACTACTTCATTCCCACAATATTTAAGAAAATTATTACCAGAAGATTCCTATTACGGAGAATCGAAGCATGTCATCGCAGATAAATACTCTCCGATCATAACGAAATTGGAAAGGCGAAGAAAGGAAGTGGCAAATATTTTTAAGGACGTCCGAGATAAGGAGCCAATCTCTTTGCCTGAATCACAGGACAAGATATCCTCATTTTTAGAAGATTTATCATCTAATTCAAAAAAAAAAACTAAACAAAAAAATAAATAATTTTCGAGGAAAATTAAATTTATCATGATTAAAAGCATTTTTATTGTTGATAAACAAAATAATACACTAATTTTTCTTGGGATATTAGCTAAGGATTTATCGGTTGAGAAGCTTGATCTATCAGAGATTTTGGGAGATATCGTAAGCCAAACGAAGAATATGGGACAAAATTCATTTGACTCTATTGATATAAAGGAACGATCCTATGTATTTGGCAATTTTAACCGATTACTCATTATTGCTCAATATCAAGAACTGGATGATTCAATAAAGCAAATTCTTGAAAAAATTAAGGAAGAGTTTTTATTGCGATATTCGAATTTATTAAAGGATTATACAAATGACGACATACCCCGATTTAAGACGTTTATTAGCAATGTTAAAGAAATAATAAAGAATACATCTCAAACACAGTCTGCAAAAAGGTCTAACCGCTCAGAACAAACTGAAAGTCAATCTAAACAAGAAGACTCCATAGCTGAGGTGCCTCAAAGAGAATTGACTTCAGAAAATATAGGTGATGAATCCTTAATTGAACCTATGAAGAGAGAGGGATATCCCGAAGGCATTCCAGATTATAAACGAGACGAAGTACTATGGGAAGAATCCCAAATGGTGAAAAATGAATACGTTGCAGAGTTTGTAGAAGGAATGGTCTTTCATTTAAAAGTATTTTTAAGCATTTCCTTAACGCATCATTATACGGTTTTTATAGAATTTTCAGAATATCCTAAAAAGCCAAAACTCGAAATTAGTGACCTCTTAGAGGAGGAATTAGGGAAGGATTTAGATGAGTTATTATACATTTATAGAAATTGGGATGCTAAGGTCCCTCCCCATATAATTGAGGTAGTAAGGGAATTAGAAGCAGTACTAATGAAATTTAAAGCATGGGGGAAGTTATCAGATACTAATCCGACGCCGGAATCTGCCTTGCCCGAACTTGAGCCTCTTCCTGATTTACCGCCTCTTGAAGAGGAGGAACAAGAAGAAGAAATAGAAGAGGAAACACAGAGTGAAGAGAAAAGTCACGAGGGATCTTTAACTGATAAAGAACGTCCTAAAGCTAGAAACAGACAGAAGAAGAATGCAGAAAAAGAAAAAAAATGAATCTTTAGAGGATTTAAAGTATATCCTTGGAAATATGGGTGTTGAGATCTTTCGGGCGATAGATAAAGGAGCGACAAGTATAAAAACAATAAACTTATTCTCGGGAGTCTCACTCAGATGTATTAGGGGACGATTGCCCGTGCTCTTAGATCTAAAATTGATTAAGAAAAGAAATAAAAAATATTTCATTTCGAAAAAGGGAAGAAAGTTTAGAGATAAAATCAATAAAAAGAGGAATAAATGTTAAGATAATTGAAACATTTCAGTCTGGGGCGACATGATCATCGCTACGAGTAAATAGCTCGATTGTCATTGTCAGAGTTTCATCATCAACGTTCCAATTACGCTTGAAACCAAATTATTCTTCTGGGGATTCTTTAGTTTTTTTCCCCTTGTTGTAATATTTACGAATATAATATCCTGGTTTTTTAAATCCACCACTTTCCTCAATATACCGTTTAAGCCCTCCCTTTGTGCTTATTTTCTTTAAAATTTTCTTGTGTTGGGTTTTAGAAATCTCTTCCCTTTTGAGGAGATAATCTAAAATTTCAATTGCCTCACCTTTTGTCTTGCATCTTCTTAAAAAGTCCGTTACTCCGGGATTAACTAGCTCATCAGGAGGGTCACTACTTTTGTTTTCTTGTTTTCGTTTTTGTTTTTCTTTTTCTTTTTTTTTCTCTTCTTCGACTTCCAAATCGATGCCCTCTATTTTAAGGGATCTTTTACCTCGAGCGATCTCCTTGCTCAAAGAAGGAAAAAATTTCTCAAATTCATCCTTATCATACCCTATACTTAACCCATTATCTTTGTTAATTTTGGGTTTTTTAAATTGATTTTTTCCTTCTTTCTCGTTGGGGTTCATATTCTTTGATGATTTACTCATTCAAATAAATCTATAAACGTTCGGATACTATGATAATTATAATTCTTATAACTTGATAAAATTTTGGTTTAGATTTTAAAATGAAGGTTTTAATTGCAAATAAAGTGCATAAAAAAGGAATCAACTTACTCAGAGATAATGGGTTTCAAGTAGAGCAAGACTATTCATTGTCTCCTTCTGAATTAAAAGAGAACATCGGAGAGTACGATGGAATAGTAATCCGCTCTGGCACTAAGTTAACCGCAGATGTATTGGAACAAGCAGATAAGCTGAAGATCGTCGGAAGAGCCGGGGTGGGGTTAGACAATGTAGATTTGAAAAAGGCAGAAGAATTAAACATTAAAGTTGTCAATACTCCAGAAGCTCCCTCTGTTTCAGTCGCTGAATTGACTCTGGGACTCATGATAGGTATAGCAAGACATATCTCGAGGGCCGATGAAACTATGCATTGTGGGGACTGGTTCAAGAGCGATTATGTAGGTTTTACATTAAAAGATAAAAAGGTGGGCATAATTGGATTTGGAAATATCGGCCAAGAAGTTGCCCTCAGATGTCATGCATTTGGGATGGAGGTGGGGATATATGATGTAGATGAAACGGTGAAACAAAAAGCGAGAGAGCTTGATTATCATATATACTCCTCGGTTGATGAACTCGTTAAAGAGGTAAAGTTTGTTAGCTTACATATCCCAGCCACTGTGCATACGGAAAATACTATAAATCAGAGACGAATAGATTTAATGAGAGAAGATGCAATTATAATTAATACTGCTCGTGGTAATTTAATCGATGAAGATGTTTTAATCGATGCCTTAAAAAATGAACGGATCGGAGGAGCCGCCCTTGATGTTTATAGGCAAGAGCCATTAGGATACTCAGAATTCTGCGAATGTACCCATAACTTAATATTAACACCTCACATAGGATCTCAAACAAGTGAAACACAAGTTCAAGCGAGTGTTATGGCTGCAAAACAAATAATTGACTTTTTGAAAAAACAAAAATAAAAAAGTTATGCTTCTTTTACCTTTGTAATTATCTTAACATAAAAAAACTGAGTGAAAATGAAGTCTGGCTATAAACACATAAAGGAAACGTTTGAAAAGCACGAAAAGGGTTTTAAAACCCCTCACTGGTATCGGGGCATAGAATATAGGAAAGGCAAATCAATTGAACGTATTGAGAACCCCACAAAATTACACCGTGCCCGAGAATTAGGGTATAAAGCCAAACAAGGATATATTATTGTACGAGCGCGAATTCGGAAAGGCGGAATGAATAAAAAAAGACCAAGAAGAGGGAGAAAACCAAGAGCATTAGGCGTTACCCGTTATACTACGGGGAAAAACCTCCAATGGATTGCGGAGGAACGAGCCAATAAAAAATATCCCAATTTAGAAGTACTTAACTCTTATAAGGTCTATAAGGACGGAACCCATTGGTATTATGAGATTATATTAGTAGACCCCCATCATCCTGTGATCAAGGCAGATCCTAAAATAAATTGGATCTGTGATCCTAGTCAAAGAAAGCGCGTCTTACGAGGAAAAACATCAGCAGCAAAAAGAGCCAGAGGTTTACGAGAGAAAGGATGGGGTTCCGAGAAAACTCGGGGCAAAAGCAGCGCGAAAAAGAAACAAAGAAAATAACTCATCTTTTCATTCTAATTTTCCAAAGACATTTTCTTATATAATCGCGATTATTTTATTATTTGTTTGTATGTTTATTTGTATGCATTCTATTTCTCCTTTTAAAACAATTTCATTTATTTTAAATCTAATATTTTGATAATCTTAGTACAATTACATATAATTTTAAAAAAGATGAAAGAAAACAATTTTAACCCGAAAATTTTAGACAAAGACGAACTCACTAACATCAGCAAAGACGTCAGTACAGACGAAATCAAAGAATTCGATGATCATTGTCTTCAAGGTCACTATGAAGAGAAGGCGCTAATAAGGGCAAAAAAACCTGGTTCGCCGTGGGTTGTTGTAAAAGATATTAATACAGGAGAAGAAGGAGAAATAATCGATGCTACCTCCCAAAATTGGACCTTAGCGTTAGGATTTGCTAATTCAGATATAAATTATGCCGTCACAGAACAAATGAAAAGATTAACACATATCAAATCAAGTGTAGTTTCCCCGGCACGAGTAAAGTTCTGCAATAAATTAGCTAAACTTGCTCCCGGGAAGCTAAAAGATGGGCGGGTGGATTTAAACAATGAAGGGGGAAGCTTAGCAATAGAAACAGCCATCAAACTTGCCATGATTGATTCAAGAAACGGAAATCATTTTTTGACTTTTCGAGGTGGATACCATGGAAATACATTAACAACCTTATCTGTGAGTCAACCCATTCATACAATAACCCGATATCCTTCATTCGGAAAGGAGTTCTTTACAAAAGTACCTCAACCGTATTGCTATCGATGTCTCTGGAATTACAACAAAGGTTTCTATGGAAAACGCGATCCAGATTGTAATTTAGAGTGCTTTGACTTAGTGGAAGAATATCTCATGGGTTTGACACCCGAACCTCTTGCTGGAGTGATTCTTGAGCCTTGGCAGGCTGCTGGAGGGCATATTCCCTTTCCGCCAGACTTTTTATTGAAGTTAAAGAAGAAATGTAAAGAAGAGAGAATCTCTCTTATTTACGATGAGAGCCAAACATGCATGTGGAGAACTGGACGATATTTTACATTAACTGGAAAATATAAAAAAGAACTGGGAAAAGATGTATCTCCGGATATGATGTGTTTTACAAAAGCTATAGGAGGAGGATTTCCGTTAGGAGCAATGATTGCTTCAAAGAAAATCAGAAAAAGGTTTACTCCTTCTGAAAGTCATACTACCTTTTGTAATACACCCATTGGATGTACTGCTGGTCTCACTGCAATGGAAGCGATAGAAAAAGCTGAGATTGGAGAGAATTGCGAAGAAAGGGGGGAACAAATCACAAAACGCCTAAAAGAGCTTCAAGAAGACTATGAAGTAATCGGTGATATTCGGGGTCCTGGACTTTTTATTGGTATTGAATTAGTAAAAGATAAAGAAAGTAAAGAACCCTTTACTGATTTATTAGAAGAAATGCTGCTTGAAGGAATTCGGCAAAATATTATGCTTGGACCGAGTATGCCATATATAAGCGGAAGAGGGAAAATACTGAAGCGTAATTTAATCAAAATTAAGCCCCCACTCAATATTTCGGAAGAGCAAGCCGATATTATCTTAGAAAAGTTTGAAAGTGTCTTAAAAACCTCCTTGAAGAATGTAAAAGAATAATTTTAAGAGGGAAACAATAAATGTCGAGAGAAGAACCATTAGCCGATTATGCGTATAATTTTATTAAAGACCTATGTCAGAAATTTGGACCGAGATATTCAAGCTCTCAAGCAGAACGGAACGCTAATGAATGGATCAAGGAGGAACTCTCCAACTATTCCGATGAGGTAAATTTAGAAGAGTTCGAAACAAACCCAAATTTATATCCGCAAGGAGTTTTTAAAGTCACAGGACTTCTCACTGGTATTTCGTGGATTTTTATGCCTCTTGCTTTTCCGTTTCCACTCCTTTCTGGTATTTTAATATTTTTAGGGATTTTTGTATTAGTTACCGAATTAATGATGTTAAAACGTTGGATCAGTCCCTTTTTTAGAAAGGGGGTATCTTCAAATGTGTGGGCTCGGATTAAACCGAAAAATCAAGTTAAATTCAGAATAATATTTGAAGGGCATACTGATTCTGCAAAAATGATGAGAGCCGTAAATGAAAATGCCGATCCTCCGGTGCTTTTACTAATTTTTGGATTTGTATATATTTTCTATACTCTCATTATGTCAATAGTTAAAACAATCGCACAGATTCTCGGAGGAAGCTCTATAATTTTATATAGAGCGGGTCTTATCAATTGGACTATGCTTGATTGGATCTATTTCATTCCATGGATCATTTTATTTCCCTCTTTCCTTTATTTAATATACGGTGTTACCGGAAATAAGATTGTTGAAGGAGCAAATGACAATTTATCCGGAAGTGCAGTTTCTGCCGCGGTGGGAAAATATTTCTATGAAAATAAGCCCGAAAATGTGGAATTGATTGTGGGTTCAATGGGTTCGGAGGAGATTGGTGACCGGGGAGCAAAAGCGTTTGTGGATAAGCACGGGGATTTACTGGAAGACTCTTATGGATTCATCGTGGATTCAGCGGGTGGTGGAGATAAGATATATATTGTGGAAAGAGATATAATGCACTTAACAAAATACAGCCCCGAAGTCGTACAGCGCATAGAGAAGGCATATAATTTATTTAAGGAGAAAAACCCAGATGTCACGGAATGTGAAAGAGGAGGGATTCAGTTGGGGTCTTCTGATGCATGTATGTACTCCAGAGCGGGATACCAAGCCTCTTTTATTGTTACTATCGGAGAAAAGCTAAAAAAGCCGCCGAATTGGCACAGTTTAACAGATACATGGGAAGAAATCGATAAAAAGGTTCTAAATGATGTCATTGGGATCTGTTTAAAATTTGTAGAACTTGTTGATAAAGAAATGGAAGATCATGAACCAATAGAATAAAAATAAAATAAAATTTTTTCCTTTTTTCTTACATCTTATTAATTGACGTAGTCATTCCGCCATCTATGACTAAGTTGTGGCCGTTGATATAATCTGCTTTTGGAGAAGCCAAGAAGACCGCCATATCTGCTACTTCTTCGGATCTTCCTATCCGATCAATAGGAATTTTAACATTTCGCATATCTAAGAATTTCCTAATTAGGGACGGATCATTGTTATAGATCGGTGTTAAGAAGACTCCAGGGGAAATGGCATTAACGGTCATGTCATTGGGTCCGAGTTCTAAAGCCCATAATTTTGTAAATGCTATCACGGTTGCTTTACTTGCGCTATAAACCCCTATAAAGGGATTCAATCCGGCAGATGTTCCCGATGTGGATGCTATATTGATTACCTTGGCCCTTACGGGTTCAAATTGCTTTTGCCTTTTCATTTTGCGGAAGAAAGTTTTAGTCATATTCCAAGTGCCCTTTACATTTACACCCATTACATCGTCGAATAAATCTTCTTTAGACTTGAGAGATGTGTAAAGTCCACCATCAATGCCGGCATTATTTACCAGCAAAAACACATTATTAAATTTTTCAAATACCTTTTCCTTCATTTCCTCTACTTGTTCTAAATCGGTAATGTCTGCCACCGCCAAAAGGACTTCAGAATCGTATTTATCAAGAACTAATTGTTTAGTTTCCTTTAAACTTTCCTCATCAATATCATTTAGGACTAAATCTGCACCCAGCTCTGCATAGGCAAGAGCCATTTTCGTTCCAAAGCCTCCACCTGCTCCCGTTATTAAAGCCACCTTTCCTTCTAAAAACTTTTCAGTAATTTTTTTCACCTCATTTTGGAAAAATTAATATAATAAAAAAATAAAAAAATTCTTGAATTTTTTCGTATCAGCCAAATAATCCCTTGCTTTTCTTATATAATCCAATAATTTTCATAGCCGGGGGAGTCTCAAAGGCAATATCCACATCAATTACTGCGGGTTTACCCGAATTAAACGCCCTTTCTAATGCAGGCTGAATTTCACCGGGTTTCTTAATCTTCTCCGCGTAACAACCATATCCTTTAGCAATTTCGGCATAGTTTGTCGGTGGGAAATCTACATCATAATACCGTTTTGATAGGTTATTTTTTTGATTAGATTTAATCATCCCCCACGCGCTATTATTCGCAATGACGATTACTATGGGGAGATTTAATCTTACCGCCGTATCTAATTCTTGCACATTAAACATGAAACTGCCATCGCCCGTTAAACAGAGAACTGGTTTATCAGGTTTTGCCACTTTTGCACCGATAGCATGAGGTATCCCCGTCCCCAAATGTCCCATTGATACGGGATAATAGGTACTCCGTGGTGGTCGAGGCTTTAGGTTTATGTAATTTAATGTAAACACAAAAATATCTCCACCATCAAGTACCAACTGGGTATCTTCGGGTATGTAATCCATTACTTCATACGCAAGCCTCTGGGGCTTCATTGGAAGCTTATCTCTTTTTAAGAGTTTCTGAATTTGTGATTTTGTGTTTTTTCTGATCTCTTGAAGGGAGTTATTCCACTCGCTCCATTCGGATATCTTTTCTTTCGGAAGATTTTTTTCCATCTCCTCTAAAAATTGATTAAGTACCGCTTTTGCGTCACCAATAATTCCCACATCCACAGGGCGGTTTTTTCCTAATTCTTCGGGATCAATATCTACTTGTATAATTTTTTGATCTTGATTCCAGATAGGCGATTCACCAAAAAGTAAGGTGTAATCCCATTTACATCCGAAGGAAACAACTGTGTCTGCTTGAGATGCAGCAGTTCGAAATGCATTAACCGTTAGGTAAGACCCTAAAAATGTTTCGTGTGAACTATTAATGCTTCCAATTCCGTTAATAGTCGTTCCAGCCGGAATTTTATAGGTGGTTGATAATTTAACAATCTCTTCAGAAGCTTCTGAAGCTTTGGTCCCTCCCCCTGCAATAAGGAGGGGGTTTTCTGCTTCCGCTAATACTTTAACTGCTTCTTCGATTGCCTTCTGATCTCCCATAGGTCTAACTTGGGGGCGATATTTTTCTGGTTCTATAATTTTATCTTCATCTTTTTGAGATGCTTCTCTTACCAGCGCAGTTTCTTTCAATTCCAAAAAAACAGGGCCCTTTCTTCCGGTCATTGCAGCTTTCATACATCTTTGAACTGCTTTAGGAATTTCATACGGTTCTTCCACAGAAACTTGTAACTTTGTAATAGGCTCCATTAAAGCCATTTGATCCAAACCACCTTGTAAAATACCCGTATCATCAAACATTCTTGCGATTTGTGCACCGATTACCAGAAGCGGGATAGAATCAGCTTCTGCCGCAGCTACTGCGGGAACTAAATGGGTTACACCGGGTCCTGCCGTACCTAGGCATACTCCGATCTCTCCAGTCCCTCTCGCCCAAGCACTAGCCATATGACCTCCCGCTTGCTCGTGACGGACCATAACCGTTTCAATTCCTGCTTCTTGACCCCAACGTTTCACTGCGTCAAAAATACGCAATAATTCTCCTCCCACAATACCAAACATCTTGGTGATACCTTCATTCTCCAAACATTTTAATAAAAGGTCTCCACCGTCTAGAGGTTTCTTTTTATTTTTAGCCATGATAATATTGAATTATGTGTATTAAAAAATAAATCTTTTTAAAATAAGATAAAAGAAGATTTAAAAAAATTAGAATTCAATAAGTTCTAAGAAATACCCTAATCTGTCGAGCGTATCCAAATAATAAAACGTTAATTTTCCGACTTCCCCAACCTGAATGGGTTTTACGTCAAATTCATTTTCAAAGGTTTGAATTAACTCATCGGCTTTTTTTGTGTAAATTCCCAAATGATGTAAGCCCTCTCTTCCCTCCTCAAGGAACTCAGTATAAAGATTCGGTCCATCCGCTTCTACGATTTCTACGATTTCCATCTGCTTTTCGCCAAAAAACTCCATTATTTTCTTCATTTTATAGGTGCCCTTCTCTCCTCGACAGGTTACAGATGCATCTTGCTCCACAATATTAATTTTTCCTCGAAAATCGAATAAAGCTCGATATAATTCTGCAGACTTTTCAATATCTTTTACAACTATGCCGATTTGGTCAAATTTTTTCAATTTTGGAACCCTTTTCATTATAATCCTCTATTTAATTTTAATAGTTTAAAATACTTTTGGATAAAATTCTAATTTATCCGTAGGTTTTTTTAATTCAAAAGATCCATTTAAAATTTTTTGTTTCAACTCATCTGCTAATTTTATTGCGCCATATCTGTCAGATTGCCTTAGGACAACTGGAATCTCCTTTGCCTCTTCCATATTTTTCAGTTTTTTCTGTACGGTCTTTAAGTCTGCCTTAAAGGCTTTTTTAGGACAGAGCACCGTGCATGTGCCGCAATTAAAACAACGGCTCCTATCTATTCCTGTGTTTAGATTAAAAGCATTTGTGGGACACTTTGCTTCAGGTGGACAATCATCACAATCAACACACAGTTCGGGATCAAATTCAACCTTAAAATTATTATCCCAGACATCCCCGTATGTAATCTCTCCAACTCTAAAACGACCCACAACATTTAGGACAGATAAAGGAACATCATGGTCTGACTTTCTAATACGTTTCCAAATTTGTTTATTTAAAATTGGGATAGGGACAGCGATGGAGCAAATATTTTCAAGTCCATAAGAGGTTTTAAGAGCTCCCATATATTCCGGTTTCATTCCTTTAAAGTCGGCGATGGTTTGCATATTCGGCTTTTGTCGGTCATTTCTTGTTCCCGGACCAATAATATAACCCTTTCCCCCATTTACTAAGATTGGTGTTCCTACACCGAATATATCGGCATTTGGATCATTTTGGAAGGGATTCATAGCTCCACAACCAGAGAAAGTCATCTGGGAATAATTACCTTTCATAGGAAGGACCGAAAAAATTGTTTCAACAGGATTTTCGGTGGGATTGACCATAGCGAAATAATTTCTAATAGCCTGCCGAGTACCCATCATTCGTGCAAATTGAAAATCCTCAAGAGTTAATTTTTTTTCGATCGTTTGACCCTTTTCGCCTTTTGCAACTATGTTTACTTTTTTATTCTCCACTAAATCCCTAAACAACGTTCCTCCCGAATATTCTTCACGAGTTTCACTTCGAGCGGGACCATATAGAATAAGATCAATAATGCCTAAAAATTCATTTGGACATGGTCCCGGATATCCAGGTATTCCGTTTATACTGACTTCTGTAAATTTTCTGACAGTTTTTGGTGGGGTGACTCGAAATGAAAAAATCCCAGTAATTCCGCTCATTAGTGCTTTTGTTGCAGTAGTTACCACATCGACATCTTCAAACTCAATAGATTCCCCATCCTCTAATTTATCTATTATTTCTTGTACGGAGTAGATGCGGGCAATTCCTTTTTCAATCTTCTTATTAATTTTTTTTAAGGTCCTTTCTTTAGGCAAAAATATCCACGTATCTTTTAAATGAATAGTTGATTTTATCAATTAACAAAAATTAATAAAATTTTTTTGAAATCAAGATCTTTTTTTACCAAATCATTCGTCACTGTGATTATTTTTGGCCTATTATGAAACCCGATTAAGAGTTGATCTTCAAAATTCTGAAGAGGTCGCCGAGTATTTAAATACTTGTGAGCAAGTAGGGATAACAAATCTTATAATAGAACCTTTAACTTCAGAATTTATGATTACAGATGCCATTAAAAACCAAATCCAAAGCTTGACAAATATTAAGATTTACTTTCGGATCACTATGAATCCCCGAAATTTAAAAGAGTTCAATAGAAAAATCCAAAAATTTAATAATTTTAAATATCTGCTTGCAGTAGAATCATCAAATAAGAGGATTCAGTTAAAAGCTTCAAAAGATTCACGCGTAGATATTCTAACTTTCTCGAATATTAGAAAGATAAAGTCAATTTCAAAAGGGGTCTTGTCCCTTCTTTCTCAGAATAATACCTACTTAGAACTTTCATTGTCTCCCTTGCTTATTAATAATAAATCAGAACAATCCAGAAATTTCAGAATTACATATCGTTTTATGGAAAGGGTATTAAATTCAAGAGTTAAATATCTTCTTTGCGGAGATGCCCCCTCACGGTTTTGTTTACGAAATCCACGAGCCTTAATTAGTATATGTGTCTCATTACTGGACATACCGATTCAAAAAGCAAAAATGGGGTTCGAAAAATATCCTCAAACGTTAGTAAAGGATAAATTTATCAAAAATGATACTCAGAAGTTTGGGAACGGATTTAAATTAATTGGAGGGGGCTAAACTTGAAAATTAAAGAAAGACAAAGATACATTTTATTCCAGATTATTAAGAAAAAGGAAAATATGAAAGTTAAAAAATCTATATTTTTAAAAACATTATGGAGTTCAATATGGAGATATTTTGGGTTGAAAGGAGCAAACAAAATGGGATTGTGGCTGGTTGAATTAAATAATAAAAATAACTATGGAATCCTTAGGGTTTCTCAATATTCTAAAGAGATGGCCATCTCAGCGTTGACTTTAATTAAGAACATTAATGGGATGCCCATAATTTTTTCCACTGTAAAAACTTCAGGGACACTAAAATCATTAAAAAAAAACAATCGAATAGAGTAAGTTTTAAAATTGATAAACTAAGTTGGTAATTAAGAGAAATGGATCTAAAGAAACTAACCGAGGCACACATTCAAAGAAAAAAAGAACGGTTAAACCTTCAAATTGGTTTCAAGAAATCAATTAAAGAAGCAGCTCAACCCTATATCTTAATTATTAAATCATACACTAAAAGTTATCTTAAAATTACCATTTATCCCTTGGGAGAAAAAAAGGTTGTTAAAATCTTAATGATTTCCGAAGAAAAAGATGAAGAAATACTTTGTAACGCGATAGATATACTCAAAAAGTACGAAATTATTCATACAAGTGGATTAATGATGATTAAAAATCAAATATACCATGAATGTTATATAAATATGAATAGGGAAACAAAAAAATATAAAGAACTAATAACATCTCTTAAGCAGATGGAAAAATATTTGGAATTAAGAATTGAAGAAATAGAATTAAAAAAGGTAAATGAATGAACATGAAATCTTGGAAAGTTGAACTCAAGTTTGAGAAAAAAAACGAGCAAGTAAAAAGAGAATTAGAATTATATGATGCAAATCGGTATTTTAACGGCTATCTTAAAATTAAACGAAGCTATTTTAACGAACTGGTAAAAACAATTAAAATGACTAAAAAGTATGTTGTAGGAAGAGGAATAGAAAAAGTAACAGGACCAGATGATACAGATTGGACTTTCAACCCATGGATATTATTAATTGTGAAGGACAACGAAAGGGAAAAGCCTTTTTGGTTTTTTCTCAAAAGAGAGAAAGATTTATCCGGATTATTAGTTGCAATTGGTCCAAAATTATATGCAACCTACAATAGATCAAATGCAGAGGCAAAACGAGAGATTAGAAGACTTATTAATTATATCATTGCCTATCTAAATAAATTCAGCTGTGTTTTAATTCTTCCCAATTATCTATCCTAAGGTTGCAATTTTTAAAGAGAAAAAATATTGAATTAGTATGTGGGAAGAATAAATTTATAACCAATCAATTAATTTCTTTCCACAGCGCGGGCATTTTTTTGAGAATGAAGATACTGGCCATCCACAGTTCGGGCATGTATCGCCCGCCGTTGATTTCTGAAATAATTCTTGTTTCTTCTCCAACTTTTTGCTCATATTATTTTTTATTTTCTTAATTCTTTCATCGATTTCATCGCCAGTTAACCAGAGCAGTTCTTTTACAATCTTTTCCGTATCCTCATATTTCAATTGTGGGATTTCTTCCTGTAATTTGGCTGAAATTAGTTCTTCTTTTTTATCCCTAATCAGTTCTACTAATTTTTCTTCTCGATTTTCCTTGGTTAACTTTACTAAATCAAGCCGATACTGAGCTTTTTCCCACTCTTCCAACTCTATACCGTCTTTTTCTACTTCCGTAAATTCCTTTTCAATTTCCTTTAACCTTTCTACAACATCTTTCTGTCTTTCTTCAGATAAGTCTTTAGCCATTTCAAATAAAGTAGATCTATTTGTTCGCGTTAAAAAGTCTAAATTTTTAAGGACCTCCTTTAAATCCCAGCCTTTCAGTTGAGATTTCTTCTCAATCTCTTTTTTTAATCTATTAATTGTATCCTCTATACGTTTTTTATCTAATGTAATGAGATCTTTTCTGAGTTCGATAATTTTTTCTTCACTTAAATTAATTTTAATTTCTTGGATATTTTGTTCAATGAATTCTAAATTTTCGATAATATTTCTTTTGTCTTCCATATCGACTTTATCAAGGAGATCGAGGTAATAAGAGACTTCCGCCTCATTCAAAAAGTCATATTCTTTAAGCTTGGTTTTGAAAGCTTGTTCCTCCGAGCTTTCGGGCGTTGAATCAGCAGCCTCATCGGTAAATAGGTCATCAGAAAAATCTTCCGAGAGCTCTTGTTCTTCAATTTCCACTTCGGCCACTTTTTTGGGCTCTGCCTTTTTTTCTTCTGAAGATGGGGGTTCCACAGGAGTCTGTTCTTCTTCTTTTAGCATTTTTATATATCCAGCTACAATGGAATCTATCTCATCCATTAGGGGGAACCTCTCAAATTCTTGTTGAAAATTTTCAACAAAGTCAGTCGCTTCTGCGTATTTTATATTAAATCCCTTCTCTTCGATCTGGTGTATTATAATATCTATAATTTCTTCTTTTGATCTTTTCTTGGGACGATCTTCTTTGTCCAGTTCTTTCTTTTCCTTACTTTCAAGGCCTTCTTTAAGAAGATCCCAAAACTTTTCAGCTTGTTGTTTGGGTATATTTCCTTTAACCTGAATGAAGTATTTTCCATCTTCTTCATAAATAGCGATTTTGTTATCTTTCTGAAGGTCTTTATTCTTACCCTCATCAATAAATGTAACAATTGTGAGAGTATCATCTATATTCACAGATTTTGTCGTAAAAGGAAAAGATTGTAGTATATTTTCAATTATCAACTCAAATTCTTCTAATGTTTTTCCTTCACCATCAAAGGTTAAGGTTTTTTCATAAGCCATTTTATTTCCTATTTCTGTGTTTTAAATAAAATTTAGTTTTATATCCTTAAAATAATTATTATCAAAAAATTTTTTATTATTGATAATTTTTCAATAACAATTATTTGAAAGAAGATTGAATAATTTGGATTTTAGTGGTTAATAATATTGATGCAACGAAAAGCACATCTATTTGTAGTCATTTTTATTATTCATTCCATTATTTTAGTAAATTTAGTTGTCATAAATAATAATAATGTAAATGCTCAATCCGATCTTGAAGAAATTTCTCCCGAGTTTGGGAATAGCCCCGTTATTGATGGATATATTAATAGAACGGATGAGGAATGGAATAACGCTACAAAAACATCAATGAGATTATACACGAATTCGTCTCAAACGGACGATGGTCTTCCAATTGATTTATGGATTCTCCAGAATTCGTCGGATCTTTATATTTGCATTAAATTCGAAGTAAACGAACATGATCCCGATGAGTATGTGGGATTTATAATTTCAGAGGATGAGACAACGGACAGTGAATCTTTTCGCGATATGAAATTCTTGCAATTTTCAGATTTAGGAGGAGAGAACCAAGATCATACATATAATGATTCTTATAAAGAAGATGGGGACTTTGTTAATGACGGAAAAAATGATGGGAATGGGGCAGCACAATTGGGTTCGGATGACGAAGAAATAACATATGAATTTTCTATACCGATCAATAACACAGAAGCACAGAATGACGAGGAGGATGTTTTTCTTGATTATGGAGAATCTTACGCATTCCGAATAATTTTCGGGAATTCGGATTCGAATCCTCCTGATTATTTCAAGAGTAACATTATATCTATGAAAATTGCATATCCAGATCTTCCGCCTGAACCTTCAATCTGGGAAACGGTTTTATTAGTTTTGACTATTATAATCTTTAGTGCCTTGGGGGCATTATTTGGTTACTACGTATATTTAATTTACAAATTAGAAAAACGGATAAAAAGATAGGATGTGTTAACTTTGCCAAAATTCAAAAAAAAAAAAAAGCCAACTAAGAAAAAGAAAAAATATACCAAAAAAGAACAAGCTTTTAAAAGTGTTAAAATAGCAGCGATTCTGTCTGGAATATGTTTGGTTCTTTCGGTATTATTTAATGCAGAAATTATAACCTTTTTCATGAATAAAGGTCTAAAATGGGACATTGTTGATGTGACGATAAAAACTACGAGTATTTTGTTATTTTTTATCTTCACTTTAATTAGTATTGGTAATTTCAAAGATATTACGGGAAAACCTATAACCTTAAAAGAAATTTCACTACTTTTTGGGCTCTCTTTATTACAAACAATTAATAATTTATGGGTTTTTCTATTCACTCTTTTAGGCGTTCCATTAATCGTTATATATCTTTATTTTGTGCAAAAATAAGAAAGATATATATCTCTTTCTTTCTTATTGTTAAAACAGATAATTATGTCTAGGACCTTTTATTTTGTTGGACACCGAGGAACCCGGGTGGGTTATGACGAAAATACAATGGAAGCCTTTCAGCAGGCAATAAAAAAGGGCGCGAATGTAATTGAGTTTGACGTAAGAAAAACCAAGGATCAAAAGTTGGTCATCTTTCATGATGCAAGCTTAGAAAGAATCACCACTTGTTCTGGAAAGATTGAACAAATAAAGTATAACCAAATAAAAGACTGTAGGACCAAAAAAAGAAACAGAAAAATTCCGTTACTGCGGGATGTGCTCGAAGAATTTTTTCCAAGGGTAAAATTAATGATCGAACTTAAAGGAAAGAATGTTAAGAAAAATATCTTCGGCCAAATTAAGAAATATAATAATATCCAAAATTGCATTTTTAGTGGACGTCAATTAGGCGACCTTATTTCCATTCAACAACGGTTTCCAGAAAGCCAAATTTGCTATAATATTACCAAAGGAAAGGATTTAACCATATCTGAGTTCCTTCAACTTGGAAATACAAAAGAACTTAAAGAAAAACCGGATATGATAAGTCTAAGATCGTCGTTAGTTACTAAAGATTTCATTCATATATGTCATAAGAATAAGATTAAAGCATTATCTTGGGACTTCTTCAATTATTCAAGGGAAAAAGCGACAAATAGAATTAAGGATTTGATAAAGATCGGGATAGATGGAATTTTATTTGATGATTATAAAAATATTCCCGTAATCAAAGAATGGATCGCTAATCATATTTGATTATAGAGTCCCCATTGGGGATCTCCAGGATGATATCATCTAGAGATAAAATTTCGACCCATTTTTTCATTTCTTCTTCCGCTTGTTTAAAAAATTGATTTTTTATTTTTTTCGCCAACTTGCCCTTAGACATACCATTGCTTAGAGGTTTCATAGTTAAAGAAATATCGGATCGTTTTTGTATAGCCGAATCAGGACCGCAAATGACTTTTGGATAGAATACATCCACATCGTCGGTTGGTCGATTTTCAATTTTAACAAATTTAAGGCCAATTTCTAGTTCTGTTTTAACATGTCGGATAAACTCTTTTTTACCTGTGATCATAAAGCTTCCTTTCTTGAGATACTCCCCCGATGGAGGATTTTTTGAAACTTGATCGGGGGTTACATAAAAAACATCTGCATATCCCCAACATTCTTTCCATGCAATAGAATAACTAGCCACGAACTGGGCTGTTTCTTTAACAGTTTGTTCGGGTATTTTTTGATCTTCTGGATTCTTAACAACTGCTAAAGGGGAACCAGGAAAATCAGTATGGAAAACTAAATCGTTTTTCTCAATATATTTGCGATATATTGCTTCATTAGATGAGGCATCTCTCCCTCCAACGACCAGAAATCCTTCTGAAGAGAAAAACGAGTGATATTTTTCAAACCATTTCTTTTCAGGTTTTTTAACCAAGAAATCAACCTCGTCCTTTTCTAATTCTTCTTTCTTCTGTAATTTTCTAATTTTTTGCTCAGTTTTTTTAATAGCGTTTTTTGTTCCTTCCAATTTTTGTGCAGATTTTTTTCCTCTGGAATAAATCATCGAAGCGTTCTCCCCTATGGATTTATTTAAAGAGAGATATACCTCATCACCGTTAATTTCTATTACCACTTGTTTTTTTGCAGGAATTAATTTTTTAAAATATTGAGCGCCTTCCATATTCTCTTGTTTAGCAAATTCCATCTTTCTTTCAATTTCATCCCAATCATACTCTTTTTTCCTTGCCTCTGAAATAACATTTAATAAATTTTGAAGTGAATTGAAATGAGCATAAATAAAATCTCCATGTTTATAGTAATCTTTTTTATCCTCCTTTAACTCATTTATATATTCGCGTTGATTTTTCAGAATTTTCTTTTGGGTTTGAATTTTCTTTTTTAGTTTGTTATCAGTTGGTTTCTTTAAGCTTTTTGAGTCTAATTTTGAAAAGAATACATCAACCGCTTCGTTGAATGTGTCAAAATATTCTTTCTGATTCTTTTTAAATTTTTCTAATTCGAACGGAAGGACAATTTTTGGTTCTCCCTCATCATCAAATACGATATTTGCTTTAATCTTACCAAAGAGAAGTTGATTTCTTAAATCTTTCAAACTTTTGTACAAGTTTTTAGTTTGATCTTCTGTGAGATTTTCTGCAAGGGTAATCTTCTTGATCCCAGCTCTAAAACACATTTCCTCGCTATAAACACCGGCAATATTTATTCTTCTTGCCATTATTCTTACAATTTCGCCGTCATTCTCTTCAAATAATTCTCTGAATTCTTCTAAATCTAGTTTTAAAAAATCTTTTCCATAAGATTTTGGAAATTGATATTCCTTATTAGCTAAAATCTCTCTGTTCCGAAATTTTTTATAATTTTTCGCTATTTTTACAATATTTTCTTCATTTAGCAAGATAAAATTTCCTTTTCCGAACAATTCGATTACAAATTTCCACGGTTCATTCCCATAGTTGGACAATTTTATGACAATGATTCGATCTAATTTATATTGGGTAATTTCCAGTATTTTTCGATTGTTTATTTTTTTTCTTATAGATTGAACGAATTGACTTGGATAGGACGGAATCGGATATTCATACTCGGTAATATTGATTCTTGAGTCTTTTTTAACTATTAAATCCTTATTTCCGTTTACAGTATTTATTCGAATAATTAAAATATCTTCTACTTGATAGATATTATCAATAATGCCGTTTGCTAAGAACTCATTAAGCTCCTTTGCTAAAGCAAAAACATCGAAGTTAGAAATCTCCATATTCTCGTTCTTATAAAAAGATGCTTTAAAAAAAAATTTTTTGAATCATGGAAAATTTTCTAAGTTTAGAGAATAGAAAATGACAAATAAGAAAAAATTAGAAAAACGAGATATTAGAAAAAAGCGCCAACGTCTATTAAAAAAGCGGAGAAAAAAATATGGGACGAAAGACATTGAGGAAGATGATGAGGTTCCCGATGATAAAATGGAATTAATATTTCAACGAGAGACAAAGTTATATTGGATCAGGGCCGTGACGGGGGCAGTGAGTGCTCTTGTCGGTAGGTTATTTCTAGGCCTAGTAGGGTGGTGGTTGCTATTATTTATGGTGTGTATGTGGTTTGGTTTCCCTTTTCTTGTAAATTTCGTTTTATTAGGATATGGTTATGATAAAGAAGATTGGAACTGGAAAAATATAATAAAGCCTGGAATTGGTATTTACTTCTTTCTCTTTATGATTGTTGGAGTATTTATCCACACGCTATTACAATTTGTGTAAGTTCTATTCTCAAACTAAAATTCAATAAAAAGTTTGTTTCACTCTTTTTTGTGGTTTTTCTTTTCGTTTAAAAATTATCTCATTTAATCTATACACTCTACCGCAATAGGCACATTGAATTTTCAAGGGTTTTTTTTCTAACACCTTAAATTCCGTATCGATAGGCTCTTTGGGAGAATTTGTTATACAATTTCTATTGACACAGATAATTAACTTTTTAATTACTTTGGGGATTTTAACTTGTTTCTTCTCGATAACCTTATAATTATTTATTAGAGAGATTGTAGCATTAGGGGCTAATATGGAGATTTGCTGCATTTGCACCTCATTTAAAAAAACTCCCTCTATTTTTACAATATCCTTAGTGCCATACTTATTAGAAGAAACATTAACTCCAATGGTCATTAAGTTTTCAGTTTCATCTAAGCCTGTCAAATTTAAAATTGTTAAGGCGTAACCAGCGTCAATATGGTCTATCACAGTGCCTTTGTAAATTCTGTCAATTCTTAATTTTTTTTCACTCAATTTTTAACATCCTTCTCCTTTTTAGAAATATTTATTATTATTATCATAAAAAATTATTCATTAATTAATTAATATCCAATTCAAGCAATGAATATTGCGATAAAGAAAAGAACGGTGGTTACTAACACATTATAGCTCAAATTATCATCAATATCCAGATTCAAATAATCCAGAGATCCTATAAGAAGTGAACCAATTAAGGGGATTAAAAAGAAACCTAAAATGCTAATGATAAAGTAACCCCTCAGAAGAATAAGGATAAGAATGCCCGAAATATATGCAGTAATAATACCAGCAAATAATCCCTCATAGGTCTTGCGGGTATCTCTTATATGATGAGCTCCAAAAACCCTCCCAATTAAATTTGACGAGATATCACTTAATATTGCCATAGTCATCGTGGTGCAGATTACTAATGGCCCAATTGGTTGAAATAAACCAAATAAAATAATTATTGAAAAGCAACCAATTGCCATGGATATCTGAGGACCAAATCGCATATGTGATTCCTTTTCCTTCTCTCTTAGAATTCTATTAACGGGTTTAAGAGGATATAATTCAGGCTTTAAAATTCTCACAATATCTGCAGTCATTAAACCGATTAATGAAATTCCCACGAGAAAAACAACAAGATATTGGGTAAAAATCATCAATCCTTCCTTTTCCAATTCGAAAATAGGGTTAAGTATTTCTAGTATCCAAGGATAAGAAGTAGTTAAAATATTCACTAAGAAATTTTTAACTAGAAAACCAAGAGTAAAATAAAATAAAATAATTGTAAGTACAACTAAATGAGCTAATTTTCGATAGATATCATATTTAAGTGGTAGTTCATTAGAATCTCCCTTATTCTTATCATTTTTATCATAATTGGTTTTTTTTCTTTTTTCCCTTATCATAAGTAGATAAAATACTGGAAGAAAAAAGGCAATAAATACTATCATCATTAAATCGAAGGGGAATATAATAAAATTTATCGATGAAATTTTCAACTGATTTACAATGATAAAACTGACGGTTATAGCACTCAATAATACTAAGGCATTCGCAAGATTGTTTATAAATGCTCCAGACTCCTTCTTCCTTGCTAAATAAGTTATATAGCAGAGAAAAAAACAATAAAGATAAAGAAAACAAACGATAATAAATGATAAAAGCTTCAATATGTCCAATTAAATTATTTATTTTAGTTGAAAAAGTTTCTCTTAAATTTTAAGATTTATTCAATAAAAGGAGTCTTAAAAAATAAAGAAAAATAAAGAAAAAATTATGAATTAATCTTTTATATTACCTAAAATCATATCTAAAATTGAGACTCATCAATATCCGGCATATCAGCATCGTTTAAAGCTTGCTTGATCGCCTCTTCAGAAAGCTCAAAATCCTCGAGATCTCCAGTCATATATTCTTTATACGCTTGTAAATCAAAATGTCCGTGTCCGCTGAAATTAAAGACGATAACCTTTTTTTCATTGTTCTCTTTTGCCTTTTCGGCTTGAACCATAGCTTCCTTTATAGCGTGGCAAGTTTCGGGGGCAGGAAGAATACCTTCTGCTCCAGCGAACGTTAATCCTGCTTCAATAATCTCCGTTTGGAAGTGTGTTGTGGCAGTAATTACATCATTATTATAAAGGTTAGATATAATAGGAGCAATTCCATGATATCTTAATCCTCCTGCATGGATTGGTGTCGGAATAAAATTATGCCCTAAGGTATGCATCTTCAAGATTGGAGCTTGTTTTGCAGAGTCCCCATAGTCCCATCTATACTCTCCTTTACAGACACTAGGACATGCTTTAGGTTCCACACCGATAATTTCCACGTCGGGGAGATCTCCACGAATTTTATCTCTTGCAAAAGGAATCATGAATCCGCTAAAATTTGAACCTCCTCCCATACACCCTATTAAGATATCCGGTTTCTCTATACCTGCTTTTTTCAGTTGTTTCTTTGTTTCTTGTCCAATCACTGTTTGATGTAAACAGACAAAATTAATCACGCTCCCTAAAGAATAACGTGCATTATCGCCCCTCAAACTATGTTCTACTGCTTCAGAGATCGCAATCCCTAAACTTCCCGGGTGATCGGGATCCTTTTCATAGTAACTCCTTCCAGATTCTGTAAACCGTGAAGGACTTGCATGAACTTCTCCGTTATAGGATCTCATTAAAATTTTTCTACCTGGCTTTTGTAAAAAGCTGGCTCGGACCATATAAACTGTACATTTAATATTAAATAAATTACAGCCAAATGAAAGAGCCGATCCCCATTGACCTGCACCAGTTTCAGTGACTAACTCGGTCATACCATCTTTTTTGGCATAATATGCTTGCGCTAAAGCTGTATTCGGTTTATGAGAGCCAGTTGGGGATAACGATTCATTTTTAAAATAAATCTGAATATCATCTCCCACGACATCTAAAACATTCTCTAATGCTAACGCTCGATGTAAGGGTGAAGGACGGTAAGTTCTCGCGTAAATTTCCCTTAGTTTCTTTGGAATATCTATAAGCGGCTCTTGAGATACTTCTTGCATTACACAACTCTTTGGGAATATCTGAAAAGCCATTTCAGGTGGTGCAGGTTTCTCATCTTGTGGGTTAACTAAGGGCGTCATAGGTGTAGGTAAATCTGGTAAAATATTTACCCATTGCTTTGGAACCTCGCTTGGTTCAAGCAAGATTCTTCCATTAAAATTGTCAACCATTTTTAAGTAACCATTTTTTAAGTTTTGTTAAGTTTTTTAGTACACGATTCGTTATATTATTGGAATTCAATAATATTAACGCACATTAAAAACCATCTTTTTATCATAGAGATTATAAAAAGATAAAAGAAGTAAATCAATCAGGTTTAGTCCAATGCAAAAAGGCGTCTATTACCAACGCCAAGGCCACTGCCAGCGCCAAAAATCTAATTTTACAGGTGCCATATGCTTTCTAAACCATTATTTAAAATATATATATTATTATTGTCCAAATTATAAAAAGTTAATGGAATAAAAAATCCGAAGTCTGTTCATTCTCTCCCTTCAAAAATTTTTTCAATGCGATTTGCAGCTACCCTTGATACCTTTACAGTTTTCATTAGGGTATCAATTGTTGTACCCGCACAAACTATAACCAAACGCTGTGCATTTGTGATAACTATATATCCATCTTCCGCGCGCACGATGATTTCAGCCAAATCTTCTTGAAACAAGGTTTTTATGGTAGATTTCCCACTAAGTACTAAACTAGCTGCTAACCCACAAAATGCATCACTCTCTACATCGTAATTGGGTAATGCACTAAATGCTATTTGGTACCCTTCAGACGAGACTAAGGCAATTGCTTCAATTTCAGTATTTGAAGTAATAAAGCTAATTTGCGGGCTTATCTTCTCAATATCATCTTCTGTGATACCTAAATCGGAACCAAACTCCATCGAATCAAACCATAAAAAATATTTTTATTTTGTTTATAAAATCTGTTTATAAAATTAATAGAAAACTTTTATTTAAAATTTTTACTGAAGTTTAAAATTATAATTACTGCATGACTTATTAAAAAATGAAAAAAGAAAAAAATTATCAATTCTTATACAAGGCAAGGGTTTTATTCCATCTTAGCTAAAATTTTGCCCATTCTGGTCATTATCCCCTGCATTGCCTGAGCCAACCCTTTCATTCCGTTCTCCTGTCTTTGTGCATAATCCCTAAGAGAATCTAAAATAGGACGTAATTGCATGACATTATTTGACATATTCTGAATGTCATTTTTCATTGTTTCAATATCTGAACCCACCTTTTTTACGACTTCCAATGAGTTACTTAATTCATTTAAATTCTCAGATAATTTTTCTGAAACATCTGACATCCCCTTGATCGTTTCAACACTATTTGATAATTCTTCTACTTGAGGACCTAATTCAGGTAAAGATTTCTTTAGTTTTTCCACTGTACTAATCAGATAACGTCGTCCACTCATGACCTCTTGTAGAGATTCTTGTATTTCTTTAAAAATGCCTTTTTCTCCCATTTATATTTGCCTCTTTATTGATTTTTCCATTTATTGATTTTTGATTTTAAAGTTTCCATATTCTTCTCATTTATCTCAACATCGCCCAGTGCCTTTAATCTGCCAGATTCCATACTTAATTCGAATAATTTAGGATCCAACGGATTTTCTTTGGATAATTTTGTTCTCAAATCATCAATCTTATTTCCAATTTCCACCGCTGTACTTCCCGCTTCTGCTGCATCCAGTATAGTATCAAATTCGGTCCCCCCGCCAGAGGCGGAGCCCGATGGTGAACTGGATGGACTTGGACTTGGCTCTGACGGTGCGGGAGATGGAGCCGATGATTGTGATGTTGATGAACTGGAGGGCGTTGGTTGCGACTTAGTGGAAGATTGTGGTTGTGGCGTGGGCGCAGTACTGGGTGCCGTAGTGGATTTTGCACTTGTAGAAACACCGCCTTCTTTTAAAGCATTTACTGCGTTTAAAGTTGTATTTGTAGTGCTATTGAGCGAATTTACGCTGGTACTCAGATTATTAACGCTGTTTTTTAAGTTTTTCATGGAGTTAATTGCCTCTTGCATAAAGGACTTCATTTCATTAACTGCCCCAGTAATTTCGCTTAATGAATCGCCAACTGATGTATCTTGTATATCACTTACGGTTTCTTTTAATTTACCGATCTCCGCGATAATATATCTTCGTCCTAATATTACTTCATCTAATTTCTCCATTAACTGATCAAAAACTGTTTTGGACATATTTATCTCCTCAATTCTTAATTTATTGAATATATTTTTTGAGCATTATATTTCTACTTGATCATCCTAAAAAAATGTAAAAAATTCTTTAAATAATTTTAAAGCAAATTAACCAAGTAATTATATTATAATAATATTATTATAATTTTAAAATATTTAAAAATTTAAATTGGTCAAATATTATATTGATAAATGTTCATAATTTAATTGAATCATACTAATAGAGAATAGAGAAGATGATAACAACTCGCGATTCTATAAACTTCCAATATTCTATAATCTTTGGATATTCTTCTTACAAAGAAGATTTAACCGCGGGCAATATAATTGGTCCCGGTAAATTAGCTAGGAAAAAGGTTAAAACGCTTTCTAATGAAGTAATCCAATTTTTAAAAATGTATAATGCTATGCTTCAAGACTTCTCCGGTTCAGAGGTATTTGCTATTGAATTCTCTTTGTATAATATTTCAGAAAAGGAATCTGAAATTTATCCAAAATCCATGATACTTGTTCCTGGTAAGTATAAGGAATGTGAAAGTTTATTACTAGCCTTAAAGCCAGATTTAGGATATTTAAACGTTCATAGATCAAGAAAATCGTTAAATAATATCAGTGAATTATTTTTTGAAATAGAAGAGTTTTCAGAACATCCAAAGTTGAATAAGAAAAAACAATCCCGATTATTGGATAAGTTTGCTGATAGATTTAGCCAAAAACTTTATGGGAATTTGTTAGAGGATAAATGGAACAAAAAAATGATAGGGTTAAATCAAGCTCTACCAACCGACAAAGAATTTTTAAAGAATTATGCTACAATTAAAACAAAATATAATATCCTCTGGAAAGAACAACCTCACCAATTAGAAATTTTTAACCAAACATTTGAAAAATATAGTCCTCTTTCTGATGAAAAGTTACGGAAAGAACATTTAAAATATATGATTTCTGAACCTAGCGCAGAGTTCATCATAAAAAATACTCTGAAATTAGGGTCAAATCTCATGGATTTGGTCAATACAGGCACCCTTGACGAAACCCAAGATAATTTAATACGTTTGTTCTTGAATAAAATATACGAGAAAGTGGAACAAGAAAACACCAGAATAAAAGTTCATGATCTTATTTCAAAAATAGAACATATTTGTAATGAATTAAAAGTAACCACGAATAAATATTTAGAATATCTTAATAAATTTCTCAAATCTGGGAAGCAAGGAACTCTAAATCAAGTTATAACTCAATTAGACCAGTTTATTAAAGATCAACAAAAATTTAATAATGAGGATTTTAAAAGGATAAATAAAATCTTTACAGACCTTTGCAAAGTAAACCTATCAAACAAAGATACATTGAGAGCGATTGATCTAAAATCATCAAATCACTACTTTTCTGAAGCAATTAAAAGTAGTTTTAATATGATTACTGAGCATATTACAAAATTTTTAACCTTTAGGCATTTTCTTAGCTTAAATGATGTTTTTGAAGAACATCTCAGAAACGTTTTTGAAAAAGAAAAAAAGCCTGCAAAAATGTTGGCAAATAAAATTATAACCCGGTTTAAAGACAATATCCGAGATGAAATAGAAATTCATCCTCTTTTATCCACAGAAGAGATTCAATATGAGGAAGAGAAAATTAATAAGGCATTTAGAGAAATATTGCTTCGGAATTTATCGGAAATAACCAATTTTGATTTAAGCATTAAAGATATCGTTTCATTTGCTGAGATTTTAATGGATCAAGACAAACGAGATATAATTAATGGTGATATCGAAAGATTTAAGAAATTTTCAGATGAAATAATCTACCTTTTAAGCTATATTCTCAGATATAATACAATAAACCTATTCATAAAAGATTTGGAAACCAATGAATTTATAGACCCTGTTATGTTCGCCAATAAATTTCATCGATTTTTAGAGAAAAGAATTGGGGGAATAAAATTAGAATGGAAAGAATACATTCTCGAGTGGATCAAGGATTATGCTTCAAAATTTATAAAGATGCAAAAAGCACCAAGTTGGAACTTAAAAGAACTTTATGATGATTTTGTCCAGTATTTAACGGAAAGGGGTTCAAAAGAACGAAATTCGAAAAATTTTCTCGATTTTCTCGATTACTATATCGGTCAAACTAAAAATGACCAGAAAAAGAAAGCGCTTTTAGATTTCCTAAGAAATTACGAATCGTGTCTGGGTATTAAAACGGAATTTCCAAAGTATATTAGAGACCGAATCGAAAAACAGTTAGAGGTATTTGAATTTCCATCAAAAAAAGAAAAACCAATTAATTATTTAATAGAAAATGAAGAAGAGAAATTCTATAATTATATCGTCACGAAGGAACTAAAATATTATTCAAAATTAGTCCCGCGTCCCTATACTTTAATATTGAAACATCAGTTCAATAATGAAGAACGGGAGAACTTTCGGAATGATCTCTATCATAATTTTAATTTCAAATTTTTTAAAAATAATATAAAAATTAATATCTCAGATAATTTTAAAGAAGTCTATAAAAAGTGGGCCAAAAAATGATTAATGGAATAAGCGGAATCAAAAGAAAGACCACTGCTGCTGAAGGGACAAAAAGGTATTTTCAAACTGTCAATTTAATCATCTCTCATTTCAGAAGAGAAGCTGACAAGAAAAAGATTTTTGAACTCCTAGATGAAGGCTCGTTAATTGATCTTTTTTTAACCACGGCTACAATTCATTTATATCATAATTTGGGGATAAGGGTAGAGGATGCACTGGATGGGGGGACGGTATCAGTAAGTTCAACAAAGAAACTAGAAATGATGGAGAAAAAAAAAATTAAAAAAGAAATTACCCAGTTTTTAGATGATTCAATACAACTTGAAATAGATATATTTGAAAAGAAGATCGATTTAGAGAACTCTGTATTAGAATTTCTCCAGGATTCTCGAATTAAAAATCTAAGTGAACTTGAAACTCGGCAAACTTTGACTAATATCGAAAATAAAATTGAAAACCATATTTTAGAGATTGTAAGGGATTACCCCTCTTTTTATTTCTATGACTTTATTGGAGATTTGATTGGAATTTCTGAACAAGTTAAATATGATATCTTAGAAAAAAGTTCTGATTTAAAGAATTTATCAGTTGAGATTGAGAAAAGGTTGAAGATGGAAGAAAAGGAGGATGATTTTATCGAAATATCCTCGCTCAATCACATTATCAAGATTGTAAAGGAAAGATTCGAAATAACTTCTCATAAGGAATTAGAAACCCAAGCAATGCCTTTAAGAATGATTAAAAAAGCAATTAAAGAAAAAACTTTCAACAAATATCCAATTTCCGTGTTTGGTCTTAGGGCGTATCGTAAAGCAAATGAAGTGAAGGAGGGTTTATTACTTAAAATTAAGGAAAAGTTAAATCAGAAATTAAATTACAACGAATTTGAAAATGAGTGCCTTAAGTACTTAAGAGATGAAATAATCTCTCAGCTACAGACAAATCCAAATGATTTCATATATTTTATGGAAAATTTAAATGAAAGCCAATTCGAAGAAATCATTTATTTTCTGAATAAACATGGAATCTACAATGTCATTCAGATGATTGGGATTAACGATGAGAAAATTCAGGCTGTTCGAAAAAATATGATTCGGTACAATATTGATAAATACGATATAATGAAATTGGAAGATTATAAAAAAGATCCCCGATACTTGCTTTCACAGTTACTATGCGATATAGATATTGGTGATTTTAGACATTTTATTAATGAAGCGGACGTTTCGGACACAGATGAGAAATCTCTGCTTTCTCTATTAATAGAAAGCGGGAAAGAACATGAAGAGATTTGGAGATATATCCAAGAAAATGGAAATATGAGTCAAGATGAGGTGAAGGATTTCATAAGAAAAAAAAAAGTAATTGATGATATTTTCCTTGAGAAAATTAACCTTAAAAATTATTCCCAAATCCTTATCGTCCTTGAATTTGACGAATTATTGGAGAAATTAATCAAAGAGATATTTTATTATATTATCTCAAAAATACTGAGACAATTAAGTAGAATCATTGAGTTATATCATAAAATATCCAATGAAAAAAACTTATTTTTACTTGCAATCAAGAAGATCAGGGGAACCAAGGAGTCTGAAGAATGGGTACGTATAAAACTCGAGGAATTGTTAATTCAACGGTTAGTGAAGAGACAAAAAGAATTACAAGCCCTTTTAAATGTGAAAGAAGAAAGTTATATAATTAATGGGTTTATCTTAGCGAGATTAAGAGACCATTCCCTCGAAGACGGAGTTATGGAACTCAAAGAGGAGGACAGTCCAATTTATGAAGGTGTTGAATCTTTAGTTCTAAAAAAGGAGATTCTTTCTCCCGTTTCCTATTGTTTAGCATACGATATTTTGAAAAGATTTGAAAATTACGAAGAGCTTCGAAAATTAAAAGTAAAACGTATTCAAGAAGAGGAAAAACAAAAAGAAAAGAAAAAGAAAGAATTAATACGGAAAAAACAAGAGGATAGTACATTTAATTGGATTGAAAGAAGAATTACATCATCATTAATGAGAATTACCAGTCCGGGGATAAATCCCAATCAATTATACTGGAAAGAAAAAGATACCCGGATCGCAGCAGATAACCTTAAGATGCATAGTGAATTGGACGGAAATACAATTGACCTATTAACAGAATATTTTAAATTCGCCGTTGAGAAAATTGATGATCTTAAATCTCCAAATATGAAATTGCCAGGAGAGAAGAAAATTAGACTTTTAGTCAAGAAAATAATAAATAATGTGCTAAAAGAAAGATTGAAGAAGGAAGAACCGAGCATATCAACAATAGAAAACATGATTGAGGGAGAGAGAATTAAGATCTCAAAGGAAATCGCTAAAAAGATTGGAAAAATATTAGATAAAAGTCTGTATAAAAAATTTAAGTTCAAAAGAAGAAATGGAAGATAGGAAATTAAAATTTAGAAACTTTTATTCCAAAACACTCATTTTTTTTAAAAATTTAAATCATTTCCCACAAAATGAGACTCAGATTCTAAAATACATTAGAACATTAAATAATAATTTAATTAAGATTTTATCGAGTATTAAGGAAGAAATTCTTCGAAAAAACATTAATCTTGACTTTAAGGAAGAATTTAAGGAAAATAAAAGAAAAAGAGAACTCTTTTTCCGAATAAAAACATACAAAAAACTTCAAGAAAATCTCCCTCTATTCGCACAATTATTAAAACACGAATCTGTCAAAAATGAAGTTCTTAAAATTTTAACATCCTTTCTACAAAATTTCGAATTTAAAATCAGGAAACTTTTTTCAATATTTTATCGCCATTATAAAAAAGAGTTTTTATCTCTTGACCAAACAATTAGACTTATGAACATTTTGTTCGATAGGGCACCAGATATAACTCTGAACCTTTGTATAGAATCAATAAAGAAAGAAAAAGGAGTAAAGAATAAGGGAAAAATCATAACGAGACCTCTTTACCAAGTTTTAGTAGATAATGTGGATATCTATCCCGAACTTTATCGCCGAAAGTTGAACTTCTTTACTCGGGATTTAAAACGTAATATGATTAATAAAGGTTTTAACTGGAAAAATGACGAGCGAATTATCCATTTAATTGCTAAAAATTTACCTCAAACTTTCAAATCAGCATTTTTTAAGATTCTAAATTTATACCAGCAAAAAATAATAAAAAAGTTGGAATCGAAAAATAAATACCTCGAACTCGCAATAGAGCATATTTATTCAAATAATGCCTTT
Organism: Promethearchaeia archaeon; assembly: GCA_046483985.1. GTDB lineage: Archaea > Asgardarchaeota > Lokiarchaeia > Sigyniarchaeales > SOKP01 > JAWOCD01. The sequence continues at coordinate 50,325 of JAWOCD010000080.1, forward strand.
AGCATCTTTGGTTATTTTCAAGAGCGTATAGATATAGGTATAAAATATATATTCGGACTTATAAAAATCAGAGATAATTTCCTTACTGAATTCCTTTTAAGATTTCTTGTGGATCTCATCCATCATATCCGGATTTTTCTCAATGATGGTAGTTACAACAAAAATTTATACTTAATTAGTCTAAAAATATTAAAATTTCTGAATAAGGAGAAAATTTATGACGAATATTTTCTTATTGCTATTCAATCTGAATTGAAAATTCATAGTTCTCGATTTATTGATAATCTAACTTCTAAAAAGGATTTCAAACATAGAGATTTAGCAAGTTCTTACGATACTTTAATTAAAATCCTCGAAGATTATTTGGACACCATTTTTTAATCATAAAAAATAATATAGATTAAATACTTCGATTAATAATAAGAAACAAATTTTTCATAAGATGACGTCTATACTTACTTGGTTTAAGAAAGAAGTAGTTTTTTTAAAAGATTCAATTCCATTAATATTAAAAGCATGTGTTTTATTTTTACTCATTTTCTCAGGGTTAGGAATATCTATTTTCTTAAGAGTGTCTGGTTTCAACGGAGTAATAATCTCCTTGGGGGGTATCGTCGTTGAGGCCCTTGGTATAATCGTGCTTTATTTTTTCTTGAATGGATATTTTCAGCAAGTAGAAAAGGAAAAAAGGAAAAAAGTGAAAGGTAAAAAAAAATAATACCTTAAGGGACATATTGTTGCCATGCTTGGGCTATCCCTTGATTCTTTAAAAAATTTCTAATATCTGTAAGGAGAATATTTGGATCATACTCCCATGCTTTATCTTTATTAAAGGAAATACACTTTAAGTTATCGACTTTAAAAACTGATTGAAAAAGTATCCCATACATTGAAACTTGTGGTAAAGATTTAAGAAAATGGCCTTCAGGTTTATAATCCACAATCTTAAAGGCGGCTTGCTCGATTTGGACTAAATCGATATGACCAGTGAGAAATTCATTATTAAATTTCTTCCAAATAGGGACTTCAATCGCAATAGCACATTTATCTTTGATTAAGATGTGCTTTAAGACAGGATCATGGCCGGGTTTTTTATTGATTTTATTCTTTTTATAGATTTGATAGACATTAGCGGCATATTTTGATAGTTTATGATCAGATCCAAATTTTTTTACTTTTCCAGAATTTATCAATTCTCTACTAAAACTTGGCAGAAACCCTCTTTTTAGCCCTTTAATTCGAAATTGAGAAATTCGGGGCATGTTTCTCGCATTGAAAATTTGGTTTGGAATTGCACCCTTATGGACCTTTTTAAAGTACATTTCAAGTTTCTTGAATTGTTTACGGTTGTTTTGATATTCACTATAGGTTCTCTGGTGATTCTGAAAATTCCAATTAAAGCTATATTTTATTTTTCTATGGAAGAAATCTTTTCGTTTTATCATCTAATCTTTTAAGTCCCATACAGTTTCTTTTTATTTAGACTATACATACTTATAGAGTTTTTAGATTAATTAATCCTACATATTAACGATTTATTAAAACAAATGGAATTGCTACTTAAGGACTAAAAAATTAAACTTTTTATTTAATAAGAGCAAAATTTAATATTATATATTAAATAGGAAAAAAAGAGTAAAAATTATTATTTAGTATTGACCTGAAAATGAAGAAAAAAAAGGAAAAAGCAAAAAAAAGCAAGAAGAAAAAGAAGGAAAAGCCAAAGAAAAAACCAAAAAGTATGAAAAGGCTCATGAGCATTCCTGAGCCCCGGGAACAAGCCCTTAGAGCTGCGGGGGGTGGTCTTGCAGGTGTACTCAGTGTTGTTGCTCTTACATATATTCTTTGGGGAATAATGGAAGATGAAAGTATTTTATATGCGGGTTTTATGCTTGATACCCTTTCAATGGGTAACGGTTTTAATGCCTTCCTTGGAATGTGGGCTTTATCCTTTACACCATTCACCTCTATTGGGGCTATTCTCGTTAATTGGCAAGATAACTTGCTTTATGTTATGATCCCTATACTTTTTTCTGGATGTGTAATTGGAATTACCACTAAAAGACTAACTACTGCGATATTGGGTGGAATCTTTTTTATTTTCTGGGGATTCGTCTTGCCCATTTTGTTTGTATATCTATTTTCTATTTTCGGGGTTTTTGATCCCGTCATAGTTAATGCAACCTTAGCGGGGATCCTTGAAAATCCGTTAAATAGTTGGAATTACGATTGGTTACTAGGTATTTTTAATAATCTTTATATCACATGGAGTGCCGCTGGAGCCTTAGAACTCGGAGTTTTAGCTACCGTTATTGCACTCCCATTTGCCGGAATTTTACAATTAATAAAAAGATAATTTTTTTTCAAATTTTAAATTTCTTATTTTCTACTTAGATTTCTCTTATTTCAATAAAATTTAAACATTTTATTTCCTTAATAAATAGTAAGATTTAATTCTGATTTAGCAAATTGGACTTGTAGCCTAGCACGGTTATTTTAAAAATAGTGTAAATAGGGCGTCGGACTTCTAATCCGAATGTCGCAGGTTCAAATCCTGCCAAGTCCGCTAATAATTTTTATGATTAAGACATATTGTATTTTTTAATATCTTTTTAATTGTCGCGATTTCAAATTAGCGTTTAAAAATTCTAATGTGAGGAGAAGAATAAATTTTTAATAACCGAGAAAATTAATTAATTAGTGTTTGGTAAAAATTAATATAAAACTGAGGAATTATAAATAGGGAGTCTTAAAGGATAATGAGTCTTGAAGATGAATTAAAATTACAAAAAGCTAATGAAAGGATTTCAGAATTAATGTCTGAGTTAAATAAAGCAAAAGAAAAAATCTCGGAATTAATGACAGAATTAAATGAAGCAAAAAATAAAGAAATTAGATTAAATGGAGAAGTCCATAACCTAGAAGCAGAAATTAAATATATGAAAGCTCAGAGTAAGAACGTTGATTTATTAAATGATAGAATAGAATTTTTGGAGGAAAATAGGGATAAATTAAATTCTCAAATAGAAAATCTGGAAGAAAAAATCGAAGAGAAGGAAAATAGAATTGATAATCTTTCAGAAGATAAAGAACAGTTGTTGAATGAAAAATCAGATATTTTAGAGGAAAAGAACGAGAGCCTTCAGAAAATAACGGATAAGGAGCTAGAGATACAAGAAAAAGATCAAAAGCTGGCGGATTTAAACGCAAAATTGAAGGAAGTAAACAGTGATTTACTGACCAAAACAATGGAGATTGATAAAATCGTAAAAGAATCGAAAAAAGAAAAGAAGAAAGTTGAAGAGTTACAAGAAAAAGTAACCAATCTTCAAGAAGAAAACAAAAAATTAAAAGAACAAGTGGAGAAAGCCAAAGATTCAGAAAATCAACAAGTTAAAAATTTAAAAGAGAAAGTCACACAACTAAAGAAACAAGTGAGATCAAAAACAGATGAGATCACACAACTAAAGAATCAAACGAGATCACAAACAGATGAAGTCATTGGGACTTATTCTCAAATGGAAGAAATCTCCCAATATATTAAAGATACTTTAGCTAAAGGTAAAAACACAATTCGACTCATAATACCTGACATTAATGATATAAAAACGTACGGTCTTATAGATGGTTTGAAACAGACTGGTAAGAATGTGGTGGTTAATATTGCAACAAAAATTGAGGATCCTTATACCGATCCATTTGTTAAAGAATTAAAAAACCATTGTCAATTAACTAAATATTCTGAAAATGATATTATTGGATTAAATGTCGACTCAGAGCATATGCTTATTAGTAGAGGGAAGGGAGAATCCGTTTCTGCTGTATATACCGCACATCCTGAATTTATAGAGGTCTTTAAGCAAATAATTATGGAACCCTTTATCAATGGAAAAAGGATTTATTAATCTATTTTTGATATAAGAAGCCTTAGATTATCTTTCAGTTATATAAGCATCGATCACAACTAAATCCCTCTTAGGAGAGTAGGGTTTAACAACCTTTTTGGAGAGTATTTTATTTAGGTCCCAGTCCAGATTTTTAAGGGAAGATTTTAATCTCTTTAATGCAATTTCTAAGGGAGCAGCATTTTCAGCAAATTGATAGTTATGGATTATTCCACCGCTCGGTTTTAACAAGTAGCACGCAATGTTAATAAATTCTAAGGATCTCTCAGGTAGATTCATGAGAACTCTATCAATTTTGCTGGATAACTTCCGACCAATCTCATTGTCGGGATTAGAAAGATCTCTCACATTGAGATTATATGCTTTAACTGTTCCTCGTAGTGGGTTTAAGGCTATGTTCTTTTTTAAATAACTGACCGCTTCTGGATTTTTGTCAAATGCATAAATATTTACCTTATGCTTTTTAGCAATTTGAATGGAAAAAGGGCCTACTCCAGCAAATAAATCTCCTATAATTTCTCCCGTCTTATAATCAAAATTAGAGATTCTGTTTCGCTCATATACTAAACGAGGTGTAAAAAAAGTATGCTGTATATCTAATTTAAAAACACAGCTATTCTCCTTATATACGGTTTCAGTATTATCATCCCCGTACAAATGCTCTAATTCTCTTAATCGGTAATCCCCTTTTATTTTAGTTTTCTTTTCATAAACTCCATTAACATTTTTATTCACTTGAGTTATTGCTTTAGAAATTGCTTTCTTTATAGCGAATGGTATCTCTGAGTATTCCTCGTGAGATTTAAACTCAACAACGGCAATAGAACCAATTATATCATATGATTGGGGAATATATTGGAATGCTGCTTCAGGAATCTTGTTTTCCAAAGCTTCTTCCAAAGTTTTATATTTATAATCTTCATTTTTTATGCCTCTTCGACGAATTTTTTTAAATTCTATGCCACTCTTCTCCAATTTACGAGATATCTCAGTTAATTGGGAAGGATTTTCAATTAACGGAAAAAGAATAAAATCATCTTTATGTTCCACTTTATACCTATGATTAATTATCGGCTTTTTGTTATTGTTATTCTTAAGAATTTTAATGAATTGATTTCCATCTTTTTTCCTAACTTTTAAGAATGGAATATTATTTTCCTTCATAATTTTTAAATCTTTTTATTATTAATTGAAGCCTATTATGTCTATTTCTAAGGGCCCTTACCAATTTACGATCTATATCAGCAGCGGACTTAGAACATCTGATCAAAAGAGTTCGATTACATATAAAATCGCTGGTTCTAAATACGATATCATGTTGATGAGATAGAGTAAGATCTTCATGACCATAACCGTAAAATGAATCAATTAGATTTCCACATTTAACTTGAACGAGTAATTTTTTTCCATTATGGATACACTCAATTAATTTTTCATTTAAATCAGCACATGCTTTAGTGGCATTAACGCCTAGTATACAATCCCCATTTAGAGTAAGATCCTTCTCTTTGGTTAGTTCAATTGTGGAAGGATGAGTACAAAGAATATTTTTATGACCTATGGCTTCAATAGTATCTAATACTTTCAAAGTATCATCCTCCATTATTAAAGAAATTTAGAATCTCTTCCAGGTTATTCGATGTAAATAGATCATTTTCAAAAAATTTATTAAAGGTTTCCTTGGTGGCACCAATTAAATGCTTATCGAAAGTAACGACTTCGTCATATTCGTTGATATATGTTTTTGGTAAGAACAGTCCGCATTTTTGATAATTGTTAGAATGGGTATTGAGAAATTTTTTGATTTTTTCTCGCGTATTGAAGATATGATAATCATTCTTTATAATATGTTTAACAGATTCATATTGACCCATAGGAAATGTTTGCGCCAATTCTAATGGAATAAGCCCAAAAACATTAGAAAGAAAGGATACATGGATTAAAGGCCTCGGACAAATCTGATTATGATCAAGTTGTTTTAGCCATCTTTTAATTGAGAGCGAATTTCCCGCTTTTAAATCTAATTCTGGAATTATTAAAAGAAAACGCGCTCTATTGGGAGCCCGATACATATCTTTTAATCTTTGTGAATAGCGATAATTTAAAGGCCTGGAAAGGCTTTCAAATGTGGTATAAAATCGACCGTGATTCTTATATATAGGTTCATGTTTTTCGAATAAGGGTAAATATTCTTTTACAATTCTAAAAGCGTTTACTAATTCCGGATGATTTCTAATCCTTTGTTCCACTAACTCCCATAAATTACCTTCTCTAATTGCTTGGCGTACTTTTCTAAGCTCCGAAAAGGAAACATAAAGGTTGTGTTTTGCCAATAATTTCGTCTTTATATCTTCGGGCATTTTTTTTAGTTGCTTAGGAGTATATTCGCAGCAAATGGGACAACTACATGGGAACTCTTTTAAATTATCCAATTTTTTAGTCCCAGTTGATATTGTAAAATACCGATCTTCTTTGGCGAACAAAATATATGCTGCAGAATCCATCAAGTCACAACCACATGCAACGGCAAGGGAAAAAAATTGTGGTAACCCTAACCCGAACATATGTAGAGGTTTATTTGAGGGGATATATTGTTTCACTGTAAGTAGCATTTCTAAAATAGCGTTAAATCTGTATTTGAGAAAGGATTTTACGAGGCCGCCCAATGCCCAAATATCAAATTGTAATTCTCCCATTTTCTCTGCGCTTAGCCTTAATAAGTCTTTATGTATTCCCCCATGAATGGGTCCAAACCAGTGACATTTTTGGTTTCTTCTGCGCTTAATATTGTCTTTTGCTCGTTTAATTGTGGTAAGCACTTTACTTTTTGCTTTTTCATAGTCATCTTCAATTTGTACGGGAAGATCAAGAATAACTGGCATATCAGAACCTATATCTTCTTGAAAAGCTTCAATTTTTTTAGGATCAATAGGAATTGAATTATCATACATATATTGTTGGAAAGCGCCACTATCAGTGGCAATTAATCCATCGTACTCCAAAAATCGGTGGATATTCTGACTTATAATTTTATCTCGAAATTTTTGATTTTGGTACATAATAAAAGAATTTGTAAATATAGCATTAGCTCCAAATTCTTTTAACTCTGGTGGCTGGATAATTTGATCGAAAGGATGAACAACAGGTATTAAATTTGGAGTTATTAATTTCTTTCCGTTAATTTCCAATTGACCAATCCGGGATAAAGCATCAACTTCCTCAATTTCATACATTAGGTTTCAATTCTTCTGTCATTTAATATTCGAAAAATTCAATTAAACGGTTTTCTTTAGATAAATCTTCCATCCAATTTATTTTTCCTACTTTATATTTTTTAGTATCTATCTGATTTTTAATAATTCTAATAATTATTTTCGCTGAATCTTTTGGAGATTTTGTAGTGGTATCTAATTCATAAATAGGTTTATTCAATTCTTTTTCAAGAAGAAAATTGGTACAATTCCCTAATATTTCTGCTTGAAGGTTTTCATAAATCTTTTTTTCTGAATACTCTCTTTCATTTAACCTTTCCTTTAGTATATCTGGATGACATCTAAGAATGAAAATATAATCAATAAACTTACTGGGGATAATGTCTGCAAAATGGCCTTCAATTATTAAATATTTGAAACTTCGTTTTTCCAGATTTTTAATTTTTTTATTAACATAAGGAAGGAGTTTTTCAAAATCGGCAACATGAGTATCACGATCTTTATCGTAGCTGAGTGTAAATTTTTTTTTTATAACAATGTCATTTAAGGATAATAGGTGAGTATTTTTCAAAATATCAGAAATATATTTAGATATAGTAGTTTTACCTGTTCCTGGAGAACCTGATATGATTAATTTTTTCATTGATAATAAGCATGATTAAGGTTTTAATAGTATAAAGTTATGAAAGTCTTTAAAATTATTAGTTAATCTTTAGAAATGGTGCGAAAGGGGGGCTTCGATCCCCCGGCCTCACGGTTATCAGCCGTGCGCTCTTGGTAAATTTAGGTTATACCCCAATTTTATACCAAGCTAAGCCACTCTCGCTTATTTTCTTGCTAGATTATTAAAAGTTTGGGAAAATAAAAGTTGATGCTTTTATTTCCCTAATATAGATTCTTTAAAAAATTTTTTCTTCTTTCTTTAAATCGGCTATATTGTAAAGAAAAATATTTAAATTAAGTTATAACAATAAGAATTGTAATGCCGAAGATTTTAAATTATTCAATTGTCGGATTAGAAGATTATAATATCAGTTTTGAACAGTATTGTTCGGTATGTGAAATTCAAAGGCATTGTACTTGGGGAAAAGATAAGCCTTTTTCCGTGAGAATAAAATGCAGCGATTTAAATAACGCAAAGGAGAAAATAAAATATAAGCAACTAAAAAAATTACAAAAAACAGAGAGCTTGGATACTTCATATGATGATTTGATGGCAAAAGTCAGTATAAATCTGCAAGGAATTTTCTCAGAGATTTGGAAAGAAAAAATAAAATCAAAAAAGGAAGAGATTAGATGCTTAGATTCCCGTAAGACAGATCCATTATTGGTTTCCCAACAAGGACAAGATTGGTGGCGAGATTTTAATGCGACAATGAAAGAGATTAATAAAGAATGTGAAAAAATTAGATAAAATCTCTGATTTTCTAATAATCAAAGGAATAATTTTAGATATGTTGTGAAGCCAAATAAAAGTGCTTGAATAAGAGATTCTACTAAAATTAAAGCTGCTTTATTTGGGACAACTATTTTTCGTTTCCTGCTTAAGAGAAAATAAGATAAGGTAAATAGTCTTAAATTTGCTTCAAAAGAGCCAAGGGCAAAACAATAATATAAACATTTATTAAAGACATCATTATCATGAGGTATTTCGCTAAAATAGTTAAGAAATTCATCTTGACCCGTCAGTAAATTTAATAGATTAAAAATATATTGATCAGATATTGGCTCTAGCAAGAAAATTAAAAGATACAAGAAATAATTAAACAAGATTCCAATTCCAGCAAATAAAGAAAAAAATCCAAAAAATACTCTTAATTTATTGAAAAAACGGTCTTTTTCGTCAAAATCTCTATGTGGATTTTTGCTATCTTCCTTAAAAAATTTATAATTTAAAAGCGTTGATATACCAATAAAAATCAAGATTGTAACAAATATATATTTTAAATAAAAAAATAAAATGTCAAAGAATTCGACAAATGCATGAGCTATACCGGTAAATTGCTTTGTAACTTCAATGGGCTTTAAATCACCACTCCAGCTTCGTTCAGTTTTTAGCATAAATATCAATAAGTTGAAAGTAATTAGGTTTCATTTAATTCAATTTTATATTTATTTAAGAATTTCGTGAGATTTTCCTCCATTCTTTTTAACTTTTGAATTTCAGTTTTGACTATAATAGACCTTACAAAAAAATCGTCAGAGTTAGGAGATATCTTTTTAGATTCTCGCTCTTTAAACTTTTCAAATTCTCTAAAAAATGCCGTTAAACTTGCTCTTAAGGATAAGCTTTTTGTAGGTCTAATAGAGAAAGAACCAAATTCTAAAAATTCTCTGGTCTTCCACCATTGGGGGATATAATTTATTGTTCCTAATTTATTTCTTAGTTTATTTATGTGATTGTAATTAAAAGTACCTGGGAAATGGGAATATAATTTAATGTTGTAATTAATAACATCTTTCGTATCTTGGGATTTCAATTGATTTATTTTTTCAAAAGTATGACGGATCGAATTTAGTGACTCCCCCGGATGATTAAATAAAATATTTAAAATATATGGATATTCGAGTTCTTGATTTGTTTTAAATATCTTCTTAAATTTACTTAAATATCGCTTCGGGTTACTTGTTTTATTCATAATATAAAGTAAATGATGAGAAAAAGTTTCTAAACCATACATCAGATAAAATTTCTTCTGTTGTAGTCGTTTTAATAAGTCATAATTAAGGATATCGAGCCTTGTTTCTAACCAGATTGATTTATGTTCTTCAAAGTGGAAAAGGTCTAATAATTTATTCACCCATTTCTTTTGTAAGCCGAAAATGGGATCATAGAAACCAAATTCGGTTATACCGTTATTATATCCGTATTCTATCATCACCTTTATTTCTTTAATTGCCCTTTTTGGGGAATATGATCTCCATCTCCTTAAATGTTTAGAATTTTCCGAGATGGTTTTCTCCATACAGAATCTACAGTTAAAAGGGCATCCACGAGATAATGAAATACTTATATGATTAAAGTTTTTAATATATTTATCAAAAAGTGTAAAATCAAGTGGAGGTAATGTATCTAAATTCTCTAAAGGGTCTCCCAAAATCCGTTTCGGCTGATCTTGTTTCTTCGTATTATTGTCAATAAGTTTATAGAGTGCAATTTCCCCTTCTCCGGTTATAATATAATCCATAGGAGACCCTTTATATTTGAAATCGTTCGGACAAGCGGATGCATGAGCTCCCCCAAATACCAGAATTGCAGGATTATAGTTTTTTTGAAAAAATCCCCCTAAAATCTTTGAAGATATAAATTGATTGGACGTTGTACCCGAAATACAAATTAAACATTCCTCATCCAGTTGAAATTCGAGTTGTTCTATAAGTTTATTCATCTCATTAGGAAAATTGTTATTATTTGATCCAATATCTTGTATATTCAGATTTCCTTTCTTTTGCTCAACAGGTAGATATAAAATGTCGAAATTCAGAGCAGAATTTTTCGACTTCAAGAAGTTTTCCAGATAAATTGGCCAGATTAAAATTTCATATGATAATTGTTTTTTAAAAAATTCAAAAGGTTGAATAAATAGGACATTTTTAATCATATTATTCGATCTACACATATCTTTAAAAACACCCCTTTTGATTTTTTCTTGTACTTTTTAAAGAATCAAGAGTATCTAATTGTGATTTTAATGTCGAATGAGTATGCTTTCCTAATAAAAGAGCGTGAAAAAGAATTAACTGATTTTCTGAGATCAAAAGGAAAAATAAAAGCGGCACTCCTTTATAAAATTGAAAAGAAAATCAGTATAATAAAAAACGATAGTAAAAGTCTCATAAAATTTATTTTTACTTTATTGAAAGAGGACAAAATCGACATCATAATTCCAAAGTTACTAAAAAGGACGTATGAAAAAAAAAGAATTAATTTTTCAAAGTATTTAATTGACGGAACCTATATAATTAGTAACTACCAGCCAATCGACTTAAGAGAAAATACAAATCTTCCAGATGAGCCACAAAATACCTTTTTTCTTGACTCAAGAAATATGGATAGAGACTCATTTAAAACCCAGAATTTTTGCAATTTTCTTATTGAATTAATCAAAAATCATCCCTTAATTAAAAGGCGAATTATCATACTTTTGCGAACAATTAATTCGTCTAAAAAATACAAGAGTTTAGGACTATCGAACAAATTAAATAATTCTATTCATGGTTTAAAATCCAGAGAGGAAAATATACGGAAAATAAAACTCTCATTAGCAAAGCAAAAAGAAATTATCGAAAATATTAAAAGATATCGAAATAAAAATATGTGTTTTTATATTCCATTAATAGAGGCTTTACATAAAAGAATTATAGAAATTAAACAAAAATATTATCTGAAATCCGAAGAAAATAGACAAAAACTAAAAAAGTTAACCGAACTATTTGCGTATTATTGTCTAAAATTTGTATTTTCTGAGTGGGTTGAAATCCAAAAACCTAATCCCTACAAATGGGAAACCTTTTTCAAAAAATTTGATTTGCCTATTAAAATTATAAAATTGGATTTCAAATCTCTTAAATTCTCAGGAAAAACATTCGAATCCGAAGTATTAATTACATTTTTGGTATATATTAATTCTGAAAAAACTAATTTAATCCAAGTACTGAAGAACTATGGATATAAAATCTTCAATAATTTCACTGGTAGTACCAAAACTGCAATTGGAGCAGAACTCAGTATTTATATGCCTTGTCCTTCAATTGAATATTTTTTTTTCATATTTAAATATATTTGCTATTATAATCTATTTCTCCTATATCATCATTGCTTTCCATATTTTAACAAGCTAAATAGAGAAATAAGAACCAATAAAAAAGAAAAAAACTTTTATAAATTATTTTTTCCAGTTTTGCAACCTTTATTTAATTTAAAGAAGCAAGAAATGAATAAAAATCTAAACTTTAAGTTTAATACATTAAATCCAGATGTTTTAGAAGTAATATTTAATAAATATTTAATCTCCCAAATTAAAAATATCGAGTTACCTCTTTTTAGATATTTTTTAATGAGATTTCAAGAAATTTCTAAGAATGATTCCCATAATCTTCCCACAGAATCCGAGTAAGACCGAAAGATTTATATATTTGATTGGAATATAAAATAGTAGATATAAAGTAATTTTTGATACATTTCATTTCATATCTTTAATTAAACGGGGTTCCAATTTTTTCGTATTTGTATTATTGGTTATTGGATATAAATCAATATTTTGTTCTATTTAAATATACTAAAAAGGGGTAAATTTTATGGATATAAGTACTAGAGTAAAAAAGGATTTAAATTCATGTCCAGAATGTGGGGGAAAAGTTCTTTCAGTTAAAGAAAAGGGGGAGGTCGTATGTGGACAGTGCGGTCTAGTTATTAAGGAAAAAGTTTTAGATACTGCCCATAGTGGGAAAAGAGCCTTTACAAAACAAGAAAAACAAAAAAGGGAAAGAACAGGTGCTCCCATCTCTGTTTTGCTTCCAGACTTGGGTTTAAGTACAGTAATTGATAAATCAAGTATTAAAAACCCTGATTTAAAGAGGGCAGCACAATGGAATTCGAGAATGTCATGGGATAAAAGGAATATGTTGATTGCAACAACCGAATTGAAGAGAATAGCCAGTAACTTAAATCTTCCCAAACATATCAAAAAGACTGCTATAATCCTTTACAAGAAGGCATTCAAGAAAAAATTATTGAGAGGGAGATCAATTAATGGGATGGTTGCGGCTTGTCTTTATTTTGCTTGCAGAAAGAAACGTTTACCTCGGACCTTACAAGAGATTTTGGACGAAACTTCAGTTGAAGCTAAAAATATAAGAAGATGTTATAAAACATTAATAAGGGAATTTAAATTGAAAGTGCCTATCATAGATCCTATTTCGCTTATTCCTCGATATATTGCTACACTAAATTTGAATTCGGAAATTGAGAATAAAACAATTAAGCTTCTCAGAGTATTTTTGTCCAAGTATACAATTAGTGGTAAGGATCCTAAGGGATTATGTGCCGGTGGATTATATTTAATTTGTAAACTTTCCAACAAAAAAATAAGCCAAAAAGATATTGCTAATTTGATTGGGGTAACAGAAGTCACCTTGAGATCCAGATATAAAGAACTTGTGAGAGTTTTCAATATCTCAATCTAATTTTTCTCCCAAAAAATTTTTCATTCTTTTTCTTTTTCCAATAATAATTTTATAAAATCGGGTAAAGTCAGTAAATAACTTTGAGCATTAGGTAATTGATTTTTTATCTTTATGAATAATTGAGAATAATGATGGGCCTTTTCCTTTTGTTCTAAAACATCATTTCTTTTTTGTTCCCTAATTCTTTCAACGGGAATTCCCTTCATTACGGCTCTTGTGGGTATAACTAATCCAGGAGGGACTTGGCTTTTCTCAAGAATAACAACCCCTTCACCTATTGAAGTTTCCTCAAAGATCAAAGATCCTTCTAATATTTGCACATAGTCTTCTAAAAATGAACCCAAGATTGTAACTCCTGTTTCAATAATGCAATATCTTCCAATGTTTATTGGACTCTTTTTTGATTTAGTAAATAAAATTACTCCATTAAAAATTGTTGAATATTCTCCAATATTTATAGTTGAATTTTCTGCTCTTAAAATTGAACCCGGCCATACTATTGCGTTATCATTCACTGTAACATCTCCAATTAATGTTGCCATTGGACTAACATATGCATTTTCGCTGATTTTTGGTTCTTTTCCATTATATTCTAATAATACCATTTTTATCAATTGTTATTTTGTTCTTTAATTAAAGATTAAATTAAATAATATTTAAAAAAATTTATTACCATATGGTAATTTGAATTTTGATAAATAAAAAATTTTTTTATACAAATGTTTAGATTTAATAACTTTCCATAGGATATTTTAACTCAAAAAAAAAGACTTTCTTCTTGGGGAATTCTAAACTGAGAACTTTATGAAACTTTTTCAAGGTTAAATACAGTATTTTAAAAAAGGGGATATCAATAATGCAAAGATTTATTTCTTTAGCAAAAAGGAGTTGTTTAGTACGAATATTACAAGAGATTAAGCAATCACATCTAGAATCAAAAACCTTCTTAATAATTCTAATATTTGTAATTTTCGCGGCTATAATACAAATTCTTTCTATATTTTGATTGAGATCACCAGAATAACGAATATTGTTCAATTCAAATATATTTTTAACCCTCTTTATTAAATTTTCAAATAAAAATGATTTATTGGAAATTGGATACTTCTTAGGTATACAGATTCTTCCAATTGGAATATTATCCTTGTCCTGATGAATTTTAAAGAGATTCTCAATTTTTAGATATAAAATATCTCCAAGGGTAGCCGATGTTCCATACTCTGAACATATAATTGAAGAATTTAAAGTATATATTAATGGAGATAATTTGGATAATAGATTTAATTTTTTAATTAATAAATCATCGAAGCGGGATATAGGTTTTTCCAGAAGGCCAAAATAAGTAATAATCAAATTTATTTTATTTTTAATTGCAAAAATCAACGATTTATATGATAGAGTAAGAGTAACCAGAATTTTATGAACCAGATAATCATCAATAGAATTTTTGGGCTGATATTCTAATCCAAAAAACTTTTTATTAAGATTATAATACTCTGAAGCGAAATTGTGCTCAATAAAGGAGATAATATTTAATGCGGACATAATTATATTACCAAATTTCTTAAAACAATAAATTTAGTTATGTATGAAAAAAATAAATAAGGAGACTATAAATTTAGTTATTATATTAAAAATTTTAATTTGTGATATGAAATGAATGAAGAAGAGTGTATCTTTTGTAAAATAGCGAAAAATCAGATTCCATCCAAAAAAATATACGAAGATGAGAAGGTAATTGGATTCCTTGATATTTTTCCCGTTTCAAAAGGTCATACTGTTATTATTCCTAAAGAGCATTTTGAGGCTATTGATACTATTGATACCGAACCTTTAATCCATGTTATGAAAGCGGTAAAAAAGCTATCTTCCCTTATTTTAAACAAACTTCATCCTGATGGTTTAAATATTGTTCAGAATAATTATCAAGCTGCAGGACAAGTTGTAAAGCATTTTCATATTCATATAATACCGAGAACCAAAAATGATAAAAAAATTCAAGTATTTACACCTGAAAACCGGGCAACTGACGAGGAACTTGATGAAATCCTAGACATTTTAAAACAATAATTTTTTAAATTTTTTTTTAAGAAAGTGTATTTTAAATATCTATAATTGGATTACTTATTATTATGGTTAAGAGAACCAGATTGGAGAAAATTAAAGATCTTTTGAAAGAAAAGTTAAAACAATTCTTGAAAGATGAATATGGTGGAACTTTAGTTGAATATGCATTAATTGTTGGATTTGCTATATTTATGTTCCTCATAATAATAGGAACAATTTATTCTCATATTGATTGGACATTAAACCAATCAGATAATTTCTTTGATCTAATTAAGGGGCTTAGATAAAGAGAATTTAAAGCAATTTTTTAATTCTGAGCAGAATTAATCAAATTATTATTTTCTTTTTTTAATTTTATCATTTTCATAAAAAATGTGGAATTTTTCTTGCCAATCAGGCAATTTATCGAAGAAATAATCAATATCAATTTTTAGATATTTTAAAAAGTGAGATATGGGGATTCTATCAGCTGCTTTAAGAATATTATCAATTTTTTCTTCAATAACCTCTGAATGTTTATATTTTTTCTTCCTTTTCTGTTCTAATAATTTCTGTTTTTCTTCTCTTAACTTCTCTAAAAGAGTAAGATTATCCGGATCATCAAAGAAATTTTCCACTATTTTGCTTATTACCTGTGCTTTAGTGGGAGCATATACATCTATAAGCTCTTCAACTTTTTTCATATAATTGGTGGTCAAGGTCACCGTTGTTCTTTTTGTGTCAGTCATCGATCAATTCACATTTTTTATGTTATAAATAGTAAAATCGACATATAAATCTTATGTTAATTTATGTTATTATAACATAAATAAGCATACTTATATATCTTTTCTTTCTATATATTATTAAAAATAACTCGATGATTTTAATTCTAAAATCTGTCGAATAATTGTCGAAAAAAGGAGGAAGATATTTATGGCCAATGAAATTTTTAAGAAACTTAATCAATCAAATAACTTTTTTACTCCACTTCAGTCAAACCTACTAAAAGTTCTAAAAAATTCAGGACCAGCAACAAGAAAAGCACTTGTAAAAAAACTACAAACTCCTCGAACAACAATTTACGATAATTTGGTAAAACTACAAAAACAAAAATTAGTTGAAAAATTCTCCAGAAATAATGGAAAACGAGGAAGACCAAAAGTTTTTTGGAAATTAAAAAACAAATAAAAGAAAAGAATTTAGATATTTTTTTAATTTTTAATTTTTTTCTTTATTTTTATAGTCCTTGAAACTTTATAATGTCAATTTTATGTTTTATTAAATTGTTAAATAATAAATTTTGATAAAGACTCCTTTATTTCCACTGGAGAAAAATATATTAAAAATAATTTTATTAAACATATTCATATATATTATTAAAAATATACCCCAGCTAGACTATTAGCTAAAATATATAAAATATATTATTAAACAAAAAACAAAATAATACTTCAATTGATTATATTTTAATCTCCAATAGAAATAAAGGGGATCCTCACAAGAGTTAAGAAAAAAAAATTAGGTAAATTATAAAAACTATTTAGGAATATAGTAGTATTCATTAATTTGTTTTTGATAACTATCTTTATTACTTCCTAATTTGTTTACTCTTGGTCTTTTGGTAGTCGGATCTCTGCGAAACGTGATTCCCATCATCTTTAAAAATAAATTAAATCCATCTCTTAAATCCAAAGGAGCTAATGCTTTCCCTTTTACACCTGGAGTCCCTTTAAAAACTTGAATAGAATCTGCAACAAAATCCACAGTAACAATATCATGTTCAACAACAAACGCCGCTTTTTTTAATTCTTCTATTGATTTTCTAATTAATTGAGCAACTTTTAGTCTCATTTCTACATCCAAAAAAGCTGAAGGTTCATCTAACAGATATAAATCTGCATCATTAGATAAGCACATTGCAATTGCCGACCTCTGTAATTCTCCTCCGCTTAATTCGGAAACTTTTCTATCTTTTATTATATCTAAATCTAAATTTTCAATTATTCTTCTCTTATATGATTGTGTCAAATGATTAGATATCTTTATTTTCCGGATTAATTTAGAAATTAATAAATCCTCATCTAAATCTATATACTGGGGCTTAATTGATACACTTAAATCTTTTTCCCTTTCTACTACATTTTCTTGTTGATTTCTTATTTCTTCTGCAAGTGTATTAATGAAAGTTGACTTTCCAATACCATTTGGTCCTAATATTCCAATAATTTCTCCTTTATGTATTTCACTTGCATTTATTTTTAATTTAAAATTTCCAAGTTGTTTTTCCATATTATCGTAAGTAAATAACACATTAGAAGTTTGAAAGATGGATTCTTGAGGAGGCCTTTCGTGAAAAACAATAGGTTCCTCTCTGATTCTTAGATTTTCATCTTTGATATATCCATTTAAATATATATTAATTCCTACTCGGACCCCTTGAGGATGAGATAAAATACCATAAACCCCTGGTTTTCCATAAAATAAAGTTATATAGTCACTTAGATAATCTAAAATAGCTAAATCATGCTCAACAACAATAACAGTTTTATTCATCTCCGTTAATGAACGAATTAATTTGGCCATATTGATTCGTTCGCTAACATCTAAATAAGAACTAGGTTCATCAATTAAATAAACGTCTCCATCTTTTAAATAGGCTGCAGCTATTGCCACTCTTTGTAATTCACCTCCAGATAATACCGATACCTTTCGGTCTAAGATCTCAGTTAAATTTAGTCTCTCTGCAATAGAATTTAATTGGTCTTTCTCGTCATTTTCACCTAATAATTCGGAAACTTTTCCCGATATAATTTTTGGGATATAGGTAATATTTTGAGGCTTATGAATTATTTTTAATTTTTCTTCCTTTAATTGTGTAAAGTATTGTTGTAACTCTGAACCTTTAAAATGGTTAATTATATCCTCCCAGTTTGGTTCATTTTCGTCAAATTTTCCAAAATTAATCATTAATTCTCCTGAGAGTATTTTCAGCATGGTACTCTTTCCAATCCCATTTCTTCCAATTAAACCGAGGACTTTACCTTTTTTAGGAATTGCCATGCGAAATAGTGAGAATTGATCTGGACCATAACGATAAGTAATTTCTTTTTCTAAAGGATCTGGTAAATTTATTATGTGTATTGCATTAAAGGGACACTTTTTTACACATATTCCACACCCAGAACAGAGATTTTCCCTAATTTCTGCTTTATTTGTTTCTTCATTAAGTATTATTGTTTTATCACCCGTTCGAACCCTAGGGCAATATTTTATACAGGGTTTTTCTCCAAAAGGGCTACATTTGTCTGGTTTACACAGTTCCTTGTCTAAAACAGCAATTCTCATCAATCTTTCACTAATATTTAAAATCAAAAATGATAAAAAAATATAATCATTTAATTTAATCAAAGTATGAATGAGAAGTGAAAAAAATTGACTAATAGTTATCCGGTTCATTTTTTACAAGAAATTGCGAATAAAATTGCCAAAAGAAATGTATCAAATATTACCTTGGCTACGGGAAAAACTCCATCTGGACATATACATGTGGGAATATTAAGGGAAATTATAATCTGTGATGCTTTAAGAAGAGTTTTCGAATCCAGAGACAAAAATGTAAAATCTATTTTATTTCTCGATAGTTTTGATGCAGCAAAGCGGTTTCCTGATTATATCGATGAAGACTTTCAGAAAAAACATAGAGGAAAACCATTTGCCCTAATTCCTTGTCCTTTTAATGATTGTAAATGTAAAAGTTATGCTAAACATTTTGGAAATGAACTCATTTCCACATTTGATGATTTTGGAATAGAAACAGACATAATTTGGACCCATGGGTTATATCAGGAAAAAAGAATGCAGAAAAAAATAAAAATTGCCCTTCAAAATACGGAAATTATAAAAAAAATTCTTCGAAAATACATCTTGCCCACGTTAGAGGAAAAAAGGAAAGAAGAGTTCTTAAGAATGCAAAAAGATTGGATGCCCGCAATGGTTGTCTGTGAAAAATGTAATAAAATACAAACACGTCTTGAAGACGGATCGATTAGTCCAAATAGGGTAAAAAAATTCAACAAGGAGAAGGAAACAGTAAATTATACGTGTCCTGCATGCGGACATGAAGGGGAAATTTCTATTTTTAGTGGGAATATAAAGTTAAATTGGAGAATAGATTGGCCAGCGAAATGGGCTCTTTTTAAAACTACATGTGAACCAGCGGGTAAGGATCATTGTGTAAAGGGGGGAGCTTATGATAGTGGACTTGAATTATGTAAGCAACTATACAATTACGAGGGTCCGATCAAAGTTCCTTATGAATGGGTAAGACTAGGAGAAAGAGATATGAAAACTTCAAAGGGGATTACTTTTACTCCTCAAAATTATTTAGAATTAGCAGATCCTGAATTATTCAGGATGCTTATTCTTCGGACGAATCCTATGAAACATATATCCTTTAGAATTGAGGAGATACCTCAATATTATGATTCTTTAGAAAAGATGGAGGATATTTATTATGATCTTCAAGAAGATAAGGATAAGGGAGAAAAGGAATTAATAGAATTTTTATATCCCAAGATAAAAATTGGAAACGTACCCGAAGATAAGCCAGAGAGATTATCCATAAAATTATTAGTCTTTTTTGCCCAGATTCAAAATATTTTAAGTTTTGAGAAAATATATTCTAAAGCCAAGGAAATAATGGAAAAAAAGGATTTTAAAACCATAATATCTAAGGAAGACCTTAAATCAATTCTTGAAAGATCTGAAAATTGGGTAAATTATATAAAAAAAATGATAGCTCAAGAAGAAGATCCACATTTTAAAAGGAAAATTACTAAAAAAATTCCACTTTTTGAGATCCCCAAAAAGATAGATCAAAAAATCGTTCAACAACTCAGTGAACACCAGAAAAGAGGAATAAATATGTTAAGAGAATTTTTAAGCGATAATGAAGAATTAGACAAGGAGAAGATTCAAAATAAAATTTTTACGATTGCCAAGGAAGATTTAAAAATAAAACCAGGTAAAATGTTTCAGGCAATATATAAAATGATACTGGGGAAAAAATATGGTCCTCGATTGGGTCCCTTTTTAGAACAATTAGATAAAGAATGGGTTATTAAAAGACTTAGTTTTGATGAATGAAATAGAAAATTAAGTTTTATTTTTTCCAAAATTTCAGTTTTTGAAAGAAACTTTTTTCTTCCTTTTCCTTTTTTTTAATCTTTTCATAACATTCTTTACACCATTTTCCCTGGGTTTCGTCCATCATTTTTCCACACTTCGCACAATGTTTATGAGGATAAATATATGGTTCTTCTTTCTTTTTTCTATATTTTCCATAATTTCTCATTTAACTCACCCGATGCTAATTGGTTTTTAAATCTTTCACGCCTTTCTTATCTATTTTTATTCCGAAAAATTTGGCATTATTTAGTTTTTCCATAATATCAATAGGATATTTTGGAAATTTTGACTTGAATAAATTTTCATTGCTAATTATTTTTTGCAATCGATTTTTCCAATATTCTTTAACTTCATTTACTGATGAGGGTTCCGTCAATGCAAAAACACTCCCACCGCCCCCAGCCCCCGTCAATTTTGCCGCGTATACTTTCGGATGCTCTTCAATTATTTTGATTAAAATATTATTCGCAAGACCTATTCCAAATTTAAATCCAACATGATCCATTACATTATTCATAATTCTTGTATTATCTCTGAAGAAGGTTCCTAAGGTTTTCCAATCCTTTTGCATTAATACGAATCTCGATTTCCAAGATAATTCCGCTAATTTCTTGTAATTTTCTTTTAAAACGCTATCTCCGCTTAAATAAACGCTTCTCAATTTTTTATGAACCCCTCCACTTTCATGAATAACTCCAGAATAGCATATCACAATTGGAAGTTTTTCAATATTATATAAATCATCAATTTTATCATAAACTGCTAGAGGTTCTTTGCCAATATTTTTATGGTGGAGTTTTCCATAATATGAACAAAAACTTAATCCTCCACGGCAAATAACATATCTATCTCCATATCCAGCAGTTATACCAAGATCTTGATCCTCAACTTTTGTGGCTAGTTCTGCTAAAATATCTCTATTTAAGGGGTATTCTCCCTCTTTAATTGAAGATAAATTATTCAGTATATCGAAGTATTTACATAATCCGAACATCAAAGCGATAATAATGGATGCACTTCCCCCTAATCCACTTTGACGAGGGATTGTGGTTATAACTCCAATCTCTAGGTTGGTATTTTTAAATCTTTCCCAAAATAAGGAATTGGTCTTAGCTAACCGGTATATACTTGCAAATACTAATTTAAATTCACTTGAAAACTTATCCTTAAAATCTGATAACTTCTTTAAAGGTATTTTCTTCTCATTTTTGAGTGTGATCTTTTCCTCATTAATACCTTTAAGATCATATATCTTAATTTTACTTACTTCATCAATTTTTTTAAGGTAAACAAAAACCGACAACGGGTTATTCATACCATTTATTGCGACAGAGGGCATCCAATAATCTCCTTCCACAGCATCTAAAGGGTTTATTAAGTTTATTCGAGAAGGAGATTGAACAATAACATCGGGATTTTTTGACTTGATAAATCTTAATATGGTGGATTTAATCAAAATTAATAATGACCTTCATAATAATGTGTATTTTAAAAATGTATATCGATAAAATTTTCTATGATAAATCAATTTAATAATAAAAATGATAAAAAATTTTACATCATTCTTCTTTTCATAATAATTATTATCTTGCCTCCTTTTTTTTTCTTTAAAGATTCATTATTTGTAATTACTTCTCCTTCTATGGCACCTACATTAAATGTTGGAGATTTAGTCTTTAAGGGACAAATATCCCCGGAAAAAATCCAGGTAGGAGAAAAGAATGGAGACATTTTAATTTTAAGAGGTCCAGAATATTTTTATCAGAAAGGATTTGATCCGATTTTTTGGAATAATTTAACGGAAACCTCGATCATCCACAGAGCTATAGAGAAGGAAAAGATTAATAATACCTGGTATTTTATAACTAAAGGAGATAATAATCTTATTCCTGATGGGGCTTATAAATTTCTTAATAAATCAGCCAATTACATGTTAATTGAATATAATAGATCAAACATAATTAAAGTTCCAGCCTCAGAAGTTTTGGGTAAAGTCCTTTTTACTGTGCCTCTGATTGGTTATTTAAATATATTTTTCCCAGTTATTTCAGTCTTTATTCTCCTAGTTTTATTCTTTATTCTACTGCTAAAAAAATTTGGATATAAACTTGAAAAAATAAGTTAGAAAAGGGAGGGATAAAGAAATTTGGAAAAAGGAAAGTTTAGATTGTTCTCTTATATTCTTGAAGATAATTTAATCTTTTACAGGAGTAGCAATAGATCCGCAAAAATTGTCGCATTTTCCGTAGTTAAAATAAATGATAGAAAAATTCCAATTAAAACGCTAAATAAGTTTTTAAAAAAGTCACTCATTAGCTATTATTCTATTCAAATAAGTATATTACCAGAAGGTTACTCTTGGTATATTATAATTAATTTTGAAGATAAAAAGAAAGAAAATATCTTGAAATTCTTTAGCATCGTGGTTCATGGTTTAAAAAATTTGAAAATTAATATCACATTTCTAAAAAGTGAAAAACTTGAATCTATTTTTTTATTAAATGAATTTAAAGAGATCGAAATTAAAAAAACTACAATTAAACAAACTAACTCCTTAGTTGTAAAAAGTAGACAAAAACGTTTAATTTATGATTTTTATGAAATAGACTTAAATAAAATAAACACAGATATTAACTTAACCTCAACTTTGAGAATTTTGCTTAAGGATCTAAATTTTTTTGGCTTTTTAATCTTTAATTTTCAATTAGATACAGAAAGTGAAGTGATATTTAATTCCTACTTTATTAATTATAATAAACAAGGCCCAAACCAAGTAGATTTATGTAAAAATGTGAATTCATTTTATAGGACACCACTAATTCGAAAGAAAATACTGAAATTAAATAACCTTTTTATCTTTATTTGGAGACTACCTATATCAGATTTAAGATTCAATTATAAAATGAGAATCTCTCTTTTTAAAGGGAGTATTACTGATAATTCTAATAAAGATATATCCTTTTATATAACCCAATTAAAAAATCAATTAAAACATAAAACAATAAAATTTAAACAACTAAAAACTAATTTCTTATTAATTAATGAAAATATCTTATTTGTTCTTTTTAAGTCCGTTGATTATAACTCAGTATTAGAGATATTTAAAAAATATTATTGCTCAGACTACTATATAATTCTTGTCATAATTAATAAAAAGGATTACAAGAAAATGATATCCATAGATATATTTAATCTTCTCAGAAATCTACAGATATTAAAAGTCGATGATTTATTTAAAGAAGGATTAAAAAATATAAATATTAATTAGAAAATGCCTAAGTCAATTGCTATCTCTGCCGCAGAGTAATCGGGATGTAGCTTTATATATGCTTTTTTCTCTCCTTTAGGAGTTATTAATGTGTTTACCTTAATTACTTTTACATCATGAATATTCTCAACAGCTTTCTTTATTTGACTCTTATTAGAATCAATATCAACTAAAAAGACTAATTTATTCTCAAATTCGATTAAATCAAAGGTTTTTTCGGTAATTAAAGGTTCTTTGATAATCTTATAATAATTTTCCATTTTAAATCAACTCTTTATCATATTTTTCTAATTCTTTAAATGCAGAGGAGCTCCATACAATAAGGCGTCCTGGTTTTCCACCTGGAGCCAACATTCCAATAGAAATGTTTTTTAACTTTATTATGTCCACACCGGGGATATTTCGAGCTGCTCTTACTATTCCAAAATTCTCTTTTATAACAATCAATATACTTTTTTTTCTTTTATATTTACGTCCTCTTCTTTTTCCCTTCCCAGCTCTAATTTTCTTTTTTGCCCTTTCTAGGTCTCTTTTTAATCCAAGGTCTATAAGTACAGAATATAATTTATTCGTCTTTTTAATAGTTTGTATTTTATCGTCTACTACTAAGGGAATTTCTGGCACATTTTCAATTATATGTCCTCTTTCTTTAATCCAATATTCCTTTCCAGATGCTGATATAGCGGAAAGGATTGATATGTTTTTTGTTTTTTTATTGATTTTTTTTTCTATTTTTTCATTATTTTTAACGGGATGTGCCCTACGACCGCCTACAGCAAATGGAACAGTTCCAACATTTCTAGCGGTAGGAAAACCTGAACCCTTTATTCGAGGGGCTCTTGACATGCCATGCCCAGTTCCCCAACCCTCAGCAGTATTCCTTAAGCCAGCTCTTTTATCTCTTCCTTGATTCTGTTTTTTCTTTGATTGTTCTACCTCAAATGACTTTAAAACGATATCTTTTCTTGGTTTATGAGAGAAAACTCTTGGTACCGTTATTGTTTCTTTTATTTTACCTCCAACGAGACCATACACATTAATGACTTTTTCCATTTTAATTAACACACTCTATTATTTTCTCTGTTGACTCTCTCGATTTATATAAGTTATTTCTGGTTTATTTAATTCAAATGACTTATTCGGCCTTATAGTTTTTCTTAATCTAATCAACCTTTTTTTAGGACCAGGCACTGACCCTAAAATAAGAATATAATTACCTCGGATTTTACCATAATTAAGAAACCCTCCTTTTGGGTTTATTTCTTCGACATTTTCGCCTATTTTCATAATCCTTTTATGTAATTCTGTTCTCTGATGGAATCCTAATTGTCCGGGTCTGGGAACTGTAGATCTAACTCTAGCTGGATGCCATGGACCTATACAAGCAACTGCACGCCTTATCTTATTGTTCTTTCTAGTTAATATTTTTATTCCAAATCTTTTAACTGGTCCTTGAAAGCCTTTTCCCTTTGTAACTCCAATCACATCTATTAATTCCCCTTCTCTAAATATTTCCCTGATATTAATTTCCTTTCCCAAATTCTCAAAAGCAGAATTAAAATTTTCTAAGGGATCTTTTGTGCTATTTAGTTTTATTTCAATTATATCTGGTTTTTTTCTGGATAAATTCGTATTGTAAGGTTGAGTTTGAAATATCCCATAGATCTCAGAGGTATCTTCGATTGATTTTTCTAATTCTTCTTTCTTTTTGCTAAGATTGACCTCTTTTTTTGGAAGACAAATTTTTCTGGATAAATTATCATTAAGTTTATCATTCAATAATTCTCCGGCTACGAATTTACCGTATTCGTCAGTATTATATATTCTTACTCCAATTGACAAAAGAGGGGGTACCTCTAATACCGTCACTGGTTTCATCAATTCTTTTCCAAAATAGGGGCTGTTTTTCTGATCCTCAATATAAGTAATATGGGTCATTCCAACCTTAAAACCAGCAAATCCTAAATATGTTGCATCGTAGGGGTCGCTTAACCAATTTCTTACTTTCCCCTTTATTTGCTTGGCTCTCTTCCTCGGTAAATAAGCTAGTGAACCGTGTCTCGGCGCGTGCTTTTTTCTATGTGCCATAAAAAATCACTTTTTTAAAGAATAAAATTTTCCAAAACTATTAAATTTTATCTATAGAAAGAAAAATGAGGAATTTAAATGTTTTTTGTTTGAATAAACATTAGATGTATCAATTTAATTACCATATGGGAAGAGTGGAAAAGAGAGAAAGAATTGACGGAGAAATCGAAAATATTTTAATTATTCCATGTTCAACTTGTAAGGAGAGAAAATTTACTTTCTTTCAAAATGATCAATGTTTACAATGTTTTTTTAAAATTACAGAAGAGAATAGAAAAAGAGACATTGATTTTATAAAAATTGAAAATTCTCAAATAAGGATTCCTCAACAAAAGATAAAAATTATTTTAAATTTTTTCAAATTTCATGGAAGTATAAAAAAATCTCTTGACTATATTTACCATAAGGTTCATGATAAATGTTTTTATCGAAATTTTAAGTGTCAATATTTATGGAACTTTAAAATCAAAATAAATAGAGTTTGCAGAGACGAAATTTTTATCCCAACGGATCTTTTTATATTTTTATCAAAGAAACTGGCGGAAATTAAGTCGGAATCGGTATTAGATCACACTTGTGAAAGATGCCTTTCTGAAATTGCAAATTCAATTCAAGAAATAATAGAAGTTATGGAAAAAACAGATTTAATTAAAGAATTTATCGATTTTAGAAATAGTCGCAAAGATCTTAAAAATTGGAAAGAAATTAATTTCTATCAATATCTTTTTAAAAAGTATATTAGTTTATCGACTTCCAAAGAGATAACCCGAAAAGAGATTTGTTTAAAAGAAAATAAAATTGTTAACTCATATAAAATTGGTCAGTTCGATCTCTTTAATGTTTTTATTTATAACAAACAAGAAGAGAGAGAATATTTATATGAATCAAAGCTTAATACTGGTTCTCATTCAAAAACAAATTACTTTTTAGAAATTACGGAAAGAATTATCGAAAAAATTGAAATTGAGAACTATTTTGAGATAATTCCTATTGAACAATTAATCAATCAATATAAAGAAGTGGCTTTTCAAGAAATAACAGATCAATATCATAATATTGCTAATGAATTTAAAGAAAGGCTCTCTCTCTTCATAGCAATTAAAAAATTAAAATTAACTAAGATTTTCCCCTTACTAATCGATGATTTTATTGAAGAGATATTTTTAGATGCTGAAGACCAGGATATATATCTAAATCATCAATCTTATGGTAGATGCAAAACAAAAAAAAAATTAAAGAGGACAGAATTTGAAAGAATAAAAACCCTATTAAGACTTTATAGTGGAAGAAGAATTGATTATAACAATCCATCTATAAAACATGTCATAAAAAATAGATTTTTCTTTACAAGATTTGCAATTGATATAATTCCCGTTCATTCGTTGAATTATTCCATGGATATAAGAAAGTTAGATAAAAATATATTAACTATACAAGATTTAATTCAAAACCATACTCTCAATTCTAGAATTTCTGCTTTTTTATACTATTGTATTTTAAAAAAAAAGAATATATTAGTAACTGGCGAAACTGATACTGGTAAGACGACCTTAATAAATACCTTAGATCTTTTAGCTCCTAAACATTTCAGAAAGATATATATAGAAAATATCCCAGAATCTTTAGATCAAATGAAATTTGGAAAACATCAATTAAAATATAGAGTTAATTCATTAGACGAGGAGAATGATAATAAAATCTCTAAAAAAAAATTAATTAAAACGCTACTGCATCGCAGTCCAGATATTATATACTTAGGTGAAATACTAACAAAAGAAGAAGCAGAAGCGATGTTTCACTGCTTTGCATCTGGGCTAAGGGGTTTTCAAACGATTCATGCAAGGAGTATAGAATCTTTAATTAATAGATTTTTGTTTCATTTCGGTATTGATAAATTTTGTTTAGAGGATTTAGATCTAATTATTCTGATGAAGAATAAAAATAACAAACGCTTCATCACTGAGATTGCAGAGATTGAAGATATAGAGTTGAATGATAAAATTAGAATTCGAAAAATATTTCAGTATAATCCCGCCTCTAATGGTTGGATTATTAGTGATCTTTATAATTCAAAAATAATACAATCTATTAGAAAATATGAAAACCTTCCAACTTATCTTTTTAAGAAATATATATCTCTTTTTTGTGAAATATTTTCTTTTTTGAAAAAAAAGGAGAGATTAACAAATTCAACTTTAGTGGATCTTTTTCACAAACTCTCCTTTCATTCTGCTAATGGCGCTGGACACCGATTAAATAAATTACAAGATTTTTGGCATCAGTGGAAAAAAACCTATTAGTTTTTATTAAAAGATAAAAAATGATATTCGTGACTAGCTTATTAGAAAAAACATTAATTGTTGGTTTTGGAACTCTTATTTTAATTATGATCTTTCCAACAATTAATCAATATGTAAACAATATATATCGATATGATGAAGAACGAACCGATATTGATAAATTTATTAATTTAGTGGAAATAATAGATGACGGTATAAATCAGATTGAAGAAAAAAATATTAATGTTTTCAATTCATCTATTGAAATCCCTGAAAATTTAAAAATCATAATAAAACGAAATCAGATTGTTTATTCCTTGTTGATTAATAATGATTTATGTGAAAGAAAAAAGATTTATAACTCTACTCTTGCTGAGAAGGAATTTTTTTTTGATTTTTCATTTAAAGGAACTTTAAAGATTAAACTCAAAGAATCAATCATCCAAATTAATATCTCTTCTATTAAATCAACATGAATAGTAAAATTCGCTTGTATATTAGATTTTGTAAAAAATTCGATAAAAATATTATTCCTGCTCTTAAACTAACTAAAGTTAAAGAGAGATATAGAACACTCTTTCAAAAATATTATGATATTAAGATTAGTACAATTAATAGGGCTAGTTTTGTTCTATTTAGTATTTTTTATATAAGTATTTTGATTTTAGGGATAACTTTAAAAGTTGATATAATTCTTATGCTTTTATTCTCTTTTTTTATCTCACTTTTAATAACCTCGAGATTTACTCTAATTTTAATTAAAAATTTACAAAAGAAAGAATCTTTCTTAAATGCTTTGTGCTATTTAATAAAAATAGACTATTCCTTGCTTCAGAAAGTTTATATTAATAGAGAAGATAAATGTTTAAAGTTCATTGAAATGTTAATGAATTATAATAATCATACTATTCAAGCATTTAATCAGATCATAAAAGAGATTCATGAAGGGGACTCTCCAGAGACCGCATTAAGAAACGTTAAAACTCCTTCCCCAGATTTCAATAAATTTTTACAAAACATACTATTAAACAATTTTAATTTTCTTCTAAAAAGGTCTTCTGAAGGTGAATCCGAACGACATTTCAAGGTTTTTCTTAATGAAATTGACTCTAAGTTAAGCATAATTTTTTTTATTGGTCTTTTTTACCCAATTGGGCTTAGTTTTCTAATTGTTTTAAAAATTATTAATTATATACTCTTGATCATTGCCGTCCCTCTTTTTTATACTATTTTATATATAGCAAATAAAAAATTTCTAAGTTCTAATGTTATATTATTTGGATTATTTTTTCACAATCAAAAAGAAAGAACTCAATTTAATGAATTAATTCTACTTCTCAAATCTTTTGCAATATATCTGAGGCAAGGTATTTCACTGGAATGTGCTTTTCTAAAAGCATACAATAAAAATAAGAAAAAATTGCTTTTATTACATCCCTTGATTCAAAGCCACATAAGAGAACTGATTTCTCTTTCTTATAGCTTCTCTGAAATGACGAATTCTTTAAAAAATAAATTAAGTTCCAATAGATTTAGATTGATATTGGAATTAATCTTGAGAATGCTTCAATCAAATTCTTTTGAAACTTCTAAAAAGATACACGATTTGATAAATTGGTTAGATATACATAAAGAATATGAAAAAGATCTAAATGAAAAATTACGGAGTGAAAAATTTAAAGTTTTTATTTTTTTAATTTTATTAGGTTTTTTCACAGGAGCTATTGCAGGATTAATTCCTCATTTTTCTCAAATCTTAATCATAGATAGACAAGCAATAGATTTAACATACGGAGATATAGAGTTTTTTTGGAATTCAAAAATTATCAAACTCCTTATTCTTTTCCTCTCCTTGTTATGTATTAATTCGATATCTTGTTTTTATTTTTTAAAAACAATTAGATTTGAGAATAATTTCCTAATTTTGATTTTGAATCTTTTTTACAGTTTAATCTTTATGTTAGTCTTTTTCTCTCCGATATATTTTTAGCGGATATTTAAATCTCCTAAGAAAATGATAAATATATAATTTGGATAAATAAAAAGACTCCAATTATAAGATTTAGGAGGTTGGAAAAAAATATTATAAAATTATAAATAAAGTAATTATCTAGACCAAGGACAAAGGTTAATGTTTTTAATTTTGTTATAAGTCTATATAAAGGGACAAGGAATAAAAGAAAAATTAAAAATGAAACAATTGCCATAAGATCATCAGAATTAAAAATATTAATGATAAAAATAAAAAGATTCAAATTAATAATTAATAGAATTTCAATAAGGATAAAATGCATTTCATTCATTGGGCATCTTAATTTAATAGAAATTTAAGTTTATAATTTCGTAATTTTTTCTCCAATGTAGGAAAAAATTAAATATAAAAAAAAGATGAATATAATTATGAAAAATTTGAAATTAAAAGGTTTAAAATATGAGAACGGTAAATTCGAGTTATATAATGATCGATTTGTTTTTTTTCCCCCTCAGATAATTAATATTTTATCTGAAATTTATGGTGAAGGAGTTAAATCCCTTTTAGTTTGGTTAGGTAAAAAGGCAGGATGGAATCTAATACAAAAATGGGAGGAGAATCTCCAACCAAAAACACTTGAGGATTTAGTAAACATATTTTGTGAAATAATGAATAATCAAGGGTGGGGAAAATTTGTTCCGGAGGAGATAAATAAGGACAATATTATTATTAACCATACACATAATATTTCTCATCAGCTAAAAACCAATAAAAAATACATCTGTTATTATATAACGGGTTTATTAACTGGATTTGGGGAATTTGCTCTTTATCGTGTTAAAATAAAGGAAAAAAGTTGTTGCGTTGATAATCCTGAGTTAGAAACATGTACTTATGAAATTTTAAAAGTAAAAGAATAAGGGATTTGGATCACCAGAGGTCCCATTTTGTATCGTCAGATGATTTCTCTTCGTCCATTACATTCTTTTCGTTCTCTTTTATTTTTTCCTCATTTTGATTTAGATCCTCAGAAATTGAAAAATTATCCGAATTCTCATTTACTCCATCCATAATACCAAAATTTGTATCTTCATAATTACCAATAACCACATCCTTGAATGCTGATATAAGGGATAAAAAGTTGAAAAATTTATCTTTATCCATTTCTACTTCCATGGTATTATTCTTATTATTTTTTAAGCTCAAGCGAATTTTTCTTACTTCCCCTCCCACTTCAATTGATGAGAGTTCAATGAAATTATTTTTATTTCCAAGATGTATTTTCCAAGAAGTTTCTCGTGTTTTTTCAATTTCCATTTTTTTAAATCCTCTAATTAATATTATCGAGATTCAAAATACAATTATTCTTTGTAAATTTTTCACTACTATATAAAATAAAAAAAAGATATTCTTATAAAAATATTCAAATTAATTTATCTAAAAAAAGATCTTGAATAAAATTAACCAAATTCTCATTATCTATAATTAGTTTTTTTAATCTCTCCAACTCTTCTATGTCCATATTCTTTTCTAAATATTTAAGAATTTCTGACAAACTACTTGAATTAAATGATGGATCTAATTCGATTTGCTCAAATATCTCCTTGATTTGATTTTCTCCTAAAAGATCTTCAAACTTTTTGTAGAGATTTTCGAACTCGTAGTCATCAAAGTCAATATCTGACATTAGATTAATCGATTTTTTCAAATTTTCTTTATTTATCATGGTTGTAATTACTTCGTTTATTTTTTATTAAAACAAAAATATTTAAACTTCTATTAAAAAAATCTTAAAAAAAAAAGATTAAGGAAATAGCTCAAACCAATAAGTCCAATTAATTGAATTCTTGATTTCACAACAACGTAAAAATTAAAATTATTTTTAATATTAAATAAGGAATAAGAGACCAATACATATTTATCTTGACTCAAACATTTTAAATCTGCTAAGGTTTCCAACCTAATATAGAGCTTAATATCACTTTTATGTCTGACTTTATTTGATAAACTAGGTTTAATTAATTTTATAGATTCAGAATCTTGAGTAAATAAATGAAATATATAACGAATTAAAAAGAAGATAAGAATAAAGAAACTTAATGTTATAAAGTAAGACAATATAAATTCTATTTTAGAGTAACAGAAGGGAGCCATAATAAATAAGAAAATTATCAATTTTCCATCGGCTCCTCCAATAAATTTGATACAATAAAAGATCAGAACAGTAAGTATAGCTAAGAATAAGCAAAAGAGATAATAAATCATATTGTCAAGCTTAATATGTTTTATACTGGTTTCAATAAATTTAAAAAATAAACCTAAACTATAGATATGTTTAAAATGCTTGTTTGAAATCCTTCTCCTTCTTAAATCTAAATAAAAAAGATAAAAGAAAACAATAAGGATGAAGATATCTTTTGAAACTAAGAAAATAATATTTAAGTGATTTGTCTGGGTCATAGCTCTAATTTATTTAATATCTATTCTCCCAAATTTCTATAAATTTTTTCAAACTCCTAGCTTTAAGATTTTCTAATTTGTAACGATATATCCGGATTCTTCCAAATCTTTTTTCTTGAATTAAACCAATTTTCTTCAGCACTTTAATATGGTTATCCACGATTTTATGATTAAGATTTGTTTTATCAACTATTGCAGAAATATTCAACTCAATATCAGTTGCTAAAGTTTTTAAGATTTTTAGACGCCCTTTTGATCCTAAGATCTCCTCAATCGGATAATTTTTAGCAGGATCTATCTGCTCTTTGATCATATATCAAGCTCTCCATTCTCTAAATATTTTTTTAATAATCTTTGGAGTCGTTCTAATGGAATATCAGGAATTCCAATTAAGGATCTTCTTCCTCTTATATTTCTACTTTTAACTCTTGCTGTTATTATCCCAGAGGTTTTTAGTTCTTGTAGATAATTCCATAATTGAGATCGTGATTTTATTGTTAAATTTAGGTTTTCGCATCTTAAAACATATTCTTGAACTATTTCATTGATTGAGACCTCATTTAATTCCTTTCTTTGCAAGATTGAAGAAACGGATAAAAGTAGTACTAATTTCTGTTTTTTCATGCCCCTTAATATATCCTTTGTCGCAAAAGGCATTAAATCTTGATTAGCTAATCTAATGCATTCAATTTTAATCTCCTTAATCTCTTTTGCTTCGGCGATTTTTGCTGCTCTCCAAATAAGATTAAGCGCATATCGTATATCTCCCTTCTTGGAGCTCATTTCAGCAATAACCCTTAATATTTCTTCACTAATTATGTTCTCTTTGAGACTTAAGTCAGTTCGATATTTTAAGATATCAAAAATTTGTGATTTGGAATAAAGATCAAATTTAATAATATTTCTTTGTAATGTGCTCATCGTGCTTTTATCTATTTCGGCTAAGACAGAGAGGTCTCTTACTATCCCTATAATTGAGATAAATTGTTTTTTAGAATTCGCGTCTTCCATAAATCTTGTGAGGGAATAAAGGATATCCTCATCGGCCCGAATCAAATAATTTAACTCGTCCAAGATTATAATTAAATGTAAATCCTTTTTGATTAAATATTCTTGAATAATATCTAGTATATCTTGGGATGAATACCCTCTTTTTGGAAATGATTTATCTAATTTTCTTATAAGCTTAATAAGTAATTTATACGATGTTTTTTCTTTTCTACAGTTTATATGGACATAATCGATTTCAACCTCCCTTTTACTTGCAGCATCTTTTATTATATCTCCAAATAACTTTAAAGTTGCTGTTTTTCCAATCCCTGTTTTTCCAGTAACTAAAACTTTTCTTGAGACCTTATTTGGATTCTTTAATAGATTCAAAAAAAGTTGTGATAATAAAGATAACTCTTTTTCTCGATGGGGTAATTTATCAGGAACAAAATTTATGTCGAGTTTGCTTTCATCTTTAAATATGGATTCTTTTTCCAATAACCTGTCAAAGTAATCTGCTTTCATTCCTAAAGATCCAGAAGATTTTTTTAACTCTGATTATGATTCAAAACTTATAAAAAAATATGGACTAATAATTTAATGAATACTTAGAATTTTGTCGGTGAATGGCAGAATTAAATGAAATCAATGAACTTTTTTTTAACTTTAGCGAAAGAAGTCCCCTCCTCTAGGTCGGGATGATGTTAGTAACCAGGAGAATAATATGGATCTCAATATCTGAAAGTAATATTTAATAAATCTTCTTCGTTTGGATTTTTTCTATTTTTAAAAATTAAATAGATAAATAAGCTAAAGATAAGGATTAATATTGAAAAGAAGGAAAGAGAGTTGAATTTTCTTATCTCTGTAGGTGTCTTTTGTATTGGGACATTCTTCTTTCGTAATTGAATTGATTGACTTTTAAATAGAGTTGTAATGTGGTTAGCTTCTATCCATTCGTGAAGTATAAGATTTACAGAAATATTGTCTGTATTAACAAATTCAGTATAGTTCAAACCCGAAACTTTTACTTTGCATTCCTTTTGGATGAACCCTTCCTCATAGTATCTTATTGATCTCCATAATATATCATCTTGAGAATTATTGATCTCTATTTGAAAATAACAATCCTCATTTTCCTCTGCTCTTAAATTCCATGAAGCGTTAATCTTCATTGTTTCATTTAAATAATACCTATTCTTGTCTGTTGTTAATAAAGAAATATTCTTTAATAATTGAATTGGTTTAGTTTCAACAAGTATAGAAGAAAATGGACCGCCTCCTTTCGATTCGTAACAAATAAGATTTATAGAGACATGGTCTGTATTAACAAATTCAGTATAGTTTAAATCCGAAACTTTTACTTCGCATTTCTTTTGGATGAACCCTTCCTCATAGTATCTTGTTGATCTCCATAATATATCATCTTGAGAATTATTGATCTCTATTTGAAAATAACAATCCTCATTTTCCTCTGCTCTTAAATTCCATGAAGCGTTAATCTTCATTGTTTCATCTAAATAATACATATCTCTGTCAGTTGTTAATGAAGAATCTATTAAGAGTAGTCCATTTACATTAGAGTTAAATTTTAAAAAAATAACTAAAAATACAAAACATAAAGCGATATATTCTTTTTTCCTCATTATTTTTTATTTAAAATTTGGATATATAAAGTAAGACAAAAATTCGTAAAAAATCATAAATTTTCATTTATATTTAGAAAAAAATATAATTTAGGAAAAATTATACAAAATGATTAATTTTAAGAGAAAAAAATAAAACTGAAGAATTATGGGAAAAGTAAGAACATTACAAATAAAAAATATTTCAAAAGAACTGGTATCTAAATATCCAGATGTTTTTACCACGGACTTTGAAAAAAATAAACGCTTATTGGATAAATATTTAGAATTTAATTCTAAACATTTAAGAAACAGGATTTCGGGTTACATTGTAAATTTAATGAAAATGGAGAAAAAAGATAAAAATAAAGTTTTTCAATAGATTTTAGAAATTTTTACCTAACAAGTGGTTATAATTCAAGATAATTCAGAGAAAATGGCCAACCTTTTAAGGTCTGGTTACAAAATGCTTAATATAGCATGTCCCATTTGTAATAGTCCAATTTTTAAAAATAAGGAAGGAAAAAAATTTTGTCCTGTATGCGAGAGGGAGGTCATCTTAAAAGATAAAGGTAATGAAGAATTCGTAAATCAAAAATCATCGGTTAGTGACCAAAACCAAATAAAAGCAAAAGACAAAAAAAGGGAAGAGACCACTAGGAGTAATTTAAAACCAGAAAAAAAGCTTGATAATGGAGAAGATCTAAAACCTGTTTTAGATATCCTTCTTAACAAAATTAATTGGATTGGGAAAAAAATTGAAAATGAATCCCAAATGGATTCCATTAGAAGTTATAGTAAAACAATATCTAAATTGTTTAACCTTTACTTGGAGCTTAAAAAAGGAACAGATTAGTTTAATTTTATGCTTCTGCCGGGATTTGAACCCGGGTCGTGAGGGTGAGAGCCTCAAATGCGTAGCCTTTATCTAAAAATAAATTTAGCCGAACTACACTACAGAAGCTTACTTATTTTTTAAAAATTTTTAATTTACTTAAGCTTTATCTTTTTATATATGCGAATATAAAAAAAAAAAAAGGAATTAATTTTAGATTAAAGAATAGGTCCTTTATTTTATATTTATAAAAAGGGGTTTTAGTAAATTTACATAATGATCTCTTATTGAATATTCTGCAATACCCGTTGTTAGAGATACTATTTTTTGAGTTAAAACAGATCTGTGGGATAATTCTTTAGCAACTAATCTATCTGCTAAATAGATTACTGCTCCTGTTAAGATAAAAGGATTCCTTCCTCCTCGCTGCCATTTATTGAGATTTTTAAGGATTAATTGGCACTTTATTCTCAAATGATTTAAATATTCAACCTTCTTTCCTTTAAAACCCTTCTTTTTAAGTCTCTTTTCTAAATGCTCATAATTCTTAACCCCATTCAATAGCCGAGTTAAATAATCTTCACTAGTATGATGTTTTAAATTTTTTTTTAGGTGTTTTTTATATCTAATTGCGTCTCTTAAAATAAGTCTAGCATTTACTCTATGTCCGTAATTATTGAAAGTCTCTGAAATTTCTTTGATTGTAATCGGTGCATTATGATTCTCTTTTCGGGCAGCAAAAAAGATACAGAAAGCAATAAGTGAAATATTATTTATTACCTTTTTTTCATTCTTTTTAATTTTTCGATAAAAATATGCGGCGTCTTTTTGAATTGCCTTATTTAGATTCAAATATCTTGAGACTTTGGTTAATATTTTGAATATTCGATATTCTGTTTCATTATTTTTTATTCTAATAAATTTAGAGTAATTACTCTTAAGTCTCCTATATAACTTTTGCTCTTTTGGTTTTAGAATTCTTCCCTGATTGTCTCTTAAATAATTTGATTTCTCGTAATCTATAAATGAGCCTAGAGCTCCCACAAAATCAGCTCGCTTCCCTAAAGCAACATATTGTTTACTTGTGTTTCCATTTATGTTTCTTTCACTAAAAACATATGAGGCTTTGCTAGCAAAATCACTCAAAACTAATCCGCATTCCTTACATGTTTTTTCAAAACCAGTATCAATTATTTCTCCATCACATTCTGGACATTTATTGTTCAATTATAACTCCTCATAATTTGAATAACTTTATTTAATTGAATCTCTGCTTATGTTTTTAAGATTTTCAGAAATATTCTTATCATTAATAGTATAGACTTTATTATCAAAAGCAAGAATCTTACTTAGAGAAGGAGAGAGGGGTTATTAAAAATAAAAAGCTTAATCTAATAACTTGAAGAAAACCATCAGTTTAAAACAAAGTAAGCTAATAAATATTGCTTTGCTATATTGGAGCAATAAGAACTCACAGGCTTTCCTGGAGTATGAGTTTTTTGGTATATTAAATATCCACATTTAAATTTTCAATGGGATTAAAAATATTGCAAATTTACTTTTAAATGGAAAGCATTTACAATTACAAATTAATTTTAATAATAATAATTTATAAAGAAATAAATATTACAAATTTAATTATAATAATAATTTATAATAATATAACGTGGATTTATTTCTCAGAATCAACAGAATTGCGAGAAAAATTACATCAATAGAAACTTACAAAAATTAAACCGCATGGGTAGAATTTTTAATGGTTCGATTTACATCCGATCATAAAGTATACATAAAAATACTATATTGGGGAATGGGAGGATCTGGAAAAACCACTATAGTTGATACGCTTTATCGATTAACAAAAGAAGATGAAAAAGATATTGAACCAACTGGAAATTTAACTAAGATTTCAATGGCGAGTGGTTCAACACTTTATTTCGATAGAGGAATTTTCCAATCGACAAAGCAACGAAAGGTTTTTTATCACGTTTATACCGTTGCAGGACAAAGCCGATTTTCCCCCCTTCGAAAAAAGATATTTAAAGGAACAGATGGAGTTATATTTGTTGTAGATTCACAGACACATTTTCTTGAAGATAATATTGAATCCCTTAAGGAGTTAAAAAATGTTGTCAGAGGTAGATTAATTACAGAGATTCCCTTGATTGTTATGCTCAATAAACAAGATTTAAAAGATGTGATTAGAAAAAACGAATTTAAGCAGATTTTAAAGGACGAAAAATTATGGTATCCCCAAAAAGATGAACTTTCTCTGTGGAATCCCATAATTTATGAAACTTGTGCGTTATATAATAAACATAAAGATATATACCGAAGTTTTTCTGAATGTGCAAGGAGAACTGGACTATATCAAATTTATGGGAACGGAAAGGCCCCAATTGGAGATAATTTTCTCAAAGTAGCTGAAGAAAAAGAGTAGTAAAAAATCTATTTTTGATTAAAAATGTGGAAAAAATCCAATAAAAGAAAGCTTAAAGAAAAGGAGTTCATA
This sequence comes from Promethearchaeia archaeon, assembly GCA_046483985.1. Lineage (GTDB taxonomy): Archaea > Asgardarchaeota > Lokiarchaeia > Sigyniarchaeales > SOKP01 > JAWOCD01. Next base: position 88,893 of record JAWOCD010000080.1, read on the forward strand.
TTAGCGTCATTTTAATTGAAAGATCTATTTAATTAAATGGATTTCCCAGATTTATAAAAATCCGATGATAAAATACTAGACAAGAATGACCTACAATTCAGTAGGAATGAAATTTTATAGTTAAATTGAGGATTATAGAAAATTTTTTTAAATTTCCAATATTATCTCCTTTATAAAAATTGCAACGAGAAAATTGAATTAAAATGGGTATATATAATAAAATTAAAGAACATTTGCCAAATCAATTCTCTATTTATCAATTAATGGATATATTAGATGTTGGAAAATCGGAAATAAGAAAAGTCCGGAACCTCTTAAAACAATTTTACTTGAGAGGTTATATTAAAAGGGTTTCAGACAATATGTACGAAAAAAAAGAATAAAACTTTCTTTAATTCTCTTATTTTCAACCTATTTTGCAATAATATTTTGTTTTGGAAAAATTAAATTTATTAACATTTTAAAGGCTTCTAATACGCCTTTACCAGTTGCCGCTACTGTTTTATTGATGAAAATCTTTTCAAATTTCTCATGCTCTACGATTTCTTTTACATCATCATTTGCTAATTTTTTAATATTTTCCAGATCATATTTATTCAAAGAAAAGACAAGAGGGATATTGTATATTTCCTCTCCGAATAAATTCAGCAATTCTTTCCAAGAAAATATATTATTCTCTAAACAGATCCTTTGGGAGTCTATTATAAAAATTATCCCATCGACACCTCGTAAAGTTGCAGGTCTTGTACTTGCATAAAAATCTTGACCCGTTGCAGAATAAACTAAAAATTTCAAATTCCAATTAGTTCCTTTGAACTTTAAAATTCCAAAATCAAAAAATAATGTTCTCCCCACGGTATTTTCAATGGATTTTAATTTGTTTACTTCTCCAAAATATTTAAATAATTGTTTAATTGAAGTAGTTTTTCCAGACATTGCAGGACCATAATAGACAATTTTAACTTGTATTTCTCCCTTCTCATGATCAACTATCATTTTTGTTTAAACCTCCGAGATCCCGAAAATTAACTTTTTATTATATTTCTCTTTATCTCTTGGGCATCTTCTTATTTTTTTATTATTATTTGTCATTTATTCACGCCTATTTTATAATTAATTCTCCTAATTGTCTTTTCAAATTAAAAGTACTTTCATCTGTTGTATTAGAAGCCTTGAGTAATAAGTGGTTTATTTTCTGAGAAATTTTAGCTAAAAATAACCTAACTAATCCAAGTCTCTGTTTATTTTTGTAGATTTCAGTGCAGAAAATCGACTTATTTAGTCCCAAAATAAATTGAAATGAGTCTTTACATTCCAGCATTATTTTATTAGCATGCATTTTTTTTAAAATCCATGAACATCGATCCGCGGTTTTAAATAATGAATAACTCATAGCAGAAATCTGATCAAAATTACCCCGATTAATGTTTCTGTTTTTTAAGACTTTTGAAACGATAAATCCCCCCTCAACAGATATGAATGCATATTTAGAATGTGGAAATATTTTAGAAAAACTATCAAGCTCGGCTTTCAGTTTATTAGAAATAGCAGTTGATAAATTGATTGAAAAAGGATTTAATTTTAGATTTTCTTTACTCCCTTTTTTAATATGGAATCCATCCATAATATTTTGAATCTTATTATTTTCAAACTTAATTAATGGGGGTTTAAATTCTTCACCTGAAGTAATTAAACTTATTTTTATTTTTCTTAAGCATTCATTAGTTTGTAAGAAAATACCTCCTAAATTGACGTCGGGTTGAGCAGTAATTACAATAAAATATTCATGATTTTGGTCAATAACATTCTGACGGTTAATTATTTTATTAAGAGATTTATGTAAAGCACTTAATAATGGTGCAATTAGAATTTTTGCTTGTTTTCCTTCAATTAAAATGTATCTTAAATCATTAGGATGAAGATGTATCCCTACGTTATAAATTGCACTAGCAGCAGAGCATATATTAAACATTTCTTCTTTAGATATCCAAATTCCAGTCGAGTGAATCGGATTTCCATCTCTTTGAGTCAAAACTGCATTTTCTACTCCTTTTAATTGTTTTATTTGATCTAAATGTATTCCGATTCTTTCTTTTAGATTAAGACTCATAGAACCTTCACAATTGTTTTTTTAGATTAAGTATTATAATTTTTAAATTAAACTTTTTAAACAACTCATTTTTAAGAAATTTATTCTCCTCTATAAATAGAAAATTTTTAATATAATCGTGTTTTATAGATACTTAGTTGGTAAGTTTTTCGCATCTTTTAACCGGCGTAAAACTCTGATTTCGGAAATGATCCGAAATATGAGGAGTTCTTTTCATTGATGCGATAAAAAAAATGTGGTTATAATCAACTGATTATAACTGAAAAAAGAATATTCTCTTCAAAAGATATTTTTAACAAATTATCTTGCGATCTTTTAACTTCAAGATTTATATTATATTAATTCCGGTTGATCCTGCCGGACCCGACTGCTATTTGGGTGAGGATAAGCCATGCGAGTCGAATGGAATAACTAAATTTTCCATGGCAAACTGCTCAGTAACACATGATCAACTTACCCTATAGATGAGAATAACCTCGGGAAACTGAGGATAATTTTCAATAGTTGAAAAGGCTTGGAAAAGTTTTTCAATGAAAAAAGAGAATAAGAATAATCAACGCAATTGAATGTGTCCTCATCATACTTAATCTTTTCAGTTTTATCATTATCAAGAACTTTTTTCATTTGCGAAAAAGTAGGAGAATAATGTATCCCCTCCCTTAAACTTTCTTCTTCAACCCTAAACAAAGCATCATCTAATTTCAAGGATGTTTTTTCAAAATCTTGCTTTAACATTTGATACTCCACAGATAAGATAAGATTTTCAGTTTTAAGTGTATCAAATTCACTCATAAGTGATTTATAATTATATATATAATAGAATAGTGCTAAATTAATCACAATAATCCATGCAATCATTATGGTTTTTTTTCTATCCCTCTTCATATTTTCCTCCCAACTGAATAAGTCTTTTCAATCAATCTTCCCTTCCCCTTTATGAATGGTGGAACAAAGATTCTTTTCTTATGGATATATCTATCTGCAACCAAATCCCTAAAATGTCCTCTGACCCAGAAACTATGAGAATAATGAAAAGTATTGCTATGAATAATCTCATCAAGATACACCTTTAATTTGCCTGTAACTTTAACCC
>JAWOCD010000115.1:0-82583 GCA_046483985.1 Promethearchaeia archaeon
TTGTTGTCTCTCTCCATATTTTAATATAGAAATAATTTTTTGATCAGTCTCATCACTGAACCTCATATTATTTATTGTTTGCATGGTAGTGATATATATAGCTTTTTGTGAAGCTCTGGGCGTCAAGAAATGTGAGAGGGCGATGGCAGTCTGACGGGATCATATGCGAGTCCACTCCAGGAGTCCATTGACGACGTTGATGATAGACATCTTTGATCGCGACAATGAAGTACCAGATGAGTCAGTTAATGAAGCCGTTTACCAGGATGTCAAAGGGGATTCTTCTGACGAATTATCCGACATCAAGAAGAGATTGGGATATACTTAAATGGCAAATAGATGAGATTGATGTCGATTCAAGCGTTGAAATAACCTATAAGATTAAGGGATCTGGAGATTATCACCCACGTGACCTCGAATTATCCTATTAAACGAGACCTAAATTTTTTTTATTTTTATTGAAAATCTTTTATTTAGATCATTTTGAGAAAAATGAATCTTGAGAAAAATGAATCTAAAAATTCTTAATAAATTAACTCCTTTTAGAATTATTAAGATAAGTTTAATTAAGATATCACACCTTCTGATGATTTTATATGAATTTACCCGAAGAGGAACAGAAGATATTAGATTATTGGTCTGATATTTCTATATTAGAATTAATTATAAACGCTGACAAGCCGAAAGGGCGGTATCAATTTACCGAAGGTCCTCCCACCGCCAACGGTCTACCTGGAATCCACCATGTTTATTCCAGAAGCATTAAAGATATTATCTTACGCTTTAAATTTATGGAAGGATATTGGGTACCGAGAAAAGCAGGATGGGATACACATGGATTGCCCGTTGAGTTAGAAATAGAGAAAGAATTAGGACTTAAAACCAAAAAAGACATTGTGGATTATGGAATCGCTGAATTTAATGAAAAATGCAAATCAAGTGTCTTTCGATATGTAAAAGAGTGGGAAAAACTCACGGAAAGAATGGCCTTCTGGCTAGATATGGATAACCCATATATAACTTGTGAAAATTATTACATTGAATCTGTGTGGTGGTCTTTAAAACAAATTTTTGATAAGGATTTAATCTATAAAGGACATAAAATCGTTCCGTTTTGTCCTCGCTGTGAAACTTCTCTTTCTTCTCATGAACTTGCTCAAGGGTATGAGTCGGTTACCGAAGAATCCGTATATGTGAAATTTAAACTATTGGATCCCAATTTCGAGGATGTAAAAATTATTGCATGGACAACCACTCCGTGGACACTACTGAGTAACGTTGCTTTGGCAGCGAATGCAGACAGTCGCTATTCACTTGTAAAACATGAGGGTGAAAAATTGTTACTCGCAACCAAATTATTGGATACCGTGTTAGGCGAAGGGAATTATGAAAAAATAAGAGAATTCTTTGGATCGGACCTTCTCTATAAGAAATATGAGCCTTTGTTTCCTTATTTTGAAGATCTCGCGGATGATAATGGATTTGTCATAATCAATGCAGATTTTGTTGATACAGAGCCAAGTTCGGAAAACATATCGACTGGCTTTGTTCATATTGCTCCAGCATTTGGAGAAGACGACTATGAAGTAGGAGAAGAATATGACCTCCCCCTTGTGCAGCCCATTGATGAGAAGGGTTATTTTGATGATTCAATTCCAGAATTAGAAGGGAAATATTTTAAGGTCCCGAGAGAAAACAAGGGGAAGGAAGATGTGTGGGACACCGATGAATGGGTAATTGACCAACTGAAAGATATGGAAAAGTTATTAGATACGAGGGAATATACTCACGATTATCCATTTTGCTGGCGATGTCACAGAGCTCTTTTGTATTATGCCCGCGAATCGTGGTTTATTGAAATGTCCCGATATCGCTATGAATTATTAGAAAATAATGACAAAGTAAATTGGGTTCCCAATACAATCGGAGAAGGTCGATTTGGAAATTTTCTTGATAATGTTAGAGATTGGTCCCTATCCCGAGAACGATTCTGGGGAACACCATTACCCATTTGGGAATGTACAAACGAGGAATGTGAAAATTTACTTGCAGTGGGATCTTATGAAGAATTAAAAGATCTTTCAAAAGGAAATGTAGAGCTGGAAGATTATCATAAGCCCATGATAGACGAGGTTATTATCCCTTGTCCTAAATGTGAAAGTGATATGGAAAGAGTTCCCGAAGTTATCGACTGTTGGTATGATTCTGGTTCTGCACCATTTGCCCAATATCATTATCCGTTTGAAAATAAGGAGGTAGTGGAAGAAGGAGGCGCATATCCAGTTGATTTTATTGCTGAAGGTATGGACCAAACGAGAGGCTGGTTTTACACTTTACATTCCATTGCAACCGTTGTTTTCGGACATAATGCTTTTAATAATGTGGTCGTAAATGGAATTGTTTTGGATGCCGAAGGAAAAAAAATGAGTAAAAGCGAAGGAAATACTATTGATCCTTGGACTATTTTTCATAAATATGGGTCTGATCCACTTCGATGGTATTACTATGTGTCTGGGCCACCATATAAAGAGAAACGGTTAAGCAAAGAAAAAGTACGGTATGTGGTATCTCAATTCATCCGAAAATACTGGAATTCCTATTTATTATTCTCAAAAAATGCGAAACGATTAGAAGTTACCCCATCTTTAGGATTCGATCCCAACCAATTAGAGAGTAGCCTGGATAAGTGGGCTGTTGCGAAAATCAACGACTTGGCTATAAATGTGAAAGATCTATTGGATGATTATCTTATTTATGAGTCATCTCAATTAATTCAAGAGTTTGTTATAAATGATCTCAGCAATTGGTATCTTCGATTGGTACGGGAAAGATTTTTGGAAAGACATCAAGATACATACAATGTCGTTTTCTATATATTTAGTATCTTGGATCGGCTATTAGCTCCTTATATCCCATTTGTTTCCGAGAAGGTCTTTTTGGAACTGCAGGATACCTTTGGCTATGAAACCGATCTAAAATCAGTTCATATGGCAGATTTTCCAGAGGGAGATCCAGACCTCGTTGATGAAGAATTATTGAAAGAGATGAACTTTTTAGTGAATTTTGTCCAAGAATTACGGGCCTTGCGAGACAAAGTTCGTATTAAAATCCGGCAACCAATTAAGGAATATCTTTTACATCTTGATGAGAATAAAATAGAAATTGTTAAAAAATTTGATCATCTCATTAAAAGTGAACTAAATGTGAAAGAGTTGAACTTTGTCTCGGAAGATAAAGCAAAGGCCTTATACAATGAGGAAATTGTTTTAGATCGTGGAGAGATCGGAAAAACATTTAAACAAGACAGATTAAAAATTGAGGAATATCTTAAATCTTTAGGGCCGGATAAATTACGAGAAAAGATCTCCAAGGGGAATTTTACTACGAAGATTGACGGCAAAGAATTTAAGATCAAGAAGGATTATTTTGACATCGAACAAGAGGCAAAGGAAAACTATGCAGTTAAAAAACTTTCCTACGGAACCATCATAATTAATGGAAACCTTAATGAAGGATTATTAAGAGAAGGATTTGCACGAGAATTTATTCGAAATATTCAGAGTATTAGGAAAAAGCTGGAACTGTCACGGTTTAAGGAAAAAATAATTATTAATTTACTTAGTGACTCAGAAATAAAAGAAATATTGGGAGATTATATACAAGACATTAAAGAGGAAACTGGATGTATAAAGATTGGACAAGAAAAGAAAGGAGATGAATTCTCCTTTAAGATTCAAGGAGAAGAGATCAATATAGGTGTAGAAGTCAGCGAAGGTTAATTCCTAATTTTTATTCTCTTTTTATATTAATTTTTAACTTGTTTATTACATCTAAATTTTATTTACTAAATTTGAAACTATTTTCTCAGTATCTTTGCACCGTTCTTTTGCTTCCTTTTTGTTTTTTGCTTCAGAGATAACTCTAATTATTGGTTCAGTATTTGAAGGGTGGATAAGCACAAACCACTTTTCTCCCTCACCAAACCTCAGATCATTCTTTACCCTCCTAATATTTTCATAATCCGTTTTTAATCTATTATGAATATCGCTGGTTAATTTTTCAATATTTATTTTCCCCATGTTTACATTTTTTCTAAACGAATGATATTGTGGTAATTTTTGAACTAAAAAAGAGATTTTCTTCCCGGTTTCAACTAAGATTTCCACAATTTGAGCTGCAGCATAAATCCCATCACGGGCATTATTAAATTTAGGTATCATTACGCCTCCACATGATCCTTCTCCACCAAAAATAATGTTCTTTGATGCTTCATCCATTAACTTGTCCATTTTTTCTGCCAAATACCGTTCTCCCACAGGTGTTCGAATAACTTTTGCATCGTATTTATGTGCTAATGCTTCAAATCGTAATGATGATGCTAAATTCGTGACAAATATTGCTTTTTTCCCTTCTCGCTTGAACTGTCTTAAATTATACTCCGTAATTAATGCCAAGCCAATATCTTGAGGATAACATGTTCCATCATTGCCTATTATTGCTAATCTATCTGCATCGCAATCATGAGCAAATCCGACATCTAAATCTTGTTCTTGCACTGTGATAATCAGATCTTGTAAATTAGGTTCGATGGGCTCAATTTCTCTCGGATATTTTCCTTTCTGGGTAAAGTCATTATTTATCAATGTAAGCTGGCATCCAAGCGATTCTAAGATTTTAGGAGTTAAATATCTGCCAGCTCCCGCACCCGTATCTAAAGCTACCCTTAAATTGTTCTTTTTTTTAATGGAAGATATATTGAATTGGTCAAATAATCCCAACTTATATTCAAATATTCCATTTATTTTATTTATGCTTCCTTTTTTTTTCTTGTCTATATATTCACTTTGCTGGATTTCCTTGGAGTTTAATATTTGAAAAATTTCTTCCAATTCAGAGCTACTAAGGAATGTTTTTTCGGAAAGCAACTTAATACCATTCCAATGGGGAGGGTTATGTGATCCAGAAATGATAATCCCCCCTTCAATTTTGTGGAAGTTTTTAGCGTAAATAATTACAGGGGTAGGAGAGATCTCTAAATCGGTGACATCACATCCTACTTTAAGCAGCCCTTTAATCATCACCTCTTTTAACGGTTCTCCGCTCGGTCTGGTATCTCTTCCAATAATTACTTCCTTTTCATTTAGCCAGATTCCGAAAGCCATAGCAATCTTCTCTGCAATCTTAAGGGTTAAATCTTCTTCATATATCCCTCGAATTCCAGATGCAGTGACGATGAGATTATCTTCTTCCATAATATTCGCCTTTCTATTAAACTGTTGGAACAATTGGATTCTTTTCTAGTTTATACTTGGCCAAAGCTAGAGCTCCTCTAAGGCCAACTTCGTCTGCAAGGGTAGTCTTTTTTATATTTGGAGGATGATTAATGGTAAATTCAATAGGATTTTCCTTAAATTGTTTTTGAATCGGAGGAAGGATTTGATCCCTGTCTTTCATCATAGCTCCTCCCAAATACACGGATTTACAATCATAAAAATTATTTACTAACCCTATTCCCACCTTTGTATAAAAGATACAATCATTCACCACTTTTTGGGAAAGCTTGTCTCTTTTTTTCGCTGCCAAGAATACTTCTTTTGCAGAAATCTTAGACTTGTCATTATCGACCATGTTCATTAAGATTTTGGAATCTAATTCGCCTTCTTCCAGGAATTTCAAGGTTCTGTTTTTTACCCCCGTCCCAGAACTGAACACTTCCCAACACCCCTTCGCACCACAATTACAGCGAATATCACTTTTTGGTTCAACCTTTCCGTGTCCGATCTCTGCTGCATTTCCCTCTTTTCCAAGCAGTAATTTCCCGTTACAAATCACTCCGCCTCCGATACCCGTTGAGAGGGTGATGTAGACTAAATTGTCCTTTTCTTGTTTAGTCGCTTCGAAATAATGAACTCCTAATACCGCCGCATTACAATCATTAATTATATTTATCGGAATTTCTGGAAATTCTTTTCCTATTGGTGCTTTCAAGGGGATACGTTTAAATCCAAGATTTGCATTGTTGAAGACTTCTCCTTTTTCCATGTCTAAAGGACCTGCAGAGGCTAATCCAATACTATGAAGTTGATCTTTGGTCAGATCCAGTTCTTCTATTAGTTCGTAAAGGAGAGTACAAATAGACGTGCTTATTGAATATTTATTTTCTTTTAGATTTGGAGTTGTTTTCACATGTATTTGTTCTTTATCTAAATCTAAACTGCTTAACGCAACTCGTATCCACGTTCCTCCCACGTCAATTCCCGCAATATATTCATTTACCATATTATAGTAAAATAAATGAACTAATTAAAAATATTGAATTTTTATGGACTTATCACGAATTTTTTGTTTCATTCGCTTTCTAATCTCTCTTTTTCTTGAATCATCAATTGCATGGACATAATATTCTGCGGGTGTTCGCGCGGTTGAATATATTTGCACTTTATCTGGTTTGATCCTCTTAATTGCACGGGCTAAATACGTGATATTATTCTGATTATTATTGGACTGAAAATCATCATATGATAGATAGATGAGCGTCTGGATTGCTAGTTTATGCCCATTGGGCAATTCCTTTTTCAGATTAATTAATGAATCTATTATTTTTTGAATGGATGGAGTTTCTGGATGAGGCCGATTGGTCCGTTTAAAATCCTCTTTTGTGCCCGCATCTAATTTAGCTAAAATCAATTCAAACTCCTTTATTCTCTCTCTAATCTCTTTATTTATTAAAGTACTGGAGTTGGTAAAAAGAGTGAGTTTTGGTTTTTCCCCTTCCCACTCAAAATTTTCACGGACTTTCTTTGCAATCTGTAGGAAATCGGAGAGATTTTGATTGAGCGTGGGCTCTCCATTATATCCAAAGGTGATTGAATCTAAATGCGGGATATATTTTAAAATTGATTTCAGTTCCTTTTGAAATTTCAATCTCGGTTTTATATCTACTCGACAAGAAGGAGGGACTAGTTGATTTTCTTTTATAGATGTCGAACCGATTTCGCAATATACACAGTTAAAGGTACATGTTTTGACCTTTGGGAGAATATCGACTCCTAAGGATAAACCCAATCGTCTTGATTTAAAGGGTCCATAGATAAACTCTTTAACCATTTTAATCTAAAGAGTAATTGAGTCCATAAGTGTTTATTTAAAAATAAAAAGTTCTCTTTGTTATTCTAATTATTATTAATATCTTGGAGGAGAATGATTTGTATTAATATTAAAAAAAAGTATATAGTTATTAAATTTTAAGACAGTTCCAACTATTTAATATTTACTTGCCTTTCTTTCGGGCATTCCGCTAACTTTCGATAATGGATCGGCGAATATGACAATCAATAGAATAACTACTGAAATAAAGTGGGGCCATCGAAGCGGAATTGAGCCAATCCAAAAGAACAGACAACTCCAGAATCCGAGAAAAATGGTAAACCCTCGAATGTCATTTCCAGTCTTTAAGAAATAAAGCGGAAAAGATTTCCATTTTTCCAAGATTTTAACTCCAGCTTTTGTCATTAAGGGTGTAGCAATTAAAGTGAAATATACGTAAAACTGAAGCAAATACAGACCAATAAACGTCCAAGCAGAGAAATTTATACCCCCTGGGGCGAAGTTAATAATATTTAAGTTCGTAAAGAATAATACTAAACTCCAGATCATCCCCCAGATCCCAACTCCTAAGGTTAAGTAGTCATACACATCATTATATCCTACGTTTGCCATGGAATCCTCAAATTTCTGTAATCCGCTTTTGACTTTCTTTTTGGGTTTTTCTTCTGTTGGCTTTTTCTCCATCGTTGGTTTTTCTTCTTCCGTTGGTTTTTCTTCTTCCGTTGGTTTTTCTCCTTCTGACATTTTTTTTCTCAAAATATTATTGTTTAATTAGTTTATAACTTAAATCGAATATATTTGTATTTAAATTTTTACAGATATAATTTAGATTATCATTAATAATAAAATTATGGGTTTTTAGAGAGATTGGTAATAAACTTCTCAATTTCTTTATTCACTTTCTTGGGTTGTTCAAGCATTACCATATGACCCGCTTTTCCTATAACCTTTAATTGGGCATCCTTAATTTTCTGCTTGAAATATAGAGAATATTTTTTTGGGGTGAGTTTGTCCGCATTTCCAACTAGTATGAGAGTGGGAACATGAATTGATGTGGTCTTATCCATCGTATCAAAATCATCGCATATTTTAAAGTCTCTATAGATTATATCGGGGTCGAGTTCTTGCGTTTTTTCTACATATTTTGTTTTTATTGATTGGTTTGTTTCTCTGTAGAATGCAGCAATTGGGATTGATTTCAAATATGCCTCAAAATCACCCTTCAATGAATTTAGAATAAACTCGTTTACTCTTAATTTCGAGCCGGTAGCACATAATATTAAACCACCCACATCATCTGGATATCGGTAATAGAAAGATTGAGCGACGGCACCGCCGAGGGAATGGCCTGCTAAAATTAGATGCTCTGATTTTAGTTCTGTTTGAAATTTTTTAATTATTTTTATATATAGGTCCATAGAATTTTTTGAAAACTTTTCCGAGTTTCCATGACCCGGAAGATCGATGGCAATTAAGTCGAGGTTTATCTTTAATGAGTTCAATTGCTCTTTCCAGACTTCTGAAGTTTCACCCGATCCGTGAATAAATAGGAGGACAATACTACTTTTTCTTAGTTTACGCTTGGTCCTATAAAAGATATTATGTTTTTTGAATTTAAAATAAGGAATTAACCTTCACCATTGCGAGTCTTATAAAATAAAAAAGAAAAAATAATTAAATAACTTATATGAATTAAATATCTTAGGTTGAATAATAGTGACTAACGTGTATATCGCCGATTCAAAGGAGAGCATACAGGCAGCGACAGACAAGATACTGAACCAAATCAAAGATAAAACGGGTTCTATTTTAAAGAGCTCCAGAAAGGTGTATATAAAAATAAACGGGATCGATTTTAAAAAACATTGTTATACCTCTCCAGAAGTATTGGAATCAGTAATAAAATATTTCAAAAGAATTGGAGCACGTGAAGTATATGTTATGGAAAATTCGACACAATCCAACATGACACGCGTGGTTTTTGCAGTTAATGGCTATAAAAAGATTTGTAAAAAACACGGGGCTAAGATCCTATATTTAGACGAGGAAGACTCAAAAGTCTATGAATTTAAAGGAAGCCCTTCAGCGCAGTTGGCTCCCAAAGGTTATCAATTAAAAACTCTGAAATTGCCTGAAACGGTAGTTAAAATAATGGAAAACCGGGATGAAATTACCTATATAAATCTTCCTAAATTAAAGACCCATTCAATGGCAGTCGTTACACTAGGCATTAAAAATCAATGGGGATTTCCGCAGCATGGGTCGCGGGGGAAAGATCATAATTATAACCTTCATGGGAAATTGGTTGATGTGTATGAATATATTCAACCAGATATCACCCTCATAGACGGAACAGAGGGAACTATTCACGGCCACTATCCACCGACCGCCTTTGAGGATGAGTTGGTTATTCCATTTAATATTCTTATTGGGGGGACGGATACCTTATCGGTTGATGTGGTCGGAGCACGTATTTTTGGTTTGTCCATAAATGAGGTTCCTCATCTAAAAATTGCTCAAGAACGAGGTTTAGGAGAGGGTAACTTGGATAAGATTGAAGTGATGGGGAAAGATTTGAGTCAGTATGATAAAAAATATGACTGGCATCTATTGCAGAGATTTCCGGAAAACGTAAAACTGGTGAAAGGAACGGAGTTATTGTGCAGAGAAGGATGTTTAAATAATAGTTTAGCGTTATTACAAGTGTTGGCATATGATTATCCGGACAAGTTCCATGGAGATTGGTTTATTGTTATGGGAAAAGGTCACGATGAGGATATTGCGAAAAGGTTGGAGCACGAAGGATATACAAAAGGGTTGGTCTCCGGTGAATGTGCAATTGAAGAAGTCGGTGAGAAATTACGTGATAAATTTGGTAAAAAGCACGTCTACTACTCAACGGAGTGTAATAATCTTGCTCAAACTGCCACCGCTATGTTTAATCTTAGTGGGGTTAGTGCATTAGATTTATTCAAAGGGAAGATCTCTCTATTAAAAATGATATTTCTCTTGATTGCAGGAAAACTTCATGGTTCGAAAGCCCGAATACCTTCTGTCTTCTAATCAAATGCTTCAAAAGAAAAGAAATAACTTATTTAAATCATAAAAAATAAAAAGAAATATATATATGCCGAATAAGATTAGAAAGAAAAGCGAAGCGGAAATCTATGAAATTGTGAAATACTTTGAAAACATAACATCTCTTCAAATTGTTATGGGGATCCATCGAACAAGTGGAACTGCTTTCGCCGAAGAAAAATATAATCAAGGAGAAAATATTAGGGCAAACCTAATAAGTGGTTTCTTAACTGCAATCACTAGCTTTGAAGAAGCCATCGGCACACGAATGAGAAAAGAGTTCTGTAAAAGTGAGAAGAAGGCAGTTCAGTACGGAGAATTCACGATAACTATCTTTGACGGAGATTTATTGAGAATTGGCTTAATTACGGGAGATCTGATTGGGGACCTCATGAAGAAAAAATGTAAAAATTTCCTAGCTGATTACGAGGAAAAGCATCAACGCGATCTTGAAAACTTTATCGGGGATAAAGAAATTTTTAGTGATTTCTCAGAAGAAATTGAAAAGGAACTGGATGTGGAATTAAATTATCCGTGTAAAGTGAATCCCGAGATGCTTGATAAATATGATGGCTCACGGAGCGTAAGAAAAGTTTTAAAAAATATGTATGAAATGGGAGATGTATTTTTGCCGAAAGAACTTGTTCCTATTCTAATGCGAGAGGCGGATTTAACACGAATTAATGCAAAATTTTATACTTATGATGCATATTCTTGGTACGTTATTGAGCCCATAGATCAAGATAAAGATTCTAAGTAAACGTAAATAAACAAGCAAAGCTTCTGCTTTTTGCTATTTTTGTTATGATTTTCCTTTGTTTAAACAAACATTTAAAAAAAATTATAAATAACCAAAATTCATTATTTATTTAGATGACATTAGAACAAAAGTTTGCGGAGATCAAGAATATCCTTTCATTATCTGACCAAAAATTTAATTTAAATCAAATTATCAATGAATCATATCAGCAACAAGAAGTCCGTATAGAAATCTTAGAGAAGATACTCAAGTTTGTATATCATTTTTCGATGTTTAAACAGAATAAGATGTTTATGAATTCTGTATATGAATGCATCACAGAAACTCTTGAAATGCACGTCGAATCCATTGACGATTTCGACCAGCTTTTTGTAAAAAATGCTCTAATGAAATTTATTAAAGAATATATTGCATATTCCAAAATTTCTCATAATTCCCGGAAACAAGTCCTTAGTTTTCTTGCGGATTCTCTTGAACGGTTGGATACTCAACCCTTGGTAATTAATTTGGGAATACTAATAAAGCCGATGTATCAAGATCAAGAATATCTTGAGAACTTGAATAAAATTAAGGAAGTAGAGGTTGAATATACCCTCAACGGTGAACAAGAAGTAGAGATTAAACAAAAAATCAGTAACTGGATAGAAGAACAAGAACTTAGTTTGGACATTCAAGATGAGCTAAAAAGTGCCCTACAACAAGAGTATAATTCCCTCGTAGAAGAGGTAAATCTCTCAAAAGATTCTGAGATATATGAAAAATTATTAGAAGAATGTATGGAAATGCTGAATATGAAACTCACTTACCTCAGTTTAATGGGTTCGGTCGAGAATGAACTCGAACCCGCTTCCATTAAGTAAACTTGACCATTTTTATTTCTGATAATGACCTTAAAAGTCTACAATCTAAGACCTTCTCTATCTTAGGAATCTGGAATATTTGAATCTTTCAAGAAACCCTCTTTGACAAATTCCGAAAGATATCCAGCGCTTGTTGAATATAAAATGTTTAATTCTGGAAGAAGCTCTGCTCACTGAAATTCCTTATTTTCTTAATGAATTAAAAAATGGCAGAGATAAACCATCTTAGCAATTCTGTCGATTTTTGTTATGTGGTATTCCAATTATTTATGATTTAGCTAACTTTTCCAAAGACATAAATAATTAAGTAATAATATTATTTCATAATATTGTTTATTTAATTCACATTAGCGAGTGTACATTTCAATGGTAGAAGAAGATGAAAAAAATATAGATATAGAAGCTGTTTTGAAGGATAAAAAGATCTTGGAAAAATTTAATGAGCAGAAAAAAAAAGAAATTAGGGAATATTTGGAGGAGATAAAGGATGAGCGGTTGAAATCATTTGAAATGAGCAGGGAAAATATAGAGAAATTCATCGGAGAGAAGAGTTTTATACAAGAACTCCGAAAGCAAACTGATTTGCAACGGAGACAGTTAAATCCTGATATGGAAGGGACGGCTAAGAAAATAGAGAAATCCGTTAGTGAGAAGGGTTTTATGCAGGAAAGGCGAAAGCAAGAGGCAAGACAGAGAAAGCGGATGAAGCCGGATATGGAAGGGACGGCTAAGAAAATAGAGAAATCCGTTAGTGAGAAGGGTTTTATGCAGGAAAGGCGAAGACAAGCAGATGAGCAGCGCAAACAGATAAAGCCGGATATGGAAGGGACGGCTAAGAAAATAGAGAAATCCGTTAGTGAGAAGGGTTTTATGCAGGAAAGGCGAAGACAAGCAGATGAGCAAAGAAAAGCAATGAAAGTAAATGTAAAAGAAAAGTCTGAAATGTTAGAGGGTCATCTTCTACAAAAGCGCAAGGAAAAAGTCTCGAAAGCAGAAAAAAAGAAAAAAAAGAAACGTTCCAACACGGAGAAATGGTTAGACCAGCTTAAAAAGCACCGGAAAATATAATATCAAAATGAAAAACTCCATTAAAATGAAAAAATATAAAATAAATCAGTATCTTACCTTAAAGTTAGAGCAAGGGAAAACCAATATATATATTAATAACAAAAAGGTACTGCACTGCAAATTCTTGTTACTTAACATCCCTGTTAACGATGTCTCGAAATACAACGAAATAAATTCAATTGATCATGCTGCCGAGATGTTAAATAAAGATCTTGAAATTGAGGATAATCGCAAGAAAAATTCAAAAGATATATCTCCAGATCTCGAGTTTTGGGCGCATTGCTCAAATATTCAAGCTTGGGCAGAAAACGATTATGACACCAGAATCCTTCATTCGAACCTCTCTTTTCCCCTCCTCAAAAAATTAGCTGAAGCAGGAGATTCTCTTGCCGAGGAAGTTTTTAAAAAAGAGATTGCTTCACGCTTCAAAAGTGGTTATTTACCCGTTATGGTCTACTTGGTAAAGGAAGGATATCTAGATTATTTTAATTGGGATGAATCCGAAGAACTTTATGCATCCTTAAGTTTTGAGAAACGAAAACATCTTCGGAAAAGATTGAGAGACGATCATCAAAATCATGAGGAAGGATTTATTATTGAGAGTAATTGAAATATGAATTGAAGTCAGATCTCAATATCCATTTCGCCCAATCTCGCTAAACTTAAGTTATTTATTCTGTTCTTATATGCGAGAATCGAGGGATCAATGATTCCGTTGAAATTTTTTATGTCTGACCTAAATCTATCGTAGAAATCCCTCAAGATTCCGTGCATTATAGTCCTTTCTACTTGGAGTTCCATCTTCTTTGAAATTCCAATACACATCAGCCTTCCCTTTCTCTCATATAGGATACGTGTTCCTTTGAAATTGATTTCTTGAATCTCTTCATCATCCCCTTGAATTTCATTGATAAACAAATTAATTGCATTTAAGAAACTGCTAATCAAGTCTTCATTTTTATTCATCGCGTGGGAATATTTTTTACTTACCAGCATAGCACCCGTTGTATTATCAACAAAATAAATCGCATGGAAGGGATTTTGATTGGGATCCATATATTCTTTATCCGATTTAAATCCACAAGATTCCTTCGAATGCTTAATTTTCCAATCACTATAATTATACGTCATTTTACTATTTTTTTTTTTTTGAAAGCTAATGAATCAATAATTGAAGATTCATACTTATTTTGAATAATATAAACCAAAAAACAATCTTAAAGATAAATAATACTTGAAAAATATATGGATAATATTATCTCAAAATCATAAAGAATAAAAAATACTTTAGTCTAAATTATAATTAATTAATTTCTTTATAATTGATTCAAATTATGGAAAAAGAAAACAAAGTAAAAAAGAAAATTTCAGTTGGTATTGTTGCCTCTGAGAAGGATTTAAGAGATAATTTATTACTTCCAAAGGAAATTAGTGATGATGTTCCTTCTTCCCCTTATTTCTTATTGATTTTCATCCCACGTAAGGAAATTCTCAAAATTAGTTGCTTCCCAACTGAATCTAATGATATAAAGAAGATTTTGATCAAACTAGAAGAATTCAGTCCCGATTTAGTTAAAGGGATAACAGAAATTCTAAAAGAATTAGATTTATCAAAGAATATTTTACATACTACAGGTCTCTGTTACGATGTAGATAATTGCTATTATGAGACATATTTATCTGGAGCAAAGATTGATGAAAACCAAATCAGAGAGGATTTTATGGAAATTACGAAGGTTATCGGGGTAGATATCAAAGAAGCCCCCAGATTTTCTCAATAACACCAATCTTAAAGAAAGAATAAATTTTATTCAAGGAATGTGTAAATATTATTATGACCGGAAAAAAAATGCCACCCTCCCCACCCGAATTACCCCCAGAAACCGATAAAATACCAGATGATTTCTGTTTATTTCATAAGGGGAAAATTTCGGGAGAAGTCTATGAATGCCCAACCTGTCATACGACTTACTGTTTGGAATGCGCCCAAAAGGCAAGGGAGGAGGGTAAAAAATGTATAAAGTGTAAACAAGTTATACTTCTATGATTTTAATACATAAATAAAAACCTTTCTTTTCTTTTATTATATTCTCGTTTTTGCTTGCACTTCAGCTGGAAGTTTTAATTCCACTTAATGAACGCCATGCCTTCCAAAAAATTAACCATAAGATGATAAAGATAAATAACGCAGTAAAAAAGGTATACCATCCGATAAATAAATCTATAATAAAAGAGAATGGAATTCCAGCCAAAGCAAACCCGGTTAAATAACCATATCCCCAATATCTGTTAATCAAAGCGATAATTACTCCTGGAATGATTGTGGTAAAGATAATTGAAAGATATGCGGGGATTTCCATAGAATTTTCAATATAAAGCATATTGATCCAAGAAGCTATCCCTCCAATTATTGTCCAGAGAGCGGTCCATACATCTAATTGGAGATCTTCATCATCTTTTCCTAATTCGTTTTTCGGGCTTTTCGAATTCATAGGATGTATCATTAATTTTAAAGTTATGAGGTTTTATAAAATTAAATACACTCTCAAAATTATATCTTTCTTTCTAAGACACTATTATCAAATAAATCATTAATCTGTTTATTATTATTGAATTTGAATAATATTTCTAAATTAATATTTCTAATTTTGTTAATGTTATTATTAGATTTAAATGAGATTGAAATTTATTTGATTAAACAACTAGTTAATGAAAAAAAATTTTTTTAGTGAAACACTTATGACAGAAGTAAAAATAATTAGAGAAACTCACTCATTATGTCCGGAATGTTTAGCAGTCATCACAGCGGAGATTTATGTTGATCCAGAAAGAGATTGGGTGATGATGAGGAAAGAGTGCAAAGAACATGGAGTGTTTAAGGACAAATTATCTATTGATCCTGAGGATTACATAGAAAATGAAAATTTCACGAATAATTTAGGTTCCACCGTTAATAATTCAACGAAACCTCAATGTATAAATGATGGTATTAAGCCCATTAAAAACGGATGTCCGTATGATTGCGGACTTTGTGATAATCATGAATCAGCACCGAATATTTGTTTAATTGACGTGACAAATCGTTGTAATTTAGCGTGCCCCATTTGTTTTGCAAATGCTTCGGCAAAAGGATATGTTGTTGAGCCTACGTTCGATGAGATTGTACAAATTATGGAACATTTTCGATCGATAGAACCTGTTCCCCCCCCATTACTCCAATTTGCGGGGGGAGAACCGACTATGCGGAAGGATCTTCCGGATATGATCAGAAAAGCTCATGAACTTGGGTTTATTGAAACTTTGCTCTCAACGAATGGTGTAAGAATGGGAAAATCTCTAGAATATACCCGAGAATTGTATGAAGCGGGGTTAGATGCAATTTATTTACAATTTGATGCTACTAATAGTCCGGAAGTGTGGAAGAAAGTCCGAGGTGTCAATCTTTGGCCATTAAAACAGAAGGTAATCGAACATTGTAGAGAAGTGGGTCAAGGAGGAGTAATGCTTGTCCCCGTTATAGCAAAAGGGGTAAACGATCATTGTATAGAAGATATTTTAGAATTTGCGAAAGCAAACACTGATGTAATTGCAGGAGTCGTATTCCAGCCGGTTTCACTCTGTGGTCGTATTTCTTTTGAAGAATTAATGGACCTTCGGTATACTTCTTCCGATTTAAAGAAGGATATCAATAAAGTCACAGGCGGAGCCATCAATAAATTTTATCCGATTGCAACCACCGCTAAGATGACTCGGTTATTAGCATGGTTTGATGATGTCCCAGAGTTCTCTATGACGTCTCATAAAGATTGTGGGTTTGCAACGATTTCTGTAGTGAATGATGACAATGAATTTGAACCGATAGAAAACTTTTTTGATGCGGAAGGATTAATTAAATGGTCCAATAAAGTATATGATATGGTAATCAATAAGGAAATTCCAAAGCCCACAAACTTATTTGGTGATTTCGATTTAAGTCAATTTGGAGCAATTGCAAGAACCATTGGTGATTTTGTTGATGATATGACAGATCTAGGATATCGACAACTGATGAAAACTTATTTTTTGGCTGGCGCAGCCCGATATGTAAAGAATCCTCAACGTTTCTTAAATACAAAGACCTATCAAGCGTTCTTGAAACTCGTTGCTGCACCGAGCTTGGAAACAGCAGGAAACTTTTTACAATCCAGAAATTTGATGATATCCGCAATGCATTTCCAAGACGCCTACAATTTTGATTTAGAGCGGGTACAACGCTGTCTGGTGCACTATGGCGTCATAGACCCAGATGATCCAAATAATGTATTAGAAATCCCCTTCTGTGCAATGAATACCATCCACAGAGCCAAAATTGAAGAGAAGCTTGCCCGAAAAGATATGGAAGCGGAAAAACCAGAAGAAATTACAAATCGCATAACCAATTATGTCGAAAGAATGGATAAATAAAATTTTTTAAATAAAAATTTTTTTATTTCAACTTTTTCTTTTCTTTTAATTTTTTTTTTCTGATCGATTTTATAAATACCATATTTTTTTCTTAGATATTTCATTGTTGAAATATAATATTTTTGGGACACTCAAGTCATTCATTTTTTTTTAGTCCCCTTGATAGAAAGGAAAGACTTTGAAATAAAATTGGCAGGGTGGCGTTGAGTTGATAACCCTCCCATCTCATAGACTAGTAGGCACCGTAAAGACGGACAGCCTTTAAATTAAACTTGGGTACGACCCAGAGAAGCCGTCTAGTGTCCCCTAAATTATTATAAAATAGAGTTAATAAATTTAATGGTTCTGGAGGGTTCAGAGTAGGATGCGATAATTTTAAAAATTGAATTATCGCCTTTAGCGAACGCTATGGGGTTTCTTATATATAATAAAATACTTTCCCTTACGTGGCTGAATATAACTAAACATGTGAAGGAAAAAAAATTATATAGTCCGAAGCAATTGTTTTTTAATTGCAAGGAGTTTTATTTATTATTTCTAGAAAGCTGGATCCATCTCTTATTTTGGATGCTTGTATAGATTATACAAATTGCTAATTATTTGTTTAAGAAAATATATTTATGGGCGATATCGCGTTTGTCATGTCCTGCAAGAAGATGAATATGTTTGATAGTTTTAAGCGAATCCCGATTAAAATTATTAAGGGGAACATAGACTATTTTTCGATGCTTTACTCCTGCCATTGAGTAAAAATATTTACGAGGGGCGCTTTTCGCAATATAGACAATGTATTTTTCCTTTGAATTCAAAATTGCGGCCTTGAGTAGCCGTTCCGCTTTATTTTTACAATCCTCGTATTGATAATCCATATATTCGCGAAAAACCTCATGAATGAAGGTGGGCGGGTAAATAGAGAGCAAACCCCCCACTTCTACGTGCGAGATTCCAGGACCAACCAAATAGTCGCCAGGATTGGTGGTGTATAACACTAAATTACTTTCTTTTTTGTGTTCTGCATACCAATTGAATTTATGAGGATATTTTTCCTTTTTTCCATCATCTTTATCAAAAATCACGACTAAGGTATCGATCCGTCCTTGAATTTTCTGTTCATTTTTCACATAAATTTTTTGTTCATACGCCCATTTTCGAATAGTCTCCTTAATGGCAATCCCATCTTTTAAACTGGACTTAAATTCTTCAATCCGAACTCGTTTACTTTTCAGATTCTTTAGGGTTTTTTTACGAATAAATTCGAAATAATCCTCTTCGAGTTTATCTTCGGGGGGATAAGAAACAGCACGCCATTTATTCTTTTCCCATTCTTCTCTCCATTCCCCTTCGTATTTCTCTTCGGGCCGTTTTTCCATGGGGATCTCATCTTTTTGGGAATAAGGGTAAGGATGTCTGCGCCGGAGGCGAACGAAGTGACCATCGGGTGTCATCCCTCCAAGGGCACTTAAATCCATTGTTTCAAAATCTTCGCTCTCATCATTAAATGGATATTTCGTTGCAATCTTATAGACCTTCCAAGCGTAATCATCGTCCACAATATTTTTGGCCGTAACCAATAGCTGATATAATCGGGGCAAGAGCATCTCATTTATGAGCGTCAGATTTCTTGAATATTGGAATATGTTCTTAAAGTTATGAAAGTTGATAAATTCTTTAAATTCTTTCTCATAATCTTCCTTAGCTTTTAGGAAAATCTCTCGAATATGATGCTTTTTATTATAGGATCTAATGGTTTGAAAGAGCTTAGATGGATCTTCAATTTGTTCGAGCTGAGTTTTAGAATATTTATCTCGAAAGTTTATCCATTGATATGTATGATAGGGAATTTCTTTCAATAGATAACGGGCATCGGAATTTTTAATATTATAGATTTTAACATATTTAAAGGGAACCAGATCCACATTCACGCTTTCGATCTTTTCCGGGTGCTCCAAATAATATTTAATCGATTTCCAATGGGCCATTCCAACAATCAACAAGATTCGATTGTACAATGGCATCATCCGCAATAAATTGGATGCCATATATTTCTCCCGTAAAATATCTTTTTCTATATGTTTTAATTTTTCATCACTTTTTTTTGGACCTCCTTTTCTTGATTGCTCTCGTTTTTTATATTTTTCAAGCGCTTTCTCGGTTTTTACTTGCTTTTCTTCGGCTTGTTGTTGCATTTTTTTTTCTTTTTTCCTTCGAAGTATTACTTTTTCAAAATATTCTTGAAGCGATACTTTATCTTCAATCGTTAATTTTTGTTCACGGTATTGTCTATATTGAGCCTGGTTAGCGATAATTTTGTAAAACTGGGGTAATCCAATTTTATTGATTGAATAGTCATCGGGAAGTTTTCCGACTGGGGCTTTATAGGTTTTCAAGGATAAGTCAATAAATTCTACGGGAACATTATATTCTTGTCCCATTCGAATCCCTTCGATAATAGAATCAGAGGGGTCTATTGGTATAAAATTTAATAACTCCGGGGAGAGACTATCGGCATAGGCAATGAGTGAAAGATAGGGGAGCCTATTAACCCCTTCTATAACTTCCTCACGGATATTACTCGGTAGCTCCACAGCGATAAGGTCTGGAAATACCTTAAAATAATTGGCACGAACTATTTTGGCGAATTCAACCCGCGAATGAAAGGTGGGAACAACATAAATATTTTTATATTTTATAAAAGTCGGTTTGGTCATCTATCTCAAGCACTTCCCTTCAGTACTATGAAAATTAACGGAATGGGATTTCTCCTCCTTTTTTTTGAAACTAAAACCGAAGTGCGTCTGGAATGTCAGATTCCTTTTCTTTAACTTTTACCTCTTCGTCAGGGCAAAATTGGATCGCGCTTTTTTCCAACACTTTTTCTAAAGAACTCTTAAAATCCTCAATCACTAAATCTTTTGGGTTTTTCCCATGGAGTTTTTGATTCTTCATATAATACCTGATAATATTAATCCCATCTCTGGCCACATAGGGTTGTTTTTTTTGATGAGATTTTTGTAAAAAGTCGGTGCAATATTCTACCACCTCTTTTGAAGCAAATGGCACATTATATTTAAGGATCTCCATCTCATCAGCTTTATTGGGAAATTCCACATATATTTTGGGATTCAACCTCGATTGGATATATTCGGGGAGTTCATAGGTGCTGCTGTCGCTATTCATCGTCACACACATTCGAAAATCTTCATGAGCGTAAATCCGAATCCCTGCAATTATCGAATCAACATACCTCCTCCGATCCATTAGCGGCGCCAAGGAAGCCCAACTCTTCTCCGACATCCTATTGGCTTCATCGATGAGACAGACCCCGCCTTTTATCATTGCAGACACTAATGAGCTAGCTACATAGGTGATTTTATTGTTACCCGAGATCACGGGACTTATCAATAGGTCTTCCGGTCGGGTATCCATAGTTGCTTGAAAAATATAAACTGGTTTTCCTAAACGCTTTCCAGTGGCGTATGCTAAAGTTGTTTTCCCGACACCCGGCTTACCCAAGATTCTTGGATTTAGAGGGATATCTCCTTCCTCAATAATCATCCATGCTGCTTTTAACATATCTACATAAGATTCATCCCCGATCCACTCTAGGTCAATATCTGCTGGTTCGGAAAGAGTCAGTTCTACTCCGGAAACCTTTACTTCTTCTGGCATTCTGATTCCACTCTTAAATCTTGCTGTTCAACTTAGAATAATTTATGTATCTTGATCATTATAAGAAAAATAAGAAATAAGAAATTTCGCATAAAGCCATTTAACTTGTAAACAAAATTTTTTAAAAGGGCAAGAAGGATATTAAACATAAAAAATAAAACATTTTAATAATTCAATAATAGCTATATTAAACTGAGGTTTAAAGAGTATGCAAAGTACTGAAGGAAAAATTGGAAGAGTTATTGTAGGCAAAGCAGAACCTGGGGAGGATTTAATCGATGTTGTCACGGAATTGGTGAAAAAGCATGAGATTAAAGGCGGGTTAATAAATATAATTGGAGCATTTGAAAAATTAACTATTGGATATTTCGATTTAGATACTCAAGAGTATCTCTATAAAACATTTGATGAAAATGTGGAACTCCTTCCAACGATGGGAAATATCTCGTATAATAAGGAAACCGGGGAACCTATCATTCATCTACATACAATGGTCGGAAAGAGCAATTATAGCATAATGGGCGGTCATTTAAGCCAGCCTTCGATAATCTCTGTCACCGGGGAAATTTTTATCTATGAATTTGACAAAAAAATCTACCGCTCCGTGGATGAGAAGTTTGATCTTACTCTTCTGGATCTGGAGTAAGTTCAGACTCCCTTCTTAATGGAAAAATAAAATATAAAAAATGTGAATCATAGGTAATATTACCTAAACTATCATTGGAAAGGAAAAAAGAAAAAGATACTCAAGATATATATTTTTTCAGCAAGCTGAAATGATCGGAGAATATAAAGGAACCGTAAGTAATAAAGTAGTTATTGCCTTACTTCAAGCATATCACGATTTGCTTGATTTTGATGGGATGAGATCTATTTTGAAGGAGGCAGAAATGCGGGAATTAATCCCAATTCGAGAGATTAATGCCAAAGAAAAGATCAGCTTTTTTAAGTTTAAAAAGATCATTTCGGCCCAGAATATGCTGCTCTATTGCGCTACCGACCTCCTGTATCAAATCGGGCTTAAATTCTCCTTTTATCTTTTCCCGTTCGGCGAGGGATTCGAATATATAATAAAACAAATTGATAAATTGATAAAAACAGATTGGATTGTGGAAATTGTTGAAAAACGACGTAATTTTTTTAAGGTGAAAGTCAGAAATTGTGTTTTTTGTTCGGAGATCGGAGTTGATTGTAGCCTTTTTTATGGTTTTTTAGTGGATAGTCTCCGAAAATCATTACCAAGTAATTATGAAATATCCTATAAAGTTAAAGGAGAGCATTTAGCTCCCAACGAGTCGGGACATAATAATTTTACTATTATTCTTAGTATTAATCCATAATCAGAATTTATAAATACTACAAAATAGAAAGATTAACTAGAAAGAGTTTTCATATCAAATCTTTAAAAAATAGATTAAAAAATTAAATACATCAAAAATTAATTATAAAACATAAGAATATTGTAAAAAGAACTATACTTTACTATTTTCATATAAAAATTAAAATTAGGTGAAAAAAACTGTGGGAAATACCGAATTACGCGAGTTTGTATTTAAAATAGTTATTCTCGGTGACGCAGCAGTTGGAAAAACCTCGCTTATTAACCAGTATATTGAGGAATCCTTCAGCGAATCATATAAACCAACTTTAGGTGCGAATATCGTGAGGAAGGATGTGATGTTGGACGAGATGGACGCTAAGGTCCGTTTGATTATGTGGGACCTAGCTGGCCAAGAAAAGTATTCTGTGATTAGATCTATGTACTTCCAAGGCTGTGTAGGTGCATTATTAGTCTACGATGTCACACGATTTAATACTTACGAAACCATTAATTCTCGTTGGTTAAAAGATTTTCAAAAATACGTGAAAAAGGAGGGAGCCTATATCCTTATTGGAAATAAGATAGATTTGGAAGATAAGCGAGTAGTGAGTCTTGAACAAGGAGAAACTCTTGCAAATGAGATTAACGCAAGTGACTTTATAGAAACCAGTGCAAAAAATGGCGATAATGTAGAAAAAGCGTTCAAAAATTTAGTTCTTAAAATTCTGAAAAATGTAGAAGGAATCGATTAATTCCTCCAGATACATTTTGTAAGTTTGCTATTCTTTCTTTTGAAAATAAATTTCCTTTTTGATAAATCCTTTGTGAAGATCTGTTTTTAATCTTTTTATAGATACTTACATTTCCTCCGGATTTCTAATAATTAGATGTCATTTAAAAACGAGATCTGATCGATTCGTTAATTCATAAGTGCACGGGAACCTATTTTAGAGACCAAGAATAAAAGTGAAGGATTTCTAAGAGCGGATATAATTTACCATAAGGAAATTTTAAATCAATTAAGGTCTATATTAAAATATGAAAGAGTTGAATCGAAAAGTAAAACAAGCGCCCCGTTCACAAATTCGTGAATTATTTGATCTTGCCGCGGGAAGGAGCAACGTCATAAGTCTCGGGATCGGCCAACCTGATTTCGATACCCCCGAACCAGCAATTCAAGGAAACATTGAAGCCCTAAAGTCTGGCATTACCACGTATGCTCCAACAAAAGGGGTTCCGGAATTACTGCAGTTGGTGGAAAATAAATTAGAAACTACCAACAATATTAACTGTGATTGGGAGCAAAATATAATCATCACGAACGGAGGAAGCCAAGCCATTACTCTTGCTTATGCTTCCATTTTTAATCCAGGCGATGATCTGCTCCTTTTTTCACCGAATTTTCTCTCATACTATTACTGTAGTCTCTTCTACGGGGTAAAAACAATTGAAATTGAACGAAACCATGATTTTAGCCCGAATATTGAACAATTAAAAAGTTCAATTACAGAGAACACGAAAGCCCTTTTAATTAATTCTCCGAATAATCCCACTGGGTACGCCTTTAACAAAGAGGAATTAAAAATACTGGTTGATATAGTGAAGGATAATGACTTGTATCTCATAACTGATGAGGTCTATGAAAATTATTATTATGATAGACTCGAACATCTGAGCCCGGCGTCCTTGGATGGGATGTTTGACCGAACTATTACTGTAAATGCAATGAGTAAATTATACTCCGCAACTGGATTTCGATTAGGATATGCGGTGGCGAGAAAGGAAATTCTGGATTTAATGGAAAAATACCACCAATACACAGTTGCAGGTACGAACCACGCTGCGCAATACGGGTTTATTGAAGCGCTTAAAATGGATACTAGCTTTTTTGATGATATTGTCCAGCGATATGAAGAGCGCAGAGATTTTGTTTACCAACGACTTAAGGAGATGGATTTTGATGTGATTAGGCCCCGAGGCGCCTTTTATATTATGCCCTCCGTAAAAAAGTTTGGAATTACAGGTGCAGAATTTTCGGAAAAGCTTATGAAATCTAAGGCTGTTGCTGTAGTACCAGGAGAAATATTCGGCTCATCGGCTGAAGATAGAATACGTGTATCCTACGCGCTTGAGAAACCAAAATTAGCAGAAGCAATGGACAGAATTGAAAGCTTTATTCAATCCTTATAACATAAATTCTTATCTATTTTTTTATTTATAGAAATCCGCTTTTACTTCTTGAATATTTCGTGATTCAGTGATTTCTTTCGCCATTTGTTCGTAACGTTCAATCATACCGGAGGTCAACGTAGATTGAATTTTTTCCATCGCTTTTTCAAAATACTTGTATTCAATTTTAGAGAGTTCAGTCATTTTATCACGGATTGCCTCCATTCCAGCTTCACGGCATAAGTTTTCTATGTCAGCACCGCTAAATCCTCCCGTTTTGCGGGCTATCTTTTTTAAAGAGATATTTTCGGCCAGAGGCATATCTCGTGTATGAACTTTTAGTATCTTTACTCGCGCTTCAAAATCAGGTGCATCAACATAAATTAATCGATCAAACCGCCCTGGGCGTAATAAGGCCGCATCCACCATATCTGGTCGGTTGGTGCTGGCAATAACCACAATTCCTTGCCTTTTCTCAATTCCATCAAGCTCGACTAAGATTTGATTTACGATCGAAGCAAATGTTTGGGTGTTTTGATACTCGCTTCTGCCAGTTGTAACCGCATCGATTTCATCAAAATAAATAATAGATGGAGCCGCTTGTCGGGCTTTTCGAAAGATCTCCCGCACAGTCTTTTCACTTTCTCCTACCCACTTTGAGAAGATTTCAGGACCTTTAATAGATATAAAATTAGATTCACTTTCGGTTGCTACCGCTTTAGCGAGTAAAGTCTTCCCACAGCCTGGCGGGCCAAATAACAGAATTCCGTTTAATGGTCGAATTCCCGCCTTTTTAAATAATTTTGAATATTTTAATGGCCATTCTACCGCTTCTATCAGTTCATCCTTTGTTTCTTCTAACCCCCCTATTTCATTCCATTCCACATTCGGCACTTCTACCATAACTTCTCGCATCGCGCTGGGATCCACCATATTTATTGCTTGCAAGAAGTCTTCGCTTTTAATATTTAGTTCTTGAATCACAGTACTGGGGATGGGTTCGTCTAAATTTATTTTAGGTAAAATTCGCCGTAACGCAAACATTGCAGCCTCTCGACAAACAGCCATAATATCTGCTCCTACAAATCCATGACTAATCTCTGCGTAATGGTCAAGATCCACATCTATTTCTAAAGGCATTCCTCTCGTATGAATCTGGAAAATCTCCTTTCGGGCGTTAGTATTGGGAACTTCAAATTCAATTTCACGATCGAATCGTCCGGGTCTCCTCAAAGCTTCATCAATTGAATTGATTCTATTGGTAGCACCTATGCAGATTACCTCTCCCCTCCCTCGGAGTCCGTCTAAGAGAGATAATAATTGAGACACGACCCTTCTTTCAACCTCTCCGGTAACATTCTCTCTTTTGGGAGCAATTGAATCTATCTCATCAATAAAGATAATAGATGGGGCATTCTCCTCCGCCTCATTAAATAACTCTCTAAGGCGTCCTTCACTGGCACCATAAAACTTAGACATTATTTCGGGTCCATTAATGGAAATAAAATAAGCGTTTGACTCTTGGGAAACTGCTTTCGCCATTAAGGTCTTTCCAGTTCCGGAAGGTCCGTGGAATAATACTCCCTTTGGTGGGTCAATGTTCAAACGATGAAATAATTCGGGATGCTTTAGAGGTAATTCAATCATTTCCCTTATCCTTTGAATCTCATCAGTTAGTCCTCCTACGTCATCATATGTGACGATTTCCCCTGAAACATTTAAAACAGCGACCCTTTTATTAATTTTAATAGATGTACTTTTTGAAATCTTCACAATCTGATTACTTGGTTTTGCGTTTTCAACAATTAAGCGAAGTGTCCCTCCGAGAGTTGTTCTTTTTGATCCTTTTTGGGGAAATGGCAACATCTTCATTATTTCATCAAATGGACTACCATCGTCCTTTTTTACAAAAGACCCCGTGATATCAACGATATCGCCGACCACTATTGGCTTGTCAAAAAGTTTTCCTTTAATCAATTCTGCTTGTTTTTTAATGTCTCCAATTGGTTTCGTGGGAGTTAGAACTACTTCTTCCGCAGGATAAACTGTGGCTAATTTCACGGTAACATATTCACCGATGGTTGCGCCAGCATTTAATCTATCGATACCCCCTAACGAGATAGTACCCTTTCCTTTATCTTCCATACTTGCAACTGCAATACCCGCAGTCATCTTTTTCCCGTGAATCTCCACTATATCTCCTGTACTAATCTTTAACTCTTTCATAACATTCGCATCGATATAGAATAAACGGCGCCCACTTCGGCTTTTATCTAACCGTTCAATTTTCAATTTAACATTTTCTTCTTGATCTTTCGACATTTTTAAATTCCACAGAATTGAGAAAAACACTTAATTTTTTGATATTCTAATGTAAAAAAGTAACCATTGCTTATTTTATTTTGCGTTATTGAATATTAGAAACGAGAGGATTTTATCCTTCGTTGATCTCTATACTTAATATTTTTCTTAAATAGTTTTTAAATCTAGCAGATATATTAGAGACTTCAAAAGGCTCATTAATATGTTCCTTAACAAACCTTTTTCTGAGTTTTAGAAGTTTAGCCTTTTTTTTCTTGTTTCGGTTCTTTTGTAGGAGTTCTCCAATGATTTTTCTTGTTTTTTCCTCTAAAGTCTCATTAAATCGTTGGTTATTCGCTTTTTCTTTATCTATGGGTTCCTTCTTGTTTGGCCCAAGGGTTAGCTCTTTTTTTATTTTGTTCATTAATTCTTCATAGTTGATCTCGATTTTTTGTGCACGTTCCATATTGATCTTCAAAATTGGTTCTTCCCAAGAATAATTAGTGAAAGAATCAAATTTCTGGTTGATATCTATAATTAAATCGTTAGGAATGGGCTCCCCACGCGCTTTATTCCATTCTAAACAAGTTTCTAAAGGGGTATTCATATGAATTATGAAAGCTTTTTTATTTAATTGGTTAGCAATGGATTTTAAATCACGCCGCATACTAGTATAATAATTTAAGTCATCAGAAATAACAATCTTTCCTTTTTTGAGTTCTTTTTCAACCTTTTTTAGGTTTAATTCTCGAACCTCTGATTCTTTTTCAAAATCAAAAGTTCCAGGGGCTATTTCTTCCCTTATCTTGTCTGGATCAACAATACTGATCTCTTTATTAGGCTTCTCTGTATCTTCCTCCAAATATTTCTTTAATTCTTCACTAAAAGTGGATTTACCTGAGGCGGGCAATCCAGTTACAATCACTAAAAAATTAGGAATTTTTTCCTTCATGTCATTTATTTTAATTCTTAGACATTTTTTTGGTTAATTCTTTTTTTCTTGCTTTTGAAAAAGATTTAATCTCCATTTCTCTTTTCATAGCAGCACTACGATCCATATATGTTTCAAAGTATCTCAATTCTATTTTTTCTTTTCCCCGACAATATTTGGCACCTTGCCCACTTTTATGCTCTTTTATTCGCCGGAGCAGATTATTGGTGTAACCTGTATAAAATGTCGTTTTTCCGTTTTTTGCTGTAGTTTCTAAGATATATACGTAAAAAACCGACATCTTCTCTATCTTATATTAATATTTTAAATATTTATTTTTTTAGGAGTTCCTCCGAAGTTATGTGAAATAATGAATTAGCAAATAATTAAAAATTTGGAACTATTTTTAAAAAACTATAAAATTTCGTGCATATTTATTTATCTTAATTAAGAAAATTATAATCAGATTAAGTAATACTCATTTATAGGTGCATTAATATTCCTCGCGGGATCTTTTTGATAAAATGGAGTGATATCGTTGGAGGTACAGTGTATATGAAATATCCGGAAGACTTAGAGATCCCAGAGAATGTAGTTCAGCAGATACAAATATCACACGATTTCATTGAATCAAACATAACCATCAAGGAGGAGAATTGGAATTCTTTATCCTATTCGAATGAAAATAAAGAGATAGTTAGTGTTTTAGTATTGGACCGGTTTGATGAGGCTTCGGACTATAAATCAATTTTAGAAGAATTTAGTAATGAATTAGACATGGATTTAACAGAAGAGGAACTGGAGGAGCGATTGGAAAAGTTTTTTAAATCAAGTTTGAATGCTTTTCGGGCCAGAGACGAGGTGATATCTAAGCTCAGTAATGAACTGGCAGATTTGAAAAACTTTGAATATGAAATCAATAAGAAAATTGAATTTCTCACTTCCAAGAAATTTCTTGATGTTAAAACTAAGATAATGCTTCTTTTATTAATCCATGAGGAGTTAAGTTTTGACCACATTAAAGCCAGAATAGAGACCAGCGAGAGATGGCTCACAAAAGTGATAAAAAAGCTGGAGAGAATGGATTTAATTGATTCACATAAGAGGAAAGATGAAGATAAAAAGTACTACCTTACTTTCTGATTATTTTCAACATAAGGGATGAAATACTTATTTTGTTATGAAATCTTTATCTATCTAACTTAATTTAATCTTAAAATTGTATTAGGAATTAGCCTAATTGAATTCAAAAAACTAATTGTGTGAGCCAATATGAACATTTCAGAAGAAGAGAAAAAAGAAGTTCTTAAAGTTCTGGAATCTCAACTGCTGAGTTCTTTAGCAGGGGAAGTTGTTAAAAAATTTGAAAAAGAATTTGCCGATTACATGGGTGTTGACCATGCAATTGCGGTCAATTCGGGAACTGCTGCTCTACATACTGCAATAACGTCTCTCGATATAGGAACTGGTGATGAAGTGATAGTTTCACCCTTTACATTTATCGCAACGGCTTCGTCAGTACTTCAGAATAATGCAATCCCAATATTTGCCGATATTGATGAGAAAACATATACCTTAGATCCCGAATCCGTCAAGGAACACATAACGGATAAAACAAAAGCTATAATCCCCGTTCATTTGGCGGGTATTGCAGCAAACATGGACCCGTTGATGGAGATTGCCCAAGATTATAACCTTTTTATTATTGAAGATGCTTGTCAAGCTCACGGCTGTGAATATAAAGGTCAGAAAGTGGGTTCTTTAGGACATATAGGGACTTTCAGTTTCTATCCCTCAAAGAATATGACAACTGGAGAAGGAGGGATGATCACGACAAATGAAAAAAGTATTGCCGAACAATCCCGCTTAATCCGCCATCACGGTGAGCCATCGTGGTATGTCTATAACCGGCTAGGTTGGAATTATCGCATGACTGAAATCCAAGGTGCAATTGGTCTGATTCAACTTAAAAAACTGGAGGGATTTGTAAAAGATCGAAATAAAAAGGCGCGGATTCTCACAGATGCCATAGAGAAAATTAAGGGAATAGACCCGCCGTTTGTACCGGACTATTGTCAACCTGCCTTTAATTACTGGATTGGAAGAATCCATCCAAACGTAATTGGTATTGATAAAGAACAATTTTTAAAAAAATTTGACCGCAGTAAAGTTTTATATCCAAAACCCCTCTATGAAACAAAATTATTTCAAGAAAAGGTTGCTTATCCCCATGGATGTCCTTGGTCTTGTCCCTATTATGATAAAGAATTAGATTATTCCACTATTGAGTTACCAGTGGTGGAAAGAGTGACCCGTGAAATATTTGCATTGGATGTTCATTCAAGAATTTCGGATGAGGTATTACGGGAAAATATAGAGATTATGCGAAATCTCGGTAATAAATAAAAGACTCTTTATACTAATACTTTAGAATTGAAACCAAATAAACAATAACAGCCCCAATTTTCATGCAGGTTTCCGTTATTAATGCTCGCTTTTTCATTTTCCTCATTCTATTATCCAACATTTAAGAGTTACCTTTTGAATCCCTTTGTAACATTCTCATAATTGTCTAATAATACTTAGATAATACTCTATTTGAAAATAAATGAGTGGTCTATTTTAAATATGAATCGTTCTCTTAAAAAAAGAAAGTTTATGCAACTGTTCGAATTAGTTTCGAGTAATGCCGATTTTAAAACACAACAGCATCAATCAGATGTTAATAGGCAAAAAGAATCAAACCTTAGAAAGATGTTTAAGTTATTAAATGATTTAAACCTTAAAAATGAAAATCGCTATATTCTTTGTAATTTTATTGACCAATACAGTGATATCTTAGAATATGAAGGAGATATTTATATGGATAACGCCGAGAAGTCAGTTGATCAAATACAAGAACTCGCCCTAACTCGAGCCAAGCAGCATGAGATAATGGATTTTCTTTATGACGAATATAGCACATGTGTCCAAGCAATTAGTCAAAAAAAGGAATTTCAATTCTAAAATAATTTTTAAAATCTTTCTTTTTATTATTTTCCCGCAATATAAAACTAAGGAAAGAAAAAAATAAAACAAAAGTTTAGATAAAAGTTAAATCTTGATACTCTGATTCTGATGGAAACTTTTTTGCTAAATCCAATTTCCGGATTTCTTTGTTCAATTTTAACACAGCATCTCGCACCACTTCTTTCTTCTTTGCGCCGGTGCATACAATTCGTCCCGTGCTAAAAATGAGAAAGACTGTCTTAGGGTCTTGCATGCGATAGATTAATCCTGGAAATACCTCAGGTTCGTACATTGCAAATTCCATAACTATGGCAGCCATGTTTAGATCTACATTGGTATGCAAATCGCCCGATGCCACTATATTTTGAATAGTTATTTCTGGATTTTCGAGGTCAATTCCTGCCTTTTTTATGTTATCTAATACTTGATCGACTACCGAGGGGGCTTCTGTTGCCTTTCGAAGGCCAGTTACTACCATTTTTCCCGTACTAAAAATAAGGATAGTAGCTCTGGGCTTTTCAATTCGCATAACTAATCCTGGAAATCGGTCTGGATTATATTCTACTTCTGGGTGTTTGCCAGCTATCTGAGTAAGATCGATTTTGTCATCTATTTTTACTTCGACAGTTGCTACTACATTCTCAATCTTATAGTCTAAATCAGACTCATCAAATTCAACTTCATTCTCATTATTTTCATTACTCATATAAAAATCAACTAATATTTAATTCATATTCATCTTTTTAGAAAGAAAATTTCTTTTTAAAGCGCTTTTATTTTTATAAGTAATGATCCTTTATAAAAGACATTTATAAAAAATCTAAAAAACTTTTTAAAGAAAGGCTTTGAATCAATGCTTATAAGTTTTATTGATTTTTGGACAAAAAGAAAGAAGTAAATGGATTTAACTTCTTAGATTTTACGATTAGGAAATCTTTTTTACTATTTTTTCTGTAAGATTGATGAATGCATCCTCTACATTTTTTCCCGTCTTAGCTGAAGTAAAGATCATGTCCATGTTATATTTTTCTGCAAATTCTTTCGCTTCTTCTTCTCCGATTTTGATTTGGTTTTTTAAATCAGATTTGTTGCCCACCAGTAATAATGGTTGATCTCCTCGGGCTTTTTTAAAACTGTTTACCCATTCATCAAGTTTTTCAAATGATTTTGTATTTGTCCGGTCAAAAATTAATAAACCACCATTCGCACCTTCTAAATATAAACTCCTTAAAGACTTGAAACTCTCTTGCCCTCCTAAATCCCAAATCTGGGCGGATACTTCTCCATAATTTTCCAACTCCATCTCCTTTTTCAATAAGTTAACGCCTAGAGTGGCTTTATAATCTTCTCTGAATTTATCTTCCAGAAATCGGTAGACCAAGCTAGTCTTCCCCACAGCAGCCTCCCCGAGCATAGTTAACTTAATAATAAATCTGTTCTTCTCTGCCATATCTTTTCAACTATTTTCAATTTCTTGTTAATATAAATTTAATAAAGCAATATTATTAATAATTTTTCTAAAAACCTTATCTTATTTCAAATAAATTCGACCAAAAATTCTAAAACTTAAATTCCTTCTTGGCTCTTAACTAAATAGTTGAACAAGTAATATCCGAAAATGAATGTGATCACCGTAAGTATAATGCCCACAATGAAAAAAAGCCGGTTAAAAAATATCAAGCTGAACGAGCCCAGACTGACAACTAAAAATGCAATAAAAAATTGGTAACCTTTTTTGGCCCAGAAATTGATTTTATTTGCCTCCTTTCCGATGATCTCTCGCTTTTCCTCAGGAAGTTTTTCAAAACACTCTTTGCAATATAGGCCATATTTGCCCGCAATCACTGCACATTTCAAGCACACTTCCCTCGCACAGATATCACATGTTTTGAAGGCTGATTTGATATATTCTTGTTTACAGAGGGGACATTTCCTCAGCTTTGCTCGCAAAACCTCGTCTTCATTAACAAATGACATTTTTTTGTGATTTTTTTAGTTTTTGAAAAATTAATATCGCTACTAAATGTGGTTAGTTAATAAAATAAAAAGAGATAAAAAAGTATATTGGTAATAAGTTAAAAGAAAATTTCGCATTATTCTTCTTGAAATACTATCATAAATTCGCAATAATCTTTTTGCGTCTGAAGGGTGCAATTTAACTCTTGAGCGAAGCAGTGAATATTACTCACTTTTTCGACAATCCCCGCTAACAATCCTGCTTCGAATGAGCAAAAATTCCCTTCGGTTTTGATGCCCGTGCCAATCAGATCTTTTATTGAGGAATGTCCTTTTAATCGTAATTTTAAAATTTCTTCTGAACTCTGGGTTATTGTTGCTTCCCCAATATGATATTGATTAATAATTTCTTTCAATTTTCTGGGGATTTGGGTAACCTCCTTTACCTTTCCCACATTTAGTATAGTCCCAAGTTCATGCCCCAAGTAATAGAAAATTGCTTCAAGCTGATGACCCAAGGCAAGAAGGGCGGCTAACTTCATATCTCCTATCTCTTTATCCTTTGCTAAATACTTTTTCATTTGGCTTAAAATCTTGCTTAATAATTGTCGGTCCATATTTTTTTCACATTTTTTTTATTTAGTAATTTTTATACTTTTTTTAGATTTGTACTGAGGAAATAAAACCATACAAAATGGTGTCTACGATATCTTCTTTTTGGATATTTACCGATAATCGTTTATCAGCAATGATTAAGGTTGGAACGGTATGAACGTTATATTTTTCGGTTAGTTTTCTGTTTTTTTCTATATCGATTTTTTGAATTTGCAATTTCTTTCCGAACATTGAAATATTAACCTTTTTAAGCATTTCTTCCACCGGTCGACAAGAAATACAATGTTTTGATGAGAAAAATAATATCTTCGGGTAATTTTTTGACATGCTCTTGAATTATACAGTTAAGTCTCTTTATACAATTCATATAATTTTTCAATTATTGACCGAAACGCTTTAAAGACGCCTTCACCCGTTTTCGCTGACGTCTTATAATATCCCAGAAAATCGCGTTTATCCACTATAGATTGAACTCGCTCATCATTCAGTTCCTCCTCATCGACTAAATCTATTTTATTCCCAAATAAGACAGCTGGTTGATCTCCGCAATGCTTCATAAATTCATCATGCCATTCGCTTATATGCATATAACTTTCTTCATCTGTATGTGAGAATACGATGATTGCTGCCTTGCTCCCCTTAAAGAACGTCCCGCGCATAAATTCAAACTCAGACTGACCGGCTATATCCCATAAAAACAACTTTACATTATCGCCATTTATATCCTCCTCATATTTCGAAAACTGAGCGCCAAGTGTTCTAATATAATCCTTTTGAAAGGTTCCTTGCGTGTATTTCTTGATCAGAGAGGTCTTGCCCACAGCGCCATCTCCTATTATGGTTATCTTAAAAACGTAGCCTCTTTCATTATCTTGCTCTATTTTGCTCATTCAATCATTCCTATTTGAAGTAATATTTATTATACTAGTTATAGGTTGAATAATTACTTAAAATTTTATCTTATCCGAAAAAATATTTATTAAATGGCTATGTGCTTTAGCAGCATTGGTATAGCCCCGTATCCAGTCTTCGGCTTTTTCGTGAACGATTTTGAAGGATTGAAACCGATTTCAATTTGTTTAGAGAGAAAATTAATCGTTCGGAGCTTTCTCGCACTTTAGTGATAAAACGTGTTAAGATTATCTTTCTAAAGATCTAAAAATGATCTTATTAAATGATAAGTAGTTATAAAAAATAACAGAATAAAAAGATATATGAATAGATAATGACAGTTTTGGATGGAATCGAACGGATTATTGAACAGTTTTCCCAACAAAATCTTACAATTGCATTTGCGGAATCATGTACTGGAGGGTTCCTCAGCCATATGATTACGAATGTATCCGGATCCTCAATGGTATTTGACAGAGGAGTAGTGAGTTACAGTAATCAAGCAAAAATGGAAATCCTTAATGTAAATTCAGAGAGTATAGAGAAAAATGGTGCTGTGTCCCGTTCTGTCGCGTATCAAATGGCAAATAATATTCGTGATCTCTCTCATGTGAATATCGGGATCGGTGTCACTGGTATTGCGGGACCCACGGGCGGAACTCCTGAAAAGCCGGTTGGTTTAGTATTTATTGGATTTTCTACCCAGATTAAGAACGATATCAATACTTTCGTAGACCGTTATGTCTTTAAGACCTCCCGAATCGGATTTAAAAAGAAGGTGTTGCGGAAAGTGCTTTCTTTTTTGGAAGAGTTTATCTCTTAGAGGATTAAACTACCACGCCCCTAAAGGGCGATGGATTCGTAATTCATCGAGAATCGCCGACCCAGATAACATCGGTCCCCCTTAATCTTTCCCCTGGTCAATGGAACTTTTCCTATTCCCTCCTCTAAGGTCAGTTTTCCCGCCGAAAAACCTCTAAAAAGTCATTTAAAGTTAAGTTTTAGAAGGAATCTTCGCCTTGTTAAATTATCTTTTCCCTATCTTCGATACATTCAGCGAGCGTTTCCTTATAGTCTTTAAACTGTGGATGGGACGCGAATTTCTCGGGAAGTTTACCGCGATCGCCAGTCAGCGACCATTTGAGGGTCTGTCGGGCTTGACCCAATATGTCCAGATCTTTTCTGACTGGTATTAATTAAATTTTTAAACGAATAAATCCAAATATTTTTTGTATAAACACTATTTAGAGGATGATAAAAATATGGATAATTATTGGTTCTTTGGGAGTCCTTTGATTTGTTTCGGACAAAACTCTTTAAAGTTCTTGCAAGATGTACCTGGAGAAAAGGTTTTCATAGTAACTGATCAATTTATTGAAGAAAATTTACTCGTTAATGTTACTGAAAAGTTAGATGAATATGGTAAGGAGTATGAAGTATTTGCTGAGGTGTTACCAGATCCACCAGAGGAAATTGTTCAAAAGGGTGTAAAACTCTGTAATGGGTATGATCCTGACCTGATCGTTGCCGTAGGAGGGGGCTCGACAATGGACACCGCCAAGGCCATCTGGGTGTTGTATGAGCGGCCGGAATTGAATCTGGACGATATTCACCCTTTTAAAGAGCTAGAGTTAGGGAAAAAAGCAAAAATGATCGCCATCCCCACCACAAGCGGTACTGGAGCTGAAACTACATGGGCTGTTGTCATAACTCGGACAATGCCGGACGGCCATGAAGTAAAATTAGAACTTGCAAATCGAGATGTTGTTCCAACTTATGCGATTTTGGACCCCGTGTTTACCTTAAGTTTACCCCCTAATTTGACCGCATCCACCGGATTTGATGCTTTAGGTCATGTGTATGAGGGACTTATCTCGGAATTTAAGAATGATTTTTCTGACGCCGTTGGTTTAAAAGCAATTGAATTAATTCAAAAATACTTGCCAGTTGCCTATGAAGACGGAAAAAATGTAAGAGCCCGGGAGGCACTGCAAAATGCTGCATCCTTAGCTGGACTATGTTTTGGGAATTCACAAGTGATTATGGGGCATGCAATTGCGCATGCGCTTGGGGCTGTATTTCATAAACCTCATGGACTTTGCGTGGGAGTCGTTCTTCCTTATATTCTTCAGTATCAAATTAATGATACCGAGCATGACTTCCAAAAGAAACTCTTGGCAAGAACGGCAAAAAAATTAGGGATTGCCAAATGGGCTGATGATGATCAGACCGCGGCTGAAAAGATAATCGAAGATATTGAATCTTTACAGGACAAAGTAGATTTTCCGAAAACTCTTGCCGACTTGGATATTTCTAGAGAAGATTTTGATGAAAAATTGGACCTTATAGTGGAGACCACATTAGAATCGGGTTCGGGAGAAATGTCTGTAAGACCAGCCGACGCAGACGATTATCAGAAAATTCTAAGTTATGCATTTGAAGGAAAAAACATAGATTGGTAATGAGGTGAAAAAGAATTGACCGAAGATGAACTTATAGACAAAGCTAAGCATCTCTATCGAGTTGGTTTGTCGCGTTTTCTCTTTCTGGCAATTAATTATATGAAAGGGACAACTAAATTAAAAAAAAAGTTAAAAAAGAAAGACCTTTATTTTCGATTAGTTTTAGAAGCGACTGATTGGCCAAACCCCACAGTATTGTTATTTAAAGACCATAAAATCTTAGCTCTCCCTATGTCGCCAGAGGATGCAAATAATTCGGATATGTGGGATATGAAGGTTATAGGAGAGGCACGAGATTTTTTAGAATACTTTATGGGAGGTCATGCGATTCTTCCGATTTTATTAGGGAAAGTGAAGGTTAAGGGACTACTCAAATCAATAAAAGTACTGTGGTTTATTAATCTTTCCTTGGATTTTTTTTCCACCAGACAAACTTTTTCCTATGCAACCTTCCACAAACTTCGAAAACCTGCCAGAGTAATCTGAAAATAAGATTTTTTAATTTTTTTCCTACTATAAAACTTTCAGATATCATTTTGAAGAGGTAAAGAATATATGGTCGTCCGGGAAGCGGGTATCATGTTTCGAGGATTTAGTTTAATCAATGCGAAATATCATCAAACTCAACCCGACAAGGTTGATAAAGATCTACGAAGTAGTTTGATTACGGCACTGTTGAATTTTTGTGAAGGTGCCTTTTCTACTGTTAATGTAGAATATTTTGTTCTTAAAAAATTTTCAATAGCATTTACAAAATCAAAAATCCAATCCGCGGATTCCGAGCACCCCGAAGATCTTGTTGTATACGTAATTTTTAATAGGGAGAAGAATACAGAGAAATTCATTCATAAGGTACTTCAACCTCTTTTAGAATCTATTGCCCATAAATTTATCCAAGAGAACGAAGGGAAAAATCTATCCGAGATCACGCAGTTTCAATCATTTCGCTCTACATTAGACAACATTTTCGGCGACTTGAACAAGACGGTAGATAGTAAGTTTGAAAGCATTTTTTAAACTTTGTTTTGGGATTTTAGATACCATAAAATTATAGGAAGGGCAAGCGTTGCATCTATAATTACAGTTGAATATTGTGCTTTTTTATTTACCTTTCCCCAAGATATAGCTTCTCTCAATGTTGCACCACTCAGTCCTCCGGGTTCTGGTCGATCCATTGTTATCTGAATTGCATAAGAAGCCGATGTGGGGCAGAATTGAAGAGATTGCATGATAAAATTCTTCGGAACACCCCCACCGATGACACAAACTCCTGCTTTTTCAGCATCCCAAGCCAAATCAACCATCTGGAGCATATCTTTAAAATGATCTAAGTTTAGTTTCCGATTATGAAACCCCAGTTGCAATGCTAATCCACAATCTGTAAAGGCAGGACAAAAGATAGGTACATCCTTTTCAGCGCATATCTTTAAAATTGATTTTGAATTCTCTGGCAATTGAGAACCGAGATATTTAAGGAATTTACTGACGGGCATTGTTTGGTCGGGAATTTCTAATTCAGCGATAAAATCTTCAATCCCTTCATAAACTCTGTTGGGAAGAAATACATCATAGATACGATTTAAATTCTTATCGTGGAGATTAGAGTCGTTTAAATTATCAATATCTATATCGCCTTGAAGATGATGAAACCCTAATGTTTCTGCAATATCGTGAGTTAAGTTAGCACCAGTAGAGACCAACACGTCTATAAATCCTTCCTCAATATAGTCATGAATGATCCCTTGCATTCCCGCTGGTACCAATGCTCCAGCAAGACCAAAAAAGATTACACAATCCCTTTCATTATTCATCTTTTCATAAATTTTACAAGCATTTGCCAATCGCTTCGCATTAAATCCCGTTCCTTTAAGTGAGTCAATAAGATCTGCAATATCGGAGTCTTGCTCTATTTTAAATTGATTGACATCTTTAAGATGTTTTTTAACTTCTTTTTTATCCACCAATATATACACGTTTTTATTAAATTTGTTTTATAATTTATCTGAAATAAAGGAAATAAATTCAATAATCGTTTTTGCTGCCAAATTACAAGTTAAATTATTATGATCCAAATTAGGGGCAACTTCTACGAGATCAAATCCTATAATATTAACATTTTTGACCAATTCTCGAAGAATTTGCCATAATGCTCTATAAGAAAGCCCGCCGGGGATTGGATAGCCCGTACCTGGTGCATTAGAGGGATCTACCACGTCCACATCAATTGAAACATAGAGGGACTCGATATCATTCTGGGTAAAGAAATTTATGATTTGAGTGCCATACTCTCTTAACCCAAGCTCAGACAGCTTATAGGCCGGGAGATAACAAATATCCTCTTGCTTTGCATTATCTAATTCAATATTATCAATATCTCTGCAACCAGCTAATAAAAAATTATCATTATTTATGTATTCCAGCTCATAGACATTATGTGAGACTGTTGCATGGGAGTATTCTTTTCCATCCCATTCTTTATAAAAATCAAGATGTGCATCAAAGAAAAGCGCCCCAAATTTCCCCTTCTGCGCATATCTATCTCCTATCGCTTTCACCACGGGATAGCTGCAAAAGTGATCTCCTCCGATCATAACGGGTATGAGTTTTTTTTTACTTTCATAAATCCGTTGAATAAACGCCTCAATCTCTTTAAGATTTTGTTTTAAATTGGCTTTTTCTATTTCAATATCCCCGATATCTGACACGTTCAATTTAAAAATATCTTTACCCAATTCCGTTGTAAAACCTATATTTTGAGAGACTTTTCTTATTGATTCCGGTCCAATTTCAGAGTTTGGCAGAGATATAGTTGATAATTCGTCCCAAGGTATTCCAAAAATTACAAATTCCGTAGAAGGATCTATACAATCTCCAAAATCAAAAAAGGTCGAATTCATACTAAGGCAATCTCTATTTTGTATTTAAAGTTTTACATTTCTTTAAGCACTTCTATACCCAACAGATTCAATCCGCACTTTACAACAATTTGCACACATTTAATCAAATATAATCGAGATTTTTGAAGTTCCTTATTATTTGAAATAACAGGGCATGAACTGTAAAACGAATTAAATTCTTGGGTAAGATCTAGTAAATATTGGGGGATTAAATGAATGTTATAATTATCGGCTGCTTCTTGGACGATCTCTGGGAAGTAATTCAGTAATTTAATTACCCGTAGTTCTTTTTCATGGGTTAATAATTGGAAATCTACCGTTGATTGAACATCTAATTCTGACTTTTCAATAATTGATTGTATCCGTGCGTAGCAATATTGGATATATGGTCCGGTTTCTCCTTCAAAAGAAATACTCTCTTCTGGATTAAATACAAAATCCTTCATAGGATTGAATTTCAAAATAAAAAACCTTAATGCCCCCATTCCGATAATTTCTGCCCGTTCCAATTTTTTTTCATCAGATAAATCGGGATACCGTTTATTGACCTCCTCATAAGCTATAACTTTCATTTCTTTGACCAGATCATCGGCATCGACCACTTTCCCCTCGCGGCTTTTCATTTTTCCCTCTGGTAAATTGATCATACCATAGGATAGATGATATTTCTCTTTTGTATAACCCAGCATTTCTAATACGGCAAACAACTGTTGAAAGTAGAGACGCTGTTCATTCCCGACGATGAAAATTGACTTATCATAATCAAAATCCTCCTTCTTTAAGTGAGCCAAGTAAACATCTTGGGTTATATATATGGAGGTCCCATCGCTTCGTAATAATACCTTATCCGGTAAATCATATCTCTCATTTAAATTCGCAATTATGGCTCCATCTGGTCTTTTTGTAAAGATACCCCCTTCAAGTCCTTTTAGAATGAGTTTTTTGCCTTTATAATAAAAATCTGACTCGTAGTATTCTTTATCAAAGGTGATATCAAATTTTTTATATGTTTCTTGAAATCCCTCCAAAGCCCATTGTCTCAGTTTTTTCCAGAGCTTCCTCACTTCG
Source organism: Promethearchaeia archaeon (assembly GCA_046483985.1). Lineage (GTDB taxonomy): Archaea > Asgardarchaeota > Lokiarchaeia > Sigyniarchaeales > SOKP01 > JAWOCD01. Next base: position 40,606 of record JAWOCD010000115.1, read on the forward strand.
GGATCCTTTTCTTCCCACAGACGTAATAATTCTTTAGCTTCCTCTTCTATAGATTCATTTTTTTCTTTCATTTTACTATATTTCACATAGTAATCCCCTACAAAATGGTCAGGTTTTTTGTCTGGTTTTTTATTATCCCCCCATTTTTTGTAAGCGAGCATACTTTTACAGATATGGATCCCCCGATCATTATTCAGGTTTACATCAAACACTTTATGCCCATTATATTTTAAGATTCTCGAAAGTGTGCTCCCAATTAACATATTTCGGACGTGTCCTAAATGTAAGGGCTTATTTGTATTGGGAGCGGGATATTCGATAACTATTCTCTGGGGAGCAATTTTACTTTCTCCCGCTTGAATATTGATCCGTCCATAATCTCCCCGAAATTTAAAAATATTTTTCAGAATGATCTCCTTTTTTACTCTGAAATTAATATATGCCCCTTCAGCAACGATTTCCTCAAAAAACTCGGGATATTCTAACTTTTCGATCATATTCTCTGCAATTTCAACGGGATTTTTCTTTTCATATTTTGCTAATTTGAAAGTCGGAAAGCCATAAGTATATTCAATTCCCGTAGGTGGTTGTTCAATGATTTTCTGAATCTCTTCATGCGATAGATAAGAAATATGCTCATTTAATATCTGTGCAATAGTTTTTTTATTGACGAGAGTCACTTGTTAAGCACCTTTTCAATCTTTTTTAGTTAAAAATAATTTAATTATTTTGAATTGTAAAATCTAGAATTATGAAAAAGATAAGTATAATGAGAAAAATAATTAATTATAGTTCAAAAAATTTAACTAATTCGAAAGAAACAATTAGGAAAGGAAGAAAAAATGTCATTTGAACAAGAAGCAAGAGAAAACTTCCCCGATTGGCCTATCTACGATGAAAGGGAGATAGAGGCATTAAAAGATGTGATTGAGTCTGGTAATTGGTGGATCGGTTCACCTGCAGTTCCTAAAGGAGATAACGTATGGAAGTTCCAAGAAGAATTTGCTGAGTTTCAGGAGGCGAAAAATGCAATTGCAGTGATTAATGGAACCGTCGCGATTGAAGCTGCTCTATTGGCTTTGGACATTGGATTGGGAGATGAAGTGATCGTCTCCGATTATACATTTGTTGCATCTGCGAGTGCTGTGGTGGCTACCAACGCAGTTCCTGTTTTTTGCGATATCGATCCGGAAACCTTAGTGATGGACGTTGATCTGGTCGAAGATTTGATAACCAAGAGAACAAGGGCTATTGTTCCGGTCCATTTGGGAGGAAATCCCGTCGAAATGGAACGTTTAATGGAAATTGCTGAGAAATATGACCTAAAAGTGGTGGAGGATTCTTCTCACGCGCATGGGTCTCGCTATAAAGGAAAAAGAGTAGGAAATTTCGGAGATGCTGGTACGTTTAGTTTTCAAGCATCAAAAGTATTAACTGGAGGAGAGGGGGGTATGATTATCACGAATGACGATGAATTAGCCGATCTTATCTATTCAGTGGTTGATTGCGGCAGGAAGAAGGGCGAGTATTTTTATAAACATTTTCGGTACGGCACTAATTACCGAATGACGGAATATCAAGGTGCAGTACTCCGTGCTCAATTGAGGAAATTCCCAGAACAACATAAGTTACGAAATGAGAACGCCCAATATTTGATGGAAAGGCTTAACGCCATAGATGGAATCAGGGTTATGAAACCCACTTCGGGAACCGAAGAGATCGGGTGGTATGTATTCCCCATTGTTTTTGACCCCGAGAAATTTGGAGGGATAACCAAAGAACAGTTTTACAAAAAATTAAATGAAAACGGCATACCCGCAGATGATTGTTATCCCCCGTTACACGGACTTACGTGCTTTAGAGAAGTTGATCTGCGCAAAGGAATTGATTACAGTAATGCAAACTGGGGCGGAGAGAAGAGTAACCATGAGAATTTCCCCGTTGTTTCAGATATTTACTCTCGAAGCGTGGAATTTCCACATGAAATGCTGTTAGCCTCAAAAGAAAAGCTAGATGAAGTGGTCGATTTCATTCAATCCTTAAAGTAATTTTTTCTTTTACTTCTCATTAATAGGCAAAATAATATAAGTTTCCATAATCATAATGTAAAATGTAAACACATCATGACTAAAAAGAAATTTTTGGATGGACAAGTGGAAGTGGTTGTTGGAGATATCACCGAGGAAAAGGTGGATGCAATCGTGAATGCGGCAAATTCTTCATTAATGGGAGGAGGAGGCGTTGACGGAGCAATTCATCGGGCTGGTGGTCCGGCGATTAAGGAAGAGTGCAAAAAAATTAGGGATGAACAATATCCGGATGGACTTCCAACGGGAAAGGCAGTAATAACTACGGGTGGACGCTTAGAACCAAAAGTCATCCATACAGTTGGTCCCGTATATCAGAGTAGTGATTCTCCAGATAAAGAGCTGGCTGCTTGTTATAAAAGTAGTTTAAAGGTTGCAGCAAAAAATGATTGTCATACGGTATCTTTTCCCGCGATATCTACGGGCATATACGGATTTCCTAAAGTTAAAGCTGCAGAAGTGGTCTCCAAGACTCTAAATGAAACTTTACCCAAATATGATGAAATTGATATAGTTCGTTTAGTCTTTTTTGCAGAAAATGACGCAAGAGTCTTCTTAGAAAATTGTCAATTTTCAAGTTAACTATTATGTTCTGAATTCATTGAGATATTAGCAAAATGAAAGTCCGTTTTCGATTGGTGGGAGTCCCCCCTAAAGAGGCTGTGAAAGAAATTGAAATAGACCCTGAAATGACCGTAGCGGAGGTCAAAGAGAAGATAATAGAAAAATTTAATTTGCAACATAATATGGATATTAATTTAATAGATTCGGTTAAGGACAACAAATCAAAAAAAAGATAAAGAGAATTTTCTCCTAATTATTAAAGGCATCTTCCCAATCCTTTGCGTTCCGCACTTCCTCGATTGCATTTTTTACCCCTTTTATTTGTTTTGCCCTTATGGCATTAGAGAGTACATAGCTTTTATTCATAACGCCGATGATCCTCTTTGTGGTGATTTTATCTTCTAAATAACTGAAAGAACGAAACACTTGGGTTTCCAATTCATTTCGCGGAGCGCCTCTCGTAGCCAAGGTCACAAATTTCTCAAGAAAAAATCCTTGAAGAGGGACCTCACATCGTGTTTTCCAAAGTCTCATCAACTTGAGAATATTTGTCCTTTTTTTTTCTTTGATATCTTCATCAAAAGCCTTGAGACTGTATTCAATGGGTTCTCTCCGGTTAGTATTATAATGTTTCGCAAAACCAAATTCAAGATCAATTGGTTTTGCGGGGATTACATCGATATGCAAGTTCGTTTTATATCTGATCTCCCATCCAAGCGTCTTCAAAGTTGCGTTTCTCCATTTACTGGTAATCACATCGCCGACTTCAGAGTGGATGTCTGTAATTGATTTCTCTGTTTCCTTAGGATAATAAACAACTAAGTTTATATCGCTATAATCCCGGATCATTGTCTCTCTGCTGTAAGATCCGCCGTAATAAAATTCTAAAGGCCCATCGATCTTATCTCTGATTCTATTTTCTACTTCCTTACGTTTTGATTCAATATAATTCCGATGCTTAGAAGAGATCTCTTGGGAACTTAACAACTCTCTAAATACCTTTTCAGATTGAGAAATCTCATCCCTTCCCATAATAATTGATCATTGTTCTTATCCTTAATAATTTTTAACGATCTGCGAAAGAAGTCCCCATCCCTTTAGGGTGGGGATGAATTTCGTATTTATACAAACATTTTTATATTTGGTTTTTGGTATTATCTTAGTAACCAAGTGAATAGAATGGGATACGAACTTGATAAAGGTGCTCATTCGGTGTATTCATTAAACTACCATTACATCTGTTGTGTAAAATATCGAAGAAAGATTGTTGTGTAAAATATCGAAGAAAGATTAATATTCAACTTCTTCGATCTTTCCCGATTCTGCGCTTTGATACATAGCATCAATAATCTTGAGAATTTTTAGACCGTATTCTCCCGTGGTAAGAGGGTCCTTCCCCTCGCTGATACATTCCATAAACTTTTTAATTTCTTGGGGATACCCAAAAGTCCACGCTTCTGCGGGCACGGGAAAAGTCCAGCCTACCGTATCGCCCGCTTTTTCCACCGCATAGCCATACCCCTTCTCGCTATATACACTCATCAGATCGCTAAAGGTTGGCGAGACCTTAATTTGCCCTTCGGTGCCAAAAATTTCAAAGAGCATATCGTACCCTCCCGGAGCAGTCCACGATTCTTCAATGGTGACTTGGGCATCATTTTCAAAGTACAGAATCCCCACGGCGTTATCCTCCACATCACATGTCCCGAATTCTCCCTTATCGGTTGAAATGTTTTTCGTTTGACAGAAAACCTCCTCTACATCGCAGTCTAAATACCACACTAAGCAGGCAATATCATGAATGCCCAGATCCATCAAGGCACCTCCACCAGCTTTTTCTTTTTTATAAAACCATGCTGAATGGGGGCCAGAGTGCTGTTCTTTTCCCCTACCCATGTAGATATCTCCAACCGCCCCCTCGTCGATAATTTCCTTTGCCTTGCTGAAGGAGGGGGCATACATATTGTTTTCACAGTAAAAAATTCGTTGATTGGAAGACTTTTCAACATCTATCATTTTTTTTCCCTCCTCTACAGTACGGGCAAGGGGTTTTTCAACAAGCGCATGCGCTCCGGAGTTCAGTACATCAATAGCTATTTTTTTATGAAGAAAATTCGGCAAACAGACTGAAATAGCGTTACAGTCCAATTTTAATAAATCCTGATAATCTTTATAGAGTTTTCCCGAGATTTCAAATTTTTTCATAAATTCGCTAGCTTCCTTTTCTATGATTGAAGAAACTCCCACTATTTCTACGTTGGGAAGTGAATTATATGCGGTTGCATGATGTTCGGCAATAAAGCCAGAACCGATAATTCCTACCTTTAACTCTTTCATAAAATCATTTCCACTTTTCGAATATATTTATTATTTATTTAATTAATTATTCTCTTCTTAATTTATAGTTTTAAGTTGTTTATATCAACTATAAGTTTATAAAAGAAAGAATTTGAGACGATTATATTGAATCAAAAAAGAATGTTCGTGGAAATGGGCATGGTCGTAGCCCAATATGGGCACAAAAATGTTGTTCTATAGCTGCAAGAAAAGCAAGAAAGGATCCTATCTCGAACAATTGTGTTCCAGGATTAGTGGAAATTTGCGGCTTAACTCCCGAAGGCATACCTTTTTCGTACTGGATTAAATTTTATAGGAATTAATCCTATTTTTTAAGGTTTTTATAAAAATCTCATATATTTTTTTCCCTTTGGATTTTGAGGCTGCCGAGGCATCGCCCATCAATCCTTGTTCTAACCACAGATTACCACGCGCAAATATTCTCTCCTCTGGAAACTCTGGAAATTCTGTGAGCCCTTCTAATTCAGATTTCCTCACTAACCCAGGTGCTAAAAAAAGCATCAGAGATGTTTCCAGCTCAGCTGCATGATAAGGTTCGGTTTCGAGGATTGACAAGATTTTTTGTTCTATCTTCCCATCAAAGAGCCTCACACCAGAGAGGAGATATATATGTGGTAATTTTTCGAATTGCTCTTTCGAAAGTCTTAAAGGGAAATCCCTCTCCTTTCTTATAGCCTCTAATACATCGATACATGCCTCTCGTAAAACTGTTGAATGAGAAGTTCCTCCGTGCCAAGTAAAAATTACAATATTTTTTATCTCTTGGGTTGCATAGGAATAGACGATATCATACATGAGAGATTTAAGCGTTTCTACTCTGAATTCCAAAGTACCAGGAAATCCCTGGGTAGTGCGACTCACACCGAATCGAACTGTAGGGCCAAGTATAATATCGGTTTCTTTAGCTACGTGCTTGCACATTTTTTCAGCGATAATTCCGTCTGTATTAATTGGTAAATGAGGACCATGCTCTTCGATACATCCAATAGGAATTAATACGATAGAATCTTTCTTTTCGGCCATTTCTTGGAACTCCTTCCAGGTCCCCTTCAGATGATTTACATACGGCATTAATATCCTCCCTACACTTAAGTATGCAATTATGTTAATCCTAAATTTTCTAATCCCAATTCGTCTTCAGCATATCGTTTCAACGCTTGCCATTGACTCTTTTTTGTTCCAAAATACTTGAATACCGCGATTCCTAATCCAAAATCAAAAGCTCGCATTTGTTTCAGCATTTCCTCCTTGTTACATTCCACGGAATTAGTTATTGTCAATACGGGACTGTTGAATTCATGTGCCCGCTTTTTCATGTTTCGCTTAAAATACCAGAAGAAAATGTCTGCCAATTTACCCCAAAACCAGCCATCATCTCGCGTCCCCATTAAGTACGGATATTCCATGGGGGATGCAACATCAAACACCGACGACAATTTTCCCCAATTCTGGCCAATTCTTCGCCTTGAAAACCATTTTCTAGGACCTGGTAAGCAGAACCATCCAGTAACGCAATTCCTATCAGCCGATTTAATGGTCCTTTGTAGCTTTTTGCCATAGGTCACGATCGTATCTTCCCGAAAATCTCGCCATTCGTCACTTTTCAGTAATTTGGGGCTTGATCCATATGTTTCCCGAAATTTACTGACACATCTCTCACAAGTGCATAGGTCGGTAAAACTATGGTGATATCGAATATAATCTGCAAAAAATGCTTTAATTGGATAATTTTTCACTACTTCCTCGGCGAGGTTTAATAAATAATCTATATGTTCACTATTCGGACAGAGGAAACTGGTGAGTGGAATATATCCTTTTCCCCTGGCACTTCTAGCCTTGCCCTTTTCTTCGTCGACTTGCCTTGTTAAAAAGGGGACCTTCTTCTTATACTGCTCAAATGATACTCCTTCCGGGAGATCAACTCTCATTTCCCCTTCATTATGAGTCGCAATATCTCCTACCTCATATTTTTTTCCGTCGGCTTTCCCGGACTTCCCATGAACACTTACCCGTTCTGGGTGCAAATACCCTTGATAAGCATCGTTCATAGAGGTAAAAGATGCCATAATGTGAATATTCCTTTCTTGTGCGGCATCGCAGAATTCACCTAAAATATCCCGTCCGGTAGGATTCCATCCGACTTGGGTATCCCACATACATGCGCCATCGGTATCCTTGATGACCAATCCGAAGACGTTGAAATGACATTCTTGAAGTTTTTCTATGATCTCTATGGGATCTAGTTCCTCCTCAGCAAATTCATAATCAAGTTTGCGAAATCCCTTTGAACCCCTCACAGGCATTAATCCCATTCCGTAAACCTTTCTGGCACCGAATTGGTTACGAAATTCTTGGACCTTCTTATTGTTTTCCAAGTCAAATGAAAAATATTCAGACCAATCTATTGTCCCCATTCTTATTTAATTCACATTTTATTAATGATTATGTATATTATGTATAGATTCTTTTTGTTAAAATATTTTCTAAGAAAATCGCTTACCGAACCCACGATACGTTTTATACTCATCAATAAATTCGCCCTCCTTATAGATATGTACAATATTAAAGCGGGTCAAGGGTTCACCGGCTTTTGCAAAACGACAAAAGACCGGATCTCCGTGTTCTAATTTCACGGTCTTCGGATCGAACTTAAAGGGCGTTTGAACTTCCCCAAAACCTTCTTCTTCAAAAGTTTTTAACCCTTCGGGCTTGATGGGGACGGGCGGGGCATTTACTCCAGAACTCACGTATCCTCCAGAAAATGCTGTAACGATATCCGACCGGGGTTTTCTTACTATCTGCAATGCAAAAAACATTGCTGGGCTAAATTCATCAAGAGAGTCAATTGTATCAAACAAGTGGGATTTAAATAATAAAGATCCGATTCCGATTTCGGTAGTTGAGTTTTCTCGAGCTGTCTCCTGATAACATCCGGATCCCCCTCCGTTTACTACCTCTGGTTTAAATCCCGCAGATACTAATCCATCTATAATTTTTTGACGTAATTGGTTGACATGTTTCCGGGAACGTTTCTTTAAGTAGCGGTATAACAACTTATGGTCCCCCAAGCTTGCGTTCTGTGCTTCATATCCCATAATTCCGCGATATTTAAGATTCTTCTTTTTTTCAATTTCCTGGGCAAGGTTTATCACTTCTTGAGGTTGATTGAGCGGGCTCCGATATACTCCCACATTTTTTCCTAAAAATGTATCTGCTACGTCAATTTCGATGAGGATATCGAGGTTAACATTCATTTTTTCTGCAATTGGTTGTAATACCTTCAAATGTTCTACAGAGTCTGCAATAACAGTTATATTTACTCCCTCAACTCCCGCTGCTTTACATGCTTCCTCTGCATCAACGGAGGACATAAAGGGGTATCCCACCAAAATATCTTCAAAGTGGTATTTTTCAGCTAAAAAAAGTGCTTCCGCAGAGTTAAAGGCAAATACCCCCGTGACGAAATCCCTTTCTTCTACTTGTTTGATGAATTCCGGTACTCGTACACTTTTTGTGCAAACTCTCATTTTTTTATTGATCTTCCGAAGATCTTTTCCGACTTTTTCCAGATTGTGATTAAAGGCTTTCATGTCACAGAAAGCGAAAGGGATCTTTTTTTCTTTTGTTATACCTCGAACATCTTCATATCGGGATTGAATAAACATCTCTTTATTTTTCATCTCCTTTCTTTTTAAATAGTTATCTTAGTTTAAAATATATGACTAAAAGTTTATAAAACCTTAAATTAAATTTTATTTGAAATCGTGTAGCAACAAATAAAAGTAATATAAACTATTATCCTTTGGGTAATATCGAGGGAAAAATGAAAATGTATGATGACACGTACAAGTTAGTCCTTTTTGGCGATGCTGGGGCGGGAAAAACTACTTTAACCCGACGTTTTTTAACCGATCTCTTTAAATCAGATTTGAAAATGACTATTGGCGTTGATTTCCAAGTAAAGGGTCTAGAAATTTCGGGAAAGATCGTTAAATTACAGATATGGGATTTTGGCGGTGAAGAACGTTTTCGATTTTTGCTGCCCACATATATAAGGGGAGCAAATGGAGGGATATTCATGTATGATATTACCAACTATTCTACCTTGGCACATATTGATGATTGGTTAAATATTATTAGAAGTGAGTTAGATGATTATTTACCTATTCTGGTCGTGGGAGGAAAAGCAGACCTTTATGAGAACCGAGAGGTATCAATTGAAGAGGGTATAAAAATAGCAAGATCCAGAGAAGTAGAGGGATTTATCGAATGTAGTTCTAAAACAGGAGAAAATGTAGAAGAATCGTTTGAAGCTATTACAAAAATCATGATGCAAAAGAGCAATCTTATTTGAGACTGCTTTTCTTTTACTTTTTATCCACTTATTTTCCTTTTATCCTTTTTCTTCTTCTTTCTCCTTTTTTCCTTTTCCTTTTTGGCGCTCTTTTTGACGCATCCTAAGATCCGTTCGTCTACTGGAGACCATGATCTGAAACTCTAAATCTTTCTTATATTTATCGGCAAAATCTATTAACTCTTTGATGATTTGTTCTTTATCGTATTTTTCATGGATATTTTTTCCTCCAAACATTGGGATTTCTCCGTAATCTTGAAGAAGGTTCGTTAGATCATTTGGTAAAACATCGGATCTATCTTTTATGGACATTTCCATTCCCTCACACATCTCGGTATATATCTCTTTTTGGGAGAATTGACAATAGACGCACTTATCACATCGATTTTTCATGATGTGAAGGATGATAAGCCCGACCAAAAATTTAAAATTTTTAGTGAGGAGTTCGATATCTTTATTATTGCTATATTCCTTCACCAACCCATCCGCCTTTGCATAAATCTTGGCTAAATAGATTGCCCGTATGAAATAGGGAGGCACAATACAAAATATGCGTGTAAACCAAAAAGGTTGGATGTTAACTGGGGGATCTTCAAAAAAGATGTAATAGACAATTCGTCCATCTCGTTCTTTATAGAGGGTTGACTCTTTTTTGAGCATATTCAGATACGTAGAGATAGTAGACCGAGCAATATCTTTAAAAAATAATTTATATTGCCCTTCAACTTCAGAAGTAGTTACCTTTTTTTTCCCCTCAATGTAATAATTTAGAATGATCCCTAAGATCCTGTTTTCATGGAGTCTCCCCGTTTTTATTTGCTTTTCCTCTGCCTCATCCTCACGAATATAATAGATATCCGCCACTTCTGGTGCAAAATCTTTGACTACGTCATCTAAAATGTCAAGATCGGATTTATCAGACAAGCTGGTAAAGCTCCACTTATTATTAAATTAATTAATTTAGTAAATACTAATAATTTTTTATGCTAGATAATATTTCCTTTTCCTATTAAAGATCAATATTCAAAGGTTTTATTTGTTATTATTTAAGAGATAAATCTTTGGGAATATAATACCTATGTTTAATAATTTCATTCTTTTAGAAAATTATGAAAAGAAATTCTTATCAACATATAAGGAAATAAATAAAAAAAGCGTAAAAGAAAAAACAAATATATAAAGAAAAATTAGGAAGATTGATTATTCCTTTTTTCCTTCTGAAGGTTCTCCGTGTTCTTCGATGTATAATGGGTCATTAATCTGAAGAATTCTTCGTTGTACCTTTCCAATCATATTTTTGGGCACCTCATCAATCATTTCCACGTAATATGGTCGTTTGTAATGCGTCATGTTCTCTTCAGCCCATTCCTTGAGTTCTTCTGGTGTTAAATCGGAATCTTCTCTTAATTCCACCCAAGCTTTGACTGCTTCGCCGAAATCCTCATGAGGGATACCCGAAACTGCTGCTTCTGAGACGCCCGGGTGTTTCATAAGCAGTTCTTCTACTTCTTTCGGATACACGGAATAACCTTTGTATTTAATTAATTGTTTCTTTCTGTCTCTGATTTCTATGGTTCCATCTTCGTTCATAAACCCAATATCGCCAGTTAACAGCCATAAGGCATCAGCATATTCTTGTATCGTTCTCTCGGTTGCCTCCGGTTTGTCCAAATATTTTAGCATCACTTGGGGTCCGTGAACACAGATCTCTCCCGTATTTTCTTCGCCAAATTTAGTATCATCGGGGTCTCCTAAACAAATAGGTCCTTTACTGAAGTCATCAGTTGGCCAAATACCCCATTCAGTTCCAGGGAATGGCATTCCGATCACACCAATCGGGCTTTCTCCGAACAAATTTCCTGCACTAACAACAGGAGTCGCTTCAGTTAATCCGTATCCCTCTACAATCCGTCCACCGGTGTTTTCAACAAAAGCATCCCGTACTGGACGGTGAAGCGGACCTGCACCAGATACACAGAGGTTTAATTTTCCCATGACACCGGGATATTCCTCGAGATCCTTAAATTCCGCTAATCTTTTGAATAATACTTCCGCACCAGCATATACCAATCCCTCTGGACAATCAAGTTCCTCAATGGTTTCACATAATTCTGCTTGCGAAGGCGGTTTCGGAAAGAGCATGATCCACCCACCGAATCTCAGCGTGGTATTCATCACCACTGTATGCGCAAAACTGTGAAAAAGAGGAAGGATACCTACACTCCCTAAATCGGGTGTTTCACCGCCTAACCAGTGCATTGATTGGGTTGCATTTGATACACAATTGAAATGAGTTAAAACAGCAGCTTTGGGAAGCCCAGTTGTTCCCCCGGTCATAATATATGTCGCGGGGTGAGTTTTTACGTCAATCTCAACCTCGGGCACATTATGAGGGGTATCCAATAAATCCATAAAATCTACGGCTCCTGGGATATCCACCTTTCCTTTGGGTATTTTTCCGATTAATTTCCCTAAAAATCGTTTAAATCCGAGTCCATCGGCTAGATCCGCGAGGTTAGTGTAAATTACCTTTTCAATCGAAGATCTATCCAGGATTTTCCCAATATAAGGGAGTCCAAATTTCTCAGCGGACCCTTGATCAAAGACCGCGTCAAGTCCTATGAGATATTTTGGTTTGGTTATGTCTAATTGATGCAGAATTTCCATTGGTTTATACGTAGGGTTAATTCCTGTGACAATGGCACCGAGTCTGGTGATTGCATAATATCCAATTATGTATTGAAAGCAATTTCCCATGAGCAATGCAACCACATCCCCTTTCTCGACGCCCATGTTTGCAAGTCCGGTTGCTAACGATTTTACATGGTCTTGAAACTCATTATAGGTCATATAGGTCTCCAAGAACCACATAACTCGGTTCTCACCGTATTTTTCCACTTGTTCATCAAGCATTTCATTTAATGTCTTTTCCTCAAACTCAATGTTTTTCGGAACGTTCTCTGGCCACCATTTCTTGAACCAGCGTTTATTTTCGTCTACCTGATAATCATCATCTTTTTTTATCGGCATTTTAAATTTTCACTTTAATTTTTTTTTGAATAATGTTTTAAACTATCCGTTTTGTTATTATAAATTTTAGATTCCACTATTTATATTTTTAATCGATCTTAGAATTTATATCTTTTATATATATTTTATATATTTGGCAAGTAATCTTTTTCGCTTTCATTGAGTTACCGATGCCCTAAAGGGAGATGGATTCGTAAATTATCGAGAATCGCCGACACAGATAACATCGGTCTTTAATCCTCTCCAAACGCCAACCCCGTAGTCCCTACGGTTAGGGATGGACTTGGTTATTATCCATCAATTACATCATAGTAGCGCTTCTTTATAAATTTTATAGGTAAAAGAGATAAAAATTAAAACTAACGCAGAAAATAAGAAGTATAAAAAATAAAAAAAATTTAGATTAAAATTTGGGCACGAAGTTAAATCCGCGCATCTTTCCTCTTCTTGATGAAGATTGTAGCGACTCCAACGAGTCCAATTCCGGCAACTAATAAGATTAGCGCCCAGAATCCTTTGGCTTCAAAGACCATGTAGACGCTGAAGGTAGGATCATGCCAAATTCCCATTCCCGTGTTTTCACCAAAGTCGGGATAACAAACAGCATATACTAATACTTGGAATTCGGCGCTTACGCGCACATCAGAAGCGAAGTCATCTTCCACAGTATCATTTTCCCCTGTATAGGTCTTGTGGGCTTCTTGCTCACTAGTCCATAAGGCAACAGGTATTGTATTCGTGGTTGCATCATAATCAGTACTCTCATCGCCAGGAGAATTATCACTATCTGAACTATCACTCATTGTATATTTCGGTCCAGCAATATCGACAAAATCAAGATTTGCTTCAACCTCATCACTCAGATAATTCCCGATTTGTAATTCCTTGGTCTCATTATTGTAGTCTTCTTGACCTAATAAAGCTTGGGGATCCTCGGGGTCGGCTGCAGTGTTTTCAACGTTTAAATGGAAATGAAGTACAGTTGATGTGTAGAGGATCGTCATATCTAATCCCTCAATATTATTTTCTGTGCTATTACTCATATTCTTCCACGGACCAAAGTTATGTTCTACCTTTACATCTCCTCTTGCTGCCTGCATTTCAGTTCCATCCGTTCCGGTAATGACATTATCCATTTTTGGTTCAAATTTAAAACCAAAATACATAAAATCGAGTTCATTAGGCTCACTACCCATATAAGAGTTCAAATCAATACCCAAGGGAATGGCAGAGATATTAACCTGATCGAGTGTCAACCCCCATGAGATTGAATTATCTTCAATTCTTGGCTTTTGAAATACAAATTCTTCAACGCCTCCTAACATTAGCCGATGAGTGATTTCACTTGTGGTGGGAATTTGTCCAGTTTTGTTTTCCCCGTCATCAGTGTAGGTAACATTTTCATAATCATCAACGGAAACAACTGAATCACCATTTGAGTCATTATAAAGGAATGCCCCGCTTAAATGATGGGAGAACAAAAAGAATTCAATATCACAGCCAGAAAAGGCGTCAGCAGGGTTCATATCTTCTCCGTCTAAAAATGCGGAAACATCTATATGAATCTCGAAATTTTTGATCCAGAGTTGAATTAAATCGAAGGTAAATTGAGTCCAGATTGTTTCTTTAATCTCGCCCTCGTTATAATTTGGCTTTAATAACCACTGCATGCGGCTATCTTTTGTTTCATTTGCAGTCTCTCTCCAGGATTCAAGTAGTTCATCATCATCATCAATTACACTGCCGTTACCATAATGCCACGTTCGGTTGACATTATAGTTATCATATGGTTCCAATTCGAGATTTTGCCATGTAATAGGATTTAGGACAAAGAGTTCATCACCCGTAAATATATCATTAATATGAATTAAGAACCATGATAATGTCGAAGCAGCCTCTTCCATTACTTCTTGATCCACTGATTCATTGTTCATTTCCGCTTCCCGAACTTTATTGATCAAATCAATCACTTTTTGAGCTGCATCAATGAAGGATCTATCATTGTCCCAAATGATTAAGGTTATCCCAACTCCTTGGGTTAGGGTATAATTCGCCTTTCCTTTCCTTGTTACGTTACAGTACGGCTGATCGTCCAACGCTGTGGTATTATATTCGTCATTTTGAGGCAAGTAAAATCTATCAGACTCACCATCTTCAAAATCTATTGTCCCGTTTTGCGTTTGAGTTTCGTTAGCACTTAGCACAAATACATTATCTAGAGTCTCTTGTTCTTCCAGAGTTAGTCCTTGCATAAAAAGGGTTTGAAAAACTTTTCCGATGAGATTTCCTCCATATCCTAAAGTGTTAAACATATTTCCGAATCCTCCTGTAAAAGCATCATACATCCCAGCGCCAGCTGCGGGGTCTTCTTCTATGGTATCGTCTTCCTCTTGCCCCATTGCAAATGTTGGTGCGGCAAGCAAGCCACTCACGAAGAGTACTACAATCATCAAACCTTTAACATTTAATTTTTTCATAATCGGTTTCACAATTTTTTTTCTTTAAAATATATATCTTATTTCTATTGATGTTAATTTTGCTTTATAAAAATTTAGCTTCTAATTGAGTAGAATCTTTTTCATTTGACTTCAGTCTTAATAAATAAACTAGGAAATGACCCAATAAGGGGTAAATCAGTCATTTAATTCTATTATTACTCCCATTAATTCACAAACGGAGAAATCTAATAGATATAAGAACTCTTTAATATAACTGATTCGTATCCGTTCGATATTTAAATAGATCTGCCCTATACAGACATTTGCTGGGAGATCATCAGAAATTAGAAAATGTTGGAGCTATTGCAAAGAACAATAACACTGTAAGCGAATATTATAATTTAAACATTATCCGAGTCCATCATAGTAAAAGAGTAAGGGAATACAAATATAAATAATATAGCAAGAATTATCAAGATCTGGACTCCACTAAACCAGGAGAAAGCCGAGACTTGAAGAACAAAAATCGAATCCGTCAACACGATCGAAATCAAATATCCTAAAAAGTGATTTTTAAAGCCAAGATACTCCCACCTTCCTTGGATAAAGTTGACGAACGAGGGTATGCCCATAATAAAGGATCCGATTTGGTAGAGAAAGGTGATTACCTCAAATTCGCCAAATGCAAGAAACAGAAAGAAGAAGAACAGAGGAATTTAAAGGATCTTTACCATATTAGACGCCTTTTCTTTTTCTTATCCGCTCCCAATTGTTTGTAATTGTTTATTCCCCGATTCTTATGCATAATTAAGAGTGAGCCGAATTCTAAAGAGATAACTAAGTAATAGGACACCGTAAGGATGAGAGCTAACCCAGCCGACTCTTTTATCCTTGCCATTAATTAACTCGGCGATATAATTAACAAACTGCAGGTTGTTTTTTTGCCGGTATTAAAGATAATCGGATTCCAAGGTAAAGAAAGTGTAGAAAAATACAACAATAAATAATCCCGCAGAGAAGAGTAAACTTCCCACCTGAATAAGTTCCGAAACCACGAACTGGAAATCCGGAATAAATATAAATTCGGTATATATATCCGAGAACAAAATGACTTTCGCACCCAAAAATATAATTGTAAGCAAATATCCGAAAAAGTAACTTTTAAAGTTCCTATCTTTACGTTTTCCCTGAATATAGTTCACTAACGAGCCGAGTATCATGATAACCCAACCGACTTGATAGAAAAAGTTTCTAACGGGTAAATCTGCCAGCGTAAGAAATAAAAAGAATCCGAATAATGGCACTTCCCCTAATTTTATGAGTTCTATGGTTCTTTCTTTTTCTTTGTCAATACCCAATTGTTTATAATCGCTGATACCATGATTTTTATACATTATTCCCAATGACCCAAAGGCTAAAGCGGTAACCAAACTATAGGAAATCTCAAAAATTAAATCCACCATTGGAAACCATATTTCAAACAAAACAAAAGTTGCTAACTCCAAGTAGTCGGGTAAAATACATATAGAACAAAAAAGAGGGATAAGTGCAGCAAATACCATGGAGATCTTCGTGGAAAAGGAGACCTTCTCATTAACCGTCCAATCCTTCCGAAAAGTCGTTAATTTCCATGCAATGGATGCAAAACTTAGAATGGAAATGAAGGGTGTGATTAACGGAAATACAAAAATAATTATAACAAATAATGCATTGATACCGAAAAATGTTTTATAATGTATGGACATCGTTCCGACTTTATTGTCCATCGCATCAATTGATTCGGCGGTGTGACCAGCAAATAAAAGTAAAAAAAAGACCCATGAAACGCTAAACACGATGGGACATAATACTTGCAATATCCAAAAGGTTAGCTCCGGATCAGTACTAAACCATAAAGTGAATTCAACTAAATTAAAAATAATAAAAATAACGATTGGGATTATAAAGATCGATACGAGTATAATTAATCGACTCAGTAATATTCCTTTCACTCGTTTTGCCATGTTCTATTCCACTCACGCCAATTATTTCTATAATAGTAAGGTAATCGTTATTCCTTATTATATAAAATGATGTTTGACGAGCATTCTTGTTTTTTAATATCAACTCATCGCATAAATATAGATTACCTTATATTATTATTAAAATTACACTTTAATATTTTTTCTTTATTCCATTAATCATTCTTATACCAATACTCCTTTCAGTTTCCCTCACCTACTCGATTCAGGCTCATTGTGAATACTTTCATTGTGTTTTTATTCCCTTTTCCTATTCCACCGTAAATACCGCGGTTGGCGTTCCGATATACTACAATTTAGTCATCAAAAACCCAAAGAAAATCACCACAAACACTACGGAAACTATGACAAACCCAGTAAAGAACTTGATTTGATTCTCTCTGGCAAGGTTCATATCCGAAAATGCCTTTGCCTAACTTATTACCGCAATAGGAATGAAAGCATTACACAGCACGAAATAGACAAGCCAACCCAATTGCGACCCGGAGATGCTCAAAAATTTTCAGACCTTAGAGAAGCATAGGCCATAAAGTTTTTTCTCTTTTTGAATAACTAAAAGTAATAAATGCACTACAGGAATTCTCCCACAAATTCATCCGATGAGTAGACGGGAAAAATTCCGTTAGCGTCCTTAAAATCCCCGTCATTGGTTATTAAGCAAGAGGCTTCATTTTGCAAACAACTGGCAATAATAATGCAATCGGGAAGTTTCAAATTCACTCTACTTCTTAATTTACCCGTTTTGTCCGCTATTGATAGATCTAAGTTTATTATTTCATAATGACTATTCGCATAAAGTGTCGAAATAAATTCCTCTTTTTCTTTAATTTGTCCTTCTTGGTAATATTTCACCGTTAATTCTGCGATGATAACTACAGAAACAACCGCATCTAATTTTCCTTGATCGATTGCGTCAAGAATTTTTTTGGAAAATTTAAAGAATGGCTTCTCCTTATTTTTTACATTCAAAAAAATATTAGTATCTATTCCAATTTTCATTTCCATTCTTCTCTTAATTCTTTTTGAAATTTTACGCTATCCATCTTCCATTCTTTTTGATTTTGGAGTATATCTGACACATTTTTTGTTCCCGTTTTTCGAATAATGATTTTATCTCCCTTCAAATCGAAAATTAATTTATCGCCCTTCCTAATTCCTAATTTATCTCTAATTTCCTTAGGAATAGTTACTTGTCCTTTTTCACTTATTTTAGAAGTACCTATTATCATGATTCATTCACCTTTTAATTCTTACATAAAATAAAGAATTCTTTACATATATGCTTTACTTCTATAGGAATAAAAACTTTTTGTCTATTGCCTTGGCCAGATCTTGCTTATTGGTTTTTTAAGTCTTTGAGAAAAGCGGGATTTCGCTGGTTTGATTATGAGAGAAGGGAAAGTTCCTAATTAACTGATTTTCAAAATAAAGCAAAAGCACTAATTCGTCTCCATTTGATTAAGATACTCCGAAATGTTAGTTGATTTGAGAAGATTTTATCAAAATGATCCCAGACCCTCTACGATGACAATGTTGCGGCGATAACATTAAATGAATTAATAGATTTTAACAAGAATTTTACTAAGGGTTTCGTCTAAATCAAGGACATCTTAAGATAACCTTAAATATAACGAATAAGACTACTAAAACCATGAAAAACTTTTCGAGGAACGTTTTTCGAGGATCATGTGCGACCTGTCCAGTATGCCGAGGAACTAAATTTTAATCAAACATTGTTTTTTTTTCTTGTTCCTTTGCAAGATATTCCTCAATTGCCTCTGCAATTACATTTCTGAGTTTCTTTCGCTCACTTGGATCAATTGCACAAAGATTGAAGCATTTATCAATCCCTAACACACGGGCAACTAGCTTTTTATCCATAGCTTTAGGCAAATCTTGCTTATTTGCTATCCCGTAAATTATAGCATCTGGTTTTTGTTTTTTAATCATGCCCATAAATACACGCTTAGTTTGCAGCACATTCTCTACTGTACTATCTGTGACAAGCAAGATGATATGTGTACCTCTGAGAAGCATTGGCCATAATGGGGTGAAACGTTCCTGACCAGCGAAGTCCCATAATAATACATCCGTTTCTTTAATCTTCCCAAATGATTTATACTGAACAAACATCGTTGGCAGATAGTCAAGCGGAATGTCGCGACCTTGGATCAGCTTATACATCGTGGTTTTTCCCACACCGCCAAAGCCGACAAGCGCGACTTTTACTTGTGAAAGAAGGATCTTTTCCACATGCTCATTCATCTCGTGCATCTTTGCTTTTTCAGTGTTTGGATCACTGATATAATTCAAATAATTCTCTTGCACCACGTTTTTAAACTCGATGACTTTTTTTTCCAATTCTTCATCTCGCTCATCGGCATCGCTGCATATAACATACAAATATTGTCCCGCAGGTGTATAGGTAAATTTATAATTTCCGGCTGGTACGGACTTTACATTATTTTCTTGCATCGCTCGAATCATATCGCTCATTGCGCTTAAAAATCCGGAAACCAACGACACATCAACGGGAGTTCGGGAGAATGAATGATGGTATATGGCTTCTCCAGTTCTAAGCTTAATAATATAGGCGTCTTTTATCAACTTTTTATCCCAATATCCAAAATATATTTTTCGAAATTAAACTTTTTTATAAAAGTATATTAACTTTAAGGTTTAAAAATTTTTTAATTTATGTTTTATATATCTGAATTCAATCCCTCTATTTTCAAAATGTAATGGAACATAACAAGAATTTTGCTCATTGAAAAAATTAAGATATTGAATAAATCTTCAAAAGGTTTGTTTTGCTGCAAGAATTCGTAGAATGATAAACCTTGAGCATTTATTAATAAAATAATAAGAACAAAAAAAGATTTTAAAATTTAAATCTTCGCGCCGCAATTAGTACAGAATTCATCATCTGGAGATAGCTTAGCACCACAATTGGTACAAACGTCTACCTTCTCTGGTTTCTTTGAGCTTGTGCCGTCAAAATCGCTACTAAAAGAGGGTTCTTCCATGTCTTTAGACTCAAATCCCTTTGAACTGGATTTATCTTCACCTGGGCTATATTTCAAGCTTCCAATAAAGGCGCCAAAAACCGCACCAACTCCTGCACCTTCTAAGATCGCAGTAGTCACTGCAAATAGATACGGTAAGTCGGTCAAACCCGTGAGTAATCCGTCAATAATTCCTTGTACCACTGCTTCACCACCCCCAAGAGCGGAACCTAATAGCCCAGGGATTACAAAGTAAATTGCAATTGCCGGAACTAAATATCCGATTCCGATGGCAATACTTGTAGTCATTCCTCCTACAGGACTATGCGCAAATAGACCAGCGGTTATAGAACAACATAATATCCAAGGCACGACCACCGCAATTAAGAGGCTGACATCGTTGGGACGATACATGATACACCAATGTATTGGGAAAAGAAAAATCATTACCAATCCAAAGAAGGCTTTTCCAATGGTCATAATTAGCTGTCCTCCTTGCGGCATCATACTTTCAAATCCGGTGAGTAGGTCCTCAAAATTCTCGATTAAACCTCCTGTTATAGCGCTGGTCAGCCCTAAAAACTGGAAGGAAACAAATGCCATAGGAATTAAGCAGAGCATTCCAGCACAGCCCGAACAGATAACGCGTTTAAGACCCATGAATTAATCACTTAATTTATATTTCCTAATTTAATACTATTCTTAATTAAACTTAAATCAGATTCATATTTTAATATTTATGTTTTCTCTCTTTTTTTTTTTGAAAATCCTAGAGGCACGGCTCAGAAATTTAACTCAATATGTGTTTATTTTTGTAGAGATTGTTAAAGTGGTGTAAAAGAAGAAAAAGAAAAGATAGAAAACTGGTCTTTATTAGGAAAACAGGTAAGAAATTAACAAAAACTTCATTTGAAAAACTTATTTTGTGCCGGTTATACGTCCTTTATCCATCCTTACCACAGTATCAGCATAATCGACGAGTGCTCTTCGATGAGTTACTACAATACAAGTAGTTTCCAGTTCTTTATTGATTTTTTTAAGTAAATCCATCACAGATTTTTCCGATTCCGGATCTAAATTACCCGTGGGCTCGTCAGCCAAGAGTACTCTCGGTCTATGAATAATTGCCCTTGCGATTGCGCATCTCTGTTTTTCTCCGCCCGAAAGCTGAACGGGATAGTGGTCTTTTCTATCTAATAAATTCACATCACGTAAAGCAGCAATCGCCCTATTTTCGATTTCCTTTTCGCGCAATACGGTAGGCCATAGTAATGCCTCCACATTCTCAATAGCGGTTAGGGTTTGGATCAAGTTAAAATCTTGAAATACAAACCCAACTTTTTGCCGTCGTATTCGACTCAATCTATCCTCGGTGGCACGAGCGATATTTTCTCCATCAAAAATGATTTTTCCCGAATCGGGCAAATCAAGTCCTGATAGCATATTCAATAATGTTGATTTTCCACAGCCAGTTGGTCCTTGCACGATAACAAAATCACCGGACTTGATCTTTAAATTGACATCAACCAATGCTCTAATAATTGCTCCCGAACGTCTATATTCTTTATTCACATCAATGGCTTCCACCATTGTATCTTTTCTCGATGACATTTTTTATTCCTCCTTATTCACCTACTTTTTTAAGTGCTATTATTGGTCGAACTTGCTTAATCTTTTGGCTTGCTACAACTATTGCGAGAATCTGCACTATCAAAAACATTATACAAGTCGCGATGACTGGGCTTAAACTTATTAGCGGTAAATCTTTCACAAAATAGGTCGCATTACTGACATTCGCCTCGGCAGCTTGTAAATATCCTAAAATGGCCGCATAGTGGAATAAAATTTCGAGAACAATGATAAACCCCATTAATGTGGTAAATATGATATTGCTTGCCGCTAATGAATTTATATTTTTATTAGTATATCCAATGCATTTTAAGGTTGCCCAAGTTCTTCGATTCCTTCTTACAATTAACCAGGCATAGAGAAGGGATAGAAAGATACTAGCCCCCAATGAAATGAGAAACGAGGTAATCCCGAATGCATTTCCTCCATTGGCTCCCATGATCAATTCAATAGAATAACTGGTCCAAAAGATTAGTATAGTATACATTAATGTAAATATAACGAAGCTTTTGGTATTTCTGAGGCTCATGAGTACGCCTTTTTTGTATAATCTTAACGCCATAATTAATTTTCACGTTGTAGTTTTTTCATATCCTTTTCTTATATATTTAATATTGTTAGTTTATATTTAAATACATTTTTTCTAAGTTCTTAATTTCAAGTTTGAAGCTGTGATTTCTCTGAAAATTTAAATTAACAATTTCTATTATATATTATATAAAATTACTATTTTTAATTCTAATTAGTTGATTGAATCATAGGTATTTACATAAAAGAATCGAATAAAAATGTCTGAAATTGAAAAGATTGTTGATGAGTTGTTGAATGAGGAGCAAAATATTTTTGGCGTTGCGGTGATAGGCAAAGATGGTTCTCTTCTGATGCAAACGGAAAATTGGGATATTACTAACGATTTAGAAAAGATAAATGAATTGATAAATTCAGAAGAAGGTATCGGACGCATTGAGATCCAAGGAATCCGTTATATGGTCGTTGAAAATACTCCCGAACGTAAAATAGGGACAAATGTAACGGGAAAAGGACACATTATTATCTGTCCGATCCCAGTCGGTGGGTCTGGTGCTTTAGTATCCTATATTAACCCGCAAGTCGGTCCCCGAGATGCCCTTTTTAATGCCCAAGATTTTGCCAAAAAATTGACCGATGTAATTTAAAAATCTATTTCTTTCTTTTTTTCCTTTTATTTATCTTTGTTACTCTCCTATATCGTTATTTAGATCCCAATATTCACCTTGAACACGGAAGACCGCTTCTGTAATTCTGCTTATTTCTTCTTTTATATTTTTATTGCTGAAATCAATATTTTCAAATTGTGGTCGAGAATAAGGTTCCCCCAGCAATGCCCTTATGACTGAATGGACACAATACGGTAAGCCTATGAGACTATATCCCCCTTCCATTACAAAGGCGATCCTCCCCTTACACACCGTTTCAGCGAGATTTAAGAGATTCTCTGTGAAATCATAGTAACTTTTAGTGGTTAAATAACAATTTCCGATGGGGTCTGCATAATACATATCAAACCCACACGCCACAATGATTAATTCTGGATCAAACTCGGTTAATACAGGGGTTAAAATATCAAAAAATGATAAAAATACCTCATCATAGGTATTACTGGGGATGGGGAAGTTTATATTTTTCCCCAAGCCTTGACCTTCGCCCCCTTCGTCTATGAACCCAATCCCTCCCTCCATAAAATCAAACTCATGTATCGAAAAATATAACACGCTTGGATCATCATAAAAATATTGCGATAAACCGTCGCCGAAATGGTCATCTATATCGACAATCGCGATTTTCTTCTTTATATTAAGTTTCTCTCGTAAATATAGGATACTGAGGGCAATATTGTTGAAGATACATAATCCCGACGATTTGAGTCGTATAGCGTGATGCCCCGGAGGCCGAATAAGTGCAAATGAATGATTTACTTTCCCCTTAATAACATCCTTTACGGCTCGGATGGCACCTCCTACTGCTTTTTTAGCCAATTGGTAGGTGTGGGAGGTAATAAAAATCTCTTCCCCTAATAACCCGCTTCCCGTTTTTGATAAATTTTTTATAGAATTTATATGATAGTTTGAATGTCCTAATTTAATTATATCCTCTTTAATCTCCGCTGGTTTCCCTTGGATAATCCGCTTATCATCAAAAAGATTTACGCGTTTAAAATATTCCAGTATAGATTTGATGCGGAGCGGAGTTTCAAATGAAAGAAAGGAAGGATTCACAAAGGGGGGCTTATGTTTTTCTGCAAAATCATTATCGGTAATAACAGAGATAACTTTTTTCTTATCTGACATGGTCATATTAAAAATAAACCTAAAATATTAAGAATAAAAACTAATATATACTCTTAATACAATAAGGAATTTATATGAAATTATTTTTTAGACTTTAGTGAATTAATCAATTTAAGGATTGATAATATGATGGACATCATTTTGACTCTTATCTTAAACTCTCTTCCCATTGTAGTGTTGTTTATCCCATATCTTTTTTTCAAGAAAAAAATTGCTGGAAAACTTTATTTCCGTATTGTGGTGGGGATCACAGTGTTTTACGTGATTTACTGGATATTACCTCTCATTTTCCAAGTTGGTGCCGAACCGGTGAAATTAAAAACCCAGAATACGGAGCCTGACATGTTATTGGGGATTCAATATATTATCACCCATTTCGGATCTTTAATTTCGCTATATGCCTTTTATCCGTTAGTCACCCTTCCATTCATCTTTTTTATGGCTCCTTTCGTTTCCATCTTTATAGTTTGGAATAAATTAAGAAGACAAAAAGGCTCCATCCAAGAAAATATCGATGATTTGACTTTTGAATACAGCGAAAGTCCGTATGAACAAATTAGAACTGAAATAAAACGACATGATTGGTCACGGGAAAAAGAAATACTCAAGTTGATGATGGTTTTATTGCCTATTTCGCTGTATTTATTGCAAGTCATCTTAGATATCTCCAATCTTCAAAATGTATCTTTAATCACGGGAGATACGGCTTTGGGATGGTTTATTGAGATCTTATTTGTCTATCTAGCGATATTTATTTTTGGAGTAGAGTTATTATACGGTGCGAAAATTGCATTTAAGGGAAGATATATCGGAGAAGATATTCGAGAAAATACATTTCGAAGTTTATATTCGGTGGGTGCGCCAATTTCCATCCTCTCCATAATCTTATTTGTCATTCAATATACTTCATCGATCTTTATCATTTTATATTTCTTTGCGTATTTTTTTATGGCGTCTATTCTATTTATTTTATTTTTAAACATTTTTGAACCTATTTCCATCTATATCTTTATCAAACTTATCAACTGGTGGAATAATAAAAAGAAAAACCTGGAAACCATAGATTACACAAACAGTCTATATGTAATCCTTGCAGCGATTGGAGCCGTAATCATCTATTTATTACTCAGTTCAAGTTTTACTATGATATACCAGGTATTATTTGAGGACCCCGCTGCTTTAGTGAACAGCTCTAACTTTAGCTATAAAAATCCCACATTTATGGAAAGTCTTGGTTTTGATTTGCTCAATATCTTCAATTTTGTGGTCATAACATTAATCCCACTCTTCATTTCTGCTTGGTTATTCTCATATGGATTACAATTTGTCAAAAGTAAATTTGTGGGATTTATCTCTTTTCTCCCCGTCATTATTGGGATATCAATTCTCTTTTCCTTTCTGAAGATACCTCCGCTTATAAATTTCGCTCCTGAGGAATATTGGGTTACCGGACAAACGAGTTTTACCGACATTTTTGGATTTACTTTTTATACCTTGAGAACTGCTACATTTGATGCGAATCTTGTTTCAGCAGGGGGAGAATATACACTTTTAGGTATATTAGCCCTTCCCTATCTCTATACACGCTATATTTTTAATATTATAATCTGGACATTACTTATTGCTTACCTTAAAAAGTATTTTAAGACCAAGAATATCCCCAAAAATTATAAAGAAGTAGAAAAGGTAGTATTTTCCACCCTCTCGGGGTTTCTGATGCTAAAGGACTATTTAAGTGGTACTACACGCTATTTAGTGTCAAAGACCGAAACTGCAGAACAAGCCGATCTGACTGGAGAGCGGGATGAGGTTAAGGAATTTTTAAATAAGTTAAACGAAGATAAATTACTCAAAAATGTCATACCCGAAGATGAGGATGAAAAACGGCGTTTTTATTATGTACTCAAATATTTATATGGACAAGAGTTAATTCGAATTTGGCGGTCGGAATTCAGTTATACCTATGAACGGGTCAAAAAGCAGGCGCTCTATATTATGTATACCGACGGTCGGGATGTGTTCAACTACCCGTTTGAGGATGCCGAACTGCAAGACCCAGCTTTGATCTCCGGAATGTTTTCTGCCATTTCTTCATTTATCAAAGAAACTACGAGAAGTACGCAGACTCTTAAAACGATTGATCATGGCGATATAACCATCCTTATTGAGTATGGCGATTATATTTTTGGAGCACTATTTATTAAAGGAAATCAGACTTCTGAAATTCGGGCCAAACTCAGAACGTTTATTGAAGAATTTGAAGACAAACACAGAAATTTATTGGAAGATTGGAACGGATCTTTAGGTGCCTTCCAAGATGATGATACGTTGATAGAACGCATTTTTACAAAAGAATAATTTTATTCACCTCAGCATTCTTTTTATTAATTTTAAGTTTCTTGAACTTATTCCAATAGATACGAAATATGTACAAGATAACATCTTGAACAGCAAGTAATTTAGAAACAATTATAATAATGATAACGTTAATACCATAATGAATACATAAAAAACTACATAAACCTTTTCTAGTTCAAATGCATATATGGATCATTTAAACTGATGATTATTGAATAAAAATAAGAAAAAATTAAAAAGAAAATAGTAGTTAATGATGAATTGGGACAGGAGATTGCTCTTACATCATACCTGGTGGAGCGCCGCCACCCATACCTCCCATTCCACCGGGCATACCGCCACCAGGACCGCCAGGGCCACCAGGGCCACCAGGGGGCATATCAGATTTAGCTCCCGCAATCACATCATCGATTCTCAGAATCATAGATGCTGCTTCCGAAGAGCTCTTGATGGCTTGCACTTTCACGGCTGTGGGTTCGACTACACCAATTTTCAGCATATCATTTTGTACTTCTCCAGTTTCCAGATTAAATCCAGCAAATTTATTACCTTCTTGATGTTCGGCGCGCAATTTCACCAAGATATCGATTTGATCTAATCCAGCGTTTTCGGCTAAGGTCTTGGGAACGATTTCCAAACTATCAGCAAAAACTTCAATAGCGAGTTGTTCTCTGCCGCCTAAAGTCGATGCATATTCGCGTAATTGAATTGCACACTCTAATTCAGGGGCACCGCCACCGCCAACAATTTTCTCATCTTCAACCACATCCCGCACCACACATAATGCATCGTGAATGGCACGCTCGACTTCTTCAACAATCAAGTCGGTTCCACCACGGATTAGTATGACAACAGATTTTGGATCAACGCAATCTTCTATAAAGATCCAAGAATCATTCATTATCTTTCTTTCTTCGACTTTACCAGCTTCTCCGAGATTTTCAGCGCTAATATCTTCCAAGTTATTGATGACTCGACCGCCCGTAGCTTCTGCCAATTTTTCAAGGTCCGATTTTTTCACTCGACGCACTGCCATAATCCCTTCTTTTGCAAGGAAGTGTTGGGCCATATCGTCAATACCTTTCTGACAGATAACCACATTTGCGCCAGCATCCTTGATTCTCTTTACAATATCCCTGAGCATATTTTCTTCCTCATCCAGATATTGCTGAATTTGTTCTGGGCTGGTGATTTGAAGTTTGCTGTCAAATTCAGTCTTTTCAATTTCAATCGCAGATTGTAAGAGAAGGATTTTTGCATTGTTTACATCTTTGGGCATTCCAGAGCTGACGACTTCCTTGTCTAAGATGATTCCTTTAATCAAAGAAGTATCGTCAATCATTTCTCCTTCTTTTTTCTGAATTTGAACCTTATCAATATCCGCAACCCATTTTCCTTCGACTTTTTCAGCAACTGATTTAATAGCGTCAATACAGACTTCGGCTAAATGCTCCTTGGCTTCTGACACAATCTTACTGGACATACATGTCATGGCAGCATCTTTCAATCCCTTCTCGTCATTAATTCCACTCTTTACAGAAATATTTTCAAGAATCTCAACGGATTTTTCTACTGCTTTTCGGAAACCTTCAGTGATCACTGTTGGATGAATCTTCTGGTCTAATAACTTCTCAGCGCGTTTAAGCAATTCTCCAGCAAGAATGACACTGGTTGTGGTGCCATCGCCCACTTCAGAATCTTGGGTCTTGGCAACTTCCACCATCATTTTTGCAGCCGGATGTTGTACATCGATTTCCTTTAAAATCGTAGCGCCATCGTTCGTAATAACTACATCACCGAATTGATCTACGAGCATTTTGTCCATCCCTCGTGGACCGAGAGAGGTACGAACTGCTTCGGCAATTACCTTAGCAGCATTAATATTATTGCTCATAGCGTCTTTACCGCGTTGTCGTTCCGTGCCTTCCTTAAGAAGTACAATAGGAGATCCTCCTAATTGTGCACACATATACTTTTACACCTAATTTCAAAAATTTTAATTTCTATTTTTTCGATCTATATATAATGATCTCTATATCATAAAATTAAAAGTTTTTGAATTTAAAAATTAAATCCCATCTAACCCGAAAAATGGAGAAAAAAGTAAAAAAAAAGGATGTCCTTTAAAAAGGGGGAGGAAACTTTTTCTTGTTGATTATAAAGATTGTCTACTTCTACTTTCATATCAACATTTAAGACCGTAGATAACTGCTCTTAAAATAAACTACTCAAACCAGGAATGAAATTATTATAATATTAATATCCATAAATGTACCAGGTTAAAGACTGAAATAAAAACCAAAAAATGATGACAAAAATAAAAGTTGAACACGCTTCTATACAGAAGTTAAAAATAAGAATAAAAAATCAGATTTCCTTTATTTGGGGAGTTCCTTTCTCTTTTGGCGTAAATCTTTTCCGTGGCATTTCCTGCACTTTTTTGCTTTCGGTGGATTAAGCGCACCGCATCTCCTACATACGCTCTTATTCAAAAGATGTTCTCGGGCAATCCTTTTCTTATGGGGTTCATCAATAGGCATTTTCTTTCACTTCTCAATTTTTATTAGTAAAAAGTCTATATAGTATAGAAAAAAAGGAATTATTGAAAATAAAATTTTTGGATGCAACCGCAGTACTAATAAAATTAAAATTGGATAGTATATAGATGTAAACAAAGGAATAGGAAATAAAATAAGTAATGTTAAATTTAAATCATTACTAGAAACTTAATTTAATAGAATAATAAGCACAACAGTTGAACAATTTTGCCGAAAGAAATTTTTGATGAGGATCAATTTTTAGACCTTTCTAGAAGAAGCATTCATTGCCGTGTAAAAAGATTAGAAGATGTAGTAAAACTAAAACTTCGCACCAAGAAATATCTGTATACCTATAAGACGGATCCGGGAAATGCAGAAAGGCTGATAAAAGAAATTAATTGTGAAATTATCGAAATATAAATATTTGAATTTAAAGGAATAAAAAATGAAAAATCTTCCAGCGTGTCAAACATGCGTTTCTTCGGGCTTTCTTTGCTCGAGTTGCCAAGAGAAGTATGATAAAGGGGAATTAACAGATTTTGAGTTAGATTTATCTAAAGATTTTCTCGACTTGGAAGATCAAGATGAACACAGTTATCTAAAAGACATATCCTTCTATAAAGCAATAGATTATGGTGATGTGGTCATCCTTCTGGTTGATAAGCAATTCAAATTAAGAGCTACCTCAAACCTTCTCAATTGGATTAAAGATATTTATGAGATAGATCAATTAATTTTGGTTGAGAAATCTGCCGATCCAAGAAACACATTAGAATCACTAATTGCTCCGGCGAAACTGGTTTCGTTAAATGAAATCTTTTTGGCTACGGGAGATGTAGAGTATAAAGCTATCTTACGTGAAAGAGATAGAGAAAAAGTTCTGTTTACCGAGGAAGAATTGGGTGATTTAGTTCAAGAGCTCACTGATAAGACAGTAAGTATAGAATTCCAATAAATATAGTTTAATTTTTTAGGTTTGTTTTCCATCAAGTTTTTAGTCTAACCATAAATTCTTAGGATTAAATTTTAATTACCAGAACTACTAAATGCCAATGAATTATGATTATAAACAAGTAATTTTAATAAGAACTGACTTGGGTATGAGTACTGGGAAAAAATGTGCGCAAGCATGTCATGCAGCAGTTTCTGCAGCGGACTTGGTTCGGAGGGGAAAAAGATCTATATGGAAAACGTGGAAAAGAGCGGGACAAAAAAAGGTTATTCTTAAAGTTAAAGCGCTGAAGGATCTACAGGAGATTATTGACCAACTGAAGCAAAAAGATATCCCTCATTTTATGGTCCAAGATGCCGGATTAACCCAACTCACACCTGGAACAATTACTGCGCTGGGGATTGGCCCACTAAAGTCGAGAGAGGTCGACCCTATTACGGGGAATTTAAAATTGTTATGAATATTTTTAGATTTTTATCATAAGAGTGCGAGAAAATCAAAAACAATGAAGTTACACCATGAGTTCCCAACTAATGACGAACGAGAAGTAGAAGAGTTTTGCGGTATCGAAACCTTTGCTTCTGAAGAGATCGAGGGAATTGGCGGAATTTATAAAAGAAAGTACCAAGATTTTATTGTTAAAGAAATGTTGGACAGTGGTGATATCCTGGAAATCAAGGAGGATTATCCCAGCCCTCCATTTTCTCAGCTCACAAATGACAATTTTACCACATTTAATCTGATAAAGATTAATATGGACACATTTGAAGCCACGAGAAGATTAAGTAGAGCGCTTAATATCCCCAAAAGGAATATCTTTTATTCGGGCTTGAAGGATAAAAAAGCGATCACTGTGCAAAAGATGTCAATCGGAGGAAATCATATTAAGAATCTCAAAGAATTGGATATCAATGATATGTTCTTTCGATGTATCAACCCGACAAAGTATCCTGTACACATCGGCGACCATTGGGGAAACCATTTTATCATCACCTTACGGGATATTGAAAAGAGAAAAGGCTTAGAAGGGCACATCAAAGAAATAATCGATATTCTCGCGAAAAAAGGATTCCCTAATTATTTTGGTTTACAGCGATTTGGGACTTATAGACCTAATTCTCATCTTGTCGGTCAATATCTCATACAAGGAGAATATAAAAAAGCATTCCAGGAATATGTTATTACTACGTATTCCACCGAAGCTCCCGAAAGTAAAAAAGCACGGAAATTTCTGGCTAAAACATGGGATATTGAGGAATCTATTAAAAAGTTTCCCGAAAGTTTATATTATGAGCGTCAGATACTAAGATATCTCATGGAAAACCCTGGAGATTATAGAGGAACGTTTGAAATAATTTCTTCAGACCTCAAGAATTTAATCGTGAGTTCTTTTCAATCGTATTTATTTAATAAGATGATTTCCCTCCGAGTGGAAGAGGGTATTTCGCTGTTTGAACCAGAAGAAGGAGATTGCATCTGCATTTTAGATGAAGAAAAGGGGCTCAGTACCAAAACAAAATACATCTATGGGGATAGAGAGGGAAAATATGATAAATATCTGGATCAAGCGCTTGAAATGGATCATGCAGCAATTGCCATCCCAATAATTGGCTATGATACGGATCTCGAAGAATTTCCCTTGATGAAATCACTATTCCAGAAGTTTGTTGCGAATAAAGACTTTAATACCGAGATCTTCGAGAGCCCTTTATTGGATGATTTGGATTTTAAGGGAACTCTCCGAACAATGATGATAAAACCCCTAGGGCTTAGATTTATAGAATTAGAACCCGATGAATTGTACTCCGGAAAAATGAAGCTCAAAATTGAGTTTTCACTACCGAAGGGTTCGTATGCAACAATGCTCTTGAGAGAGTTTATAAAATAATCTTTAACTTCGCCTTTTAAACTGAACATCGTGGAACATTTCTACACCCATAATATCTACCGTTTTGATTTGCACTGGAACATTTTTATCTGGGAGGAGTTCAAAAAACGGACTTGAAAGACTTAATGCTCGTTTTTTAGAGGTTCGGTAAGAAACCAAGTCTGGTATAAAAATCGTTCCATTATGGTCAAATTTGACCCTCCCAAAAATCCTTAATTTTATAATTATTTAAAATTAACTGATTAGCAAATTTTTCCACTTTTTTTTGTCAGATTTTCTTGACTTCCTCTTTTAGATGCTTTCATCAGTTTTTTCTTGTTTTTTCTTTTTGAATGGATGGGATGAGGATATAACTCTTTATTTTCGAACGTAAACCCCTTATATTTGTCAAGAATTTGCTGAATTTGAAGTTCTGTTCGCTCCCAATTTAATTTGACCATAATTAAATTAAAATCCAAATAGGTAAAAATTTTATTCTAAAGTTCCTTTTAAAAAATAACATTTTAGAAAAAATAAATTAAAGGAAACTGAACAAAATGCTAGACAAACTAGGAGATTGGAGAAAAACCCATTATACAAAAGATATTACGTCCGATTTAGTCGGTGAAGAAGTTCTTCTCGGCGGATGGGTGCGTAACTTTCGAGATCTGGGAGGTCTTAAATTTATTAGCCTTCAAGATAAATATGGAGAGCGGCAAGTCACCTTAAAAAAAGGTGTGGTCTCGGATGAGGTATTTGAGAAAGCAAAAGTCGGGTATCAATATTGTATCATGGTAAAAGGAAAAGTAAAAGCCTTTGATAAGGCACCTGGCGGTATTGAAATTGTTCCTTCCGACTTGAAGATCTTAAATAAAACTCCAGAAAAGCTTCCCATAGATATGACGGGGGAAACCGTAAGTGAATTGGATCTACGTTTAGATAATCGCCCATTAGATTTACGATCTCTGAGAAACCAAGCGATTTTTGAAATTCGAGGAGAATTGCTCCGCTCTATTCGTAAATTTCTCTTTTCTGAGAATTTTACGGAAATGACTACCCCGAAGATTATTGGGTCGGCAACGGAGGGAGGAACAGAATTATTTCCCATAATGTATTTTGAACGAGAAGCTTTTTTGACCCAATCGGCTCAATTATATAAAGAGCAGTTAAGCGGAGTATACGAACGAGTTTTTGAATTGAGCCCTTGCTTTCGAGCGGAAAAAAGTCATACAAAGCGGCATCTCTGCGAAATTTTTATGTTGGATATTGAAATGGCTTTTGCAAATATGCATGATGTGTTAGATATTATGGAAAATTTGATTCATAATGCCATCAAAGATGTCAGAGAGAATAAGATGCCGGAGCTTAAATTTTTGGATATGGAAGATAAAACGGTAATCCCTGAAGTTCCATTTCCTCGCTATACATACGAAGAGATCTTAGATATTCTTAGCACAAAATTCGATATTGAGATCCCCTTTGGAGAAGATATTCCAACAGAAGCGTATCGTAAGCTCGGGACGGAATTAACGGGATATTATTATATTACGCATTGGCCGATGTCAATTAAGCCATTTTATATTATGCCGTCCGAAGACCCCAAATATAGTGAATCATTTGATCTACAGAAGGGTTGGCTAGAACTTACTTCGGGAGGGACACGGGTTCATGATAAAGAATATTTAGAGAAAGCCTTGGATGATAAGGGATTAAATCCAGAATCTTTCCAATATCACTTAAAAACATTCGATTTTGGAATGCCTCCACATGCTGGCGTTGGTCTGGGAATAGCTCGATGGTTGACAATCTTATGTGGATTAGATGACGTTAGAGAGGCAGTAATGTATCCGAGGACGCCCGATCGGTTAGAGCCGTAGTATCGTTAATCGGAGTAAAAAGCACTTATGACTGGGTATTTGAAATATTCGAAAATGAAGATAAAAGTGGAATTAATTTTAATTTGTATTTTTTTTTAATAAATAAAAAAATTTAGTCATAATTTGGAATAAATATGAGCGAAAATTGGGTAGAAAATTATCTTAAGGCAGGCGAAGCTGTTATTGCGGCAAAAAGACTTGCTCGCAAAATAGTGAAACCTGGTGTTACTTTTTTAGAAATTGCGAATAGTTGTGAACAAAAAATCTATGATTGCGGCTGTGAGCTTTCATTTCCCATTAATATCTCTTTAAATGAAATCGCAGCGCATTACAGTCCACCTATTGATGATAATACTATCGTTCCCGAACGAGGACTTCTTAAAATCGATATAGGTTCTCACTATGAGGGATATATTGCTGATTCAGCTATTACCATTAATATTGATGATGATCCTTCCCTTCAAAATTATATAGATGCCGCTGATGAGGGATTAGAGGCCGCTATTGAGCGCTTCAAACCCGGTACGAAATTATATGAGTTAGGTGAAGCCATCGGCAATGAAATTATTATGAAAGGATTACGACCCATAACGAATTTGGGGGGTCATGAATTGAAACGCTATAATCTTCATGCGGGCCCTTTTATCCCTAATTACAAAGAAAAGCGCCATAATCAAGTCCTAAAACCAGGGGACGCCTATGCATGCGAACCATTTGCTACTTCTGGTGTGGGAAAAGTAGTTAATGGAAAAAATGCTTATATCTATCGATTTGCCAAGAAAAAAAAGAAGAACATCTCATATCAGCACTTAAGTTACATGAACAAAATAGAAAAAGCGACCAAGCAACTTCCCTTTTCTCCTCGACTATTATTGCATAAGGGTATTATTCCGAGACAGAAGATCAATCGGATTATCAATATTTTCTTGCAAAAGCAGATATTAGAAAAATACAATATATTAATAGAACGTACGAAGGAACCTGTAGCCCAGCAAGAACATACAATTATTCTTGATGAGGATGGAGAAACCATTGTTACAACACGGGAATAATAATCCGTTTCAAGATACGGTTTTTATCTTGTTATGTGCTGGAAAGGGAACTCGACTCCGAACAATTACCAAAAATATTCCTAAATCATTAATTCGGTTAAAACAAATTGGAAATAAACCTATTCTTCAATATACAATAGAGAATTTACTGCTTCTCAGTCCAAGACAAATAATTGTGATAACTGGTTATTTATGTCAGAAAATTGATGATTTTCTAGCGAATTTTGAAAAGACCCATCAATCTGTAAAGGACAAAGTTTCAACTTTTCATGCTTCCAAACGATTTGAATTAGGACCGCTATATTCTTTCATATCAATCTCGAATAGTAAAAAGTATTTTTCTGAAGACTACAATTATTGCGTCTTACCGGGAGATACTATCTTTGATTTTTCTAAATTTCAATCTATTCAAGAACCATTACGGGCACATATTCAAAACGAGCCAGAACTTCCTCTGGTTTTTTATAGAAAAATAATCTCTACTCGATTGGTCCAAGAATTGGATGGTAAAGAAAGACCTGGACCTCGAAAAATCGTTTCGATTTCAGAATATTGGGGAAAGGGAAGGGATCTTGTTTACTTGAAACAAATCAAGAAAAAGGAAATCCAAGGATGCAGTAAAGAGCAAATTGTAAATCAGATCATTCCTTTATTCTATTTATCATATGAATTTATTATTAAAATACAAAAGTCTATGCCGGAATACGCTGCTTCTCGATTAACCGAAATGATTAATATGCTAATCGAAAATCAAGATGAAAAAATTAAGGCAGTAGAGATTCCTACAGATTTTCGATTTTATGACATAGATACAAAACAGGATCTCAAACGCGTAGATTTTTCGGAAGAATAAAGAGAGACAATAGTAATTCTCCGCTTTAAAGTAGTTAGTGTCTGAATCGAGGTGCGTTTCTTAGTTCTTGACAATTAAGAATTTCCGTTTTGCTGTTATATTGTTAGAAGTTTGTCTTGCGTATCGGTATAGTGTGATAAAGGGAGATCTTTTATACAACGTGTCAGAACTCATCAAAGAACGTAGGACGTATTGAGAATTACTGTTTTGGTTATTGACGGATGAGAATTACTATGTAAATGGTAAGGATTGTACTATATTTGTCCTATAGTAGTAAGGAATTATAGACTATTTTATGTATTTGGAATAAAATGTAATGTCAAATTACTATTAATTGGATTCAGTAGTACGGAACTGAGTATAAAAGTAATCTGTTCTAATAATGTCGGTTATCTAACAGCGTATAAACTGTTTTTGTGCTAACTTAAACAATGCGCAATAGATTTACTATTGTCTGTTATAATTATAATGAATCTCTTATTTAAATGTTTTGTTTTAGATTTCTAGGGATAATTATTAAAAAGCTTTTCTGCAGCAGTGGAATTCAAATTCAGATTAAGAATTCTAAATGCACACTTTACTAACCAATAATATTTATATTTTAGATTCTTTTACTAATAGAATATGTCTGAAGCAAAGATTCCCATTGAATTTAAGCTCTTTGGTGTGGGGGAATTAAAAGGGGTTTTTTTGCGCCATCTCTCTCCGATTTGTGCGGATGCTCTTTTGCGTAAGATGCCCTTTGTTCTACGGGGAAGATTTCACTTCGGCTCGAAAGATTTTTGGATTCTCCCAGGGCTCGGAATTAAAAAGGGCGTAAACCAAAAAGCCAAAAAGGACACAGAGAAAGGAGATATCTTTTATAATCCTAAATCTGACGAACTTATTATTATATTAGAAGCAAAACAAATGCAGAATAAAATGAATAAACTCGGTGAGATTACCTCGAATTTAGATATTCTAAAAGAGGCACGGAACGGATTAAGTATGAAAATCTCCAAAAAGGAGGTAAAGTAATAAAATATGGCGGTCGCAAAAAGGCTTACGGTCGTCTTTATGTTTTTCTATTTAGCGATTATTATCTATTTAATGCTCTTTTTTAATGTACCTGAGTTTAGACAAGCAGTTATGGAATCGCGTAGTAATGTAGCTTTAATTACAGAAGGTTCAAATTATTATTGGGCCTTGGCAATCTCATTGGGTATCTGTTTTTTAGGGTCTGCTTCGATTGGATTCCCGATTCCATTTCCTTTTGTCTTATTTTCATTAAGCAATTCGGTATATATTAGATATTTAGATTTGTTGGGGAACTTAACCGAAGTGCTTCAGTCTGCTCCATTTTGGTTGGAAATCCTCGGTTTAGCAATTGCAGGCGGCTTAGGAAGTGCATTAGGGGAATTTTCCGGTTATGCAGTGGGGTATGGAGCTAAAAAACTGGTAGAGGAAAAGAAATCTGGCCTTCTTAAAAATATTGATGGATTTGGAAAAGTCGTATTGGAAAACGAAGACAAAATTCCGTTTTATATATTTTTATTTGCATTAACACCCTTACCTGACGATATTCTCTTTTTACCTCTTGGAATGATGAAGTATCCCGCATGGAAATGTATTATTCCCGGCTGGTTAGGAAAGAATTTTACGACAATTTTTTATTGTGCTTGGCCCGTGTTGATCGCTTTAGGTTTTACCGCAAGCGGCATAGAACTTAATGACACTTCAAGTATCATAACAGAGGCTATCATGCTATTAGTTACCATCACTATCATGTTTTTCATATTGAGTTTTAACTGGAACCACTATTTAGAAAAACGTAGAGAAGATAAAGCGGATGAAGAAAACTGACTCAATTCGATTACTAATGGCTGTATAAAATCCAAAATTCCGATTTTTTTAATGGATTTATATTTTCTTTCTGTAGTTTGCGAGATTCAGATTTTTATTCCTATTTTTGGTTATTATTCTTTAAGCAGTTTTTGCAAACGAATACCGTTTTCTTTTTGTTCTCTTTAGTCTCATCGTAGTAGATTTGTTTAAAGATATATGAACCACAAATCTCGCACACTGCTTTGGTCCTTTCTTCTTTCAATAGAGGCCCTAAGTTGTCAAAATTTGATTTCGATTTTGATTTCATGGTTTTTGGTTTTTGGCTGTAGAATCTGTTTAAATTTAAATATAAGATTTCTCTAGTAGAATTTCAATTTTTGAAATCATGTTTTTGTTGAATTTATCGTTCCTGTTCCGTTTATTGTGTCTTCTTTTTTGGTTATAGTAAGGTCGACTTCCTAATGAAATATTCGCAACCTCCAAGGTGGGATATAGCTTTTGCTTCAGAATTTCTGCTATTTCCACCACGGTTGATATTTCTTGACCTTCCCCTCTGATAAGTAATGACTTCTGACCGCCTGAAAACATAAAAATTGCTTCTTTGATCTTTTTATGTTTATCTCTTCTGTTTTTAATGTAAATCGTATTTGTCATAAGATATCATTATAAAAAAGTGAATATAACTGACCTATTTAAATTACTTGAAAAGAAGTTCACTGTATAATTAATATGATTCAAGTAATTTAAACAATATGTTTATAAAAATTTTTCCTACTATAACTATCTCTTACAAGTATTTAAACATTTTTTAAGAACTACTTGAAATAGGAAAAGATCATAATTGCCTTCATGCAATATAAACTATATAAACTCTAAAAATAAAATTACATGTAAGAAAAAACTAATAAATAAGAAAAGAAAAAAATAAAAAAATAATGTCTGAAACCGATATTATTTTCGAATGCAAGAATTGTGGCTGGGCATTTTCTCTTCAGAGAAATGAAAAATGTCCTATGTGCGATGCCACTCCTGAATTCGATAAAAAGTTTATAAGAGAAACTCTTCGAGAATACGCTCGCAGAAAAGGCATATATCTTAAAAAGCGAACATGTAAAAAATTAGTAAATGAATTCGAAGAAAATTATGGAAGGCTTCCCTCCTTTAAAGAGATCTGGACGATTGCGAACAAAGCAGTTGAACAAGTGAAAGAGGGAGGAGAAATTTCTTTAGATGTAATTCAAGAAAAAGTTCAAAAAGTAAAAAAGAAGCAACGCAAAAAACAACAACGTAAGAAACAATTAGCAGAAAAGAGAGGGGTTTCCAAAACTAAGAAAAAAGATCTTAAATGTCCAGAATGTG
Source organism: Promethearchaeia archaeon (assembly GCA_046483985.1). Classification (GTDB taxonomy): domain Archaea; phylum Asgardarchaeota; class Lokiarchaeia; order Sigyniarchaeales; family SOKP01; genus JAWOCD01. The sequence goes on from JAWOCD010000115.1 coordinate 79,101, forward strand.
GCCATGAGAACCCTGCAGATTCAAAATTTTGCTTAGAATGTGGGCATGAATTAAAATAAGTTTTTCTTTTGACCTTCTACTCTTTCTTTCTTTGTTTTATATTAAATTCTGCCCGAGTATTAAGCATATCTAGCCCATCGCTGTATTTTGAGATTCGTTCTTCAAAATGTTCAATGATTTTCCTTTCTTCTGTATCTAAATAATCATAATATGGATAGATACGTTCAATCCGTGTATTAAAATCATCCAATAATTTTTCATACCATTCGTTCGGTTTTTCCAAGGTAGAGTGCATTTTTCCTTTGTATTTTTCCTTCTTTTTCTTAAATTTCTCCTCTTTTCCCTTTTCGAGCAATTCTTCTAATTTTTCTTCATAGTTCTGGATCTTTTCCTCAATTTTTTCCCGATATTTAGGAATTCTATATTTCTTTTCGTTAAAATTAGAATCCCACACATAGATTTTATCCTCTTCCTCTTGTGCCTCTTCTTGGTCATTAACGATCTTTAGATCTCTTTTGGGCACCAAGATTAACCCGAAATTCCTCTGGAGCTGAGCCAAAGCTTTCCTTCTAAGGGTTTGATCAATATATTCTAAGTCTTTTAGCACTTCATCGATGTTTTCTAGTATATCATTAATTAAATTGTTGACTTTTTTTCGCATTTCCTCTAAATCGTGATCAAAATGAAGCTCAACTAACTTATAATCACTCAAAATCCCTGCATCAGGGTCTGTTAAGCGAATTCCTGCAACGCCCAAATGATCGTGTTGCATTTCCGTGTGATCAAAGACCAACCCTACTGCATATGGATTAGGGGCTTGATATCCCAAATGGGTATAACAATCAACTTCACTGTAAAAGAAGCCAAAACCGGGGTGAGTGTGCCACCAACCCACGATAAAATCTGTCTTTTTATTTTGAATCGCCTGATCATAAATCGATTCATCGATCTGAGAGAGATCAACGTAATGAACCGGCTCCAGTTCCACTCCCGTTTTTCCTCCGGGAACGAGCGGAATGGCGTCTTTTATCACCACTAAGGTTTCATCTTCGACGGATCCAATCAGAATACCGTACACCTCTCGCCAATCCTCTTGTTCTATATCATCGTTGGCATACCGAATTGCATATCCTATCATCCGTTTGAATGCCCGCCAGTTCAAATAGACAGGGGTATCCGAGGGCTGTACGATATATTTCTTTTCCTCTTTTTCCTCTTCTAAAAATGCCTCAGTATCTTCTTCGTCCGCTAGTTTCTCTTCGGGTAATGCAGAATCATCGGTATCCTCTTCCGCGGGAGATTCTAAAGCCTCTACATCTAAGTCGAAATCATCAATCATTTTATTCAGTTTTGACGAGTACCCGTCCTTTTCTTTTTCATCTTTCTTTTTTGAAGAATTCGTCATGAAAGAAACCTTGAATGTGTATATTCCCTAATAATAATAAGATGTCTTATCTATTTTAAATGTATTTATTGTTGAGCTGCCCCGCAATGCTCGCAAAATTTGGCGTCCTTATTAATAAATTTGCCGCATGATTTGCAGCGGGTCAGTGCTTTTTTCGGTGAGGGGCGTTTCCCCCTAGTCTTAAGATCCCGTTTGATTTTCAGTTTCTTGATATAATCGTATTCTGGATTAATAAATGAGCGTTTTTCCAGCCGAACCACATATACATAGGCACTGAAAATCATCATCAACAGCAAGATAAATACGAACGCGGTGATATTGATTTGATCTCTTTTCGGTTCTCCGTCTCCATCTGGAGCGCCCTCTTCCCCAGTCTCAACCAGATAATACGTAACCACTCCGTCCGCAACCACAAAGGTCGAGTTTGCCGTGATGTTGAGTCGGTATCTCGTCCCACTTTCCCACTGAAATTTCCCATCGGACATATTAACAAACGCATTTCCGAACTTGTCTCGATCTACATAACGGGTTTGGTTTAGTTCTGAGGCGGGACTGGTGACCGCTAAGTTGACCTGGGGGGGATCCGGATTCGTATGTACATAACAACTGATATTGTCATAAAAGATGGAAAAGGATTCATTTGGGAAAATATAGGTGGTTCTATTAAAATAGAGCCCCATATTAATATTAAGGTCGGTGTTGTTAAGAATTGATTTATTGAGAGGAAAAGATTGATTAACCCAAGTATTATTATTAGATGCCTCTTTAATCGATTCAATGATGGTAAGATTATCATTAATTTTAAAAGCGGCATATACCTGCGAATGGTTAATACGGGTGAATTTTTCGGATATGGAGTATGAGAGGTTAAATTGTCCGTCTTTCCACACCTCTCGGTTTAAGGGGATCGATTGATTCCATGATAAAAACTCTGAGGCGTTGAATTGTTTATATCCTTGGGTAATGTTGAGTTCGATATAATCGAAGTAAGCACTTGTAGACCTATTGGCATTGTGGTTATGTTTCGAATAAAATATAAGGGAATAATTACCCGTTTGATTTAATAAATCCTTGAAATTCGAAAAGTTTTGATTGATCCAGTCTGTGTAATTTTGTTCATCTGTTACCTCATAGATTTTCTTCCAATTATTTAATAAATAAGAGATATTAGATGGTGTTTTCAAAAATACTCCTATTTCCATTGAATTCATAGTAGGTCCAGGAGGTTCTAGTTGTACCTTGTACCAGAAAGATAGATTAGTTTTCACATTGGGAAAACTAGAATTAAAAAAGAACTCGTAGGAACTATTTGCCATAATAACCTTTTCCTCTCCTTCATACTTATGCATTAGTGAATAAGAATTCAAATCGTAAGATTTAGTATCAATTTCCTGTGTTAAATTTTTTTCTCCTTGAGTCTCATTATTTTCTAAATTCCAATCACTGAGGTTCTTGTCTTTAAAGTTCTCTATCCCTTGAGAATTATTCATTGGTCTCTCTGTATGGTTACTATTTTTTCCGGTTGTATTGATGGAAAGACAGTTCGAATCTTCTGGTCCATCCTCGGTCCATGAATAATTTACATCCGTCTCGTCCGTACTGTTCCAACCCCGATCATCGCCATCCACTCCACCATTCCGCACAAAATCTCGGGATTCATTGAGCTGTGTAAAGTTCACATGGACTTGATCGCTATAGGTGTCTTCCGGGATCGTTAACGAAATCGAGTCGTTCAAGTTCCTTCCCGAAAAGGGATCATGCTTAGTCCGATCGTAGCCCTCGACATTGGCTTGACATATAAAATTAGAACTCCCCGAAAAGACCGGAACTAAAATGATTAAAATGATAGAAAAAAGGGCAGCTTTTGGAACTAAGCGCTTAAATCTCAACATACAGATAATTTATTTTTTAATCTTAATTACATTAAATAATTAAGTAAATATATAAGTTATAGTTCTAGAAAGACAACAACACGATGAAAGTTATTGGATTCACCGGACTTCCGGGTTCGGGCAAATCAACCGCGATTGATGCGGTAGGGCATTTGGGGACAGTCGTTACGATGGGAGACGTGATTC